>NZ_JAAVTA010000020.1 GCF_012102705.1 Haematospirillum sp. H1815
CTTCCTGGTACGTCATAAGGGCCTCTTCCATGGTGTCAAAGGATGAAGGGGCCGCCATAGCGGCATGGCCTTTCACCCGGACAGGAATGGGGTGTACGGGGTGTCCCGGTAGGTTGATCCTCAAGATCAGGCCGGGCTTGTGCCCCTCTCATGACATGGGGGCACAATGATTTCTGCTGGCGCTTTTTCCATCGTGTCAGGAGTATCTGAGCTTTTTCAGTGGCCAGACATCAAAATGTTCTTTGTTTGTTCTTTTGTGGCGCGGGATAAATACACTCATTAACTGTATATTGACCATTTATTCTTCTTTAAATGGGTCCATATATGGACTATATTATAAATAAGTATTTATATGGAGCAATGAAATGGCGCAGATTCCTTGTACTGAACTGGCCACAAGTCGCCGTGATCTGGCGGGTCCTGCCCTGCGTACATTCTTCCGGATTGCGGAACTGTGGAGCTTATCGGTTGAGGAGCGCATGATTTTGTTAGGAGTGCAGGCACGGTCCACTTTCTTTAAATGGAAGAAAGGACATGTCTCAACCCTGCCCAAGGATACCTTGGAACGAATTTCCTATATCCTGGGCATCTATAAGGCATTACAGATCCTTCTCCCTGATACGGAAGCTGCGGATCAATGGATTCGGTACCCCAATATGGCCCCCGTGTTCAATGGTCAGTCCGCACTGGAACGGATGCTCTCCGGACAAGTTTCTGACTTGTTTGTTGTCCGGCAATACCTTGATTCCCAGCGTGGCGGGTGGGCATGACCTTTCCTGTCTGTCGCGTTGAATGGAATCCCGGATGGCGCATTATCCCCAGCCGGTTCCCTCCTGTTAACCTATTTGAGCGCGTTACGGATCCTTCTGACCTAGAGGCTGTCATCGAGCTTGAGTCCATGACCAACCCGCGTTTGCGTGATGCCGTCGGTGATATTCGCCTGGTTCCGCCGCAAGACCGGATCAGCGGGCCGGGAACAAGCGTAATTATGGCCGCATTTACCCACCTCAATCCTGAGGGAAGCCGTTTTGCAACATCATCTTATGGTGTTTTCTATGCAGCATATGCCTTGGAAACAGCGATCAAGGAAACCAGCTACCATCGAGCCCGTTTTATGCGGGCAACACAGCAGCCCCCGATGGAACTGGATATGCGGGCCTATGTGGTCACGGTTTCTGCCAACATGATCGACCTGAGGGGGTGCCAAAAGACTCATCCGGGCCTGTATGATCCGGACAACTATGCCGCCTCACAAGCTATGGCAGGTACACTGCGTGCACAGGGCGCGAATGGCTTGATCTATAATAGCGTGCGACATCATGGCGGTGAATGCATTGCCGCGTTCCGTCCATGTGTTCTGTCAGATTGCCGTCAAGAAAGGCACTTGTGTTACATCTGGGATGGACGGTCGATAAGCACATATTACGAGAAAAAAGATTTCCGTACGCTTGTTTCCCTACCGGTCCAGGCATGATAGGCTCCCGCTCCTTCGTGACAAATGGCAAGGCATCGTTTGCTCTGTTACCCGCGCACCGTTTAATAAAGCAGGCATGTCTGTGACTTCTCCCCAAAATTCACATATTGGACGACCTGCCATACTGGCGGCCCGTGCCCTGATTATGCTCAGCCCCCTAGGTGTGGATATCTATCTGCCGGCGGTGCCACAGATTGCTGAAGATCTTGGACCGCAAGCATCGTTATCTATCAGCATTTATTTGGCAGGGCTTGGGTTGGGACAGCTTGTATGGGGTTCACTTTCGGATCGGATGGGCCGTCGTCCTGTTGCCATCTGGGGATGCTCCCTGTTTGCGTTGCTGTCTCTGCTTATTGTTTTCTCCGAAGGATTGCCGGAGTTTCTGGGGCTGCGTCTGCTGCAGGGCGTTATGGCAAGCTCGGCCGCTGTGTGTGCAACAGCAATGGTACGCGACTGTTACAGCGGGAAAGATGCTGCGCGTGAATACAGCATTCTGATGGGTGTTCTGAATGCTGTTCCCTTTGCCGCTCCTCTCATTGGCGGGATACTAACCGCATGGTTTTCGTGGCGCAGCTGCTTTGTTGTCCTGACAGGTTTCGGAATTTTCCTGACAATCTGGCTGGCATGGTGCATGCCCGAAACAGCACCGGAAGGGCTTGAGAACAGCGGCACACATACTCAAACACCACCATGGACCAGCCCTGTTTTTCTCGGATTCTCTGTGTGTTGCTGCATGGGGCTGGGTGTTCTTTTGTCCTACGTAACTCTTATTCCCTATACTTTGATGGAAGGATACGGTCTTTCCAGCTTGGAGTTCGGGGTGCTGTTTGCCTCAAATGCCGGCTTGATCAGTCTGGTGTGTATTGCCTTTTCCCGTCTGATCGCCCGAAAGGGACCTCTGGCAGTTTTGCGCCTGTCCGCCTTGCTGATGCTTGGGGGTGGGGTCCTTCTGGTACTGTGCCTGAGTATATGGCCGGATGTACGCCATGTTGCTCTGTTTATGGGGCCTGTTGCCCTGATTTGCATTGGCTTCTCCGGGCTTATGGGAC
Source organism: Haematospirillum sp. H1815 (assembly GCF_012102705.1). Lineage (GTDB taxonomy): Bacteria > Pseudomonadota > Alphaproteobacteria > Rhodospirillales > Rhodospirillaceae > Haematospirillum. The sequence goes on from NZ_JAAVTA010000020.1 coordinate 2,524, forward strand.
CGGCCCGTGGCATGGCCATGCAGCCTTTCGAGCGGGGAAGCGGTAAAGCTGCAGCCGTCCTTGGAACAGCACAGATGTTATGGGCTGCAGTAACCAGTGCAGTGGCTCTTGCTTTACCGCTGCCGTCGCATCTGATTCTGGGTGGCATTACTGCCCTGACCGCGATAGCCTCCCTCGTGATTGCCAAGATCATGATTCGCCGTTATGGCGTAGACGTTCTGGAAGGACGGACGGTCAGAGTGCAGCCTGCGATCTGACAGGACCATGCAAGCCATTTTTCTTGTCTGGATCCTGGATTCTGAACCTAACAATTCATAACAATAAGCATAATAAAAGTATTTAATATTCACTAATAATGCGTTATAATCACATAATATTTTAGTTATTATTTTATTCTTATATGTTATTTAGTCTTGACTTTTGCCCTTGGAGCGAAGGCAAGATAATGGGTATTGATGAAAGCATAATGGAAATTGCTTCTGTTATTGGTCGTGAGAAAGCTCTCTACTTGATTGGCTGTCTGGGACGATCGGGGAAGCGACCGTGGCGGCTTAATCTCTATATCCCGAGACATCCCGGTGACAGTCATCCCTTGGTTAAAATACTGGGGAAAGAAGACGCCCTGAGAATGGCCCGCGAATTTGGTGGGATGAATTTGCAGCCTGCAAATGGCAATGCTCTGGTACGGCGCTTCAGGTCACGCGAAATACAGCGCCTCGTAACGGAGGGGAAGCCTGTTCGTGATATTGCTGACTTATTCCAGGTTACCCAACGCACCGTTTTGAACGCCATAAAAATCAACAAGAATAATCATAATTATTATGAAGGTATATAACTTGGAAAGATATATATTTGACTGGGGAAAGTACAAAGATTTCTCGAAAATTGAGTTTGCATGCAAGTACAGTCATCGCTGCCATATGAACGCCGCTTTCATGGATCGACTCCAGTCCCTCAGAACCTTGTATGGAAAGCCCATGGTTATTACCAGCGGCTTTCGTGATCCCTCTCATCCCGCTGAAGTGGGCAAGATAAAGCCCGGTCCACATACAACAGGAAGAGCCTGTGACGTTGCCGTGGGTGGTGCCGATGCCCTGCTGTTGATTCAGCTTGCCTTGGAAAAGGGTTTCACCGGCATTGGCATTCAGCAGAAAGGGGTTCTGCGTTTCTTGCACCTGGATGACCTGCCTGCAGAGACAGACAGACCTCGCCCCTTTTTATGGAGTTATTAAATCCATGCTGGATGATTCAACCTCTCTTGAAAAGATGAAGTCCGTTACTCCCCCTTCTGTTCCTGATCAGGTGGTACGTGACAGCTGGATGCCTTCGCTGATGACCTGTGCCCTGATCATCATGGTTGTTGCCCTTGTGGCTGCCTTGCTGTGGGTACCAACTCCGTCCGGTAATGCTGATGTCATTCATCTGATTGCCGGACAGATTATCGGCGCCTTTGCAACCGCAGTTGCATACTGGCTGGGCAGCAGCCGCAGCAGCCACGACAAGCAACGACTGCTGACCCATGGCGCCCCACCCCTGCAAACAAGGAAAGACGGACTGTGAGCAAACAGGACACAAGCGTTGATATAGAGCAATTACTCTCCTCAATCCGGGGAGACATGCAGAAAAACTTACCAAATGTGCCGGTATTTGACGGAGAGGCTTCCGGAGCAGTTTCCCCTGACCAAGGCTTGGCAATCCAACTCGACGTTCTCCGGCTGGATCCGGATCGGACTTTTAATCCGGGCACCGAGCAAACAGCTGTTTCCGTGGTTCTACAGGCCACCGTTCTGGTTGCCGGGGATCAGCTTCATCCGACACATATTTCCCGCAGCACCGCAATCTCTCTGGCTTCACGGATTTCATGGCAACGCTGGGGGTGCTCCGTTGGTCCTGCCGAGTTGGACTCTGTTGCTCCAAAGCCTGTTGCCCTGGAAGGATTTCATCCGGTTGCGTGGGCTGTTACTTGGAAACACGCCGCATTTCTTGGACGTTCCCTGTGGGATTCTGATCGTATTCCTGCGCGTTTTGTAGCGCAGCTTGGTAATGCGGCGTGGCGTCCGAAGCAGCCCACCGCAGAGCAGGTACGGAAGAAACCGTCTGTTGTTCTGGCAGTGCCATCAGAAGACAAACCGGATCAAGAGTGGATTGTTGCTTCAACACCACATGCCAGAAATGTTCACTACGGCTCTGGTTCGGACCAAAGTGAAGGATACCAGTCTCACTATCATCCTCTGGAAGAAAAGATCAAGCAATGAGCCAGTGGGGAATTGCAGATCTGGAGCGACGCCTGGCCAATATGGTCCGCATTGCGATCATTGATGCCGTAGACCACACAAATAGGAAAGTCCGCGTTACCGCCAAGGGATTTCTCAGTGCTTGGCTGCCATGGCCTACGGAAACAGGGCGTAATTTTCGTCGTTGGCGTCCTTTGCGTCCAGGGCAACAGGTCGTTCTGGTTGCTCCATCGGGTGATCTGACCCGCGCTGTTATAGCCGGTATGCTTTACAGCCACAGTCTGGACGCACCCGACAACAACGAAAATCGGGATACAATCCTGTTTGATGATGGAACATGTCTTCAATACGACAGTGCCAATCATCATCTGTGTATGACCGTGGGGCAGAGTACAGTCAGCATCAGACAGGACAGTCTTCGCCTGTCATCGGGCGGAAGTTCCCTGCTGATCAATGATGCCGGCATTACCCTGAAGGGGGCACGTATTGATCTCAACTGATACAGAGAACTTGCAGATCCGCACGGTAACCTGGACACCAAAGCCCGGTGCTTTGTTTACACTGCCTGAAACGTCTGCGCATCTATCACGGAGCATTACCTGCACGGTACGAGATCCGGCTTTTCGTGGTCTAGCCGTAACAGGTTATCACGCATCCTTGGAACCGAAGCTTGCAACCCTGTCCATAAACTGTACAGCCGGGGCTGTTCATGTAACGGCTGATCGGCTGCACGGATCGTTTGATGGCATGCGCCTGACTTATCGACAGGGCAATGCGTTGATTCAGGCTCATAGCTGGGATGATCTTCCGGCTTCAGGCATCGATCTGGTAACGTTCCATCCTTCACGGACCAGGCGGTATGACGGACGCCTTGTGGTAACGGCATCCTTGTCTGACGGCACAACAGAGCAAGCAACCTACACACTTTGTATTTTCCAGGACTGGACAGCCGGGAGCCTCCGGTTGAGAGAGGAAATCCATGCCCGCTGTTACCCGCAAGAATGATCCTTGTACAGGCCACGACCTTTTCCCACCGCGTGACAGTATAGAAGGAAGTCCATCGGTCTTTGTCAATGGCCGCCCGATACACCGCAAGGGAGACGCATGGGCGGATCATTGTGATCCCTCACCATCATGCCATGCCAGCACGTTGGCAGAGGGTTCGGCCTCGGTCTTTGCCAACGGCCAGGCCGTAGGGCGGATCGGAGACCCGGTCAGTTGCGGTTCAACCGTCGCCGAAGGCTCTCCATCAGTCTTTGCCGGATAAATAAAGGATGGAAAGGCCGCCAGGGGACATGGAGCAGGCAAGCCGACAATATCAGCTCCATGAACGGAACAAACGCAAAAACGGGCAAACACCTGTCCGGCCTTGACCATCTCTCGCAAAGCGTCCGGGATATCCTGACGACCCCTGTGGGCAGCCGTGTCATGCGTCGTGACTATGGAAGCCGGCTCTATCAGCTGGTTGATGCCCCCATAAACCAAAACATCTTGCTGGAGCTGTACGCAGCAACCGCCGAGGCCCTGAACCGTTGGGAACCACGCCTGAGACTACAGCGGGTCCATGCCCGCAGTGCACGGCCGGGCTGTGTGATTCTGGAGCTGACCGGAGAGTACATGCCAGGCAAGTACATCATTACTCTGGACGGAATAGAAATAACCTGATGGCGCACGGATTTACAGCTGTAGACCTGTCCCGGCTCCCTTCCCCCAATGTGGTAGAAACGCTGGATTATGAAGCAATCTTTTCAGACATGCTGGAAGACCTGCAAAAGCGCGACCCCGTGTTCAAGGCGTTGCTGGAAAGTGATCCTGCATACAAGATACTGGAAATAGCAGCCTATCGCGAACTGCTGTTGCGGCAACGTGTCAACGAAGCTGCCCGTGGTGTGATGCTGGCATATGCCACAGGGGCAGACCTGGATAATCTGGGAGCCTTGCTGGGCGTTGTACGCAAGACACTGTTGCCCGGCGATCCAAAGGCGGTACCACCCGTTTTACCGGTTCTGGAAAACGATGATGATCTTCGCCGCCGGATTCAGCTTGCTCCCGAAGGTTTCAGCACAGCTGGTCCTGCGGGGGCCTATGTTTTCTATGCCTTGACGGTTGATGGCGTCGCAGACGCCAGTGTACGCAGCCCGGCTCCTGGTGAGGTAGAGGTTACAATCCTGTCGCGCAGCGGCAACGGTACTGCGGACACCGCGCTGCTGCAAGGCGTGCAGGATATCTTGTCTTCCGACGAGATCCGCCCCCTGACAGACAAGGTTGCTGTCCGCAGTGCCACGATCCATGAATATAATATCAATGCAACGCTGTACTTTCACCCTGGCCCGGGGCGTGAACAGGCACTTGAACAAGCCCGGAAGGCGATTGCCGCTGTGGTTGCCCGCCCGCGTCGCCTGGGTCTGGACGTGACCCTGTCGGAGCTTTATGCCGCCCTGCACCAACCTGGTCTCCAAAGGGTCGAGCTGACCGGCCCGCAACAAACGATAACGGTCGGTGCAGACGAAGCAGCCTGGTGCCAGTCCATAACCCTGAAGGACGGGGGCGTTGATGCCTGAATCCCGTCCTGGTCTTTTACCTGGTAATGCCACACCGGCCGAGCGCGCCCTGGAACAAACACTTGCTCGATTGTCGGATGTTCCGGTTCCCCTACGCTCCCTGTGGAATCCGGATACCTGCCTGCCTGAGCACTTGCCCTGGCTGGCTTGGGCGCTGTCCGTTGACAACTGGGATCCATCCTGGCCAACCGATGTCAAGCGCCGACATGTACGCAAGGCTATTGATATTCAGCGACGCAAGGGAACGGCCAAATCTGTACGAACGGTTGTTAATACCTTTGGTGCCAACCTGTCGCTACAGGAATGGTGGCAGACATATCCGCCCAAGGCCCCGCATACATTCAACCTGCACCTGACCCTGGGTGACGACACACCGTCGGATGCCGCCTGGCAGCAAGACATCATCCGCGAAGTCAAGCGCACCAAGCCTGTAAGGTCCCACTTCACGCTGACAGTTGGCAAGGCCGCAACAGGGGGGGCGACACTGACAGGCGCATTATGTCCAGTCACCGCCCGGCGCCTGATAACCGATGAGGAACCGCCAGCCCGGAAAATCCGGCTGGCTCTGAAGGGTGTAGCCTGCAAAGCCGATTTCTTGCGCCTGGATCTCAACGCGCGGCGTTTTGTCTGCTGTGGTGGATTCGGGACAAGCGGTGCCCTGCGTACAGCCAGTTATACGCGCATTCATTAAAGCTATTTGCCTTTACTGTATCGGAACATATTATGTCATCCACTCGTA
>NZ_JAAVTA010000021.1 GCF_012102705.1 Haematospirillum sp. H1815
TCCAGAAATATCATACAATAATACGAAACTCAGGATCATGGTTTATTATATAAAAGTTGCGCAGGAAACGTAGCCATCAATCAAGACTATGCTACAGAGCGACTAGCCTCCAAACCAGACACATAGCGGACAAGCCCGGGGTTCGCTTCGAGAAGCTGCTCCACAACGCCTGGCGCAGTCCCGCCGTAATGCTTCCACGCGATGTAATCGACCGTATCCCCGTCACGCGTCTGATATCGAAGGCCCATCATCGTATTTCCTCAACTGAAGACTGAACCCCTGGCGCATAGGGACGCCTTTTTGCGCAAACCGGGACTGGGTTTCGTCAATCCGCTCGACCACCCATTGCCCGTGGATAAAGCCAAGGCCGTCCACCAGCTGAAGCGGCTCGCCCTTCGCGGCCTCGCGGCGCATGGCCTCAAGCTGACCGCGCCCGGCCTTGAAGCCGGGAAATATCACACCGTCCAGTGACAGTGTTTCACTGCCCGGCCCGGTGTATTGAAGGGCCCCGGGTTTCCCGAACCGCTCCTGGGCGGACCATGAGTAGGCATTCGAGCGCTTGAGCTCCTGGTACGCCGCCGTATTGATGCTGAATTGATAAGCACCAAGCTGCATCATGATATCTGCCATATGACCTCAATATCCATAAGCCATGGCCCCGTCATGCAGCGCGCCGCGTTCATTCTCGCGTCGAATCCGCTCTATTTCTTCTGCCAGCTGCCGGGGGTCCTGGCCGGGCTGCTGCTGGATATTGAAGACGGGTGCGTTGGTGACGTTGTTTGTGACGTCCGCCCCACCGGATGAAGCCCCCCGAATAGCCGCCGGAGGAGGCGCCGAAGACGGTGTCGGATCTGCGCTGGATTTTTCTCCGGCGTCCTGGCCAAGGCCAAAAAAGGATGCAACCTTACCAATCCCCGCGCCGACCCATTGTAGCTTCTCTAGAATCCATTCAAAGGCGGCGCTTGCAGCGTCTGTAATTCCAGCCCACAGGCCCGTGAAGAATTCACCGATCGCGGAGAACTTATCGGTGATCCAGTCGCATAATGAGCCGAAGAATGCCTTGACGGTTGACCAGTTTGCAATAACAAGCCCCGCTGCAAGGGCAATCCCGGCGATGATTGCGCCGATGGGGGTGGCTACCAAGGCCAGGCCGATCGCCTTGATTCCTGCCGCAACAGCAGGGAGCCCGCCAGCAAGCCCGATCATGGCAGAGCCGAGACCCCATACGGCTGAACCAAAAGACAAGACAGACACAACAGCCTTGGAGGCAAAGACAGCCGACATGATGATACCCAAGTTGTCAAACCCCCCGACAAGGGATGCGAGATTGTTCGTGACAGACGCAAAGCCTGTGGCTATTGAGGCAATGCCCCGGACGGCATCCCCGATAAAGGGGACTATCTCGCGGAATCCGTCGGCAAAGCGCTTTGCGAAGGCGACGACCTCATCGCGGTTTTCGCGCATATAACTTGTAAAATCCTTCATCATGTCTGTAACGACCGGCATCAGGGCCCCGCCAATGGTATTCTTCAACCCGGCAAGCCCCAATTGCGCGTCCAGAAGCGCATCCTTGAACGCCTCCGCATCACGGGCTGTTTTTTCGCTCAGAACATAGCCTGTAGCCTGTGCATCTGCTCGCAACTGGGTCAGCCCGGCAGAGCCATCTTTCAGCATGTTGATCATGCCCGCGCCGGAGCGGCCAAATATGGCCGTCGCCAACGCAACGCGCTCTGCGCCATTTTCCACAGACTGCAACCGATCGGCTACCAGTGCCAGCGCTTCATCCGGCTGCATGGATGCCATTGCCTGCGCAGAAAGACCCAGCTGCTCGAACGCTTTCTTTGCCGTTCCGCTCCCCTGGACTGCCTCGCCGATGCCCTTGGACAATTTTTCCATGGACCCGTCAAGACCTTCGGCAGACATTCCACTGCGCTCGGCGGCGTAGCGCAACTCCTGCAAGGCCTCGATGCCAATCCCCATCTTTCCGGCAGTTTTTGCGACATGATCACCCAATCCTGCGGTCGAGTTTGCGAGGCTGAAAATTGCGGCCCCGGCAGCGCCGACAGCGACAGTGGTGGTTCGTGCCAAGCCCCCCACCGCACCTTGCATTTGCCCGAATTTCTCACCAACCCTGTTGCTGGCGGCAGCCGCCCGCTCCCACTTTTTCTGACTGACCCGCAGCTTGTCCAGTGTGCTCCCGAGCTCCTGGTACTCCCGGTCCAGGGCATCAACAGATTTCCCTTCCCGCTCCAGAACCTTGCGCTGTTTCTTGAGCTCCTGCTGGCGCTTTGTAATGGTCTTGATCTCGGACCCGACGCTGTCCAACCCCCCCTTGATCAGGCCGACATTCCGCGCAAACGATGCATCCAGGGCTGCGCCGATTGTTATTTTTGTGCTGAGTTTTTGTTCAGTCGCCACGCGGCAGCCCCTCGATCCACCATTTGAACTGGCTTAGCGGCATAGATGCAATTTCAGACAAACCCCAGGACGTGAACGAAGCCAGGGCGATTACGTTGTGGCGCAGATCGACCGGGCTTATTCGAGAAAATTTGAGTAAGCATCCTGCAGCTTCCTGTAGTCACGCAGCCGAAGTTTCTGTATATTATCAGGGGCTATCCCGCACAAATTTGCAAAGAGTGTAACCTCCTGTTGGGCTGTGCTTCCCTTGACCGACTGGCAAGCGATCTGATCATGGACCGTCGGCTCACGCATCCGTAAACTGCTGACTTGCGTCCCGTCCAAGTCAATGGGGCGGGATAAGGTGACATCTACATATTCGGTCGTATAATCCATGTACTCTGGCTCTCCTTTGTGTGCCAACAAACACGTGGTCACTCTACACACCAATCGCACTTCTGATCTGCGCCAGGCGATCCTCGCCGTTGACCTTGCGGATCATGTTGATGACATCAATCTCATGAACGGTGTGCCCGCCGTGTTCCTCTTTGAAATATTCAAGGCACAGCGTAACACCCAAGGTCGGTTTCTGCCCGGCAGACCAAGCCCCCCGTTCAATTTTGGTGATCTTGCCGCGCATGGTGTGCACAACCGGCGTGACCGTACCGTCCCAGGATTCCAGGGCACCACGGGCGGTCAGAGGCACATTTTTTCCCTCGGCAACACCGAACAGGGACAGAACGTCGCGGTCATAACTGATCAAATTAAAACTGGTTTCAAGGGCCTCCATGCCCATATCAATTTTGACGGGCGCATCCATACCCCCGGCGCGAAAATCTTCAGTCACCAGCGCCAGGGAGGGGGGAGAATATTCGCTGATCTGTCCGGCATAGCCACGCCCGTCAACGAACAGGTTGATATTTTTCAGAACGTCGCGCGCGGCCATCAGTGAAAGGCCTCCTTGATGTAATCATTGACCAGATGGGAACGGAACGTGATGTGCTCCGCCGGATAGGGAGGGGTGAA
>NZ_JAAVTA010000022.1 GCF_012102705.1 Haematospirillum sp. H1815
TCATCTGACACCATACAGGCGCACCAATCGCCGGAACACTTCCGGCAAACACACAGAAAACGCCACGGGCCAAAACCCGTGGCGTTTTCATTTCCAGACACCGGAAAAAAAACCATAAACGGCCATTTATAAGCCGGTCCGGTTTCGAGACACCGGACACGGCGTGTGACCTTGATCGCTAAATGGCTTTGAATTTTGATTGCTAATTGGCGTTTCCGATGACGAGGGCCTGTCATGCGGCATCGACAACATCTTCAGTGATCATGGCGAGTTCATTGATGCGGCCGGAGAAGCGCGAACCGGTGCATTGCCTGGCTGCGCTGTTCTTCAGAGAAGTCTGTGAGATTGTCCGTAAGAGGATCGTTGTGCGGACGGTTCATCATCATAAACCCACTCAGTACACATATCGGTAAATAACGGGAGGCTTTCTTTATCAATTGAATAGTACGATAAAAATTGCAGTAACGGTACGTCTAACGTACATCTTATGACATGAAGAATATTACGATTGGTTACGCGCGCTGCTCTACTGACAAGCAAGACCTTGCTGCGCAGCGTCATGCCCTCGTCGAACTCGGTGTTGTTCCGGATCGCATCTATACGGATCAGGGGCTGACCGGGCGCACACGCACACGGCCCGGTCTCGACCAGGCGCTTGCGGCCGTGAGGGCGGGTGACACGCTGGTCATCACGAAGCTCGACCGCCTCGCACGCTCGGTCCTTGATGCACGGGAGATCGCCGACACCTTGACGGAGCGCAAGGTACGACTGGCCTTGGGCGCGTCCATCTATGACCCGACCGACCCCATGGGGAAGATGTTCTTCAACATCCTCGCTACCTTTGCGGAGTTTGAGTCGGACATCATCCGGCTACGGACCCGCGAGGGCATGGCGGTAGCCCGCGCCAAGGGCAAACTACGCGGCAAGAAGCCCAAGCTCTCCGAACGGCAGCAATGCGAGTTGCGGCGTATGTACGATACCGGTGACTACAGCATCAGCGATCTGGCCGAGCTGTTCTCCGTCTCCAGGCCGACCGTGTACCGCACCCTCACACGCACCGAGAACGCCAATTAGCAATCAAGGTCACAGGCTTGGCTGTCGCAAAATAGCGGCATGAAAATCGGATATGCCCGCATCTCGACCGTTGATCAAAATGCCAACTCGCAACGCGATGCCCTCAAGGCTGCGGGCTGTGAAAAGGTTGTCACTGACCAAGTATCTGGCACGAGCCTCACGCGGCCAAAACTCGACAAGCTGCTGGCGGGGCTTCAGGCGGGTGACGTTTCATCTGATGGGTGCTTTGGCGGAATTTGAACGCTCGCTGATCGTCGAGCGAACGCAAGCGGGATTGAAGGCAGCTCGATTCCGTGGGGTGCGCGTCGGTCGCCCCCCTGCCCTCACTGCTGCACAAGTGAAACACGCTCGAAAACTGATCGACGGTGGTGAACGCCCTTCGGTTGTGGCTACCTCTTTGGGGGTTGATCGCTCGACGCTCTATCGAGCTATAAAAGCAAATGGCACGTAAGATCGTAAACGGCAGGCTCTGCGAGAAAGTGACGGTCACGTGCTTCATCTGTCACGGGCGGGGACGGGATGATGTCGGGGGACATATGCTACGAACGAAATGTCGTGACTGTAAAGGCACCGGACATGATCCCGATGGGCCATTCGAGATCTGGCGGGCATTGGAACCTGTCGCTGATCGGAAAGCAGCAAAAAACAAGCGCGAGACTTAAAACGGCAAATCTGTTTCCTTGCCTGTGGCGGCATGATACTGGGTGTGGGCGGATTCCAGCACCATAACAATCCGCTCAAGCGGGGTCGGCAATGCGCCTTCACTCCCGAATTTCATGATGTTGTCGCTATGCTCAGGACTCATAAAAGGGATTCCCCTAGGCTTGCGGCTATGATTCAGACTCTCCATCACAGGGGAGCTCATCATGTCCGAGCATCACTTTTGACTTTCCGATACGCAGTTCGCCCGCCTTAAACCGTTATTGCCGAATAAGTTGCACGCGGTCTGCGACCGTATCGGCAGACCATCGATATTGCTGCTGTGCGAAGGCCAGGTCAGCGACGGGTTCCGCAAAGCATTGGAAAACCTCGGCATCAAAGCCATCCATCCCGAGCCGAACTGGACACAGGAACCCCATCCAGTACGACCAGAAACTCTACAAGAAGCCCAACGTTATCGAACGCATGTTCGGCAGACTGAAGGACTGGCAGCGCATCGCCGCCACCGTTATCTTCTGATTATGAGTCCTGGGCCTAGCCCCTTTTGACAAAGCCTGGCAACCAAAGCTTGGCGGCTGTCAGATGTAGGAAGCCGAGGAAGGACTTGGCCATTTTGTCGTAACGGGTGGCGATGCGACGGAACAGCTTGAGGCGGTTAAACATGCGCTCGATGCGATTGAGGTCCCTGTATCGCAGGATATTGCATGCAAGTGGCTGAGAGCGATTGGACCGAGGCGGGATCACCGGCAGGATGCCGCGGATGAGCAGGCTCTCGCGCAACGCTGTCACCGTCATAGCTCTTGTCTGCCAGCAGCATGCGGGGCTTGCCAACGGGCAACCCCATCAAGTCCGCCACTGCCTGATAATCCGACACGTCGCCGCCGGTCAGCTTGAAGCCGGGAGGGCGGCCTTCACCGCCCGTCAGCGCGGGCGTTGATTTTGCTCGTAAAGCCGCCGCGGCTTCGACCAAAGCCTTCCTTATGAGTCCCCTTTTTGCGCCAGTCGATGGGCTGTGCCCTCGGGCAATGGTGCTGTCGATCATGTGCTGCCAATCGGCGGTCAGGCCGAGATCGACCAAGGTGTCCAGCAGCGTATCCCACACGCCTTGTTTGGCCCAGCGACGGAACCGGACGTAGACGGAGTTCCATTTGCCGTAGCGTTCATGCATGTCGTGCCATGGACAACCACCCGCAGCGCGTAGAGCATGCCGTTGAGAAAACGCCCATTGTCGTGGGCCGGGCGGCATCCGCGACTGCGCTCGGCGGGCAGCAGCGATCCAATGATCTCCCACTCCTCGTCAGTCAGATCGCCGCGTATCTCACTGGTCCCCGCAAAGAGCAGTGTTGAATCACGTCCCCGCGATTTTGGGAATCTACTTTGTCAACAGAGCTTAGCTGACCGCATCTGTTCATAAAATGTCTTCTCGTGCCTTGGTTCGGTATGAAAAACCGCCAGGGGATTTGTTGCCTTGTGTCTGTCATGGTCCGAACTTGCTATTTTTATTCTGCACAAACGAGACAACAAACATATGACTGAAACATTTCTTCATGGTGTCGAGGTTCTGGAAATTGATGCCGGACCACGCCCGGTGCGGACCGTCCGGTCTTCGGTGATCGGGGTTGTGGGGACGGCGCCGGGGGCGGATGCGGATCGTTTTCC
>NZ_JAAVTA010000023.1 GCF_012102705.1 Haematospirillum sp. H1815
CGGTAATCACATCGCCCCGGGTTTCTGCCGCAGAGGCAAACACAAACCGGTCCGCGCCGGGGCCACCGGTCAGTCGGTCGCCGTCTGCGCCACCGGTCAGCGTGTCATCGCCATCCCCGCCGGTCAGTTCGTCATGGCCTGCACCACCGGTCAGGACATCATGACCCTCATCACCTGTCAGGGTATCATCGCCCGCACCGCCGTACAGGGTGTCATCACCGGCTGTTCCGAGCACGGTGTCGTCTCCGGCACCGCCGATGGCGGTATTGGTCCCGGCAAAGGCGGCCAGATCCAGGGTCACGGCTGCAGTCGCCGAGGTCGCGTCCAGGGTGGTTCCCCGGGCCACAACCGTGGCTCCGACATCGGCGGCACCCAGGCGACTGGCCTGTGACAGCAGGATGTCCACCTCGGCTGTTGTGGCATCACCGTCGGTATCCCCGCGCAGGCGCAGGTTTTCACCTTCTGCAACCGTCCACAGCGCACCGGCCCGCGGGCCGTCCTCGCTGAACACAAATTTTCCGGCGCCGGACAGGTCGATCCGGTCTTCACCGGCCTCGAAATCAGTGATCGTGTCACCCACCGTTTCCGCTGCAGAGCCATACACAAACCGGTCCGCGCCCGATCCGCCGGTCAGGGTATCCGCGCCAGCCCCGCCGTCCAGAATATCGGATCCAGCCCCGCCGACCAGAACATCGGCACCGGCGCCACCCTGCAGATGGTTGTCGCGGGCATTGCCGGTGATCCGGTCATCGCCCGCACCACCACGGGCTTTCTGGATCGCCGGATGACCTGACAGGTCCAGCGTCACCGGACCGGTCTGGTTCCCGCTGTCCAGAACCCCGGACCGCAGCGCCGCCTGGAAGCCGAACGCATCGGCCCCCACAGACGTTACGCCCTGCAGCAGCATGTTGATTTCCGCGCTGTCCGCATGGCCGTCGGTGTCGCCCAGAAGACGCAGGTTTTCCCCCTCAACAACCGTCCACAGTGCCCGTTCGTGGGCACCGTCTTCGCTGAACACAAAGTCTCCGGCGCCGGACAGGTCAATCCGGTCCTCCCCGGCCTTGAAGTCGGTGATCACGTCGCCCACCGTCTCCGCCGCAGAGGCAAACACAAACCGGTCCGCGCCCGCGCCGCCGGTCAGGATATCCGATCCCGCACCGCCGGTCAGGGTGTCCTCGCCGGCATCACCCTTCAGCGTGTCATTACCATCACCCCCGCGCAGGACGTCGTTGCCGTCCCCGCCCTTGATGGTGTCATCGCCGGTCCCGCCGTCCAGAGTATCCGTGCCAGCTCCGCCATACAGCCGGTCGTCACCGTCCTCGCCCAGCAGGGTGTCAGCCCCGGCGTACCCGTGCAGCAGGTCATCCCCGGCACCCCCCTTCAGCGTGTCCTCGCCGTCATCACCGGACAGGCAGTCTACACCGTCACCACCGGACAGGATATCGTTCCCGGCCCCGCCAAACAGGTGGTCGTCCCCGGCACCGCCCTCCAGCGTGTCGTCACCCGCACCCCCGTCAAGGCGGTTGTCGTCACCATTCCCGGTCAGGCGATCCCCGGCGGCGGTTCCGCTGATATCACGCACACCGGGGAAGTCCGCCAGATCCGCCGTAAAGCCGGCCGCATCCAGAATGCTCGATTCCAGTGCCGCCGCATCCAGGCGACCATCGCGGATAACCAGGGCGGCATTCACCCCGTCGATGTCGGCCACATCCAGCGACGCAACATTTTTCAGCCGCAAGTCCACTTCCGCCGTTGTCGCATCGCCGTCG
>NZ_JAAVTA010000024.1 GCF_012102705.1 Haematospirillum sp. H1815
TACACACTTCGTATGCTGTGGAAGAATTCGTCGACGCGGTTTTTGAGCATTTCGGATTGTCTTGAGAGTTCACCGGCGGCGGCGAGGACCTGGCTGGCGTTGTCTCCGGTTTCGCGGGCGCCGTTTGTGACGTTGATGACGCTTTGGGAGACTTCGTTGGTGCCGGCAGCGGCTTCGGCGACGTTACGGGCGATTTCGCGGGTTGCGGCGCCTTGCTGGTCGATGGCGGTGGAAATATCGCCGGTGATGTTGTTGATTTCCTCGATCACCTTGGCGATATCGGCGATGGCGGTGGCCACATGATCGGAGACGGTCTGGATGGCCTGGATCTGGGAGCCGATTTCGTCGGTGGCACGACTGGTTTGTCCGGCCAGACTTTTCACTTCGTTGGCGACCACGGCAAAGCCCTTGCCGGCTTCCCCGGCGCGTGCGGCTTCGATGGTGGCGTTCAGGGCCAGCAGGTTGGTCTGGCTGGCGATGTCGTTGATCAGGTTCACAATCTGGCTGATTTTCTGGGTGGCCTCGACCAGGGACTGCACGGTCTGGTTGGTCCGGTGGGCGGAATCCGAGGCCCGTTCGGCGATCAGGCGTGAATTTTCAACCCGTGTCGCGATTTCGTTGATGGAAGCCGCCAGTTCCTCGGTGGCATGGGCCACCCCCTGGACGTTGACAGAGGCTTCTTCGGTCGCGGCCGCAGCGGTGGTGGCATCGCGGGCGGAACGGTCGGCGGTTCCCGACAGGGCACCAGCGGTGGCTTCCAGTTCTGTGGCGGCGGATGTGACCGTGCCCAGCACGGTGTTCATGTCGCCGCTGAAGGCCGAGATCAGCTTGTCGACCTTGATGGTACGGGCTTCGGCCGCGCGGCGGGCCTCGGCCTGCTCGGCCTCCAGACGGCGGCGTTCCAGCGCGTTGTCGCGGAACACGGCCACCGCATGGGCCATGGCGCCGATTTCGTCGTCACGCCCGTCGCCGGGGATTTGCACCTCCAGGTTTCCGGACGCCAGATCCTTCATGGCGCCGGTCATTTCAAGGACCGGGCGGGCCACCAGCACGTTCAACGTCTGGCGCAGGATCACGATCATCAGAAGGGCGCCGAGAAGCGCCGCAACAAGGGCCGAAATCCGGAAATCCGCCAGCTGGGCAAAAGCCTTGTCCTCGTCCACGCTGACCACCAGGAACCATTCCACCCCGGGGAGGTCACTGACCGGAACAAACGTCATCAGCTCCGTGTGGCCACCATCGGAAGCCGTCACCACCTCCCGCGTGATGGTGGGCGTCTGGGC
>NZ_JAAVTA010000003.1:0-207500 GCF_012102705.1 Haematospirillum sp. H1815
TGAGGGTGACGATTGTCTCCTCCGACAAGGATCTGATGCAGCTGGTCGGGGAAGGGGTCGCGCTCTACGATGCCATGAAGAACAAGACGATCGGTCCGGAAAGATCGGCGGGCAGCGTCAAAGATAACCGCCACATAATCCGCATCCGTGTCCTCGACCAGCTTCATCATCATGCTGGTGTACCCGGACACCGCGTTTGTCGGGGTACCATCGCTGCGGGACAGGGGGGGCAAGGCATGATAGGCGCGAAAGATATAACCGGATCCATCAACCAGAAAGAGATGCTTCATATCACGCCCTTGCGCCTCAAAAACCACAACGCCCCGCAAGATCGTCCTGCAGGGCGGACACACAAAACCAAGTTAATGCCATTAAAAAGACATCATGCAGGACCCGGAATCGGGTACCGCCCCATAGCGGGTATCAATGCCCCCCGGCTGCCGAGGCACCAGCCTTCAGGACAAATTTGCGGGAACAATACGGACAAACAATGTCATGGCTGTCTGGATCCAGATGCAGATATACCCTGGGATGACCTTGGGCAGGCGAACCCCCATCGCAGGACGTTTCCATGGACTCGATCTCGACCGTCTCGGTCACAGTAACTGTGGCAGTATGGGACATCGTTTCCTGTCTCCGTGTATAATGAACCACGCCCGGATACAAATGATACCCGGTATAACCCCGCGATCAATGCCACAGTCACAGCAACCCAGCCAACCGGAAAAGTCACAGCAATGCCCGTTTCATACCAGGACTGCCCAGATAACGCGATCTCGCTGCATAACGTCTGCAAGGTTTACCCTGCCAGAGGCGGTACCGGACCAAAAGTTGCTCTTGACAACATTACCTTGGACATCCCGCGCGGATCTTTTTTTGCCCTTCTCGGACCGAACGGAGCCGGGAAGTCAACATTGATCAATATTCTGGCCGGACTGGTGCGCAAAACTTCCGGCACGGTACGGATCTGGAACAACGACCTGGACCAGCAGGAACGGCAGGCCCGCCTGTCTATCGGGGTCGTGCCGCAGGAACTGAACCTTGACCCCTTTTTCAGCCCGCGCGAACTGCTGGAAGTTCAGGCAGGCCTGTATGGCGTACCGGCCAAAGAAAGACGCACTGATGACATCCTGGCCACGGTCGGCCTCAGCGACAAAGCACATTCCTATGCCCGAACCCTCTCCGGAGGCATGCGCCGCCGCCTTTTGGTAGCCAAGGCCATGGTCCACAGCCCGCCGATTCTTGTTCTGGATGAACCAACAGCCGGCGTTGATATCGAACTGCGCCAACAGTTGTGGGAACAGGTGCGGGCCATGAACCGCAGGGGCACAACCGTCATCCTGACAACCCATTACCTGGAAGAGGCCGAGGAGCTGTGCGACCGGATTGCCATCATCAATCGCGGTAAACTCGTTGCGTGTGACACGACATCCGCTCTTCTTGGTCGCCTGGACAACAAAACACTGACAATCATGGTCCATGAACCCCTCAGTTCCCTGCCGGATACCATTGCCCTTGCAGGAGGAGACATTGATACAACACGCAATGCTGTTGTGTTTCGTTACCGTCCCTCCGAGGCAAAAATACCAGAGTTTCTGGAAGCCGTGCACCGGGCCGGCTATAGCATTCGCGACCTGAGCACGGATGAAGCGGATCTGGAGGATATCTTCCTGCAGCTGACCGGCACCGGGTGTCAGGCACAACAAAACGCCTGACACCATGCACAGCACCGACACCGTTATCATGAAGGACGGCAAGGCCTTGCCCATGCAGGCGTGGCTGCCCGATTCGACTGAGCCAGACAGCATCGTACTGGGCCTGCATGGTTTCAATGACCATAGCTCTGCCTTTTCCGGCGCCGGTGCATGGTTGTCAGAGCAGGGCATAGCCCTCTATAGCTATGACCAGCGGGGCTTCGGGCGAAATCCTGATGCAGGCCATTGGCCGGGAGATGCTACACTGGTTCAGGATGCGACCTGTATTCTGCACCAGCTACGTGCACTATGGCCCCAAAAGCCCCTGTTTCTTTTCGGGGAAAGCATGGGCGGAGCCATCGCTCTCTGCCTTCTGACGCAAACAGAAAAAATTCATGTGGACGGGGCTATACTCTCTGCACCCGCTGTCTGGTCCAGGGCGTCCATGCCGCGTACATACCGAGCGTTTCTTTTCATCATGAATCGCCTGTTTCCCAAAAAAACGCTGAACACACGGACCTCACGGATACGCCCGAGCGATAATCCAGACACCCTCGCGTACTGGAAAAATGACCCCTTCGTCATAAGAGATGTCAGGATAGACGCCCTGCATGGCGTTACGGCCCTGATGGACAAGGCTTGGTCAGTATGCCCAACCGCGACAACACCGCTGCTGTGGCTACACGGGAAGCATGATCCTGTCATTCCACTGAAAGCCGTGCAGGCTGCAATGTGTGTTATGCCGGCACAATCCTGCAAGATCGTTGTCTACCCGGAAGGCTGGCACCTCCTGTTCCGTGATACCTGTCGAGCAGACGTGCTCCGCGACATAGCACACTGGATCAAGAACGTAGCCTAAGAGCAAACTCTCTCTGGCAGCAACACGTTCTTGAAAGGTGACTGGCGGCTCCACAGCGATTTGGTTGCGACATCAAAATCACGCACCAGCATCAGCGCCTTGCGGCGCCCGTTATACGGGAAGCGCGTAATGCAAAGACTGGACGGGCCTGCCATTCCCGTGGCACGCGGTAAAACCTTGGTAACGCATGTCCGGGTTTCTTCTGTTTCGCACGCGATCGCACACAAAAGCGAGGCAAGACTCCAGGACACATCGACGGCATCGGTCTTGTTCTGGAACACGTCACCAAAGAAAATCCTGGCACTGGCATTCACCGCCTCGATTCGACCAATATCGAGATCAAGAATCACGATCGGATCAGGCATGTTTTCGAACAGAAGGCGCCAGCGATCACTCCCTTCTTTCAAGGCCGCCTCAGCCTCCCGGCGACGGGAAATATCACGTATCATCAGCATGACAGCGCGAGCTCCGCAGAATGTCACAGGACGCCCGCCAACCTCGACATGCGCAACGGACCCATCACGACACAACAGGCGTTCTTCAACGTAAGGCAAGGGATGCCCCCCCATGGCCAGCCGTGTACGAGCCGAAGCGCGGTCGTGCAAATCATCCGGCACCAATGTCATGAGGGTCACACCAATCAAGCTGTCAGCATCTGGATAACCCAGAATTCTGGCCGCGGCCATATTGGCGGAAACAATAGAACCACTGACGTGAACGAGCAGCGCATCAGGGCACAAGTCTGATAGTGCATTGTAGCGACTTTCCGCTTCCTCCAGAGTCCTGGAATATTCACGAACCCGCTTCTCCAGTGCCTTCCTATGCGTCGCAGACTCGGATGCCGAAGAAGATCCAGCTCGTAGAGAAGAGACAGAGGAACCCAGTTCCCTGCGCATAAAAACCAAGGTCCCCATAACGAGAAGGCCTGTCGTCAGGGCCACAGCCGTAATTTCAAAGACAACAACATCGACAGGAACGGAAGGAACAGAAATGAGACAGGAAACAACAGAGACAGCACATACCATGGCAGAAGCAACAAAACCGACAGCCAGCACATGGCGCGGTGCACGACGCCTGTAGATCACTCCAAGCCCAAGGCCAAGACCGCACAGAACAAGATAGGAAACACATCCCCCACTGGCTACGTGGCGCAGCATATCAACCGGCAACGCAGCCAGGGCAGCACCGAATCCCACCAGAGGACCAACCAGAATGGACAGACAAAAGCTGACAACCATTCCGGCCACATCTGTAGCATCTATCCCTGTGATCACAGATCCATATGCCAAATCAGGAACCCGCAAGGAGACAGCTAGTGTCAGCAGCGTAGCCACAATAATAATCATGGCACCATACACTGAAAAGACAACCAAGCGTGACCACCCCACAAGGCAATCCAGGAAACGCAAGGCAAACCCAAGCGAGAAAACGGTTGCGGCGACCGTCAAAAGACAGAAAAGCGCACTGCTACCCGGAATCTGAGACACCGGAGAATCCCCCATGCTTGTATGGCTGTGTTTTGTCCGGCGGAATCTACCGATAAATCAAGGATGGCTCCACACTACCAACCGCAATGGCCACATAACAGACACATAGTCACAATGTTCTGTTTTCAATAACTATTAATGATTTAGATCACATGAATCCATAAAATGTCCCATGCCGATACAATATGGATTGCATATACTATTTGTTTATTACGCATCCTTCTCGGGCCATACACACACCCCTGCATATCACCCCTATATAGAGTGAAAACGTTCACCAGGGCAGCTGGAACAAGCCGACCACAAACAAGGCTGAACAAACAAGGCTGCATCACACTCTCTGTGCGGGGTTTCCCATGCTCAACAACAGCAATACATGCCGAAAAAAAACTGCTACACATGTGCCCTGCACACACGGTGCTGACTCGCCTGCCTCCGCAAAAAACGGATCCATGCCATGACTGCTTTTTCCATCCCGACTGTTCGCCACCCTGACGCCAGAGACATCCTGGATGACCTGGTACGGTCTGCCCGTCGCGCAGGTGCCGATGCTGCTGACGGTCTCTTGATTGACGGTCGGTCCATTTCCGTAACCTGCCGGAATGGAAAACTGGAAAGTCTGGAACAAGCAGAAGGGGGCGATATTGGGCTTCGGGTCCTGATTGGCAAACGTCAGGCTATTGTCTCATCGGGAGATCGCAGCAAGGCAGCACTTGCAGAACTGGTGGAACGTGCCATGGCCATGGCACGTTCCGTCCCCGAGGATCACTTTGCCGGGCTGG
The DNA here is from genome assembly GCF_012102705.1 of Haematospirillum sp. H1815. Taxonomy (GTDB): domain Bacteria; phylum Pseudomonadota; class Alphaproteobacteria; order Rhodospirillales; family Rhodospirillaceae; genus Haematospirillum. Next base: position 4,823 of record NZ_JAAVTA010000003.1, read on the forward strand.
CTGACCCATCGGACTTGGCCCACACCATACCGGACCTTGACAATTTTGACCCAAGGGAAGCCTCGGCAGACGAACTGATCGGCATGGCACGCGCCGCAGAAGAAGCCGCGCGCTCTGTATCTGGCGTCACAAACTCCGAAGGCGCAGATGCCTCATGGGGTACCTCAACGGTCACGCTGGTCGCATCCAATGGTTTCGAACACAGCTACCGCACCTCGGGCTCCTCACTGTCTGTATCAGTCATTGCCGGAGAAGGCAGTGACGGTATGGAACGTGATTATGAGTGGACCTCTACAGTCTGGTTGTCCGATCTGGCCGATCCACAGAGTGTGGGGCGCAAGGCAGGAGAACGCACAGTACGCAGGCTGGGGGCACGCAAGATCAAGACGTGCAAGGTGCCTGTTGTCTTCGAGTCACGGGTTGCCCGTGGACTTGTTGGCAGCCTGTGCGGGGCCATCAATGGAGCCTCCATTGCCCGTGGCACATCGTTTCTGAAAGACTCTCTCGGCCAACGGGTGTTTTCGCCCGGCATACACATCACTGAAGATCCCCACCGTCCACGGGGGTTGAGATCACGCCCGGTTGATGCAGAAGGTCTGCCAACGGTGCGACGCCGCCTGATCGAGGACGGGATTCTGACCACCTGGACAATGGACCTTGCATCCGCCCGACAATTGGGTCTCAAGAGTACAGGACATGCCGTACGCGGGGTTTCTGCACCACCGTCGCCCGGCGTTTCCAATGTCTGGCTGGAACCCGGCAAGGAAAGCCTTGATGCCATGCTGGCCCGGATCGGGACAGGGCTTATGGTCACGGACCTGTTCGGACAAGGTGTCAACATGGTTACCGGGGACTACTCCCGCGGATGTTCGGGATTCTGGATTGAAAAAGGACAAATCGCCTTCCCGGTCCATGAAATTACCATTGCCGGGAACCTGAGGGACATGTTCCGCACCATAGCGCCGGCCAATGACCTGGAGTTCCTTCAGGGAACCGATGCTCCATCTGTCTGCGTGGAGGGTATGACGATCGCAGGATCCTGACACCCGGCTCCGGCACCATACGTTGCAGGGAAAACAGAAACACGTTACATCTTCACTCCTGTCTGGTTTGATCGAGAGATATGATGAGTCCTTCGCGTGCCTTGGTTCTGTGTCGTCAAGCAACCGCTATAACCCTCTCCGTATTTGCTCTTGCCTTGGCAGGATGCTCTGGAAAGGACACATCGTCACCGACATGCCCCGATGTCCGTATTGACAAGGATACGGCCAGCCTGACCCGGTTCCGTGGCGACAAAGGGCAGGATTTAACGGATGTCGTATTCCAGGCCGAGCTGGTCGATTTCTCCGGTGATTGCGGCTACGATGCAAAAACAGACAGCATGGATATACGGATGAAGGTGCTGTTTGCTGTCAGCAAGGGACCAGCAGCATCTGTAGAGACAGGTACGTTCCAGTACTTTGTTGCCCTTCCCGCCTTCTTCCCCGACACCGCCGGGAAACAGGTTTTTCCGGTTACATTCCGCTATCCGGACGGCAACGTACCCACCATGATGATTCGTGATACAGAGGTACGCATCAACCTGCCTCTGAAAGGACGCAATCCTGCAGATACTCCGGTTTACGTCGGCTTTCAGCTGGAACCGCATGAACTGCACCATAATCGCCGCCCCAAGACGCGTTGACCCATCAATACACGCCGTCAGTGCGCGACAAGACGTGATGTATGGAGCTGTAAACAAAACATAATCCGATCATGCCAACCGCAGGATCGGGTAACCTGACCCCGGAGGCTGTGACTGTGTCTGAGACCGTGGTTGACCTTCATCAGTGTCAAGGCCTTGCTCTGGATGAACTGCACCGTTCGCTGGGTGCGCGCATGGGGCCTTTTTCCGGCTACACAATGCCCCTGCATTACGAACAGGGCATTCTTGCCGAGCATCTCCACTGCCGCAGGTCTGCCGCGCTGTTCGATGTCTCCCACATGGGACAGGCTGTCCTGTCCGGTCGCAATATTGCCGAAGCGCTGGAAACTATATGCCCAGGCTCGCTGACAGAACTAAAACCAGGTCGTCAGCGCTATACCCTTGTCCTCAATGACCGTGGAGGCATTGTGGACGACATCATGGTTGCCAATATGGGGGCGGGAAGTGATGGGCAGCACCGGTGGCTTTGCGTAAGCAATGCAGGCAACAAACAAGTCATTTTCCCGATCCTGGAGTCGCTGGCAGAGCCAGATATCCGCATCACATTTCCTGACCGTATTCTGCTTGCGCTGCAAGGCCCCCGTGCAGGGCGCGTCTTGTCGCGCTTCGCGCCGGCTGCAGCATCAATGGTGTTCATGGATGCTGGGCCACTGACACTGGATGGTATCCCGTGTTTCGTAACCCGGTCTGGTTACACTGGAGAGGATGGATTCGAGATTTCGGCCCCGACATCCCATGCCGAACGCCTGATGCGCCATCTTCTTGAGCACCCGGATGTCAACATAGCGGGCTTGGGGGCCCGGGATACCCTACGGCTTGAAGCGGGGCTTCCGCTGCACGGGGCAGACATCACTCCAGATACAACCCCGGTCGAAGCAGACTTGACGTTTGCCATCGGAAAACGACGGCGCAGCAATGGCGGGTTTCCCGGTGCAGACATCATCCTGTCACAAATACAAGACCACGCACCGCGTCTCCGGGTTGGGATCCTGCCGGAAGGACGCGCCCCCGCACGGACTGGAACCGTTATACAAGCCCCCGATGGAACGCCGGTTGGAACGATAACCAGCGGCAGTTTCTCTCCGACGTTGGAACGTCCCATTGCCATGGGATACGTGGACACCGCATTCAGCAAGCCCGGCACCAACCTGAATCTGCTGATCCGGGGCCGTACGGTGCAGGCACATGCTGTAAAACTGCCTTTTGTCGCTCATCGTTATCATCGGGGATAGGAACGGATGGCTGACGTGTATTTTACCAAGGAACATGAATGGATCCTGGTCGACGGACAACAGGGAACGGTCGGCATTACCAATTTTGCACAGGGTCGTTTGGGAGATATCGTCTTTGTCGATCTTCCAGACTCCGGCCATACGGTCACGCAGGGGCAGGAAACAGCCGTTATCGAATCCGTCAAGGCTGCATCCGATGTATACACACCCGTCTCGGGCCGCGTCACAGAGACCAATGCACAGCTAACGCAGGATCCAGGGCTGGTCAACAGGGCCGCCGAATCGGATGGCTGGTTGTTCCGCATCACCCTGTCCAACCCGGGTGAACTCGCCTCCTTGATGAGGCGGGACGAATATGCTGCCCTTACAGGCACACTCCAGGACTGACCATAACGCAGGAGCGGACCATGCGTTACCTGCCACTCACAGAAGAAGACCGGCGACAGATGCTGGATCGTATCGGGGCCAAGTCTGTCGAAGACCTGTTCCGGTCTATCCCACAAGCCGCACGGGACAATGCGCCACGTCATTTGCCCGGGTCACGCTGCGAAATGGATGTGGAGCGGGAAATCCAGACACTGGCAGCACGAAATCTGGACATCACCAAGGGACCTGCCTTTCTGGGCGCCGGGAACTACTTCCACCACGTTCCTGCCGCACTGGACTATTTGATCCAGCGGGGCGAATTCATGACCGCCTATACGCCATACCAGCCCGAAATCGCCCAGGGAACCCTACAGGTCCTTTTCGAGTTCCAGACCCAGGTGGCCATGATCACCGGCATGGAGGTGGCCAACGCCTCGCTGTATGACGGTGCAACCGCCTGTGCCGAGGCTGCGGCCATGGCAGCACGGATTACCGGGCGTTCCCGGGTTGTGATATCCGGTCAGGTGCACCCGCATTTCTCGTCTACAACACACACTTTCCTCAAGCATACCGCCATAGACGTCGAGACCCTTCCTCCGGATCCGATGAATCAGGAAGATCTGCTGAAGTATGTCGAAACAGACGTTGCCTGTATCATCGTACAGACACCGGGTTTCTTCGGGCACTTGCACGACACCACAGACTTGGCCAATGCCCTGCATGCCGCAGGAGCTCTTTTGGTGGTTGCTGTCTGTGAGCCGCTTAGCCTAGGCATAGTGAAACCGCCCGGTGCAATGGGGGCTGATATCGTGGTTGGAGAGGGGCAGAGCCTCGCCATACCACCCGGGTTTGGGGGGCCAGGAGTCGGGCTGTTTGCAACCCGGAATGCATTTGTCCGTCAAATGCCCGGACGCTTGTGCGGAGAGACCGTCGACAGCGAAGGGCGGCGAGGCTTTGTCCTGACTCTTTCCACGCGGGAACAGCACATACGGCGCGAGAAAGCGACATCCAATATCTGCACAAACTCCGGCCTGATTGCCACAGCCTTCTCGATCTTCATGACCCTCTTGGGCGACAAGGGCTTTACAGAACTCGCGGAGCTGAATCATGCGCTGGCCTGTACTGCGGCTGATCGCCTGGCAGCTATCCCGGGCGTCTCGCTTCTGTCCGGAACATTCTTCAATGAATTTGCACTGATGCTGAAACAGCCGGCAACGCCGGTTGTTGATGCCCTGGCCGGGCGCAATATTCTGGCCGGCATTCCGGCAAGTCGTTTCTGGCCCGGCGACACGACTGTTGAGAATATCCTTCTGGTGGCCGTTACAGAAACCAACACCGATGCTGAGATACGGACCTTGGTCCATCATCTGGGGGACATACTGGCATGACCACCCCGTCTACGTTTACCGGTAACAAAGGGCTTCAGACAGAAGAGCGCCTGATCTTCGAGTACGAGCACGCGGAACGAACCGCTGTTGACCTACCCCCTGCCCCTGCACACCACCCCAGGCTTGGATCAATGCGACGCACCACAAAGATTGGTCTGCCCGGATTGGCCGAGCCTCAGGTCGTGCGCCACTATACACGGCTGTCACAGAAGAACTTCGGGATCGACACGGGCTTCTTTCCCTTGGGGTCGTGTACCATGAAACACAATCCCCGGCTTAACGAGAAACTGGCCCGGCTTTCTGGTCTGGCCGCCATTCATCCGTTCCAACCCGTTTCAACATCCCAAGGAGCCTTGGCCCTGATGGACAGGTTAGGGAGCTGGCTGAAAGAACTGACAGGAATGGCTGCTGTTGCTCTCTCACCAGCCGCAGGGGCACACGGCGAACTCTGCGGAATGATGGCCATCCGGGCCGCACTGGATGAAAGGCAGGACTCACGCAGAACGGTTCTGGTCCCACAGAGCGCACATGGCACCAATCCGGCCACAGCCACCCTGTGCGGATTCCGGGTGGAAGGTATTCCTGCAGAAAGCAGTGGGCGTGTTTCGGTCAAGGCCGTGCGGGAGCGTCTGGGCCCCCATGTCGCGGCCATCATGATTACAAACCCGAATACCTGCGGGCTGTTTGAGAGTGAAATGGCGGCGATCGCTGAAGAGGTCCATCGTGCCGGCGGGTTTGTGTACATGGACGGGGCAAACTTCAATGCCTTGGTCGGACGGGTCCGGATTGCGGATCTTGGCGCGGACGCCATGCATATCAACCTGCACAAAACCTTTTCCACGCCACATGGGGGCGGCGGACCAGGATCTGGTCCAACGGTCCTGTCCGAGGCACTGGCACGTTTTGCCCCGGTACCTTACGTCAAGCGATACCCTGAAGGGTTCCGCCTGATTGAAACAGAGGACGAGGCACGCGCAGACGGGAACAACCCCTTTGGACGGCTCAAGGGGTACCATGGGCAGTTTGGCATGTTTGTACGCGCCATGGCCTACATGATGTCCATGGGGCTGGACGGGCTGCAGCAGGCCTCCGGTGATGCCGTGCTGAACGCCAACTATCTTCTGGCCCAACTGGGTGATGTCTTGTCAGCGCCCTTCACAGAACCGGTTATGCACGAAGTCCTGTTTGATGACCGTTTCCTGAAAGATACAGGCATCAGTACACTGGACTTTGCCAAGGCCCTGATTGATGAAGGGTTCCACCCCATGACCATATACTTCCCTTTGGTGGTTCAGGGGGCCTTGTTGATAGAACCAACAGAAACCGAGAGCAAAGCAACCCTGGATGCGTTCATCGAAACCGTTCGCAGCTTGGTCGCCGCAATCCGGCAAGGCCAGACCGAACGCTTTCATAAGGCACCCGTCTACACACCACGGCGGAGGCTGGATGAAACCCGTGCAGCCCGTACACCTGTTCTTCGCTGGTCACCCCACGAAACCTGACATATCAAGACATGATAAAACCCCAAGGCCCCGCGACCGGAGGGCATGCCGCAGATTTGCGCCTTGGTTTGCATTTTGCGAAGACTGGTCATGAAAAAGCGGAACCTCGGGCAGAATCCCGCCATACCCCCATCTGGCCCGCCTTTTGCTGGTAAAGGGGTGAGAGCAGAGAGAAGGGCACTTACCCCGGTTACCCGTCGAGACATCTCAGGGCAGTGAGATATCTCCGGGTGCCGGGGTTTTTCTGTCTGCCCCATCCCCTGTTTCCGGACGCGGAGCAGGCAAAGCAGACCGCAAGGCCGGGGCGGCTGCAGTCAAAAACACGGAAGAAAGCCAAACCCGGGCTGAAACCGGTGTCGGATCAGGAGAACGGCCCGATGACCATTGGGCGGCACGCCGAAGCCAAAGAGCTGCCCTGACAGAGTCTTTCTTTTCGTCCTCTTCGATCAAAGCCATCAAGGATGCAAGGCGCGGATCTTCAAGTCCGTTGCGATACAATCCCTCCAAAGCTGATCGAGCTTGCCCCCACAGCTTGGCCTCCAGGGAAACCGTAGCCAGAAGAAACGCGCTTTCCGGATGTAAAGGAGCCCTGTCGGTCAAGGTCTTGACCCGGGCCACGCGCTGCAACTCTGGCTCGCGGACGCATAACTCCAGAAAAGCGGTGGCAAGAGCAGGATGTGCCATATCCGGCCAAACACCCCGGATCAGGGACATAGCCTTGGCCATGGCCCCTTCCCTCCCCAAGGCACGCACCAACGTCAGGACAGCCGGCAGAAAATGGCGGTCCTGACGTATGGCCTTTCGGGCATTCCGTCGTGCGGCGCTGGTATCACCACGTTCCAACAGGGTTTCAGCATATGCCGTCCGGAAAGCAGACACAGCACTGACGCTATGCCTCCACTCCAGAACACCCAATTTCTGTCCAAGTTCTGCCGTGAACAGGGCTCCCTCCCAGTCCTGATCCCGGACCTGACATTCCAGCAACATGGAAGCAGCCCAGTCCAGACGCGGATTAAGGTCAAAAGCCTCTTGGGCCAGGCGCTTCTGTTCCGCATGGTGCCCGGAACGCCCGGCCATTCTTGCCAAGGATTTCAAGGCAGCAGGGCGTACCTCGGGAACATCGAGAAGACCTGCCAGAATGTTGGCAGCCGCCGCATGATCCCCTGCAATCTCAGCCGACTGCGCTGACAGAAGAAGCACCGCAGAATCACTGCCCAAATCACGACGGGCAGTACGAACCGCACGACGCAAACCAACAGCATCACCAGCCAGGGCTGCAGCATAGCCATAGCCAAGAGCAGCCACCCCCTCTCTCAGACGGCGACGCTCCATCCAGCTCCCAACCGTTGACGGCAGGGATACAATCCGGCGAAGCACACCATAAAGCCAGAAGACAAGCCCTACGGACAGGACCAACAGGATCAGAAGAAAAGGAACGTTGGTATCTGCCCGCCACCCCAGCCACTGCACGGAAACCATCCCGGGATTCCGGGCCAACCAGACGGCCAAGGCAACAAAAAATGCAACCGTGACCAGCCAACGCAGCAGACCGAGAACCATCTCCTTATCCCTCCGGCTTCCGTGGAGGCAATGGATCACCAGTCCCCAGGCGCACAACAGCCTCGTCCATCAACGCATCAAGGGCTGCATTGGCGGCAAGGCGGGCCTGAGCCATCTGGATCCATGGCTGGGCAACCTCGACAGCCTGACCGGACAGACGCGACAGCTCCGCCACAGCAGAGGCAAGATCACCACCGGAGGCGGCCTCGACCGCACGGGCTGTCACAGCCGCCGGAAAGTCGGCCACATCAGCACCGTCAACGCGGCGAACAGAAACAACGGATGTCAGGGCATCTACAGTCCGCGCCCACCATGCCGACTGGTCATCCGGCCCATAACCGGCGCGGATAATCGCCGGGACCAGGTCTGAAAGCTGACGATCCAGGGCAACCGGCGTGGCAATACCGCTGTCGGCATAATCGTGCAGGGCAGAAAGGGAAAGAGTTGGGTCAACACCTTCAGGCATCAGGGCCCGCACTGTTCGCAGAGACAAGCCATAGGGCCTTCCTGTATCGATAGCCTCACGTAGCTGACCGACAGCCAGCAGAAAAGCCACCACACGTTCCTGACGGCCGGAGGTCCGACGCACCTGTTCCTCCATCGCTGCAACACGATCGGCAAGACCAAGAACAGTCCCTGCACCAATTCGGTCACGTGACAGTTCGTCAATCCGGCGCCCCATGGCATTGATGGCATCATCGCGGGAGAGCGGCATGCGCGCCTCTACACCCTGCAAGGCTGCCTCAAGGGCGTCCAGCCTGTCTTGAAGAACATTGTTGTCATCGGCTGCCACGTCAGGCTCTGCCCCCGGATCCGGAGCAAGATCGGAAAGACCCTGCTGTATCTGCTGCTCGGCCAGGGCCAACCGGTACCGGGTCTGGTCAAGCGCCTGACGCATATTGCCCAACGCCGCACGCACATCGTCCAGTTCCCCGCGCAAGGCCGCAACATCTGCCGTTTCCGGCACAGTCACATCCCGGGAGATCAACGGAAGATCAAGAGAAGCAGACAAACGCGGAAACACAGATAAGAGCCATCCGGAACTAACCAGAACCAAAGCAACGAGCACACCAAAAGCAAGGACAGGGATACGCCAGCGCATCATCCCGCCCTGTTTGGCACGCCTGACACGCCCATCAGGCTCGGTCGCCCCGGCTGGTGTTCCTTCCTGCCCTGCCCCGGCAACGTTCTGGAAAAGAGCCAGAAGAGAATCCTGCTGCGGGGCTTCAGCAACATGCACCTTGTCAAATTTGAGATCCGATACCGCATCGGCAACGGCCCTGGACAAGCACCAGGCCGTAACCGATGCCATATGACTTTCCAAACCGGCCTGACACACCAGTGAGATAAAAACCTGCGCTGTTCGGGCCGAACACAGAACAACCCCATCCAGCTCTTTGGTTCGGAACGCAGAAACGACCTCGGACGGTAAAAGGGGAATGGGCTGTGTCTCGTACAGGGGAATATGGGTGCAGTCGTAACCCTTACCCCGCAAATCGCCAGCCAGATCACCCGCAATATCAACCCCTGCCAGATGGTACAGGGGACCGATATCCGGAGCAAACGTCCGGCAGGACAGCTCAAACAAGGCCGCACTGTCACCATCTGCGGACTGCACGTTGGTGAATCCTGCATCCTGTAATACACGGGCCGTATGCTCACCAACTGCCAGAACCGGAACAGCATAAACAGCGTCACCAACAGCCGGGGAGCGATGCAGAAGACGCTTCAGGGCACGGGCGCCATTGGCGCTGGTCAGAAGAAAACCACCTACAGCCCCAAGGTCCGGTAACGAATCAGGGGTATGATCAACAACTGCCAACAACGGTGCTGTCATTACGCCTATGCCCAGCGCACGCAACGGGACTGCCAAGCGCTCCGCGTCCTCTGTTGGCCGTGTTACCAGAACCCGCATTGTCTGCTCCCCTTGACCTTCCGGACAGATTATCATCCACCCATACCATACGCCCTGCCACAAGGACTGGCTGCAAGCTCCATCGCCAGGTCACGTCCCAGACGGATGGCGTCTTCCGCCAAACCAGTACGGGCACCGGTACGAACACCTGATCCATCTGGATTGGCGACAAATCCCCTCAGAAGGAGACGTGTTCCATCCTCTATCAACGCGGCCAATCCGGCAATCGGGGTCCGACAGGATCCATCCAGGGTTTGCAGAAAAGAACGCTCGCAGGAAACACAGATCATGGTTGGCAGATGGCTCAGGGGCTGGAGGATATCATACATGGCCCGGTGACTGGCACGGCATGTTATACCAATAGCCCCCTGTGCAACAGCAGGCAGCATTTCATCCGTATCAAGAACAGATGTTGCACGACCATCCAGACCCAGCCGACGCAAGCCAGCCAAGGCCAGCAGGGTTGCATCCACAACCCCTTCTTCCAGACGCTGCATTCTGGTCTGGACATTACCACGCAGAATCTGGACCCGGAGATGAGGAAAGTGCGCGAGAATCTGGGCCTGGCGCCGCAGGGAAGCCGTCCCCACCACAGAGCCGGACGGCAAGTCTGCCAAACACGACGCCTTCAGGGACAAAAACGCATCACGCGGATCTTCACGCTCCAACATGCAGGGCAGGTCAATACCATCAGGCAGAACCGTCGGCACATCTTTCATCGAATGGACAGCCAGATCAATATCGCCACGCAACATGGCTTCATCCAGTTCACGCGTGAAAAGACCTTTGCCCCCGATTTCGGAAAGCGGCCGGTCCTGAATGGCGTCGCCTGTTGTCCGGATTACAACAACATCAACAGCCCCTGGCGCGGCCAGAGACGGACAGGACGCGGCCAAACGGGCACCTACCTCGTGTGCCTGTGCAAGCGCGAGGGGACTTCCGCGGGTACCGATGCGTACTTTCTCTGTGGCATTCATAGCTCCTGTGTTGTAAGGGCTTGCTTCGGGCAAGTGAAGGACTAAATCAGCATCATGCGTGTTCTGGGCATTGAAACCAGCTGCGATGAAACAGCAGCCGCAATCGTGGACAGCCATGCACCCTGTGGTGAGCGCATACGCGGCGAATCCATCCTGAGCCAGCTGGATGAGCACAGGGCATATGGCGGCGTTGTGCCCGAGATTGCCGCGCGGTCCCATCTCGACCACATTGATCGCATGGTACACGAGGCCATGACCCAGGCCGGATGCACATTTGCGGATCTGGACGGCATCGCCGCCACCGGCGGACCGGGTCTGATCGGGGGGGTCATTGTGGGGGTCATGACGGCCAAGACCTTGGCCATGGTCCATAAGCGTCCCTTTATCGCGGTCAACCATCTGGAAGGTCACGCCCTGACCCCACGCCTGAGTCATGACGTCGCATTCCCATACCTGCTGCTGCTGGTTTCAGGCGGGCATTGCCAAATTCTGGTGGTGGAAGATGTTGGTCGCTGCCACCGGCTGGGCACCACAATTGACGATGCTGCGGGGGAAGCCTTTGACAAGGTAGCCAAGATGCTTGGTCTGGGCTACCCGGGTGGACCGGCCCTAGAGCAAGCTGCCGTCTTGGGCAAGGCTGACCGCTTCCGGCTGCCCCGCCCCATGAAAGGGCGCCCGGGGTGTGACTTCAGTTTCTCGGGGCTGAAAACCAGCGTACGACAGACCGTGGAGAAACTACCACCAGGATCCCTGTCCGAACAGGACCGCCAAGATCTGGCTGCAGGATTCCAGGCTGCGGTGGTTGATGCCGTATCCGACCGTATACACCTCGCCATCCGCCTGTTCCAGGATCGATGGCCGCAAGGGCGGACTCTGGTTGCAGCCGGTGGCGTCGCCGCCAATATGGCGCTGCGCCATATGTTACAGGATGCGGCAATACAGCACGGCCTTGAATTTGTCGCCCCACCCCTGCGGTGGTGCACGGACAACGCCGCAATGATCGCCTGGACGGGGGCAGAGCATCTGGAACGGGGGCACACGGACCCTCTGGATTTCCGGCCCAGACCACGCTGGCCACTGGACCCAAATGCTCCGAAATCAACCGGTGCCGGTGCTGTCAAAGCCTGACAGGTGAAACAGAAGACCTTGCGCCGTACCCGGGCGCAAGGTCCAGATCAGCCCTGGCGGCTTGGCTCATAATGGTGCTGAACCCATTCACGATAGGCACCACTTGCAACCTGCTGTAACCAGTCCTGATGCTCCAGATACCAGCACACCGTCTTGCGCAGACCTGTATCAAGGCTTTCGGCCGGATACCACCCGAGTTCATCGCGAATTTTTGTTGCATCGATGGCATAGCGGCGATCATGCCCGGGACGGTCCCGAACATATGTGATCTGCTCAAGGTATGAAGCGCCATCGGCACGGGGTCTCTGCTCGTCCAGGATCCTGCATACCATCCGGACAAGATCGAGATTTGTACTCTCGCTGCATCCGCCAATATTATAGGTCCCACCCGGCACACCAACCTCCAGAACCCTGCGGATCGCTGCACCGTGATCCTTCACATACAGCCAGTCACGGACATTCTGCCCATCCCCGTAAATCGGCAATGGCTTGCCGGCCATTGCATTATGGATGCAAAGGGGAAGCAGTTTCTCAGGAAACTGGAATGGCCCATAATTGTTGGAACAGTTGGTTGTCAGAACCGGAAGACCATAGGTGTGGTGATACGCCCTGACAAGATGATCCGAAGCGGCCTTACTGGCAGCATACGGACTGTTGGGCATATAACGATTGTCTTCTGTAAACGCTGGCGCCGTTTCGTCCAGAGACCCATAAACCTCGTCTGTCGATACATGCAGAAAACGAAAACGTGTTTTCATCACGGCATTCATGCACCCGTAGAAAGCACGAACTGCCTCCAGAAGGCGGAACGTTCCCACAATGTTGGTCTGGATAAAAGCCTCCGGCCCATCAATCGAACGATCAACGTGGGACTCGGCTGCAAAGTTGATCACGGCACGCGGCTGATAGCGGGACAACAGATCCGATACAAGGTCGTGATCACCGATATCGCCCCGAACAAAGGTGTGGCGGGTATCATGGCGCAGGGCATCCAGATTCTGGATATTCCCGGCATAGGTCAGCTTGTCGAGATTAACGATTGGCTCATCAGAAACGGCAAGCCAATCCAGAATAAAATTGGCACCGATAAATCCAGCACCACCGGTTACCAAAATCATTCCCCCCTACCCCTTCAAACGACCTCAATTACGTACGGTCACCATTACCCTCCAGAGCATCTGCTTCCGCTTCTTGTTCAAGGAGTACCCAATCCACAATCGCCTGACCCGGCTGATAGGATGGAACCATCTGTTCAAGCATACGACGCCCCACACCCACATCATTGACAGCAAGTGCCAAGTAGAACGCATTCAGCTGGTCCTGCAAAGACGACCACGCTGGCACATCCGGTTCATGATCCATAAGAATACGGGGATGCGGGGTACGGATTGAAGAGGCAGAGCTGCCGACAGGATTCAGTGTGGAATCAGGGGCAGGGGCATCGATCCGGATAGTTCCATCCGGGTTCTCGTCTTCCCGGACAGTCAGACCAGAGAAGGCAATCATACGTCGGGCAAGGTCACTCAAAAGAACTGGCTGCCCCATATCCAGACGAAAAACTTCCCCCCCCCGGCTCAACGCGGCAGCCTGAATGATCAAACAGGCGGCCTCCTCCACTCTCATGAAACAGCGGGCATCCTGCGCATGAGAAATCAGCACCGGACCACCTTCACGAATCTGGCGATACATGCATGCTAAGATGGCATCAGAAGGCTCAAAGACAACCCCGAATCGGACAGATGAGAAACAAGTCACACCCTTTTCCAGTGCCAAAGACTGCAAAATCATTTCTGCCAGCCTTTTGCTGGCACCCATAATCGTCGTCGGACACACGGCTTGGTCTGTGCTGACCAACATACAATTTGGAACACCATGCTCCAAGGCCGCCCTGGCAACGGTCAATATCCCCAGCGTATTGACTTTGATCGCCTCGATCGGATTATGCTCAACCAAGGCATCATTCTTGTAAGCAGCAGCATGGTAGATAATATCGGGCTTCCAGGTCGCCATAATTTCATGCATACGATCTTCATCACAGACCGATGCCAGAAGTGGAATCAGGCGAACGGAAGTTTCATCTTTAACGTGAATCAAGGACTGATACAAAGGCGCAAGTGTATACTCACTGTGATCCACCAGAAGAATCGTATGTGGTTCAAGACGCATCAGCTGGCGGCACAACTCACTGCCGATCACTCCCCCCGCACCTGTTACCAAAACAACCTTTCCGGATACATGGCGTGACAGAAGAATATAGTTTGGCGCCGTTGTCTCCCGCATCAAAACATCATCAACATCCAGACGCGCGACTGCAGCAGGGTGAGAGGGATCCCCGGGAACAGTACGGACAGCAACACCAGCTTTCAGAAGGCGCGCAAGGATCTGGTTGCGCCGACCACGCGATATGGACGACAGGGCAAGTATAACCTCACGAATATCAAGGGTCACAACCAGACTGGACAGATCATCAGGGCTGTATAGAGGGAGTCCATCCAGCCTGTGGCCGTGCAGGCGGTCATCATCATCCAGGAAACCGATTACACAGCGATCCTGACTATTGACCATTGCGGCAGCAAGGCGGCGCCCGGTCGATCCTGCACCATAGATTAACGAGCGGGGCAAGGCGGCACGACGCATCTGATCTTGATACAAACCCCCAAGCCAAAGACGGGCCATAGCCCGTGACGCACCGACACACAACAAAACAAGGACAGGAACCAGAATACCAACCGTACGCGGAACACCCGGAATGCCAATCACCGCAACAATCGTCGCATACACAAGACCAAAAACAGCAGTAGCCGAGGTCATAGCCATCAGGGCTTGCCACCCCGCATACCGGAAGACGGCTCGATACAGTCCAAAAACAACAAAAACCGGGAGAGCTGTCGCCACAGCAAGAAGACTGGCCCACAGCGCAGGCCCGGACAATGCCACAAAAGAACCCAGCCGTATTCCCAGTGCCAACCACACGCAAAGAACACACAAACCAGAATCTATGGTCAAGACAACAAGCCTCTTGGCCATCCGGGAGAGGGACAGCACGGGCAGGGCCGATTTGGTCAGGATATATTGAATCAAAAAGCTAACTCACCTATTAGCGCCAAAGTCTAAAACAAGGAGCAGCCCGGACCATATAGGCGAACCGACATTTGGGCCAATCACAGAAAACAGAGCCAGACTGTATCAGACAATCTTGCACAGGCTGGCCTGGGACACCCGCAGCGTAACGGGCTTGCTCAGAAACTCGATGAGCACCATGGCCCTCTGTTCACCATCATCCATCTGATACACAGCCTCTATACCAGCGAAAGGCCCACCCGAAAGAAGAACGCGCTCACCAGACTGGAAAACAGACTCAGGACTCGCAAGTGACCTCGATTCCCTAAGCCTTAGGAAATCCAACAGCTGACCGTCAATACGCGCCGGCTCAGCTCCGAAACTGACCAAACGACTTACCCCTAGTGTAGAGCGTACGGGCGCCAGTCCCCTTGCCGGGCTCCCCCCGTCCAAGCGAATAAACAGGTAACGGGGGAAGAGCGGCTCCTGCACAACTTTTTTCTCTCTCTGGATGATTCTTTCACAAGAGAAAAGCGGCAGGTAGCAGAGATAGCCCTGACGTTCCAGATTGAGAAGCGCCCGTTGTTCTTGCCTTGGCTTAGCGTGTATCAGGTACCATTGCATATTCGTCAGCATCCCTGCGGTGCGGCTCAACAGGAGCAATACACAGCCCCCAACAATGATCATGTGTTTCTGCTACCACTAACCAGCAATAGCATCAAGAATGATTTGAGATTAAAAAAATAGACAACCCTTAGAAACAAGACATTACACCTACAGAATAAGTAAGGAACAATTTATGACGATAAACCATTGATAGCGGAAGATATGACATACCACCCAAGAATAGATAAGGTGGTAAATATACAAATAACAGCAAATAGAACATATAATATCACAAAATATAAAAATGTAAAACAAGGCATTAATACAATTGACAATCCAATAAAAAATATTTATCACACGATAAAGTCATATATTGGATTAATATTTGCTACGATAACAGGCCTACAAAGCACGGACAATAACTATTGTTTAGAAATGGCACCGCAAGACGCTCAATTTGGGATTCATCAATCCAACCTGCATGGTAAGCGATCTCCTCGGGGCACGCCACCTTGAGACCCTGTCGCTTCTCAAGCGTTGAAATAAACTGAGCTGCCTCCGGCAAGGACGTGCATCCCGGTATCCAGCCAAGCATAACCACGCCCCATAATTTCAACGCTTAACTGGCCTTGCTTGAGATACTGATTATTCACATCAGTAATCTCCAATTCGCCACGCACTGAGGGATGAAGACCTGCGGCAATGTCACACCCATGAACAACATTAGATCCAGAGAAACAATAATGATTTAAATCAACAACACCATCTCAAGAGCATTGACATGGCTCACATCATTATAAATAACACTAGCTGATAAAAATAAATATACATAAACAATACTTGCGGTCACATATTTTCACCAAGAAACAATAAACTCCATTAACTTCATAGGGTATTTTGACAATATCTTTATTATATTTGTTTTCAATCCATTTTCTCGACAGGCGCGAACGACTTCCTTATTGAGCATCATCATGGAATGCCAACCATTCGTACTGACACCGCCAACCTGCATACGCACCAAAATCTCAGGAAGATGATGGTAACGTAAGGCCTGATCCTGGAAAACACGAACAATGTATTCAAAATCGCCTGCAATGCGATAATCAACCTTGAAACGTCCTACACGCTGCACAACGGCATGACTCAGAAAAAGCGCAGGATGAGCAGGCATCCAACCCCAAGCAAGTAGACTGGGACGGAATCGGCCAGAATGATAACGACGCACAATACGCGAGATATCCTGCACACGGAAAAAACCGACATCGCCCATCAGAACATCAAGATCCAGCTCGTACATCTGCGATGCAACCCGCGACAGGACCTGAGGATCTGCGTAATGATCGTCCGCATTCAGGAAACAGACTATGTCACCGCTTGCACGTTCAAGCCCCTTATTCATTGCATCGTAAATACCGCAATCCGGCTCACTGACAACGTGGGACAGCCGTGAACGGAAACGCTCAATGATAGCTGGGGTATCATCTGTTGAAGCGCCATCAATAACAATATGTTCTACGAATCGCCAATCCTGGTCTGCAACAGACCGCAATGTTCGCTCCAACGTAGCAGCACTGTTGTAACAGACAGTAATAACAGAGATAAGAGGGGTGGCTTTCATGGCTCAACAACACAGAAAACGACGCGCACTGTCTTTAGCCCACATAGGGACAAATTTCTGGACAGAATGGCGACAGATCATACGCGAGACGGGCTTCATACCGCCACTGAAAGACGGGTCAACAGCCCGTACGATACTCAGATACTCCCTCAACTCTTCCTCATAGCGCTCATATACGGCAACAGGCTCTGGACATTCCGACGTATAGAAGGATGGCAGGCGATCACTTCCGTTTTCAAAAAGCTGAAACTGGTGGAAATGGTAAAAAATGAGCGATGCACCATCAACTGTAACATTTCCGTCTGTATCGTGAACAGAATGGTATTGTGCATAATTCCAAGGTGCAATCCCGGCATCCTGGATGCATAATAATATGACAGGAAGAGTAACGATCAGGCCATTCATCCAAATACTTTCAATCCCCCATTTTTCCATCTTCAGGACGATAGCAATTGATGAATCACCAATTTCATCGAATAATGGCTCTATGTTGGAATAAAAGAGAAGACCAGCATAAACACACGTCAGAAGTCCTATTCTTGGATTCTTCTGCATCACGTACCGCGTAAAAAAGATGAAAGTGTCCAGCAATACTCGACAACCCCCCGTTCCGCTTTGACATTGAGCAGGTCATCATCCTCAACATCAGCCAGATCAACAATATTGACGCCTAATTGTTTGAGAATAGACTTGGCTTTGTCATCCATGCAAAGCACATGAATCTTCATATCCGGACAACAACGCGCCAAGCTACGTATCATAGCCAAGCCTTTAAGGAGATAACCTCTATAAAAAAGCGTACAAAAATAACGCGTTGCCATAATTCTATCTTTACTACACACATGCGTGAGACTGGCAAATCCCCCCATACACTCTCCTAAAGGGGGTGCGGGGCAACCAATGCCAACCCACCCTTCTTTCATAGCCCTCTACGGCACCCATTACCATAAGCCCGCTTGCGATATCACTGACCGGGGTTGCCGCCAAGCCATAGGCACAACGGTGAAAGATAGCATAAAGAGCAAACACACATGCCGTTTATTGGATAGACTCGGCATGAGCAAGCAAGCTGAAAACACAATATCAAAACACTTGGTTGGATAGCCGGCAAAAACGGCATCTTTGACTGCAGAATCATGATGTCGATACACCCCACACGCCATTCCAATAAATGGCAGAAACATGGTAGAATCCGAGCTCAATAAGCAATATTTTGAACCTCGGAACAGATCCCACGGGAACACCGTATTTTTCGCAGATGCAGCCCCTCACAAAACCGCGACAAATCGCGGAAATATCTGCACAAGAAAATCAAAGATATCAATATGTTGATTCCATATGATATAGACACATGCGCAGGAGCGCATGCCATCTACATACAGAAATATGCACTCCAGAGCACCTATGCCCCCAAGGGCATAAGAGCACCGGATTCATTAATGCTGGAATGACTCAGGTTCTTTCAGCGCAGCAATTACCACCACGCACGTGGAGGCCGATTGACACGACAGTAATCCCCCTATGGGTAGCCACCATCCTGTCGGCTACGCCTCTTGTACAGCCTGCCACTGGCAATCTCCGCACAAACCCAGAGCTTGTTCATAAACTTCAATGGGCCGCTGAGCCAACTTGGGATATATACAGGTGGATCCTGGGAACAGGATTGGCCTGACCCCGACACGTAAGCAAGCATCAATGATGATTGCTTGAACTTTGATGCCATCATCGATAAATGAGTATGCATACTTATGGCTGACACAATTTCCACTCACCTCGGCAGCAACGAGGTAGGCTTTATCAGGCTTCTCGGTTAAAAAGTACACACGGAATACCGTAGGGCAGATCTATTTCCCCACAATGACCAGTAACGATGCGCTCAACCATATTGCCAAGAACCAGCGACCGGCGATTAATTTTAGATTGCTTGCATCACAAAATTCAGGCTTGCCAAGGCAAAATGCGGCCTAGACTTGTCACCCCGCCCCTGCTTTGCGTAAGAAAGTCCTTCAGCTTGGCGCCATCGCATCAGTGCGGTTAGCTTCGCCCAGACCCACTTCATCAGCTCAGCCGGGACGCTTTCATATTCGCTAAAGCTCAGCTTTCGTCGCAGTGTAGATGCCTGTACGTAACAAAAAACTCCAACGTATGGCGTATGGAGTTTAAGTACTGGTGGAGCTGAGCGGGATCGAACCGCTGACCTCTACAATGCCATTGTAGCGCTCTCCCAACTGAGCTACAGCCCCGTACTGCTTGAGGAATCATGGGATATTCCTCACGGTGTGCGCGGACTTATAAGGGCTTGACGCAAGGTTCGCAAGAGAAAAATCATGCGTTCCCATTTTTTGCCGCCGACACGAAAAACACCGGAAACCTAGGGTGAAGATTCCGGTGTTTTCACAGAGCACTACTTGGCCCGCAGCAAGGATCCCAGCAACATCACTCGTCGCTGTCGCCGGCCTCCAGATGATCCATCACCTCGGCCATGTCATCGTCGTCTTCACCCAGATCCGAAGCATCCTCAATCAGGGCATCGTCATCCTCATCACCCAGCAGCGGCTCATCCAGGTCGTCTTCACCCACAGCAGCCACGGCAGCAACAACCTTGCGAGGCGCATCCCCGCGGGCCCCCTTGCCACCACGCTTGATTTTAGGCGCGGCATCCTTTTCGTGGATGGCTCCACACTTTGGACACACGACAGGGTCTTTACACATATCATAAAAACGGGCACTGCACGTTGTGCAGGTATGCTTGCTGCCCCATTCCGGCTTGGCCACCAGAAAACCTCCAGATCTTGTGAACGTCATACGGTCAATGCCGCATTTGCCATCGAACGTGGTCCCTGTCAAAAGCAAAAAACAGATCGGGATACAAACCACCGCATGATCTCTACCACCAAGCGCCTCTCTGTGCTATCGGATGGCCTGCGTCCACTGACACAGCGCACCGATAAGCGGAGTTTACAAATGAGTTCGGCACCCGCGCGTCCTGTTACCCTACGGTCACAAGCAGCATCCCCCTTGTCTGGCACAATCAGGGTTCCCGGCGATAAATCCATATCGCACAGGGCACTGATGCTTGGCGCCATATCCGTTGGTGAAACCGTTATTGAAGGACTCCTGGAGGGGGAGGACGTCTTGCGGACGGCCGAAGCCATGCAAAAACTGGGAGCAACCGTCCGCAAGGAATCCGGCGGACGGTGGATTCTCTCCGGACGGGGCGTTGGCGGACTGGCTGAACCCGATGATGTTCTGGACATGGGCAACGCGGGAACAGGGGCGCGGCTGCTGATGGGACTTCTGTCCAGCCATCCCTTCACCGCAGTCCTGACCGGCGACGCATCCCTGCGCAGCCGCCCCATGGCACGGGTTACAAATCCACTTGAGAAAACAGGGGCCCGCTTTCTCAGCCGTACCCGGGGACGACTTCCCGTCACTATAACCGGGACAGAACGCCCCCTCCCACTTGACTACACGCTGCCTGTTGCATCAGCACAGGTAAAGAGTGCCATCCTGCTTGCCGGACTCAATACACCCGGCCAAACCCGCGTAGTAGAACCCTCACCATCGCGGGATCACACTGAACGCATGTTGAAAGCCTTCGGCGCTGACATCCAGGTAGAGGAACACGGCGCAGGGCGCATCATTACCCTGACCGGACACCCGGAACTGACCGGTCAAACTGTCCGCGTGCCGGCAGACCCTTCCTCTGCCGCATTCCCGGTCGCAGCAGCCTTGATCGTACCCGGCAGTCACCTGACCCTGACCAATGTGTGTATCAACCCCTCGCGAATCGGTCTTTACAAGACCCTGCAGGAGATGGGAGCTGATATCCATTTTGAAAACGTACGCGATGAAAACGGTGAACCCGTTGCCGACTTGGTCGTCCGTCACAGCCCTCTGAAAGGCATCAATGTGCCGGCAGAACGAGCCCCCAGCATGATCGACGAATACCCAATCCTGTCGGTTGTTGCGGCCTTTGCCAGCGGTGAAACACGTATGAATGGCCTTGGGGAGCTGCGGATCAAGGAAAGCGACCGCCTGGCCCTGATGACAGACGGTCTTCTGTCCTGTGGCGTGAATGCCCGCACAGAAGGCGATGATTTAATTATCCAGGGCACAGGAAAGCAACCAGAGGGTGGGAAGATGATTGCCGTACAGCTTGATCATCGCATAGGAATGAGCTTTCTGGTCCTCGGAATGGCCACAAGAACGCCGGTTTCTGTTGATGATGCCCGCGCCATTGATACCAGCTTCCCTGATTTTGCGAATCTTATGAACAGCCTGGGTGCCCGCATCACCCTAGCCCCGGAAGAGTAGGAAACCATGACACATCCCGTCGTTGTCACCGTTGACGGCCCGGCTGCCGCCGGAAAAGGAACCTTGGCCCGCCGGCTGGCCTCTGCCCTTGGCTATGCTTATCTGGATACCGGTATCCTGTACCGAATTGTCGGCATGAAAGTGCTGCGCAGCGGGGCTCGTACAGATGATACAAAGACAGCCTGCGACGCCGCACGGTCCCTGACGCCAGCCGAGATCAGCCGCTTGTCCGGACACAGCGAGCTGCGGAGTGAAGCAACAGGACAAGCCGCCAGCCAGGTTGCCGCTATCCCCGATGTACGCCATGCCCTGCTGGACCTACAGCGCACATTTGCCACCAATCCACCGGAGAACCGACCCGGAGCTGTTCTGGATGGGCGCGATATCGGCACAGTTGTCTGCCCGGACGCTACGGTCAAACTGTTTATAACCGCAAGCGTAGAAGAACGTGCCCGTCGTCGGCTGCTGGAGTTGCAGAGCCGGGGAATAGAGGGTATAGAGTCCGAAATCCTTGCCGATATCAGGGAACGGGACCGGCGCGACACAGAACGCTCTGTCGCACCTTTGGCCCGCCCTGTGGACGCCTTGGTGCTTGATACCACCGACATGGACGCTGAGGCGGCCTTCCTGGCTGCCTTGGACTATGTTCGGCAAAAGGGTCTTGTTGTAGACAGGCACAACGCTGCCTGTGGGTAATAGGCCGCGAATCGCGGAAGACCTCGGGATCCAACCCGTGGCCGGAAATGTAATGTATGAAAGGAAGATGTTTACCTATGGTTGATGCCACTTTTGAGAGCTTTGAGGCTCTTCTTGATGAATCCCTGTCCGCCGAACGCGGCATTGAAGGAACGGTCCTGCGTGGAACGGTCCTGCGCATCGACGGCGACTTTGCCCTTGTTGATGTCGGCCTGAAGTCCGAAGGACGCATTGCCCTGAAAGAATTCTCCCGCACCGGAGAAGAAGTCGAGCTGAAAGCCGGCGACCAGATCGATGTGTTTGTGGAGCGCTACGAAGACCGCGACGGACTGATTGTCCTGTCCCGCGACAAGGCACGCCGCGAAGAGGCCTGGAACGATCTGGAAAAGACCTTTACCGCCAGCCAGCGCGTGGAAGGGATTATCTTCGGGCGCGTCAAGGGTGGCTTCACTGTTGATCTGTCCGGAGCTGTGGCCTTCCTTCCGGGATCGCAGGTTGATATTCGCCCGGTGCGCGATATTGGCCCGCTGATGGGTCAGCCGCAAACCTTCCAGATCCTGAAAATGGACCGCGCCCGTGGCAACATCGTTGTCTCCCGCCGCGCTGTTCTGGAAGAAAGCCGTGCCGAAGAACGCGCGAAGCTGATGTCCGGCCTGAAGGAAAGCATGATTTTGGATGGTGTTGTCAAAAACATCACCGACTATGGTGCCTTCGTTGATTTGGGCGGCGTCGATGGCCTGCTGCACGTCACCGATATTTCCTGGAAGCGCGTGACCCATCCGTCCGAGGCCCTGAACATCGGTCAGACCGTCAAGGTTCAGGTCATTCGCTTCAATGCGGAAACCCAGCGCATTTCGCTTGGCATGAAGCAGCTGGAAGCTGACCCATGGGAAGGCGTTGCTGCCAAATACCCGGTTGGAACACGCTTCATCGGTCGCGTGACCAACATCACCGACTACGGTGCCTTTGTCGAACTGGAAGCTGGCGTCGAAGGCCTTGTCCACGTCTCGGAAATGAGCTGGACCAAGAAGAACATTCATCCGGGCAAGATCGTTTCCACCTCTCAGGAAGTGGAAGTCATGATCCTAGATGTCGACGGCGAAAAGCGTCGTATCTCCTTGGGCCTGAAGCAATGCGCCGGCAACCCGTGGGAAAGCTTCGCATCCCAGCATCCGGCCGGTACGGAAGTTGAAGGCGAAGTCAAGAACATCACCGAATTCGGTCTGTTCGTTGGCCTGCCTGGCGAAATTGACGGAATGGTCCACCTCTCTGACCTGTCATGGTCCGAGTCAGGGGAAGAGGCCGTCAAGGCCTATAACCGTGGCGACATGGTCAAGGCCAAGGTTCTGGATGTTGACATCGAGAAGGAGCGTATTTCGCTGGGTATCAAGCAACTGGGTGAAGACCCGTTTGCCTCTGCTGCCTCTGGCCTGCGCAAGGGACAAACCGTTACTGCCGTGATCACCGCCGTTCAGGACAACGGGATTGAGGTCGAAGTGGACGGTGCGATTTCCTTCATTCGCAAGTCCGACCTGTCGCGTGAACGCAACGAGCAGCGCACAGAACGCTTTGCTGTTGGTGAAAAGATCGACGCCAAGATCACTGCCATTGACAGCAAGACTCGCAAGATCAGCCTGTCGATCAAGGCACGCGAACTTGAGGAAGAAAAGCAGGCCATGGCGGAATATGGATCCACGGATTCCGGCGCCCTGTTGGGTGACATTCTTGGCGCTGCCCTGAAGCAGGCCAAGGAAGAAAAAAGCAAGGCTGACTGAACCTTGTGATCCCTTTGGTTCGCCTCCGGAATAAACGAGGCTAACCAGGCAAAAAGAAAGCCCTCCCGGTACCATGCGTCCGGGGGGCTTTTTTTGTTGTTTTGTCCTGACAGACGAAAAGGATCACAGAACTACTAAAAGGCGTTTATTCATATATGCTTAT
This sequence comes from Haematospirillum sp. H1815, assembly GCF_012102705.1. Lineage (GTDB taxonomy): Bacteria > Pseudomonadota > Alphaproteobacteria > Rhodospirillales > Rhodospirillaceae > Haematospirillum. Next base: position 28,834 of record NZ_JAAVTA010000003.1, read on the forward strand.
ACTTGACGTCCCAGAAGTCCTTTGGCAGGATGCTGCCGTTCATGAATTTCCTGACGGTGCGTATTGCCACCGTGCGATAATTCTGCCGAAATGCTGTTGTCCCGTGTCGGGTTCGGGGTACCTTGACAGACCTGAAAGAGGGGAACGTTACATGACCAAATCAGAATTGATCGCGCGGCTTGCCGAGAGAAATCCGCATCTTTACCAGAGAGATATCGAACGCATCGTCTCGACGATTTTCGACGAAATTTCATCTGCCCTGGCGAATGGAGACAGGGTCGAGCTGCGCGGGTTCGGCGCATTCTCGATCAAGAAGCGCGATGCCCGTCTGGGACGCAATCCACGTACCGGGGCATCGGTTGAGGTTTCAGAGAAAGCTGTTCCGTACTTCAAAACCGGCAAACAGCTGCGTGAGCTTCTGAACACAAAATCCTGATGCTACGGTTTCTTGCCTGGCTTTCTGGCATTCCCTTGGCCATAGCCGTAGTTCTGTTTGCAGCTGCCAACCATGAATCTGTTCAGGTTGGCCTGTGGCCCCTGCCGTGGATCATCGAACTACCCCTCTATCTGCTTGCTCTTGCTCCCTTGGTGGTTGGACTGCTGATCGGTCTTGCCCTGGGTTGGATTGCCGCAGCGCCTGCCCGTAAGGCAGCACGGGCAGAACGACGCCGCTCCCGGTTCCTGGAGGGTCAAATCCGCTCTGTAATCGGCGGAAATCTTGACAAAGAGGCCGGCGAAAAGAATGACCAAGCGGCACTTCCCGGCAACTGAAGGCAAGACGTGTTTTTGCATGGCATAACCCGTTGCCCTTGCTCTCCTTATACAGGCACAATAGACAAGCGGCTCTGGCCGATAGAAGAACGGGTGCCTTATCACTGATCCATGACTGCAGACGCAAACCAGCTGACAGAACTCCTTGCACTGCTTGCAGCGGCCGCTGTTTGCGTGCCCTTAGCCAGGCGCCTGCGCCTGGGCAGTATTCTGGGCTACCTAGCTGCCGGAGCTATTATCGGTCCATGGGGGCTGGGGCTTATTTCATCCGTGCAGGATATCCAGAGGCCGGCTGAATTTGGCGTGGCCTTTCTTTTATTTATCGTAGGCATAGAGATGAAGTTAAGCCGCCTGTGGCTGATGCGGCGACAGGTCTTTGGGCTGGGTGGTGCACAGGTCACGCTGACCGCCGCCATTCTGGGTGGCTGCGCCTGGGCATTGGGAACACCTGCCGCCATGTCTGTGATTGCCGGGCTGGGGCTAGCACTTTCCTCAACGGCCATGGGGCTGCAAACACTGTCCGAACGGGGGGAGCTCGCAACAGCTTATGGCCGAAGTGGCTTTGCCGTCCTTTTGCTGCAGGACCTCATGGTGCCCGTTCTGTTTGCCCTGGTTCCCATCCTTTCTATCCAGAATGTGGCTCTTACAGCATCGCTGGGTCTGGCAATCATGCAAGGGGCTGCCATTTTGATCGGAGTAACCCTGGCCGGGCGGTTCCTGTTGCGCCCGTTTCTGCATATTGTTGCGCGCTCCCACAGTGCCGAGGTCTTCACCGCTACAATTCTGCTGATTGTCCTTGGAATCGGATGGCTTACAGAGCACGCTGGCATGTCTATGGCTATGGGTGCCTTTTTGGCCGGCCTTCTTTTGGCCGATTCAGAGTTCCGCCATCAGATCGAGGCAGATATCACGCCATTCAGAGGTCTTCTACTGGGACTTTTCTTCATGGGCGTTGGCATGGCCATAGATTTCGGCCTTCTGGCGCAAAGCTGGCTGCAGATTGCCGGACTGGTGCTCGGACTTCTCACGATTAAAACAGTCATCCTGATTCCGTTGGCACGCCTTGCAGGACTTTCCTGGGGTAATGCCATACGCGTTGGACTACTCTTGTCACAGGGGGGAGAATTTGCCTTCGTCCTTCTGGGATTTGCACAGAATCAGGGAGCGATTGCAAGCGGCCTGACAGACCTTCTGATCTTGGTAGTTTCTCTTTCCATGGCAACAACGCCGGCTCTGGCAGCGGCCGGGCATCGCTTGGCACGCATGATGGAACAAACCACCAACAAGTCCCATCATCATACCTCCCTAACCATCCCGTCAGAAGAAGACAGCGGGCACGTCATCCTTGCCGGATTTGGCCGGGTTGGCCGCATTATTGCTTCGCTTCTGGATGCGGCCGGGCAGACCTACATAGCCTTTGATCATAATCTTGATACGGTGATTCAGGGGCGCAGCAAGGGCTATCCCGTTTTCTTTGGCGATGCCAGCCGCCCCGAGGTAATGCGTGCTGCAAATGCCGACAAGGCTGCCTTGGTTATTCTAACGATGGATGACCCCCTGTCCACAGCACGTGCCCTGGCTTCTATCCACCATATGTACCCAAGGCTGTCGATCCACTGCCGGGCTCGGGATCACGAACAATCCTGCGATCTGACCCAAGCCGGGGCGACATGTGCTGTACCCGAAACGCTGGAAGCAAGCCTGCAATTGGGGCGGGCCTCCCTGACAAATCTTGGTTTAACAGGTGAACACGTCGAAAGAGTTCTGGAGCAATTCCGGTCTGATAATTACGCTATTCTACAAAGAACCTTGGAAGAGAGACATTCGGAAAAGAACCTATGAACAGAGATGATCCAGCCCAAGCCTAGGCCATACCCCTCCCATGATGGACCAGAAAAATTCACTGGGTCATCAGGCGCTGCAAGCTTCCATCTGCTCTCATTTCCCTGATCGCGCCATTCAGTTTCTCTATGAAATCATTGGCCCAGGGCGTCACGGCAATAGCCTGCGCTGAATATCCAACATAAGCCTTCTCTGCGCTAACAACCGCTGTCTCAACAACTTCGGATCCTGAGCCACCGGCAGCCTTGACAGCACTCTGGACCGAGAGCCGGTCATTGACATAGCAATCCACACGAGCTCCAAGAAGCTTCCTGATATTTACTTCTGTCCCATTGGCATCTTCCACACGGATTGGACCGGCATCACGCATCTTCTGGAAGGCCTCGCCCGCAGCTATGAATCCTAGATTATTGGCAAAAAGCATACCGGCATACCCATCCGGGAATGACTGCCCGAGCACACGAGTTGCAGCCTCCGGCGTACAGAAGACTGCAACAACCTCCTCGTACAAAGGCTCGGAATACACGCTGATATAGGGGCGCTCTACCTTGCGGAGATAAGGGGGGAAAAGGGCAAAAATCTCGCCTGTTTCCATACTCTTCAGGCCGCGCTTCCACGGGACCATCATTATGGAAACATCGTAATCCGCTGCAATACGACGGGCTGCTTCCTGCAAAACATCCACATACAGGCCGCCAAGATTACCACCACGATCAAAAGAATAAGGTGCGTAATCATTATCACCGTACAAGATCACTTTCTGAGCGGCGTAAACTGATGACCACACACTGCTCACAAGGATGCAGAAAGTAGCCAAGGACACTGCACGCAAACACAACATGATGCCAAGTTTTTTGTGTATTGCAGTGACCACAACAGTCCCCTCCTATATAGAGTAAAACTAGTGCACATTTTGTATGCAGATGAAAGCAGCCCCACAGCACCCGCCACCATATCATGAAAATAATGAATGCCCACGGGTTGTATTTTGTGGATCAAAAAGCCTGATAAATTGATCCGTATTTGTATTGATATGACCGACAAGCCGCCGTGCCACATCGAAGCTGTCTGTGCCGAGCGCAATCTTCACAAAACGACCCAGCTGAGGTGCCAGATCGATGGGGGCCCGTCGCCGGAAATAGAGTGTACGCCCTTGTTGCAGGATATAGCGACTGGTCACGTTGCGATCCCAATGTATCCAAAAATGTATCCAAAAACGCGCTGTTTAACGTATCCCAAACCCGGAGGGGGCAGAAGGGGTCCCGTTAATGCATTGTTTTTAAAGCAAAAATCCCCGCGACATGTTTCAGTCGCGGGGATTTTTATGGCGCACTCGACAGGATTCGAACCTGTGACCCCTGCCTTCGGAGGGCAGTACTCTATCCAGCTGAGCTACGAGTGCTTTATAATGTCCCACCATGCCACTTACACAGCGGGGAAGCGGACAATACTGCATGTTCTCCGGTTAAAGCAACGACAATCGACCACAGGAAAGCAGCAAAACACAGCATAAACCCATAAGCCGGATCAGGCATGCCCGGCTATATCGCTCAACATGGCCGGCTCAAAACCCAGTTTACGGATGGCCCGCTCCCACTTCTGTTCCGTTTCCTGGCCAAAAAGAAGGGCCTCATCGGCGTCAACCGTGAGCCAAGCATTCTCCTTCAGCTCACTGTCCAGCTGACCAGGGCTCCAACCTGCGTAACCCAGCACCATCAGGCTGGCACGTGGCCCCTCTCCAGCCGCAATGGCCTGCAGAACATCTGTCGTCGCTGTCAGCGCAATATCTGAATCAACGGTCAAGGTCGCTGGCTGGCTGTATTCCGCCGTATGCAGGACAAAACCGCGCGCGGATTCAACAGGTCCACCAAAATGAACCCGGATATCCTTGCAATGGGGTGTACTTTCAATACCCAATTGTTCCAGAATGTCGGGAAAGGATACTTGGGCGATAGGACGGTTTATAACCAACCCCATGGCACCTTCCGCAGAATGGGCACAAACGTATATGACAGTACGAGCAAAATTCGGGTCATTGATGGCTGGCATGGCGACCAGACATTTCCCGGCAATATAACCTGATGTGAGCTGTGCTTTTCCCATGACTCTCCATCTATTCGCTAACGGGCGCCAGTGCAAGCCATGTAATGCGCAAAACGGGGCATTTGGTCGATTGTCTCACGAAGCAGGGCCGATACCTAGACAGGGAAATTGGGAAAGGCTGGTTTATGGCTGGCTGGCTTACTTTCAACAGAGGGTGGCCAGAGTCATGTCCAAGCCACCAGAAGGGGCACTGATGCGCCATTTAATGTTTTTTCTTTTCATAACAGCCTGTTCCATATCTCCATTGCGGGCACAAGAGGAAAGAACCGCCTCCTTCGTCACAACCCCAGAGGCCCGTATCAGTCTTCTGGCCGGACAGACAGCAACAAAAGGACAAGGTGCCCTTCTGCTCGGGCTTCGCTTTGAGCTGGAAAAAGGCTGGAAAATCTATTGGCGCAATCCTGGTGACGCTGGATTTCCCCCAACCCTGTCATGGGACAATTCGGAGAATCTGGCTGATGCCAGAATCATCTGGCCCGTTCCATCACGATTCTCCTGGGCCGGCCTTGAAACCATTGGGTACGGAGGTGATATCACCCTGCCCATAGAGGCACAGATCGTGGACCCGGCCAAACCGCTCCACGCCAGCCTACAGGTCGACTATCTGGTGTGCTCGGACATTTGCATACCCGGAGCCGCCAACTTGGCCCTTACGCTGCCGGATGGAGAAGGATCCATATCTGCAGATGCCGAACAGATCAATGCATACAAGAGGCAAGCTCCTGGTTCCCATCACGGTCTTCGTATTCTGTCCGCTGCGTATAAAACCGGCGAGGACGGCCTGCCACGTCTGAGCATAGAAGCCGAATCAGACACGCCTTTCTCGGATGCCATAGACATCTTCGCTGAATACGACATACGGGACACCCCTGAATTCGTCGGCACACGCAGACCAACGGTTACAACAAGCAGCGACAGGAAACGGATCCATCTGGAGACGCAGCTGGGAACACGTCCGGCAATTGACCAGCACCTCACACTGACCCTTGTCGATGGAAACAGGGGGACAGAAACCACACTGATACCTGATCACGCGTCACCGTCACCTACACTGTCCCAGCCGGGATTGGTAGCCATGCTGGGACTGGCTTTCATTGGCGGGCTGATCCTGAACCTGATGCCCTGCGTCTTGCCAATCCTATCGTTGAAAATCCTGCATCTGGCCCATCATGCCGGACGGGACCAACACGAGATACGTATGGGATTCACTGGATCCGGTATTGGCGTCGTGCTGACCTTTGTGGGAATTGGGATCATACTGGCAGCACTGAAAGCAGGTGGGGCAGCCCTTGGATGGGGCATTCAGTTCCAGAACCCTCTGTTCTTGGGAATTCTGGTCATTATCCTGACCGTTTTTGCCCTGAATCTCTGGGGCCTGTTTGATATTCGCCTCCCGAACTGGTTGTCGCGGGCAACGGAATCACTTCCACACTCATCGCACTGGCTGCCATCCATAGCCAACGGTGTTTTTGCAACCCTTCTGGCAACCCCGTGCTCGGCACCATTTCTGGGCACAGCTGTTGGATTTGCCCTGGCACAAGGCCCATGGGATATCATAGCGATATTCGCGGTTATGGGGTTTGGCATGGCCCTTCCCTGGTTTCTGTTGGCCATCACTCCCAAACTTGGGCAATGCCTGCCCCGGCCCGGACACTGGATGATCCGCTTGCGTCAGATGATGGGTCTTGCACTCTTGGCAACTGCCTTCTGGTTGCTCACGGTCATCCTTGCCCAATACCGTGGACCCGACAAGCCAGGGAAAGGATGGGTTGCATTCGACACACAGATGATCGACGCTCACGTTGCCAATGGTCAAACCGTTTTTGTCGATGTCACGGCACGGTGGTGCATAACCTGCCAAGTGAACAAGGTCGTTGTCCTGTCGCAGGAACCTGTTGCCACACGTCTGTCACAACCTGGAATTATTGCCATGCGGGCAGACTGGACCAACCAAAACCCGACCATATCGCAGTATATGGCCAGCCACGGGCGATATGGCATTCCCTTTAATGCAGTTTACGGCCCGGGACGACCGGACGGCATCATCCTGCCGGAACTGCTGACCGCCCGGACCGTACAGGAAGCACTGAAACAGGCCCAATATCCTGACAAACATATCATTACGGAAAACAACGGGACTGTTCCCTGAAGCGAAATCGGCTCCTGTGTTATAATCCGCTATCCATAAGCAGAAACGGCGGGAGACTTGGAATGACGCTGTTCAGGGCACTGAGGGCCTTGCTGCTTGCGTATGCCATCCTTCCCGCTCCATACGCCATGGCAGAGGGATTGCCGGTTGTCACAGGCGATTACCCACCCTACTCCGGCCAGACATTGCCAGGGGGCGGAATATCAACCCAGCTGGTCATGGCAGCTTTCAAAGCTGCCAATATGGCCGAGCCGGAAATTCTGTGGGAATCCTGGAAGCGCGGCTACGAACGCAGCAAAGGCGGTGAGATTGCGGCAACGTTCCCCTATGCCAAGGATAGCGAACGTGAACAGCACTTCCTGTTCACAGACCCGCTCCACATAGACCAAGTCTCATTCTTCACCCGCTCTCTGGACATTGATGCCGTCAACGGATCATGGGCCAACATGAAAATCTGCATTCCTCAAGGGTGGATTGTAGAAACCTTCCGCGAAATCATGGACACATTCTCCCTGACACTGCAACAACCGGCCAGCATGGAACACTGCATGAAGATGCTGCAGGGAAAGCGCGTTGATCTGGTACCATCTGCAACAATTGTCGGAATTTACGAAATCAAACAAGCCTTCGGCAGTACAGAGGGTTTTACAGCCTCCCCACATCACCGCCGCGAAAACAGAACGTATCTGATGATCAGCCGCGCGTGGCCAGATGCCGACAAAGTGGTTGAGGCTTTCAACATGGGGCTGAAATCAATCCGCGAGAGTGGAGAATACGCCCGTATTACCAAGGAATATACATTGAGCAGCCCGTGATCTTCCCAAACTTGCTGGCATTGAACTGCTCTATCAATCCAGATGCAGTTTTACGGCCTTACAGACGGAGAAACAGGATGAAACGCTTCCCTGCCCTGCTCGCAATTCTTCTGTTCTGCATGTATGCGGGGCCGTCTGCAGCACAAGAACCGCTGTCCCTGGTCACCGGAGACTATGCACCCTATTCCGGTGAGAACCTCCCCCAAGGCGGACTATCCACAATTCTGGTACGCGCTGTTTTCAAGGCTGTGGACATGCCCGAACCAAAAATGCTGTGGATGCCCTGGAAGCGCGGGTACGAACAGGCAAAAAGTGGTGAATTCCCGGCAACGTTTCCCTACTTCAAGGATTCCGAGCGCGAGAAAGATTTTCTCTTCTCCGAACCTCTGCACATCTACAAGCGCGTATTCTTCGCCCGCTCACAGCACATCGAAGCCCTGAAAGGTGAGTGGAACAGCATGCGCCTGTGTGTACCCCTTGGCTGGACTGTTGAGCCCTTTACGGAGATCATACGCGAATATTCCATGGAGCTACAACGCCCGGCATCATTGGAAAGCTGTATGCGCATGCTGGAAAGCAGCCGCACTGACCTAATTGTTGACGACGAAATTGTGGTGGCCCACGAGCTGAAAAGAACCTTTGGCACCACCGATGGCTTCTCGCCCTCAACACACAAGCAACAGGAAGATCGCAGTTACTTTCTGGTCAGCCGTGCGATCAAGGATTCACAGAAGCTTCATGAAACTTTTAATGAAGGGCTGGCAAAGATCCGGGCCAGCGGAGAGTACGACAAGATTGTCGAGACGTACCGTCGGGAACACCTGAAATAAAAGACAGGATAAAAAAAAGACCCCTCTATAACAGAGGGGTCTTTTGCATGAATGAACCCAGTCAGAAGTTCGGTCAGTAACGGTATGCGTCGGACTTGAAGGGCCCCTCGACACCAACACCAATATAGTCAGCTTGGGCCTTGGTCAGCTTCGTCAGCTTCACGCCCAGCTTTTCCAGATGCAGGGCGGCAACCTTCTCATCCAGAACCTTCGGCAGGACATAGACATCTTTCTGATAGCTGGCGTAGTTCTTCCAGAGTTCAATCTGGGCCAATACCTGGTTGGTAAAGGAAGCAGACATCACAAAGCTGGGATGACCGGTTGCGCAACCCAGATTGACCAAGCGCCCTTCAGCCAACAGGATGATGCGCTTCCCGTCGGGGAACTCGATCTCGTCAACCTGAGGCTTGACATTGTGCCACTTGAAATTACGCAGCCCAATCACCTGGATTTCGTTATCAAAGTGACCAATGTTGCAAACGATGGCCCGGTCGTGCATGGCACGCATGTGGTCAACCGTAATAATGTCCACATTCCCGGTCGTGCTGACAAAAATATCCCCACGCGGAGCAGCTTCTTCCATCGTCGTGACTTCATAGCCTTCCATCGCAGCCTGCAAGGCGCAGATAGGATCAATTTCCGTCACGATGACACGGCATCCCGAAGCCCTGAGCGATTCCGCAGAACCCTTGCCCACATCACCAAAGCCGGCAACAACAGCCACTTTTCCGGCCAACATAACGTCTGTCGCACGGCGGATGCCATCAACCAAGGACTCACGGCAGCCGTATTTGTTATCAAACTTTGACTTGGTGACACTGTCGTTGACGTTGATTGCCGGAACACGCAGCTTGCCCTGGCGGGCCATGTCATAGAGACGCAATACACCTGTTGTGGTTTCTTCCGAGATACCGCGAACATCGTCCAGCAATGCAGGATACTTGTCGTGCATCAACTGGGTCAGGTCGCCACCATCGTCCAGAATCATGTTCGGGCGCCAACCATCGGGGCCATGGATTGTCTGTTCAATGCACCACCAGAACTCTTCCTCGCTCATTCCCTTCCAGGCAAAGACAGGAATCTTTGCTGCAGCGATCGCAGCTGCGGCCTGATCCTGTGTGGAGAAAATATTGCAGGATGACCAACGCACCTGAGCGCCCAGCGCAACCAGTGTCTCGATCAGAACGGCTGTCTGGATTGTCATGTGAAGGCAACCGGCAATCCGCGCGCCCTTCAGGGGCTTTTCGGCACCGTATTCCTCACGCAAGGCCATCAGACCCGGCATTTCGGTTTCAGCGATCACAATCTCCTTGCGACCCCAGTCAGCCAACCCAATATCCTTGACCTTGCAATCGGTAAAACTCATGGCGATGCTCCGCATTCCAGATTGATTCACAGGCCCGGACACACGGCAGCGCCAAAGGCCGGATCTGTCTGTACCAGACACAGAAAAGAGACACAAGAACACATAAGGATATCTTTATGTCAGAAGAGCACCCTCCCGTACCATCAACAATCAGGTGGACAACTCGGGACGGTTGGCAAAATGCGCCAAGGCTTCCGGGTTGGCCAAGGCTTCCATGTTCTTGACCGGACGCCCGTGCACAACCTCGCGCACAGCCAATTCGACAATTTTTCCAGACTTGGTTCGCGGAATGTCAGCCACCTCGACAATGCGGGCCGGCACATGACGTGGCGTGCAGTTCTCGCGTATTGTCTTGCGGATACGGTCCTGCAGGGCAGGATCCAATGACACACCGGGGCGCAGGCGAACAAACAGGATCACACGGGTATCATTGTCCCAATCCTGCCCAACGACCAGAGACTCAACAACTTCTTCCAGCTTCTCGACCTGGCGATAGATCTCTGCCGTACCGATCCGCACACCACCAGGGTTCAGCGTTGCATCGGATCGCCCATAGACAATAATCCCGCCGCTGCCGGTCAGTTCGACCCAATCACCATGGGTCCAGATTCCGGGAAAACGTTCAAAATAGGCACTGCGGAACTTTGCACCATCGGCATCACCCCAAAAGCCGACCGGAACAGCCGGAAAGGCCTTGGTGCACACCAGTTCACCCTTCTCACCCCGTATTGGCTTGCCGGCCTCATCGAAGACATCAACCGCCAGCCCAAGCCCCCGCCCCATGATCTCGCCACGACGGACGGCCCCCAAGGGGTTGCCCAGCATAAAGCAGGACACAATGTCTGTTCCGCCGGAAATGGACGCGAGCAGAACATCAGGCTTGATGGAATCGTATACGTAGTCAAAAGATTCCGGAACCAAGGGAGAGCCCGTCGAGGCAATAACACGAACGCTGGACAGATCGTGGGTATCACGCGGGCGCAGGCCATCCTTGCGAATGGCATCGATCCATTTGGCTGACGTTCCGAAGAATGTGAAACGCTCGGCTTGGGCATAATCAAACATTGCGTTCCCCGAAGGCCAGGATGGCGCCCCGTCATACAGCATCAAGGCCGCCTTGACAGCCAAGGCCGACACCAGCCAGTTCCACATCATCCAGCCGCAGGTGGTGAAGTAGAAAACCCGGTCTCCGGCCTTCTCGTCACAATGGAGGACATGCTCCTTGACCTGCTGGAGCAAGGTACCACCATGGCTATGCACAATGCACTTCGGGACCCCTGTTGTTCCGGATGAAAACATCACAAACAACGGGTGATCAAACGGCAGGCGGACAAAATCCAGCTTGCCCGGAACAAAACTATCGAGAAACTTGCCCCAGGATACCGCCTTCGGTACAGACGAGATATCTGGCGTCTCGGCCACGTAGGGCACAACAACAACCGTGCGCAAGGACGGAATACCTTGGGCAACAGCCCGCACCTTGTCGCGGATATCATGGCTTTTGCCGTTATAATGATAGCCATCTACGGCCAACAGGACGACAGGCTCTATTTGCCCGAAACGATCAAGGACACCCTGAACACCAAAATCCGGGGATGCAGAAGACCAGACAGCCCCAATCGATACGGCCGCCAGCATCAGGATCAGGGTCTCGGGCATGTTGGGCATATACGCCGCAACCCGGTCACCGCAAACCACACCGGAAGCCTGTAGCGCCTGCCTGGCCCGTGATACCTGTTCACACAGCTGCCCATACGTCAGACGACGCTGCACCTTGTCCTCGCCACGGAAGACAACGGCTAGGGCATCTGCCGGACGGGGCCGCAACAGGTTCTCGGCATAATTGACACGACCTTCAGGAAACCAGCGGGCACCAGGCAAACGACCGGGATCATCAACAACAACCGGTCCCGGGTCACCGATCAGCTCACAGAACGTCCAGACTTCTTGCCAGAAAGCAGGAATATTCTCGACGGACCAGCGATGCAGCGACTCATAGTCAGCAAGCGAGACGCCGTATCGGTCATTGATACGGGTCATGAACGAGAAGAGATTGCTCGCCCGGATACGTTCATCCGAAGGTTGCCACAAGATCGGCGACTCTGACACCCGACTCTCCTGCTCTGAACGGGCATAACAAGAGACTGTGACGCATTCCACCGCTGACGCCAAGACAGCGAATATAAAACTGCACCCACTGCCCCGTTTTTGTCGTGTCAGCATGTACATCACGGCAGGCTTTGCATACAGTCAGCCAAAGACCGTATCCAGATGGGGGATCATTGATGGATATAAAGGGACTCGCTGCAGTCATAACCGGTGGAGCATCCGGGTTGGGACGGGCAACCGCTGGCGTTCTTGTTCGGGCCGGGGCAAGGGTCAGCATACTGGATACTGATACCGGCCGCCTGCAGGACGCGGCACAGGAAACCGGGGCAATGCCCATAACCTGTGATGTCACAGACCCGGACTCTGTGCACACAGCCCTGAAGACAGCAAAAGCCACGCATGGCCCGGCCCGAATTTGCGTCAACTGCGCCGGTATTGTTCATGGTGGCCGTATTGTCGGCCGCAATGGCCCCATGGATCCGGCAGGTTTCCACAAAACCATCGCCATAAATCTGGTTGGGACATTTCATGTCATGAGCCAGGCAGCATCTGACATGATGGGGACAGACCCCATCGGGATGGACGGAGAACGCGGGATTATCGTCAATACCGCCTCTATTGCCGCATTTGACGGTCAGATTGGCCAAGCCGCCTATGCTGCCTCCAAAGGAGGTGTTGCCGCGCTCAGCCTTCCGGCAGCACGGGAATTTGCTCCTCATGGCATCCGGGTCATGTGTATTGCGCCCGGACTGTTCGAAACGCCGATGATTGCCGGGCTTCCACGCGACGTACACAGCAGCCTTGTATCCAGAACCCTGTTCCCACGACGCCTGGGACAGGCGGAAGAATTTGGTCACATGGTGTTGGCTGTTGTGAACAATCCCATGCTGAATGGAGAAACCATCCGCCTGGATGGGGCTTTGAGGCTTGAGCCAAAATAAAGTCCTGCCCGGGTGACCCACCGGTCTGGCGATGCTACAATCGCCAGACCTGACCCCGGTGACAAGGAGCCGATCTGTGTCTTCTTCCCTGGACAAGGCCGCACTGGCCCAACTCTTCATTGATGCCCGTACCCACAATGGCTGGAACAAGAAGCCTGTTCCGGAGGCAACCCTGAAGGCCCTATGGGACCTGGCCAGAATGGGGCCAACAGCTGCCAACTGCTCCCCCATGCGGGTGGTCTTCGTCACCACGACAGAAGGCAAGGAACGTCTGCGCCCGGCACTGGATGAGGGCAATGTCGAAAAAACCATGAATGCACCGGCAACAGCTATTGTTGCGTACGATACCGCCTTCTATGATCACCTTCCAACCCTGTTCCCACATGCCGATGCCCGCAGCTGGTTTGCCGGCAACGCTGCCCATGCGGCAGAAACAGCCTTCCGTAATGGATCCCTGCAAGGGGGGTACCTGATTATGGCCGCCCGGTCGCTTGGGCTGGACTGCGGACCCATGAGTGGCTTCAACCCCGATAAACTTAACGCCGCCTTCTTCCCTGATGGTCGCTTCAAGGCCAATTTTTTATGCAATCTGGGCTATGGGGATCCATCAAAGCTGTACCCACGCAGCCCGCGCCTGGCTTTTGAAGAAGCCTGCCGCATCGTGTAATCTGATGCGGGCCGTTTGATGCCTTGCACGCAGCCTCTGCCGGTCAGCCTCGCCCACCCGGTGGCCAGTGGCGCCAGAGCCACTCCCTCAGCATAGAAGCAGCCTGGTGCCATAGCGTACCCAGCATCATGGCATGACCCACACCGTTCAGGACTTGGGACTCCGCGCCGTAATACCGGGCTGTCAGGTGGGCCATCCAGGGCGGTACAAAGCTGTCCTCCGAAGCACCAACTACAAGCATGGGTATGCTCCGCCCGTTGGCAGGAACAGGGGGCGGAGCCAGCGTCATATCCGATTGAATGGCAACGGACTCCGGCTGCAAGCGCTCAAGATAAACACGCGTCTCCTCCATCGGTTCCGTCGGGGAAAACATGGCACGATGAATTGTCTGGGGTGACAGGGCTGACATACCGAAATTTTGCAGGGCAACAATCTGGAGCAGCAGCGATGGATCATGCGTCATCATGTGAAGTGACGTCCCCCATAATCCGCCCGGGGGCACCGATGACATCAGGACAGCCCCCTGCACAGGACGCTTCACAGAAAAATCCTGCACATCAAAAGACTCGATCACCCTCTGGACGACCATACCGCCCATGGAATGGCCTACAAGAATTGGTGGCGCGGGAAGACGATCCATAACGGAAAGCACGTCAGCCACATATTCAAACACGTGGGTTCCAGACAGGTGCTCGTAACCACCGCTGGCTCCGTGGCCTCTCAGTGACAAGGCATACACGTCAAACCCCTGGCCGGCCAACCAAGGCAGAAAGTTTTCCTGCCAGATCCAGGCTCCACAGAAAGCACCATGGACAAACAGCAGCGGGGGAGCAGCAGAAGGCACAGAGGGCTTCTGGTTGATGACCTCAAGGTCAGGAACAGGCAAGGAGGTCCTGGAAGACATCAGACCATCGCACAACAGTTTCTGGCAGAAGCAAAACGCGGAACCCTGCACAGAAAGGACGGAGGGCAGCATCCTACGGCATCAAACGTGCCGATTATACCCCACAAGACAAAGCGCGAAAACGGGGTGGCATAGCTCCACCCCGCTTGTGCATCAGGTCTAGACCCCGGCAAGGCTACCGAACTGGCGGCTGGCAACGGTCAACATAGCCAAGTCAACAGCCGGCGCTGAACGCATCTCGACCAGAAGTTGGTCCGTCCGCAGAACCGCAGCCTTGTAATTTTCGGCCCAGGAGTCAATGGCCTCGATTGGGGAAAGGCTGTCAGATGTTTCACCCAGAATACGGGCCGTTACACCACGTTGCAGGGCATACAGTTCATCTGTCACAGCAGCAGCAGCCAATTTCTCCCAGTGACTGCCCTGGGTCAGGTTCTCGGATGCCGCACGCAACCATCCCAGACCAAAGCGCGAGCCAACGGCAAAATACTGGGCAGCGGCACGAACCTCGGTCACACCAAGATCACGGGACAGCCGAACCACGTCAGGAACAGAAGCCAACAGAACCAGAGAGGCCGTACGATCAGCCAAGGTCGACGGAACCCCCTTGGTCACCAGATCCTGCTTCCTGGAATGGATAAGCGCCTGCAGATCCGGCGGACAGGCACTGCTGACAGAACAGGCCAAGGCTTCGGCTCCCTCCCGCAGGGTTGCCGTCAAGGCTCCCTGATCCGAAGTAACATGGTCACCATGGCGCAGAACCCACAAGGTTCCCCTTTCTACAAGCCGGTTGGCTTCCGTCAGCATGGCCAGCTGGGCCTCTGCCGGAGCCTTGTTGTCCAGCGCTTCCACCTCGCTCCACAGAGCCCGCAATCCGAATGCATCCCGGATTACGATATAGGCACGGGCTACATCCGCCGGCTTGGCCCCTGTTTTTTCCATGATCTGGGTGACAAACGTTCCACCCACACGGTTGATCATGCTGTTGGCAGCATGGGTCGCAATAATCTCCCGTTTCAGCTTGTGTTCCAAGATCTGTCGTACCCACGGGCCACGCAGGCGTTCAGGAAAATAACTGACCAGATCTTCTTCCATGGAGGGATCATCAGGGAGATCACTTTCCAGAATCTCGTCAAACAACCACATTTTGGAATAGGCGATCAGAACCGCAAGCTCAGGACGTGCCATGCTACGCCGGGCCGCAATCCTCTCGGCAACCTCAAGATCATCGGGCAGGTACTCGATACCACGATCCAAGCGTCCCGCCTTTTCCAGCATCCGCATCAGGCGGCTCTGCTGATCCAGAAGAGCCGCACCACGGTACTGGGAAAGGGAAATCGCTTGGGTCTGGAGATAGTTGTCCCGCAGAACCAGCTCGGCCACCTCATCCGTCATTTCAGCCAACAACGTGTTGCGCTGCTTCAGAGTCATATCCCCATCAGCCACAACACGGTTGAGGAGAATCTTGATGTTGACCTCATGGTCAGAGCAGTCCACACCGGCCGAGTTGTCAATGGCATCGGTATTCAGACGAACGCCAGCCCCGGCCATTTCGATACGGCCACGCTGGGTCACCCCCAGATTGGCCCCCTCTCCGATAACCTTGGCCCTGATATCCTTACCGTTGACCCGAATGGCATCGTTGGCACGGTCACCAGCTTCGGCATTGGTTTCGGTCGCAGCCTTGACATACGTCCCGATTCCACCAAACCACAGCAGGTCAACATGCGCCTTCAACAGGATCAGGATTAATTCGTTGGGCGTAAGACTATCAGCCTCGATCCCGAAGAGAGAGCGCATTTGTGGGCTGACCGGAATCTTCTTGGCCGTACGCTCAAAGACACCACCGCCCGCCGAGATAAGAGATGAATTGTAGTCGGCCCATGTTGATCGGGGCAGACGGAACAGCCGCTCCCTCTCACCGTAGCTGGCTTTTGTATCCGGATTGGGATCAATAAAGATGTGCATATGGTTGAAAGCAGCCAGTAAACGCGTGTGGCGTGATAACAGCATGCCATTCCCGAACACATCCCCCGACATATCGCCAACACCAACACAGGTAAAGTCCTGGGTCTGGATATCACGCCCCATTTCGCGGAAGTGCCGCTTCACCGCCTCCCAGGCACCGCGGGCCGTAATCCCCATAATCTTGTGGTCGTATCCCTGCGAACCGCCAGAGGCAAACGCATCATCAAGCCAGAACCCATATTCGGCTGAAATGCCATTTGCGATATCAGAAAAGGTCGCCGTTCCCTTGTCTGCAGCAACGACCAAGTACGGATCGTCATCATCATGGCGGACCACATCAGAGGGCGGCACAACACCCCCACCCACCAGATTGTCTGTCAGATCAAGAAGACCACGCATCAGGGTCCGATAGCATTCAATCCCTTCTGCCATATAGGCCTCACGCCCTCCTTCATGGGGAGGCTTCTTGACCACAAATCCACCTTTTGACCCGACCGGAACAATCACGGCGTTCTTGACCATCTGGGCCTTGATCAGCCCCAGAATTTCGGTACGGAAGTCCTCGCGGCGATCTGACCAGCGGATCCCTCCACGCGCCACCTTGCCGCCACGCAGATGGATTGCTTCGACCCGGGGGCTATAAACCCACACCTCGACATTGGGACGGGGCAGGGGAAGATCCTCGACCCGCCGGCTGTCAATTTTGAAGGAAATATAGCTTTTGGGCCGACCGTCAGCAGCTTTCTGATAGAAGTTCGTTCTCAGGGTGCAATGAATCAGGTTCAGGTACCGACGGATAATCCGGTCTTCGTCGGAAGAGCTGACATGCTCCAAGCTCTCAAGAACCTTGCGGGTCAGAATTTCTGTATCACCGGATGCGCCAACCGGATCAAAACGGGCATGGAACAAACGAACAAGCTGACGGGCAATAGCCCCGTTCTTGACCATGGTTGCCTCGATGGCACCCTGGGAGAACGTAAAGGCAGCCTGCCGCAGGTACTTGGCATAAGCCCGCAGCATCACCACTTCACGCCACAGCAGCCCCGTGGTCACGACCAAGCAGTTGAAACCATCGTCGGCAATATCCCCGGCCCAGACACGCTGGAAAGCATCATGGAACGCGGCGCGAATTTCGTTGACCCGCACCGGCGACCCATCTGCCGAGGACATGGAGAATTCATGGATCCAGACCGAGCGCTTCAGATCTTCCATCTTGACCTGGAACGGCATCTCGCCGCTGACACGGAACCCCATGTTTTCCATCATCGGCAAAATATCGGATAACAAGACCGGCTTATCGGCACGATAGACCTTGAAACGTACCTCGTTCTCGGCTGCTTCCAGCGGACGGTACAAGTTCAGGGCCAAATTGCCCCCCAAGGTCTCTTCGATACGGTCAATATCGTAAACAGCCGCAGCGGCGCTGTAACGCTCCTTGTAGAAACTCGGGAACGCGTTGCCATAACGGCGCACCAGACGACTGCCCCTTTCCTCCCCCTTCGCCTGTAGGATAGCTTCCTGAAACTGGTCGGACCACGCCCGGGCCGCCTCGGCGATCTGTTTCTCGATCGCCTCGACATCAAAGGCTGGCAGCGTTCCCTTCTTGTTCCTGGCTTTCAGCAAAACATGCAGACGGGCCAGCGGCGCATCGGTCACCTGGGTGTAATAGCCCGTCTGTTCTGCATCCAGACTCTCTTCAAGAATCCGACGGATCGTCAGACGCAAATCAGTATCGAAACGATCCCGCGGCACAAACACCAGAACCGACACAAAACGCCCGAACTCATCAACACGAATAAAGACAGCCGTGCGGTGGCGATCCTGCAAGTGCAGAATACCAACCGATATCGTCTCCAGCTCCTCGTCCTTGGCCTGGAACAGTTCATCACGCGGAAGATTTTCCAGAATACTGAGGAGACGTTTGCCATCATGGCTGCCCGGGCGCAGGCCGGTACGCCGCATGATGCGATCGATCTTGGTGCGCAGAACAGGCACAAAACCAGCGCTGTTCGTATAAACATTGGATGTAAACAACCCAACAAACATTTCGATGCCGGCAATCTTTCCCCCGGCACCAAAGCGCTTGACGCAAATAACATCCATCGGCACGGCCCGGTGGACCCGGGACAAACGGTTTGATTTTGTAATCAGGAGTCGATTGGGATGCGAGGCAAAGGCCACCATTTCAGGAGGCAGATCTGATGGATTACGAACCTCGTCAAACACCAGATAGTCCGCATTGCGCAGAATACCAAGGCCATCGCCCACTTCAGCCGACACAATGGTATCAGAACCACCTTTCTGCCTGATGTCATAACGGCGGTAACCCAGAAGCGTAAAATGGTTATCGGCCAACCAGGCGAGGAAATCACAAACATCCTGCACATCCTCGCCAGAGGGCGCTTTTGGCCCCTTCTCCCGCTTGACCTCGGCCGTAACAGCCTGCACACGCTCCTGAACCGGCTTCCAGTCTTCAACCGCCTGCCGAACATCACGCAGAACAGCTTCCAGATCCTGGGTTATGATCGCAATAATTTTTGGGTCGCTTTGCTCGAAGATCTCTATGTGAACGACTGAATCAGCCTCACACCCCTTGCCCAGTGGTGCATCGGGATCAAGGATGTCGACAAGGGTCCCGTCTTCCGAACGGCGAACATGCAATACGGGATGGATAACAACAAGAACATTCAGCCCCATGCTGGACAGGGATGCCACAACGGAATCAACGATAAAGGGCATATCATCGCTGACCAGCTCGACAACGGTATGATCTGTTGTGTAGCCATCTTCATCAATTCTGGGGTTGAAAACTCGTATCTTGGCCTGTTTTGGCTTGCGATGACGGGCAAAGGACAACAGCGACACCACCATGCCATAGAGCTGCCCCGGGTCTATCTCTTCCAGATCAGCAGGAGGCATAACCCTCACATACTGCCGCAAGAGAGCTTCAGCAATGACAGCCCGATCGCCCGCAAGACGATCCCGGACAAGCTCAACAACACGACCAACGAGATCCGGTCCGGACGACTTTGAATGAGATGCCATGGTACATGTGTCCCGAACATGTGGCTTGGTGACAAAGGGCGCAAACCCCCATCAGGAAACTCCTGAATGATCTGGAATTCAAGGGTTTCACGATCACAAGTCGTTTTGTGGACACAAAATTTTCACGAGGAACAAAGCCAGCCCTGACAGTTTTCCGAAGCATACCGGAAAAAGCCATATACGGACAGAATCTTTCCTGTACCGACAACAGACGCCATACGATCGACTGTCAAAAACAGGCAGCAAAGAATCAATTGAAAGGGTTGAAGACTGTGCGACGCTCCGCAACCGTCATGGACTTGTAAACAGAGCCGGCATTATCCTTTGCGGTTGTTACCCCAAGCCGACTGGCCTTCAGGTACAGCTCGAAGGCCTGTGCAAGGTCCTTGTGGACACCAACACCCCCCGCATACATCCATGCCAGAAGTTCAACCGCCTCGGCATCATCGCT
Source organism: Haematospirillum sp. H1815 (assembly GCF_012102705.1). GTDB lineage: Bacteria > Pseudomonadota > Alphaproteobacteria > Rhodospirillales > Rhodospirillaceae > Haematospirillum. The sequence continues at coordinate 48,792 of NZ_JAAVTA010000003.1, forward strand.
CCGGGCACGGCGGCGCACAGCATCCACGGCAAACGGGCCGGGATTGCCGGTGGCAACCTCTTTCACAACCTGTGGCCAAGGCAAAGCCTCTGTCAAAGGAAGGGACAAAACTCCGGCCCCCGTGTCTGCTTCCCGCTCGGCCGGAGTCGGTGGCTTTGGCTCCGGCCACGGTGCCATACCGCGGTTGACGACATACCCCGGCAAAACACCTTCATTCTCATGGCGAAGGGACATACGGTACATTTCATCGAGGCTCAGCCCAAAACTATAGCCATGCAAAGGCCGCAAGAATGCTGACAGAAAAGAGACCAACACGAACAATGGCCCAAGCCGGAATATAAAGGGCGGCTTCCACTGCCTAGCCTTGCATTGCCCTGTCCGGAATCCCATCACGAGTGACCCACCCTACCACAGAAACGCACCGCAGCGACGATAGCACAAACAGCAGGGCCCTCACAATTGTCGCACACCTGCGTCATGAACGTACGGCAAGGATTGACTTTCCATAACAGGACTCTCACCCTCCGGGTTGATGGAACACATTCACGCCACATGTATTGCTGTCCACGGTCACGGCGTTATCCTGCGGGGCGCATCGGGAAGCGGCAAGTCCGACCTGGCGCTGCGGCTTGTTGATGAGGGTGCACAACTGGTGACGGACGACCTGTGTCGCATCGATGCCAAAAACGGGCAGCTGGTTGCCTTCCCACCCGATCGCTTGGCCGGCTTTCTGGAAGTACGTGGGCTTGGAATTGTTCCGGTTCCTTCCTGTGGCCCGGTACCGGTCTCGCTTCTGTGTGACCTGAGGACAGGCGGAGAAACCGAACGGCTTCCCGAAACAGATCAGGTTCTGCTTTGCAGCATTCCCGTACGTCGGGTATGGATTGATCCATTCCGGGTGTCTGCAACAGCCCACGTTCGTCTTGCACTCCGGCTGGCCACAGGAGAAATCGTCCCCGTATCATGATCAATCCCGACGCGACGACAGACACTTCAGGACCAAGCCAGAACACGACACACTTGGTGATCGTTACGGGACTGTCCGGGGCAGGGAAATCCACCGCCCTGAATGTACTGGAAGACATTGGCTACGAGGTTGTCGACAATCTCCCCCTTGTGCTGCTGGATGGCCTGTTGGGCCTTGGCCCCGGAACGGAAATGCAGGACACACCAAGACAACCACATTTTCTGGCTCTTGGTATTGATATCCGGACCCGGGATCTGGATGCGACTTGGTTCAGGTGTATTCTTGATGGACTGCAGAAACGCCCGAACGTAGACGTGCACCTGCTCTTTCTTGATGCTGACGATGATGTCCTTATACGCCGTTTTACCAAAACCCGGCGCCGCCACCCGACAAAAAGCGACCTGCCCGTCAGCGATGGCATCGCCCTGGAGCGCCGGATCATGGCTCCACTGAAGGCAGTTGCCAACCTTGTTGTCGATACTTCGCGTCTGGGTCACAATGAGTTCCGTTCCCTGATCGAGGAACGCTACAGGACCGACTGTCGGTCGCGGATGCAGGTTACGGTTATGTCCTTTGGTTTCAAGAATGGCTTGCCCAGGGAAGCAGATATCGTTCTGGACGTGCGTTTCCTGCGTAACCCCTACTATGTTGAACATCTACAGGCCAAAACCGGCGAAGATCCCGAGGTCGGGGAGCATGTCGCGGAAGACCCTGCTTTCGCGCCTTTTCTTGAGAATGTGAAAACCTTGTTGCAACCCATCCTGCCGCGTTACCAATCTGAAGGGCGCAGCTACCTGACTATTGCGGTGGGCTGCACCGGCGGACAACACCGGTCTGTCTTTACGGCCAGACAGATCCATGCCTGGCTGACAGGGCAAAACTATCAACCCATCCTCAGGCACAGGGATATCTCTGTGCTGCCATCACAGAGCCAGACGGTACAGGGGTCTATGAAGGAAGTACAATCATGATCGGTATGGTACTGGTCACCCATGGCCGCCTGGCCGAGGAAATGATCGCCGCCCTGGAACACGTTGTCGGCCATCAGGCGGGAACCGCAGCCGTATGCATTGGCCCTGAAGATGACATGGAACAACGCAGAGCCGACATCCTGGACAAGGTTGCCTCGGTAGAAACCGGGAACGGTGTTGTGGTTCTGACAGACATGTTCGGTGGTACGCCATCGAATCTGGCCATATCCATCATGGGGCGGGCACAGGTTGAGGTCATTGCCGGTGTCAATCTGCCCATGCTGATCAAGCTGGCCAGCATCCGCCATGACATGTCTCTGGAAAAGGCAGTCCTTGCCGCGCAGGATGCCGGGCGCAAATATATCAACGTTGCCTCGAAACTCCTGACCGACCACTGACACCGGTTTTGGTCAGTCAACCCGGAACAGTCATCAGAAAGGAGACAGCCGTCCATGCACATGGAACCCCGGCATGAGATAGCATCCTTTACCATTGAAACCCTTGAGGACGGGACCATGGTCCGGCGTGCGGAAATCCGCAACACTCGGGGGCTGCATGCCAGAGCTGCCGCACGTTTCGTCAAACTTGCCGAGACATTCCAGGCTGATGTCCAGGTCTGCAACAGGGGACAAACGGTGTCGGGACGATCCATCATGGGGTTGATGATGCTGGCCGCATCAACGGGTACCATCATTGAAATACGCGCCACAGGTCCACAGGCACGAGATGCCCTGGAAGGCCTTGGCAAGCTGGTTGACGAAAAGTTCGATGAAGACTAGGCCTGATCATAGCGAAGCAGCAGGAAGCGCCGTTCTGCACGGACACGGCGTAGGGCCAGGCATTGTCATTGGTGTTGCCTGTCTGCACGAACCCGGCGATGTACATGCACCAGAGCACCGAATACCGGCATCCCGGGTTGATGCAGAAAAGAGGCGCTTTGCCACAGCTGTAGCCGATGCCAGCACCGAACTGGAAACCCTACGGGAAAAAGCCGGCGATCTGCCTGCCCAGGCGGGAGAGGAACTGGGATTCCTGCTGGATGCATATGGGCACATGCTAAAAGGATCCCGGTTGATCCGGGGGGTGGAAACCAGAATCGAACACGACCGCATCAATGCCGAAGCCGCTGTTCGTTATGAAATATCGGCCCTGAACGATGCCTTCCAGGCCATGGATGACCCCTATCTGCAACAGCGGGCCGATGATATCCGTGATATCGGAAACAAGCTGATCCGCCATCTGTCTGCAGCACCACAAAAGGCATTCCAGAATCTGCCTCGCAATGCTGTTATTGTCAGCCACGAGCTGACACCTGCCGATACAGCCCTGCTTGATCCGGAAACTGTGGCAGGCTTTGTTACAGCCTGTGGCGGAGCGGAAAGTCACACGGCCATTATGGCCCGCTCGTTGGGGCTTCCGGCCGTGCTGGCTGTGCCGGATATCATGAGTTCAGTACAGAGAGGGGATACAATCATCCTGGACGGGGTCACCGGTACAGTGGTGATCAACCCGGATCAGGACACACTGGCCTCGTACCGCATCCGGCGCGCCGACTTCCTGAGAAGCTGCCGCAATCTGGGGCGGCTGCGGGACTTGCCGGCGGTGACATCTGATGGAACCACGATACGTCTGATGGCAAACATTGAGCTCCCCGGCGAGATCGATACGATCCTCTCATCCGGGGCTGAGGGAATTGGCCTGTTCCGCAGCGAATTCATGTATATGAATCGACCGGACTGGCCCGACGAGGATGAACAATACCGGGCCCTGAAGACGGTTGTACAGCGCATGGAAGGAAAGCCGGTCACCATACGCATTCTGGATGCAGGAGGTGACAAGCTGACAACGGCGTTGGGGGGCAGCATGCCAGCCAACCCAGCCTTAGGGTTGCGGGCTGTACGCTTTCTCCTGTCCTCACCCGCAGTCCTTGAAGCCCAGCTTGCCGCCATTCTGCGGGTTGCCGTACACGGCCCTGTACGTATTCTGGTCCCCATGGTTTGCACCGTGTCAGAAATTACGGCTGTACGCGAATGTCTTGGCGCCGTACACAGCCGCCTCAAGAAAACGCGGATCCCGGTGCCGGATACCATCCCTCCCCTGGGCGTTATGATCGAGGTTCCGGGCGCGGCACTGGCCGCCGATGCCTTGGCAACAGCATCGGACTTCTTTGCCATCGGAACCAATGACCTGACCCAGTACACCTTGGCCATAGATCGTACAGACCAGGAAGTGGCCCATCTGTACAATCCAACCCACCCTGCTGTTCTGCGCCTGATTCACTTTACAACCGGGGCTGCCCTGCGGGCCGGTATACCGGTCAGTGTCTGCGGGGAAATTGCCGGCGATCCACGCTTGGCAGCGCTTCTGGTTGGCATTGGCATCCGAGAGCTTTCCATGGCTGCCGGAAGCCTGCCCAGGGTCAAGAATAGAATCCGCCACCTTGCCTACTGGGCAGCAGAAGAACATGCCCGACAGGTTATGAGCGAGCACGACCCAACGCGGATTGAAACAATGATAGAAACTTTTGGCTAGGCTGAGAGGCAGCCCCTGGGGAAAAGAAAACAGGCCAGCTTTATATATGCCGGCCTGTTTTCTTATTATTCCTGAAAGCTCACCCGCAGATCAGGCCGCCTGCGCTTCGCTGTTGGCAAGAAGAACATACAGCGCATCAGCCGATGATGTTGCCCTCAACTTCTCGCACATGGCACGGTCGCGCAGAAGACGCGACACGCGGGCCAGCGCCTTCAGATGATCGGCACCGGCACATTCAGGAGCCAGAAGCAGGAAAATCAGATCGACAGGCTGTTCGTCGATGGACTCGAAGTCAACAGGACGTTCAAGACGGGCAAAGACACCGTACAAACGATCCAGAGCGGCCATTTTGCCATGCGGTATGGCAATGCCATTGCCCACACCAGTTGTGCCAAGACGCTCGCGCTCCAACAGGGTGTCGAAGATGGCCCGCTCGTGAAGACCGGTCAACTGGGCGGCGTGACGGGCAAGCTCCTGAAGAGCCTGCTTCTTTGATGTCACTTTCAGGCAAGGCACCACGCTCTCTGGACTGACGAGACTGGTGATATCCATTACAAGCCCTCACTGGCTCTCAAAAGGAAAAACAGCGGCACTGCGAAAACCTCATATAACTACCCTCGCGAGTAAAAACAAAAGGTTAACCAGCTCCGCAAAAAGAGGAAAAAGAAGCCAACCAGTACACAAAAACTGGATCGAACAGCCTGCCAATCAGAGCCCATGGCCAGAATATCCGATGCCCCTTCCCACCTCCAAACAAGGGGGCGAACCATAAGATCAGTGCGCCGCCCGGTCAAGACAGAACAAACACCCATCGGGAACACCTTGCAAAGACCGGGCTATTATACTGCGACAGGGGGCGATCCCCCCATAAACTTTTCTCGCCGCCTCTGTACAGACGATGGAATTTTCATCGACTCACGGTATTTGGCCACAGTGCGCCGTGCGATATCAATCCCTTCGGCCTGCAGAATCGCCACCAAGGCATCGTCGGACATAACCTTTCCGGGTTCCTCTCCATCAATAAGGCTTTTAATTCTAAGACGAACAGCCTCTGCCGAAACAGAATCACGACCATCAGTTGTTGATATCGCCTGGGTGAAAAAATACTTCAACTCATAGACGCCTCTTGGCGTAGACAGATACTTGTTGCTGGTTACACGACTGACCGTACTCTCATGCATATCCACAGCCTCGGCGATATCCCGCAATATCAACGGGCGCAAGCCGGATACGCCTTCTTCAAAAAAGCGGTGCTGGCGACGCACAATCTCGGTCGAGACCTTCAGGATGGTATTCGCTCTCTGGTCAAGTGACTTGACCAGCCAAGATGCCGACTGGAAATTCTCGGTTACAAAGGCCTTCTCTTCCTTGGAAAGGGCAGCCTTGCTGACACGTGCATAGTAGCGGCTGTTGACCAGAACCTTGGGCAAAGTGTCCGGATTGAGTTCAACAACCCATCCTCCATCCGGAAGAGGCCGCATCAGGACATCAGGAACAACCGGGTGCGCCACAGCCACATCAAAATGCTGTGCCGGCTTGGGATCAAGGGCACGGATCTCCATAATCATGTCCTGAAGATCTGTTTCGTCAACACCACAAATACGCATCAACGTTGCAAAGTCACGACGCGCCAGAAGATCAAGATTGTCAACAAGGGCCTGCATGGCGGGATCCAGACGATCACGATCTGCAAGCTGAAGGGCCAGGCATTCTCTCAGGGAGCGAGCAAACAGACCCGGCGGATCAAAGCGCTGAACAACCCGAAGCACAGCCTCCACATGCTCCTGTGATGTGCCCAGACCGTCTGCAATGTCCAATGTCGGGACCAGAAGCCACCCATTGTCATCCAGGGCGTCAAGCAAAGCCACGGCAACCAGACGATCTACGGGATCAGGGATATCCAGCTCCACCTGCTCAAGAATATGGTCGCGCAAAGACTTGGCGGCAGAAACCTGCCGGTCATGATCCATTTCGTTGTCAGAAAAATCCCCACGGCCCCCATGGCCAACCCTGTCCCATCGCCCCAGAGCCTCATCTGGATCCCATGCCGGTCCTTCCCGCGGGCTCCCTCCGTCAAAGGTATTATCCACCTCGACGTCCAGCGGAGCTTCGCGGGCACCGTCAATCGGGTCAACCAGAACATCCTGACCAGCATCGCGACGATACTCAACCGGAACATCGGCCTCTGGCAATACGGCCTCGGACGGATCTGCCCGCTCAAGAAGCGGATTGCGCTCCAGTTCCTGCTCGATCCAGGCTCCAAGCTCAAGGTTGGACAGCTGCAACAACTTGATAGCCTGCTGCAGCTGCGGCGTCATAACCAGACCCTGGGTCTGCCGCATATCGAGCCTGGGTTGAAGCACCATTACCGGGGCCCCCCGCCCTACAGTCTGAAATTCTCGCCCAAATACACGCGACGAACCCCTTCGTCAGCCACAATCTCTTCCGGCTTCCCTTCCATCAGGACCGTACCAGCATGAAGAATACAGGCACGGTCAATGATATCCAGTGTTTCCCGTACATTGTGATCCGTGATCAACACGCCCAGCCCCCGATCCTTGAGATGGGCCACAAGATCACGGATTTCAGCCACTGCAATCGGATCAATCCCGGCCAGCGGCTCATCCAGAAGAATATAAGATGGTCTGGACGCCAGTGCACGGGCAATTTCCACACGCCGGCGTTCCCCCCCGGACAAGGACAAGGCCGGGGCCCGGCGCAGGTGGGATACGGAGAATTCAGCGAGAAGATCCTCAAGCCGTGCTTCGCGCACATCCTGATCCGACTCGCATACCTCCAGAATAGCCATGATATTCTGCTCGACGCTGAGCCCACGGAAAATAGAAGCTTCCTGCGGCAAATACCCTATGCCCAAACGCGCCCGACGGTACATGGGCAGCGCCGTGATATCACGACCATCCAGCTCGATGGTCCCTGAGTCAGGCACAATAAGGCCCGTTACACAATAAAAGCACGTCGTCTTGCCAGCCCCGTTCGGCCCCAGAAGACCAACCGCCTCGCCACGCTGCACAGACAGGCTGACATCGTGAAGAACAGGCCTACGTTTGTAGTGCTTGCCTATGCGGCGAACATGAAGTCCCATGCTTGAATCTTTTGCCTGGACCGTTCCAGCCGTTTCGTTATCGGAACCGGAACCCGGTGCAGGACGATCTTTCTCCGTTCTCACAAGCGTCGCTGTCTCCGTATGCTGACCACTGAACCCTGTCGGGAATCAGGGCTGACCTTTCGATGCTTCATCGCTACCACTCTTCTGCCCGTCCTGAACAGGTTTTTCCGGAACCAGAACAGCCCTTGCGCGTCCTGGCCCGCCCACCAGACGGGACACGCCGGTATTCATGTCAAATACCGCCTTGTTACCGGTCAGAATCGTTCCTTCACGAACCAGGGTAACCGCACCTGTCAGCGTAGCAATCCCGGTCACGGCATCATAGTGTCCGCGATCACCTGTCCCCTGCTCACGCGGGGTAACGATACGGACATTTCCGGTTGCATCAACGGTTTTCAAGGCATTCCCGCCACGTGCCGTACTCATCCGTGCCACCATGGTATCGGCAGACATGATGCGATCCTGCCTGACGACGCGGGCATCCCCCTTTGCTGTTGCCACCAGGGAGCGACTGTCATAGTGGACTGTATCACGCGCCGTTATGGTATCCTGCGGCAGGGTTACGAAAACGCCTTTCCCTTGACCAAACAGGGTCAATGCACCTGTGACAACATCATAAACAGCTTTCTCACCCTGCGCACGTCTTCCTGGAGCTGTCATCACGACAGAGCCGTGCGCTTCCAGCACACGAATGGCACCGAACGAACCCGCACCCTGCAGAGCAACCTTGTTATGGCTGTCATCATCATAGAAGGCAAAGAGAGTGTCAGCCCGCAGCGTCGCATCCCCCCGAATGGCAGTCGCATGACCACGCGCTACAAAACGACGCTGCTCCCTTGTCCATTCCAGGCCATTCTCGGCCTCTATCACGACCGGTGCATCATCATCCCCGGCCACAACAAGACCGGGGTCCTGCGCATGCACAGGCAAAAATACAAGGCCACCCAGCAGAGCAACCAAGAGAAACAGGATATGTGCCGCAATACGCATGTGATCAGGCTCCTGCCGCTCCTAAGGAGCTTTCTCCGGGTAAAGAACAAGGCGCACTTTTCCCGTAAACAGGACGGAACGACCACGCTCCACCACGTGGATACCTTCTGATGCGATTGTCATGGATGGCCCCTGCCCCTCAACGGCCTCCATGCCGATGGCTTCCCCTCCCGCCACATCAATCGTGACAGATGGCGTATGCAACTCATACCCCGCATCATGATAAAAGTTCACACCGCCAGACAAATCCAGAATGGATTGGTTCTCATAGTACAGCCCCTCAGGCGCATCCATCGCCAACCACGCGCCATCATTCGTTGTCATGTCAGCGCGTGGGTTGACCAAGTTAAACTCTGACAACCCGGGAACCGCCTCCCACACACGATCCGCATTCAGGCTATAAGGCTGGTTGTCTGCATCTGTTGCCCTGTAACGGGGCTGCTCCATCTGTCGGTTTTCTAGGGGAACGTCTTCTGTCGCAGCCTGGATCAAGGACGAAGGAGCGCTTGTTTCGGCAACAAGGCGCGGCCAGAGGAGAACGCCCACAATCAGAAGCAGGGCAAGGGCAGGCAGCAGAACCTTCATCGCCACGACAAGGCGACTGTATCCGAACAACAAGGACCAACGTCCCGAAGGATCGGGAACAGGCATCAGACAATACCAGCCCGGAGCAAATCATGCACATGCAGGAAGCCAACCGGCCGACCACCCGGATCAACGACAAAAAGACCGGTAACCTTTCGGCTGTTCATACGGTGCAGGGCTTCCCCCGCAAGAAGCGTGGGAGAAACCGTCATCGGGTCCGGGGTCATCACGTCCACTGCCCGCCGCCGCATCAACCCATCTTCCATATGGCGACGCAGGTCACCATCCGTAATCATACCGGCCAGACGCCCATCAGCCCCCATCACACCGGCACAGCCAAGACTTTTGCCCGTCATTTCGACCAGAACATCCGCCATCAGGGTATCGGGTGTACACAACGGCAGCTCCTGAGGACCATGCATCAGGTCAGCAACACGCATCAGGCGTTGCCCAAGCTTCCCCCCCGGATGGAAAAGACGGAAATCTTCAGCAGTAAATCCCTTGCTTTCCAGAAGAGCAACCGCCAGAGCATCACCTAGGGCCAACATCAGCGTGGTTGAAGTGGTCGGGGCCAATCCATGCGGGCATGCCTCTTCAAAGGCCGGCAGCACCAAGGCAACATCGCTGTCCACAGCCAAAGCGCTATCAGCCCGCCCGGTAATACCGATCAGAGGGATGGCAAAACGGCGGGTATAGGCGACAATGTCTGCCAACTCGGCAGTTTCCCCCGAATTGGACAGGGCGATGACCGCATCATCCTGCGTCACCATCCCGAGATCACCGTGACTGGCCTCTGCCGGGTGCACAAAGAATGCCGGCGTACCCGTTGATGCCAAGGTTGCGGCAATCTTGGCACCGATATGGCCGCTCTTGCCCATGCCCGTGACAACAACACGGCCCTTTACAGCCAGAAGCCGCTCCAAGGCAGCCGAGAAAGGACCATCAAGGCTCTCTGCCAGGCTATGCAGAGCCCCGGCCTCGGTCAACAGCACCCTGCGCCCAGCTTCCAGGGCAGAGTTCAAGGATACAGGTCCGGACGAAAGAGAAGACGATGCTTTCACCAACACACTCCTTCAGCATTCAGTGACTGAAGATATCAAGGCTATGCCAATCCAGCAGATCCAGCTCCGCCCGCGTCGGAAGAAACTGGAAGCAGGCATCGGCCAGATGGGTACGACGCTCCCGCACAAGAAGAGCATCCAGACGATCTTTCAGGGCATGCAGATACAATACATCCGAGGCCGCATAAGACAATTGTTCTGCCGTCAGCTCGCCATCCGTTCCCCAGTCTGAAGACTGTTGCTGTTTGTCAAGCTCCACACCTGTCAAGGCTTGGACCAAGGACCGCAAACCATGGGCATCTGTATTGGTACGCGTCAGACGGGATGCGATCTTGGTGCAATAAACTGGCGCACAGGCTACCCCCAGATACTTGCGAAGTATGGCAATATCAAAACGGGCATAGTGAAAGATCTTGAGACGCGAAGAATCGGCCAGAACGGCTTTCAGGTTGGGACAATCATACCCCAATGCGCCACCGACATGAACAACGTGCGCATTGCCGTCTCCCCCGGAGAGCTGCACAACACACAGGCGATCCCGTACCGGCGACAACCCGGTTGTCTCCGTATCAACGGCAACCGCTCCCGAAAGACCAACTTCAGCCGGCAGATCACCACGATGATAGTATATAGTCATTGCCAAAATCCCCGAAAACTGGCTTTTCTACCGAAGATAGAGAGCGGGCGCCGGCACACTGCAACACGGCGGTATTCATGGACAGAAATACGGCTCATGGCCACAAAAAAATCCGCCTGGCAAATCTCCGCTTCCCTTCCCGGGACCCTGCGAAGCTTTGCCAGGCGGATGGTGCCCAGGAGAAGACTCGAACTTCCACGACCTTTCGGCCACAGGTACCTGAAACCTGCGCGTCTACCAATTCCGCCACCTGGGCCGGTGACACAATACCGCTCTCCTTTTTTCCTGCCAGAAAGATTTGCATTCTTTCGCAGCACGCATACCAGGAGAAACGTCTTGGTGCGGGCGGTTTATATGGGCATGTTGCCTCTGCGTCAATCATCTTTTTAACACCATGGATATTTTCCGAAAGAGAACAACCAACTCTGGCAAGCCAATACCAGGACATTGGCCGCCAGGTGGTATTCAGGGGCTCTCTGTTGCGTCCCGCCTCGTGTTGTGCCAATTTCCCGGACAGGAAGCTGTCTTTGGCACGGTCCCGCAAGGCTCGCAGCGAATGGGGCCCCGGCACTGATATTTCGGGAGTTTCAGTACCATGACTGAACGTCTGGTCACGATTTTTGGCGGATCTGGTTTCGTTGGCCGCCATTTGGTCAACAAGCTGACAAAAGCGGGCTGGCGTATCCGCGTCGCCGTCCGGGATCCCGAAGGTGCCAAGTTCCTGAAACCACTGGGTGACCTTGGCCAAGTTTCGCCTGTTTATGCGAACATCACGCGTGAGGATACGGTCCGCAGTGCCGTACAGGGGGCAAGTGCGGTTATCAATCTGGTCGGCATCCTGTACGAGAAGGGACCGGTTCGTTTTGACGCCATCCATGTTGTGGGGGCTGAAACCATCGCGCGCGCAGCCCGGGAAGCCGGCGTCCAGCACCTTGTCCATATGAGCGCACTGGGTGCCGATCCTTCCAGCCCGGCAAGCTACGCCCGCAGCAAGGCCGAGGGTGAAACCCGGGTCAAAACCGCCTTCCCGGGGGCCAGTATCCTTCGCCCATCGGTTATTTTTGGCCCCGAGGATGACTTCTACAACCGCTTTGGCGCCATGGCGCGGGCACTGCCGTTCCTGCTGTATTTCACAACAGATGCCCCAGCCCTGCGCAAGGCTCCCGGCGAACTGCCCCGGCTTGACCTGGTCGGTTCCGGCGGCCCGAAACTTCAGCCTGTCTATGTTGGCGATGTTGCCGAGGTCATATGCCGCATCCTTGATGACCGCAGCCAGCAAGGGAAGCTGTGGGAACTTGGCGGGCCACGCGTCATGACACTGAAGGAGATTATGGAACAGGTCATGCGGGAAACACGCCGCGGCAAGCCTGTTCTCCCCGCGCCCATGGCCGTGGCACGCATCCAGGCTGCCCTGCTCCAATTCCTGCCGGTTCCACCCTTGACACCGGACATGGTCAAAATGATGGAGCGAGACAGCGTGGTCTCAGGAACCTGCCCTGGTCTGGCTGAACTTGGCATCCGCCCTGAAACCACGGAAGCCATTATCCCGTCGTATCTGGAGCGATTCCGCCCGACACACCGCCAGATCCGGCGTATTGGCCGCCAGACTCTGTAGACCTGCCCCGCCCTTCCCTTTCTCGGCCCCGCAGCCCATGCGGGGCCTTTATACGATGCCCTGCCCCCGAAAGGTTCTTCCATGAAAATTGCCGTAGCTGGATGCGCCGGTCGCATGGGCCGGATGTTGGTCCAGGAGATTCTTGCTGCCGATACCGTTACCCTGGCTGGCGGAACAGAGCCGCAGGGATCTCCCTTCCTGGGGCAGGATATAGGCCGCCTTGTTGGCACAACAGAGCCACTTGGCATAGCGATCACAGATGACCCCTCCAGCCTCTTCTCCCATGCCGATGCCGTTATCGATTTCACGACCCCGGATGCCACCACCGTGCATGCCCGCTTGGCAGCCACTCACAGAACAGCCCTGATCGTGGGAACAACCGGCTTCTCTCCCACCCAACAAGAGGCTGTATCCATTGCAGCCAAGAGCATCCCTATTGTCATGTCACCAAACATGAGCATCGGCACCAATCTGCTCTTTGCCCTGACAGAAAGGGTGGCCGCCATTCTGGGGCTGGATTACGACATAGAGATCCTTGAGATGCACCACCGCCACAAGGTTGATGCGCCATCTGGTACAGCGTTGGGACTGGGGCAGGCTGCCGCTCGTGGGCGGCGAACCGCCCTGGATGATGTCTCGCAGATAACCCGTAATGGCCATACAGGCGCCCGGACGCCGGGCACAATCGGTTTTGCCAGCTTGCGGGGCGGCGATGTAATCGGGGAACATTCCGTGATTTTTGCAGCTGATGGCGAACGGGTGGAACTAACCCACAAAGCCAGCTCCAGACAGATCTTTGCCCGTGGCGCCATCCGCGCTGCACGATGGTGCAACGGGCGCAGACCCGGACTGTACTCCATGCAGGACGTTCTGGGCCTGACACCCCGTACCCCATGAGCACGCAACACAGCACCCGGACAACCGCAACCCGTCCCATGACCCGGAAACAGGTCGAGGGGTTTTTCAGCACGCTACAGGCCATCAATCCAGAGCCAAAAGGGGAGCTGGAATACGTCAACCCTTATACACTGCTGGTAGCCGTTGCGCTGTCAGCCCAGGCAACAGATACCGGCGTCAACAAGGCAACCCGTGCCCTGTTCCAGCGTGTCGATACACCGGAGAAAATGCTGGAACTGGGGGAAGAAGGGCTGCGTCAACATATCCGGACCATTGGCCTGTTCAACACCAAGGCCAGAAACATTATGGCCCTGTCGCAGATTCTGGTCCGCGATCACAACAGCACCGTTCCCCGTAACCGGGACATTCTGGAAACATTGCCCGGCGTTGGCCGCAAGACAGCCAATGTCGTCCTGAATATTGCTTTTGGCGAACCAACTATTGCCGTTGACACCCATCTGTTCCGCGTTGCCAACCGCACAGGCATGGCTGCCGGCAAGACACCGCTGGCTGTCGAGAAGAAGCTGGAAACCGTCATTCCCGCCCGCTTCCGCCAGCATGCGCACCATTGGCTGATCCTGCACGGACGCTACACCTGCAAGGCACGAACCCCGGCCTGTGACCGGTGCTCGGTCAAGGAATGGTGTAACTGGTCAGAGAGAGAGGCCAAGGCCATACATGGAAAGGCCCGGTCGGCTTCTCGCTCAAGATCCTGACAGCTTGGCCGCATCACTCTCCGGTCAAGGAGCGGGGGAAAGATCAGGAGCGTGGATCAGGTCATCAGGCAAAGCCGCCACCTCTATCGCCCTGTCTGACAAGCGGGCGCTGTCGAATGCGCGCAGCTCGTTGACCCGTATAATGTTGCGCAAAGCTTGGGTATAGGCGGAACCACGCTCTGAATAGCGATGCAGGTAAGGAACCAGACTCATGCCTTCAGGCAATGAGCCAGCCTTCCGGGCGGAAGAACGGGCCAATCGAAACTCTCCATACGCACTATGCGTATTCAGGTTCACAACGTAGGACCGCACTGCGTCCAGAAGAGAGGGAAAAGAGGCAATACGCCAACCCGGTGCAATCGGGTCCGGGTGCTTCAAGCCGCGTGTAGAGGGTGTCCACTGACCAAACAAGGCATTACCCTGCATAGCAAACCGCGAGGTTCCCCAGCCACTCTCCTCAATAGCCTGAGCCAAGGCAATGGAAGGAGGCACAATATCCATCCGCTTCAGCAACTGTTCCATATTGACAACACGCATGCGATACTCGCGCGTCTTGTCTTCCAGCCACAACACATCATGGTCGCTGACTGGCATCCCCGCATTGTCACGTTCGATCAGCCTTTTCAGGCGGGTTCTGTCGCTTTCGATTTCCTCGTTAACGCGCAGGATAACCGGCAGCAACATACGCAGGAACAAGCTCTTGCGGCGTTCAACATCAACGTCGCGCATATCACGGGGAACAGACGGAGAGAAAACACGCGGCACAGCTGCAACACCGCTCCTCACGCCATCCAGACCGTAAGACAGTTCCTCATAGAGGGCATCAAGCCGTTCAGCACGCACATCAGCCGGTGTGGCCAGAGACGTTGGAACCGACGGCTTGCCAACAGGCAACAACAAGGCTGATGGAACGCGCGATGACAAGGAAACCCATGTTCTGGGAACCGATGACACCCCCGCAGAAGCAGATTCTGATACCGTACGCTCACCGCCTGTATGCAGACCCGCCACACCAGAGACCACCGCACTGTACAGGCCACCTACACAGGTAAACACAACACCCAACACAACAATGTTGAAGCGCCGACAGGATCGCTTCTGATACATACACACCTCTTTACCGGGGGCTGCGGCACGTTCAACACGCGAATGAAACGCAAAGATCCTCGGCGCCGCCAAGCCCTGAGCCGCAGGCATCGTACCTTTACGGCACAACACCAAACAGACCGGCCAACATGTGGTGGGAGATTCTCGCCCTTGCTTCAGGGCAGGTGAAACTCCCGTTTTGGTACGCCCTCTGGCCGGGATCTCTGGCCAAACGGGCACCGCACCGGGTTGAACACCGGCTGCACAGGGGCAAAACCGGATCATGACGCCATCACAGAGGCCCGCAGCAGCACCACAGTCCAAGGCATCGGAGGGGAAGCTAATATAAAGTAAAGCACCCTAGGTCAAGCGCCTGATCTAGACAAACAGGCAAAAGACAGGCCTGGAAGGACCTATCTCATTGATAAACAGAAGAACATGGAACAGAAATAAATTCTATATGACCCAAGTCAAAAGGCCCCTATTGGCACGATACAATCTGCCAATAGGGGCCGGACATCAATGATTCGGATATGCCAAACACCAGAATAACAGAACAAGATGTCAAAGAGATCAGGGTAACAAGGTCATATCCGGTCTCTTTACATAACGAAGATTATGAAACAGCCTCCACTGCCCTGACTTCAGGAATGAAATGACGTAACATGTTCTCAATGCCATGCTTCAGGGTCATTGTTGAACTTGGGCACCCTGAACATGATCCACGCATATGCAGATAAACCGTACCATCACGGAATGCGCGGAAAACAATATCACCACCATCGCGGGCTACAACCGGGCGCACACGAGTTTCAATCAATTCCTTGATCTGCTCAACCAATGCAGCGTCGGCAGGATCAAAACTTTCTTCTTCAACAGAATCATGCGTAACCGGGGCACCCGAGGTGAAGTGTTCCATGATGGCACCCAGCACAAGCGGCTTCAGAACCTGCCAGTCCCGCCCCTCACCACGCGTTACCGTCACAAAATCAGCCCCAAGGAAAACACCTGCAACACCTTCTATCGCAAAAAGACGGGTCGCCAGCGGAGAGTCCATGGCTTCAGACTCCTGCCGATAATCCGCGGTTCCTGAAGCCATAACAATCCTGCCGGGAATAAACTTCAGACTATCAGGATTGGGAGTGGATTCTGTCTGTATAAACATGGAAACCTCGGGCTTTTGGCAGTTGGAAGATCTCAGGGATCACAAGCATGCTGCCGAAGCTACACCATAATGATCCGGGTTGAAATAGGACTGCTCCAGTCCTGATGCAAGCCGGGAAAAAGAGCACAGGTTCGGTTCAGGTCAGGGCATCAATTGCATCATCCGTCATGGTACCAGGGACAATTGTGACCGGAATCCGCACAAGATGCGCCAACCGACCTGTCAGGGCAGATACCAGAGGCCCCGGCCCATCAGCGCCGGTTCCTGCCGCCAGAACCAGAACACTGATATTCGGCTTATCCCGAAGAAGCTTGAGAAGCTCCTCACTCGACTCGCCCTCACGGATCAATAAAACAGGCGCAGTACCGGAAATATGCTGAACGTCTGCAGCTATTTCGTTCAGGTGGCTGCTGGCCTGATATCGAAGCTCATCAGCCATACGCTCCCCGATCAGAGCATAATGCTGGATCTCACGCGGCTGTATGATACGCAACAGCGCAACCTGTCCATCTGTACGCCGCGCACGACGGCAGGCATAGCGCAGCGCAGCGCGCATTTCCTCGCTTTCATCCACAACAACCAGAAAAGTACGCCGTACACGGCCCTGTGCGCTGTCCCCCATCCGGGTTTCTCCGGCTCTCAGTTACGTCGAAAAACAAGGGCGGCAAACCACCCCGCGCTGGCCGCAGCCAGAATGGCAAGGACGCCATACAGAACAGCATGATCGTGGGCAAACAGGAAAATCTCGGCCCCCAATCCAGCCCGACTGATACTGAGTGGCGTAATTTCGGCACTGACAACACGCCGGTCACGGACCAGGTAAACTTCCACCATATAGGTGCCGGTTGGCACGTTGGAGGGAAACTGCAGCTCGGACCGGAACAAGCGGTTAGCCATGTGATCAATCGTACCAACGGTGGTCACATAGACCCCACGCTGAGCCTTCAAGCGAACCAGCGCCTGGCGGAAAGGCTCCGTCACATGTGCATCTTCGCTGACAGGATCAAGAACCTCCAGATTCAGGTAAGACAAACCGATCTGGTGCAGTTGTCGTACGCTGTCCGGCAGGATTTCCTCCAGTGGCGCGCTGGAGGCAACAAGATAAAAAGCTGGCACACTGTCAAAAACAACTGATTCGCCATTGATCCAGATTGGACCAGATTTTGTTTTGCGACGAATGACCTGCTGCTGCGGGGGACCACGCACCACCAAGACAATATCACCAGGGCCATCGGTAGCCCCGAACAGAAGCACATCAGTCCCGGAAAATCCGGCGTTGATAGCAACCAGATGCTTGGACAAATCAGCCACAACTGGCTGCTGACGGTTGGCATGACACACACCGGACGGAGCGGACAGAAGAATAAAAAACAAAAGACAACACAGGCGGAGTCTGGACATCAGCCTCCTCCACCAAGGATAAAAAGCTCCTCGGGTTCGACCATCAGATCAAACGCCAGACGAATACAGACGGCCAGCACCAGCAGTGCCAAAAGGATGCGCATCTGCTCGGCCTTGATACGGCTGCCGAAGCGGGCCCCGAACTGGGCGCCGGTCACAGCCCCAACAAGGAGTGTCAGCGCCAGCATGACATCTACGGTCTGGTTCAGCAGGGCTTGCAGGAAAGCCGTATTGGCACTGACAAAAATAACCTGGAACAGGGATGTGCCGATCACCACCTGGGTTGGCATACGCAGCACGTAAATCATGGCGGGAACGGCAACAAAACCACCACCAACCCCCATGATCGCAGCCAGAACCCCAACAAGTACTCCGACAAGAAATGGTGGAAT
Organism: Haematospirillum sp. H1815; assembly: GCF_012102705.1. Classification (GTDB taxonomy): domain Bacteria; phylum Pseudomonadota; class Alphaproteobacteria; order Rhodospirillales; family Rhodospirillaceae; genus Haematospirillum. Next base: position 66,934 of record NZ_JAAVTA010000003.1, read on the forward strand.
CACAGAAATATAAAGCCGGGAACGATGAAACGTCATTTTAAGCGGAAGTCGGTCTGCCCAGTGACCAAGCTCTTCCTGTACGGCATCGCGAGGAACATGTCCCGGACGGCGGGCCCGCCAGGTTGCCAACAGGCTTTCGCCCAGCATAAGGGAGCCAATCGTACCCAGAAACACGACATAGCACAACGCAATAGCCAGATCGATATGACCAACAGACCGAAGCCAGCGGAACAGAAAAACCCCTATTCCTGATCCAACCAGACCACCAACAAGCAGAACCATACCCATCCGTACATCAACATTCCCCCGTCTCCAGTGCGCCATAACCCCAGCAACAGACGAAGCCACAATCTGGTTGGCACCGGTTCCGACCGCAACAGCAGGCGATACACCCAGAAACATCAGCAACGGGGTCATCAGGAAACCACCACCAACACCGAATAAACCTGAAAGCCACCCAACAACGATCCCGATCCCGAGAACGAGAAAAATATTCACCGACATTTCAGCAATCGGGAGATAGACCTGCATTCAGAGTCCCCGGTGTTCGCGAAAGTCTGCTGGAAAACAAGAACAGGATATTTCTTCTGTTGTACCCTGCCCCGCAGACAGTCACAGCAGAAACATCTGTAGTGAACGATAAAAGACCCCACACCTTGGGAAAGGCGTGGGGTCCGAAGACAAGAATGTTTCCCGTCAGTTAAGGTCGCAAGAACCCGACGGTATCGTAAACCTCATCGAGAATGGGACGTGCCAGGACAGAAGCCCTCTCTGCACCGTCACGCAGGACAGAGTCGATATAAGCCGGGTCAGCCACCAGTCGCCGCCATTCTGCGCTAACCGGGGCCAGCTCGGAAACCAGAAGGTCCGTCAGCATACCCTTGAACACGGCAAACGACTGCCCCCCGACATCGGCCAAGGCCGCTGCCTTGCTGATTCCCTTCAGGGCGGCAAAAATCGTCACCAGGTTGTCGGCCTCGGGCCGGTCGGCAAGTCCCGCCACAACCTCGGGCAAGGGATCGGGGTCCGTGCGGGCCTTGCGGATCTTCTGCGCAATGGCATCAGCATCATCCGCAAGATTGATACGTGAATAATCCGACGGATCAGACTTGGACATCTTCTTGGTACCGTCACGCAGGCTCATGACCCGGGTTGCCTCTCCCAGGATCAAGGGCTCGGGAACGGGGAATAAATCGACACCAAAATCGTTATTGAACTTGATTGCAATATCCCGGGTCAACTCCAGATGCTGTTTCTGGTCTTCCCCGACCGGCACATGCGTCGCCTTGTACAACAGAATATCTGCTGCCATCAGAGTTGGGTAAACATACAATCCGACAGAAGCATTTTCGCGATTTTTTCCGGCCTTGTCCTTGAACTGGGTCATCCGGTTCATCCAGCCGATACGGGCAACGCAGTTGAAAACCCACGCCAGCTGGGCATGACCAGGAACAGCGGACTGATTGAAAAGAATGGACTTCCCGGGATCAATACCAGCCGCGATATAGGCTGCTGCCAGTTCCCGGATAGAACGGTGAAGTTCCTTGGGATCTTGCCAAAGGGTAATGGCATGCTGATCAACAACACAGAACACACAGTCAGAGAAGTCTTGCTGTAGCGTTACCCAGTTACGGATTGCCCCAAGATAATTGCCCAAATGCAAGTTTCCGGTAGGCTGTGCGCCGGAAAAAATACGTTTCATCATACGATCCTGTTATCAAGAAGCAATCCTGCACCCAGTAGACCTGTCAGCAGGCGGATGGGATACCCCACACAGGGCACGCGATCAAGCACGGGGTTAGGAACGACGCAGGACCCGCAAGTAGGCCAGATCCTCACGCCGTACAGCGCCGCACAAGAAGGCAGCCAGAAAGAAGACAGCAAGGCCAGCCGCAATCTGCACCACCAGCACACCCCATGATAAAAGCGGGATAAACAAGGGAATGGCATAGCCCACAGCATAGACAACACCACCCATCAGGCTGGTTGCAATAAGGGTACGGGGAAGACGCTGCAACAGGCGGCGGTCCATGCGATAGTGCCCACGACGCCAGAGAACAATGCCCAAAAGCATGGCATTGACCGTACTGCTGACAGCCGTTGCCAGCGCCAGCCCAACATGGGCCATGATCTGCATCAGGACAAGGTTCAAAATCACGTTGATACCAAGCGCTACTGCGGCAATCCGGAACGGCATGGACGTATCACCACGGGCAAAGAAACCCGGGGTAAAGACCTTGACCAGAACATATGCCGGCAGGCCAAGGCAAAAGGCTGTCAACGCTGCTGCCGTTGCCTCTGTATCCGCAGCGGTGAAGGCCCCTCGCTCGTACACCAGGGCCACAATGGGCTCAGCCAGAAGCACAAGCCCCACCATGGCCGGCAGGGTCAACAGAAGGGACAGCTCCACCCCACGGTTCTGACTGTCCAAGGCTGCAGCCTCGTCTGAAGCGGCCAGCTGACGGGATAGAACCGGCAACAGGGCTGTTCCCATCGCAATACCAACCACGCCAAGCGGCAGCTGGTTCAGGCGGTCGGCAAAGTTGAGCCAGCTGATGGAACCTTCCGGCAAGAGTGAGGCGAGCACAACGTCAATCAGAAGGCTGACCTGATACAACCCTGCCCCAAAAGCCACAGGGACAATCCGGACCAGCAAAAGGCGAACCTTGGGCGACAGGGAAGGGCGGACCAGGCGGGGCAGGAACCCGGCTCTCCATGCAGAGTGCAACAACCACAAAAACTGGACGACTCCTGCCAAGGCCGTTCCCCACGCCAGGGCATGACCCGGCGTGGGCGTAAAATCCGACAACCAGACCAGTCCGGCCATGCTGACAACATTCAACAGGACTGGCGTTCCTGCTGCTGCAGCAAACCGGCCAAGGGAATTGAGAATCCCGGACAGAAGCGAACATAAGGAAACAAAGAACAAATACGAGAAAGTAATCCCGGCCAGATCAGAGGCCAGCTCATGCTTGCCCGGGATCTCGCTGAAACCTGGCGCAAAAACGTGCATGACCCAAGGCATGGCAATCATCATAAGGGCGCTGAACAGCCCCAGCACAAGTGCAAGAAAGGAGAAGACCCGATCGGAAAAAACCCGGGCCCCGTCTTCTCCCTCCTGCTCCAGCGTCGCCGAAAACAAGGGGACAAATGCAGCCGAGAAAGCCCCCTCGGCAAACAGGCGACGGAACAGGTTTGGCAGCTTCCAGGCAACATTGAAACAGTCCGTTACCATGCCGGCACCCAGGTAATGGGCAATCAGCGCCTCACGCGCCAGGCCTGTAAAGCGCGACAGCAAGGTGAAGAAGCCAACAATGGATACCGAACGGAGCAATGCCATAAAGCACAAACCTGCATCAGCGCAAAGACGGCGGAAGTCTAGGACAGGCCATCACCAAACACGAGACCAAATCCACCGCCCTTGATCCCACTGTTCCGGAAATCACGACCAGACAAGAAACAAGGGGGCCTCCGACACTCCGGAAGCCCCCCTGAGATATGGTAAACGCGAGAGTTCTTATTCGCGGTTCTGACCAAAGAAGCGGAGCAGCATCAGGAACAGGTTGATAAAGTCCAGATACAGGGTCAAAGCCCCCATAACCGACTTTTTCAGGGCCATGTCATTGCCATCCGCTTCCAGATACATTTCCTTGACCTTCTGGGTGTCATAGGCTGTCAGGCCGGCAAAAATGATCACCCCGACAACAGACAGCATCCAGTGCATGGCCGAACTGGCCAAGAAAATATTGACCACACTGCCAATGATCAGACCAATCAGGCCCATGGCCATGAATGCGCCCATGGCATCAAGGCTACGCCGCGTGGTGTAGCCATAAAGGCTCAGACCGGCAAAGGAGGCCGCGGTAATGAAAAACACGCGGACAATCGATGTCTCGGTATAGGTGAAGAAGATGCTGGCCATCCAGACACCGTTCAGGGCGGCATAAGCCCAGAACAGGGCCTGGGCCGTTGACGACTGGAGAGACGCAATCCGGAACGACATGAAGAAAGCCAAGCCAATAGAGACCAGCATAGCCCCCCATACCAGCATCGAGGGCTGCATGCCCTGCGGACCGGCGCTGAAGAAAACACTGCTCAGGCCCGTGTTAGCTACCAGCCAAGCCACAATCCCGGTCAGGGCTACGCCAGAAGCCATGTAATTGTAGACCCGCAGCATATAGGCGCGCAGGCCGGCATCAATCTCGGCGACGCCAGCGACCGAATCCGCCCGGGTCCAGGTGTTGCGGTTCTCAAGGTTCATGAAACCCTCTCTGAAAGACAAAAAACAAGCACTGTCCCTATGAATATGGCACGGAATTGGGGCAACGCAACAAGAACCGGACACGCCAGGTACGGTTTTCAGGAGCCAGGGGGCAAGCCCTGCTACCAACGGATCAGGGTTTTTCCCTACTCATGCCGAAGAACAACTGCGGGTTTCCCGCTCAGGGCCAGCAGCCCACTGGCAAGGCCACCAGCCAACACCAGGACCAACCCTCCACAAACAATGGCAAAGGTCACACCAGGCATAAAAACCCACTGAGCCCGCATCACATCCTGCAGAACAACGCGGGCCGCAACGGTCCCCACACCGGCAGCCACGACACCGGTTGCCACACCGGTCACACCATACTCCAGCATCCACACCTTCAGAAGGGTTGCCCGGGTTGCCCCCAGAACCTTGAGGATAACGGCGTCACGTACACGATCCTTGTGACCGGCTGAAATAGCCGCGGACAAAACAAGAAGACCGGCAATAACAGCCAAAGACGCCGCCAGACGGATGGCATACGAGGCACGATCCAGTATCGATGCGACACTGTCCAGGGCTTCCTTGACACGGATAGCCGAAACGGATGGCAAGGCACGGACAACAGCACGCTCCAGGGCATCCTCGGACCTCGGCGCGGCGTAAACCGTGGCAATCCAGGTCCGGGGCACACCTTCAAGGGCACGGGGGTTGAAAACAAAGGCAAAGTTCAGGGACAAGGTCGACCAGTTGATCTCCCTCAGGCTGCCGATCCGGACATCCATAGTCCGCCCCAGAATGCTGAATGTCAGGGAATCGCCCACACCAACCCCCAAACCGCGGGCAACATTTGCAGCGACAGACACCAGCGGTTCCCCGCCATAATCCTGTGGCCACCATGCACCGGCAACCAGAACCGATCCTTCCGGAGGATGGGCCGATGTGGTCAGGCCACGATCACCGCGCACCGCCCAGCGCACCTCCGGATCAACAGATGCTTCGTCAACCGGTTGCCCGTTGACAGCAACGATACGACCACGCGCCATATCCGCCATACCGGTAATACGGGCTGCGGGAACGGCTTCCACCTCGGCGCGGAATGCGTCCAGGTTGGCTGTCTGAAGATCGATAAAATAAAAGGCAGGAGCGGTATCCGGAATCCGTTCACGGATCTGCTGGTTGAGGTTCACCTCGATCAGCGCCACGGTTGCCAGAACAGACAGCCCAAGCCCTAGAGAGAGGACAACCGGAACCGTTGGCGCCCCCGGGCGACAGACATTGGCAAACCCCAAACGCAGGAGCGGTGCGCCACGAAGCACCACCCGGGATGCAAGCCAGATGACAACAGTGGCGGCAAGGCGGAACAAGCCAAAAGAAACCAGCGCACCGAGGACAAAGCCAATGGCAACATCACGACGTTCGGCTGACAGGATCGTCAACATGGCCAAGGCAAGCGCACACAGGACAATGACCGGAACCACCAGCCCACGGGGGCGGAAGGAAGAGTCCATGTGCACGCCACGAAACAAGGCTGCAGCGGGCACCTCGCGACACCGCGCCAAGGGCCAGAGGCCAAAAACGGCCGCAACCAGCAACCCGGCTGCAGCGGCCTGGAGCAAAGGAGCCGGCCAGACCCCCAAAGGCAACGCAACAGGAAACACGTCGGCCAGCAGGGAACCAACCACCGCAGGAACGGCAGCGGCAGCAAACATGGCGGCACCAACCGCACACAAGGCAAGGATGGAAACCTGTAACATATAGATGCGGAAAACCAGGGCAGACGATGCCCCAAGTGTTCGCAGGGTTGCGATCGTTGCCATGCGCGCCCCAACAAATGTGCGAACAGCATTGGCAACACCAATGCCCCCGGTCAGCAAGGCTGTCAGACCAACCAGGGACAGGAACAAGGTCACATTCCCCAGAACACGCCGCACATCGGGAGCAGCAGCATCCAACCCCCGCACCCGCCACCCGGAACCGGGAAAGGCTGCCTCCAGCTCCCGCTCTACACCCGCCGCGTCCAACGGCTGTGGCGTTTTCAGACGCAGGGCTGTGCGGACCAGGCTGCCAGGCATCTCCAGACGCGTGGCCTCCCATCCCTCCGGCGATACGATCACGCGCGGACCAAACGCCATAACCGAAGCAGCCCGGTCTGGTTCCTCCGTTATCAGGGCACGCAATTGCAAGGTTGTCTCGCCAAGATGGAACGAGTCTCCAACCTTTATGTCCAGCCGATGCGCCAAGGATGAATCAGCCACAGCCCCGAACAGGCCTGCCCGCGTGTCCAACAGGGCGGCAAGGGGTTCACCTGGCTCCACACCCATATCGCCATACAGGGGGTAAAGGTTATCCACAGCCTTCAGCTCCACCATGGCAATCTTGTCTGTCCCGACCGAGCGGGCCATGGCCCTCATTTCCCGTACCTCGGAAACAATCCCGTACTGTGCCAGAAACTGTCGCTGCTCCTTGCCGGGGTGGACAAGGCTCTGACGGACTTCGAGATCCCCCCCCAGCAGAGAACGGGCTCCAACAGATAGTCCGGCCTCTACGGCTGAACGCACGGAACCAGATGCCGCAATGGCGAAAACACCTAGGAACAAGCAGGCAATCATGACCCGTAAACCCTGCAACCCTCCGCGCAGCTCGCGGCGCGCAAACCGAAAGGCCAAAGACCAGAGCCTGATACTATCCTTGGCATACGGAGGGCTATCCTCAGGCATGGGACACCAGCCGCCCATCTTCCAGACGCACTGTGCGGTCACACCGTGCCGCTAGGGCAGGGTCATGGGTTACCAACATCAGGGACGTCCCGTTGCGGCGGCGATGGTCAAACAAAAGATCCATGATCATGGCCCCCGTTGCCCCATCTAGGTTACCCGTTGGCTCGTCGGCCAGCACAAGGTCCGGAGAGGTGGCAAAAGCACGGGCCAAGGCAACCCGTTGCTGCTCTCCCCCGGACAGCTGGGCCGGAACATGATGCAGGCGATGACCAAGCCCCACGGCCTGCAAGCCATCACGTGCCCGCTCGAAAGCCTCTGTTGAACCCGCCAGCTCCAGGGGAATGGCAACATTCTCCAGGGCACTCATTGTCGGAACAAGATGAAAGGACTGAAAGACAACCCCGACATGGTCGCGTCGGAACACAGCCAAGGCATCTTCGTCCAGCGGACCTATATCCTGCCCACAAATCCGCGCAGATCCCGACGTGATCCGCTCGAGTCCGGCGGCAACCATCATCATGGTCGATTTCCCTGAACCCGAGGGGCCGACCACCGCCACGGCCTCACCCTTGTCAATGCGAATCGAAACACCACGCAGGATATTGACCGGACCGGCAGGACCCTTCAGGCTGACATGGATATCGTCAAGCATGACGGATACTTCCCTTGACTGAAGGCCCGGACCGGACACCATGGCTCTTTTTCTCCGTATGTCTGCCATAGCCCGCGTTGCCGGGGCTGCTCTTTTCGCATATGCGGCAATACTGTCTCCTGTCAACGGAACAGGGCGTGCCGTCCACGCGGCAGACACAGGCGCAAGTTCATCACAGCCCAAGCTGATGGCACTGGGAGACAGCCTGATGGCCGGCTACAACCTGCCGCCCGGGCAATCGGTCCCCGACCAGCTGGCACGTCTTCTGGAAGAAAAGGGGATACCGGTCACCATGATCAATGCCGGTGTATCGGGAGATACCTCAGCTGGAGGACTGTCCCGCCTTGACTGGATGCTGAAGGAAAGCCCCAATATTGTCATGCTGGGTCTTGGAGCCAACGATGCCCTGCGCGGTATCAATCCAAAAGAGACACGGGTCAATCTGAACACGATTCTTCATCGGCTGCGCAGGGATAATATCGAGGTCCTCCTGCTTGGTATGCTGGCCCCCCCCAACATGGGCAAAGAATATGCAACAGAGTTCAATGCCATTTTTCCGGAACTAGCGGTCATGCACAGCATTCCCTTGGTTCCTTTCTTTCTGGATGGGGTAGCTGGGAACCCCGCTCTTCTTCAAGCAGACGGCATGCACCCGACAGAAAGAGGAACGGAAGCAATCGCACGCCATATACTTCCATGGGTTGAATCGCTCACATCTAAAAGAAAGGCTCCGCCGCGGGAAGGCATGGATAAAAGTCATCACTGATGGTCTATATTTTGTCTGCCCCGACAACAGGAAATGAGCAATGACAGATTATTATCCCCACTTCATACTCCATGAATAACAGTACATCGAACAGTTATTCATATGATCAGGTTATAATGAATCAAAATATTCGGACTGTTTATTTCGGAAAACTCAACACCATCTGGAAAAATCGAATTTTATTCTGTATAGTGTGCCTGTGGGAATTCCAAGAAACGGACTTCCCTGTCCCGGAGCACCTCCCGTAAGGGAAATAGAGGCCGGGGCGGAGTTCAGGACAATGGAGGCAGAAGGCCATGACTAGTCCTGTCGAACGTCTGCGCACAGCGGGCGCGCCATTCCCGCAGCCTCCCGTCCGCAGGGAAGATATTGAGGCTCAGCGGGTTCAGACGACAGAAAACATACAGACGGCCAGTGCTGACCGTTTCAGTGGAAACGGAGCTGACAGCGATGCCGGGTCAAACCGTCAGACGCCAGAAGAAGTGGCACTGCGGGTCCAGAGTCTTCTGGCCCGGGCCGACGATATCCAGCGCGCACGGGTCCAAGTCAGCTTGGCACGCGATGACATTGGAGATGTGGCCCGAGATACGCCCAGGACTCTGGCCGAGAATAGCCCCCGTAAAGCAGAAGCCGCGCTTGCGCGCATAGCCGAGGCCGGCAACGCCATACGCAAGGCCGCCGACTTGCTCGCCTCGGCCGCAGCCGGCTCGGGTGTGTCTGTTGACCTTGAATCCACCGTGCCGGCTGAAAGTGCGCGCCCGGTTTCGGTATCAGGTACTACCGCGGCTACTCCCGTAGTCTCTGAAGCTGACAAGGCGGCTGCACGGGCAGCAAGCGCCCTGAACGAAGCCTTGGGTGGACAAAGCCGAAGGCTGGAAATTGTTCCGGAGCCCGCACCGGCCGATATCACAACAGGTGCCAGCGAAGATTATTTCCCCTATGGCCTGCCCATACAGGACAGCGGGAATCCGGCTCCACAGTCGCCTCCTCCCAAGACAGAGGCCGAACTTGGCGCTGTTGTGGCCAAGGTCCTGAAGGATGCCAGCGCTGGTATCAAGCAGGGGCAAGCCGTGCTGGAGTCGCTGAGCAACGCTGTACCGCCGGAGCAGGACACACGTCGTGTTTACGAAACACGTGTCCGGCAAGCGGACCAAGCCTTAGGGGTTGCTGCCTTTGCCTTGGCACAGGCAGTGGTCCAAATTGGTGGTGGACAGGTGCAACCACAACGCAACACCTCAAATGCCAGCGGCAAGGCACGCCTTGACCTGAATATCTGAGACCAGGAACACGTATGCGTTCCACAGGAATGGCTTGGTAGCTTCAATGGCTCTGAGAAGCCGGCCGGACAAGTTCCGGTCGGCCTTGGCATGCCTGGAGCACATACCCTTCCCGCTACGGCAAAGCCTGCACGGAAATAAAGCATGCCGGACAAAACAAGGATGCCCTGCATCCTTCTGCCGCTGCAACTTGATTTCCCCGTCAAGGCAGCTTATTTCCACATACAATGTTGATCCCGTATGTTCCGAGGAAACCCACCCATGGCGCTGTTGCCCATCGTTGTCGCCCCTGATCCGCGCCTGAAAGCACGCGCGGTCCCGGTTGAAAAGGTGGACCGGGACATTGTCCGCCTGATGGATGACATGCTCGAAACCATGTATGCCGCCCCCGGCGTTGGTCTGGCCGCACCACAGGTCGGGGTCCTCAAGCGTGTTATTGTTATTGATGCCGCCGACAGGGGAAAGCCACCAGCCCCGCTGCGTATGGCCAATCCGGAAATTATCTGGGCGTCTGAGGAAACGGCGCCTTATGAAGAGGGCTGCCTGTCTCTTCCCGACCACTACGAACTGGTCGACCGCCCTGCCCGGGTCCGGGTCCGCTACTTGGATCACCAGAATGAAGTGCGGGAGCTTGAAGCCGATGGTCTTTTGGCTGTTGTTGTCCAGCACGAGATTGATCACCTTGAAGGAACCTTGTTTGTCGATCACATATCGTCCCTGAAGCGCAACATGATCCTGCGCAAGCTGACCAAAAGTAAAAAGAACGGAACCCTGGAGGCCGAGTATGTCCCCGCCACGCGGAAGGACAAGGACTGATGCGGGTCGTTTTCATGGGCACGCCGGACTTTGCCGTGCCGGCACTACGGGCACTGGCAAGCCGTCACACCGTTGCTAAAGTCTACTGCCAACCACCCCGCCCCGCCGGACGGGGCCAGGCCCTGCGGCCTTCCGCTGTTCAAAGGGCCGCGGAATCATTGGACCTTGACGCACATTACCCAGTATCCCTGCGCGGGGCGGAAGAAGTAGAAGCTCTTGCTGCCCTGAAGCCTGATGTTGCCGTTGTCGCAGCCTATGGCCTCATCCTGCCACAAGCCATTCTGGATATCCCTGTCCTTGGCTGTATCAATATTCATGGATCGCTTCTGCCACGCTGGCGTGGTGCTGCACCTGTACACCGGGCCATTATGGCGGGAGATACGGAAACCGGAATCACAATCATGCAAATGGAAGCCGGGCTGGATACCGGCCCCATGCTGCTGAGAAAGGCCGTACCGATCACCGATACAACCACCACCGGCCTGTTGCATGATACCCTTGCAGAAACAGGGGCAACGCTGATTCTGGAAGCCCTGGACGGACTGGAACAGGGGACTCTGAAAGCTGTGCCACAGCCTGAAAAGGGCATAACCTACGCCGAAAAGATCAACAAGGCAGAAGCACGGATTGACTGGGACAACCACTCTTCCAAGGTTGCGCGCCACATCAACGGACTGTCCCCTTTCCCGGGGGCATGGTTTGAGCATGCGGGAACCCGGATCAAGGTTCTGGCAGCCGAACCCGTTGAAGGGCAAGGCCAGCCTGGGGCCATTCTGGACAACGGCTTTACGGTTGCCTGCTCCCATGGTGCGGTCCGCCTTTTATCCCTGCAACGGGCAGGCAGGGATCCCATGGATGCCGAAGCCTTCTACAGAGGTTTCCCCATCTCTCCCGGGACTCTCATCAATGGTCAACCTGCACCCTGACTGCTCATGCCCTGAAAGCCTTGTCCGACCATGCCCCGTTACAAGTTGACACTGGAATATGATGGCTCTGCCTTCGTTGGCTGGCAGCGGCAAACCAATGGCCTGTCTGTACAACAGGCCATCGAGGAGGCTGCACAGCGATACTGCGGCACGCTGCCCGTTGCCCATGCGGCAGGACGGACCGATTCCGGTGTCCACGCCCTGGGGCAGGTTGCTCATATTGATCTGGAGCGCGGTGACCCTGCTGAAAAAGTGCGTGATGCAATCAACGCCCACCTGCGCCCCCTGCCTGTTGCCGTCAGACAAGCCGAAAGGGTGGATGATGACTTTCACGCACGCTTTTCGGCGCTGGAACGGTCCTATGTTTACCGGATTCTCTGCCGCCGCGCCCACCCGGTCCTGGAACATGGCAAGGTATGGTGGGTCGCCCGCCCCCTGAATGCAGAAGCCATGCACGAGGCAGGGCAGATTCTGGTCGGGAATCATGACTTCACAAGCTTCCGGGCAACCGAGTGTCAGTCCCGAAGTCCGGTGAAGACCCTAGATCTTCTGACCGTAACCCACACCCCCGTACCCGAAGGATCCCTGATCGAGATTTTCGTGCGGGCCCGTTCCTTCCTGCACCATCAGGTCCGCAACATGGTTGGAACCCTGTCCCTGGTCGGAACCGGAAAATGGACCGGCAGAGATGTCCGCAAGGCGCTGTTGGCACGGTCGCGCAGCAGCGCCGGACCAACAGCGCCTGCGTGTGGGCTGTACTTCCTTGAGGTCCGCTACCCGACCGTGGAAGCTCCCTCATCCTGCATCCAGGCCTGAAACATTACCAAATGCCATACTGGCAAGACCTGCCGGCTCCGGCCATCGCGAAAAGCCTGCCACAGGCCACACACAGCATCTGCATCCAGAATACCCTGATGCCGCACCAGATGGGGATCGAGCAAGCCATCCACCCAGTCCCGTAACGGTCCACGCATCCAGGCCCCGACAGGTGGCTCGAAACCCATTTTCGGGCGCTCCACCTGTGCCGGTGGCACATGACGATGCAAGACAGAGCGCAGAACCTTCTTCGTCACACTTCCTTCCATCTTGAAGGACGTGGGCAAACTCCAGGCATGGCGCATGACGGCCAGATCAAGAAACGGCAACCGCACCTCCAGACTGGCGGCCATACTGGCCCGGTCTACCTTGACCAAAAGGTCATCTGGCAAATAGGTCAAGGCTTCCACCACCATGGCGGCCAAGGCCGGGTCTTCCAGATCAGGGACAGGCAGGCCGGGGAGCAGGTCATCAGCCGTTACGGCAAAGGGAAGATCATCACGCCAAGGGCTGTGGTGCAGCTCCATCAAACGCGCCGGAGAACGGGCAGCCCAAAGCTCAAGGGTTCGGCGCAGGCGAGCAACCGGACGGCTATCACGGCGGGATCCCAATACACGCCCAAGCGCGCACACTCTGCGATCCAGAAAACCAACCGGCAAGGCACGGGCAACGTGGCCTGCAATGCAAGACAGGGAAGAAGGTAAACGGCGCTCCCACTGGCGTGCGACATCAGAGAACCGGGCATAGCCACCAAACAACTCGTCACCACCATCGCCTGCCAAGGCAACAGTCACGTGCGAGCGGGCTCCCTGGCACAGCAGGAGTGTCGGCAACAGGGAAGGATCGGCAAAAGGCTCACCGGATACTGTCGCCATACGAGGGATCAAGGCCCGGGCATCCGCCTCGGTCATACGCAAGGTATGGTGAGAAACACCAAGTGAACGCGCGACTCCCTCAGCAAAAGGACTCTCGTCATAACGCGGGTCTTCGAACCCTATGGCAAAACTGGACACCCCGTCTACACCGGTTGCCTGCATCATGGCCACAACCGCTGAGCTGTCGATGCCACCGGACAGGAAAGCACCGACAGGCACATCGGCATGCAACCTGGCCCTTACAGAGCGCAGCAGCAAACGCTCAAGTTCGTCGGCAGCATCAACAACACCCCCGGCGAAAGGGCTGGAGGATGCCTTGCCCAACTCGGCAGCAGCAGTCCAGTACGCCTCATCACCACGCATGGTCCCGTCAGCCGCCACCGTGACCATATGACCGGGGCGAACCTTGAAAATACCGGGATGAATGGTCCGTGGTGCGGCAATCCACCCCTGCCGCAGATATCCCGCCAAAGCAACACGATCAACACCACCAACCCACCCTGGCCACCGACGCAGGGCCGGAAGTTCTGACCCGAACAGAACCGCAGAACCAACCCGGCCCCAAAACAGGGGTTTTTCCCCCATCCTGTCGCGGGCGAGTGTCAACTCTCTCCGTTGGCGATCCCAGACGGCAACAGCAAACATACCCTCCAGACGCTCAAGGGCACCCTGTACACCCCACAGAGCTATGGATTGAAGCAGGACTTCAGTATCAGAACGTCCAACCCATGGGCCACAGCCGGCTGCTTCAACAGCGGCACGAGCCTCGTCCAAGAAATAGATCTCACCGTTGAAAGCAAGAACCCATCGACCATCACGGGATGTCATGGGCTGGTGTCCATTGCCAGAAAGATCCCGGATCGACAAACGGCGGAAAGCTACGGCATACCCGGCTTCCACATCCGTAAACACGCCATGATCATCCGGTCCCCTGTGCACCAGGGCCGAGGCCATGGCAGCAGCACGAATATCAAGATCATGCCCCCCCGGATGCAGTAAACCAGCAAACCCACACATCAGCTCATTCTCCCGGTCCGGTATCAAAAGCCCGGGCACAATATTCGATAAAATCAGGCCCCTTAAGACCGGGCATAAAAGCACGCACCAAATTCCAGAACCATGGAGAGAACAGGATCTTTTGATCCCGGTGGCGCCTCTGGTACTTCCAGGCTCGACCAGCGGCCCGGCGGCACGCCTCCCGAACCAGGGAAACAGGAATATCCGGATTATCACGCAAGAAGAAAGCAACAGCGCGGGTTACCCTCTGCAGCTGACGCCCGGGATCACCGGTCCGCCCTGACAAACGGCCGGGCACATCCACAGGTATCCAGGCCACAGGAACATCAAGGTGCAGAAATGGTGCCAGACGGGCCAAACGCAAGGTCAGGGAATATTCCTGTGAATGGACAACGCGCTCATCACAACCACCAGAACGGCGAACAGCATCTGTACGCACCAGGAACTGGGTCGGATTGAAAAGGGAATTACGCAAAGCCAACGGCAACGGGTCATTCACAACGGTCACGCCATCAGGGACCAAAGTCAGCCCCAGATCCACCGCCTGACCAGGGTTATAAAGAATCCGTTCTCCCCATACCAAGCAAGCCGACGTATTACGCAAGGCATCCAACAGGACACGCGTCGCATCGTGTGCCAACAGGTCATCCGCGTCACAGAATTTGATAAAGGGCATACTTGCCAAGGCGATACCGCGATTTGTTGCCGCAGCCGAACCGGCGTTGGCCTGACGGAGCAGCTTCACCGCAGGCCACGAGGCCGTAACAGCTTCCACAATCTCCATGGAACCATCGGTAGAGCCATCATCGACAAAAATATATTCGCGCGCAAAAGAGCCACGCTGAGCGGCCAAGGCAGCCAATACGGCTGGCAGCCAGTCCCTCTTGTTATACACGGGCACAATAAAGGAAACACCTTCGTCCCGGGTTTGCCCCACTGTCATAGATCGTCCATCATTC
The DNA here is from genome assembly GCF_012102705.1 of Haematospirillum sp. H1815. Lineage (GTDB taxonomy): Bacteria > Pseudomonadota > Alphaproteobacteria > Rhodospirillales > Rhodospirillaceae > Haematospirillum. Next base: position 82,004 of record NZ_JAAVTA010000003.1, read on the forward strand.
CCGCTCCAGAGCGGGGCACCATACTACAGGCCGGAGCAAGCCGGAAAGTGAAGTTTACCCGACAATCCAGGCTGGAGCCGGCGAGACATTATGGCCCGGCATCTCCGCGTTCAGACCGGGGAAGAATGGCTTCTACTTTCCTGTCTACACCCAGATCCTTCAGAACACGTAGCGGGTAGGAACGAACGCCGGCCAGACGAACAGCTATACCCTTGCGCAGACAGTGGTCGATAAAGCCATCCAAGGCATGGGCTGCCGTTGCATCAATAACGGGGACAGCCTCCATATCCAGGATCAGAGTATCCGGAACTTGGCCAATATTCTCCAGAATATCCGCCAGTTTTCCGGCGATCCCGAAGAAGAACGGCCCGTTGATGCGATATATCACGGTACGGCGTGATCCACCGCTCTCAGGACTGTAGACACTGCGCACCCGCGCAAAATCATCGGTATCTTCATCAACCAGGTGCAGACCCTGCTCTTCCTCCATGACCTGGGTAATACGGTGCACAAATAGCAAGGCTGCCAGAACAACACCAACCTGGATAGCCAAGGTCAGGTCGACCAGAACGGTCAGCACAAATGTCAGCAGCAGGACCAGAATATCGCCCGGAGGTGCCTTCAACAGACGGCGGAAGCGGTCAATCTCGCTCATGCCCCAGGCAACCATAACCAGAACAGCCGCCAGCGACGGCATCGGCAAGTACCGGGCCAGCGGTGCTGCAACCATCATCAGGACAAGCAGAACCACTGCATGCACCATGCCGGAAACCGGAGACAGACCTCCGGCCCGTACATTGGTTGCCGTGCGGGCAATAGCACCTGTTGCCGGCATTCCGCCGAACAAAGCCGATCCGATGTTGGCAATCCCCTGCCCCAGAAGCTCGCAGTTTGAACGGTGCTTCCGCCCGGTCATGCCATCGGCGACGACAGCAGACAAAAGAGACTCGATACCGGCCAGAAGGGCAATCGTGAAGGCAGAGGGGGCCAGTGTCACCAGTCGCTGCACGCTGATATCGGGCCATGTCGGAACTGGAAGAGTCCGCGGGATATCCCCGAACCGGCTGCCGATTGTTTCAACATTCATTCCGCCCAGCGCCGCTACCAAAGCACCGATACTGATGCCAATCAGGAAAACAGGCGCCCGCGGAGCCACATGCCGTACCACCAGGATAACAACAAGGGTCATACCACCGACAATCAACGCTTCCGGTTTAGTATGACGGATCTGATCCAGAATGGCAGCCCATTTGCCGATAAAGTCCGGTGGAGGGTTCTCCAATCCCAGGCCAAGCAACTCGGGAACCTGACTGGTCAGGATGATCAAGGCAATACCCGATGTAAAACCGGTAACCACGGGGTAGGGAATGTACTTGATATAGGTACCAAAGCGCGCCACGGCAAACGCGATCAGGATAAACCCCGCCATCAATGTTGAAAGCACCAGCCCGTCATAACCATGATCATGGATCACCTGAAAAACGATGACAACAAAGGCACCTGTTGGCCCACCGATCTGGAAACGCGAACCCGAGAAGGCCGAAATCAGGAAACCGGCAACAATCGCCGTTGCCAACCCACGATCCGGCGTTGTTCCGGATGCAATGGCCAAAGCCATGGATAATGGCAGGGCAACAATGGCAACGGTCACTCCAGCCATGATATCAGCCCGCAGCATGGAAAAGGTGTATCCATCGCGCAGGACTGTGACCAGTTTTGGCATCAACAGACCGCTTCTGTCGTGATGTGACGTGCCCATGCTTTCATCCCGATACCATAAGCCTGAACGGATCATGACCCGCCAAGCATAGGATGGAAGAGAACAGACGTATGCCCGGATACATCGCTCATCGCTGTCTGGACAGAAAGACGGTGCAAAGCTTTGCGCAAATCAGTACCTGTAGCCACGTGTCCAAAGGTATATGATAAGGACAAAGGGGCGACAGGCCCACTCTGAAACGGTTGGTAAATATGGTTCCGGGAACACGGTCGGGTACAAGAACCCTTTTTCATCACTGGATCTCTCCATCAGCACGCAAGGTGCGCCTTGCCCTGCACGAAAAACGTATTGATGTGCAGGAGCATGTTCAGGCTGACTGGGAACGTGATGAAGCGTTCCTTGCCCTTAACCCGGCCGGAGAGGTTCCAGTCCTGCTGGAACCGAACGGAGTCGCCATATCCGACGGGCAGACCATCTGTGAGTATCTTGAGGAGATCTGCCCCGACACGCCTCTTTTGCCTGGCAACATCTTCCACCGGGCCGAGGCAAGGCGGCTGACAGCATGGTTTGATCATAAATTCCGGCTGGAAGTCACCATCCCCCTGGTATCAGAGAAACTGATGCGTCGCCTGCTGGGAAGGGGATCTCCGGACTCCCGCAATATCAGGGCTGGTCGCACCAATATTCACATGCATCTGGCTTATATTACCTGGCTGACTGAACGGCGCAAATGGCTGGCAGGGGACAACATGACCTTGGCCGACCTGACCGCAGCGGCACACCTGTCCCTTGTTGACTATACCGGCGACGTTCCATGGGATGAACACCCCTTTGCCCGCAACTGGTATGCGCGGATCAAAAGCCGCCCCTGTTTCCGTACGCTTCTGGCTGATGTTGTACCGGGGGTTCCCCCTGCCCGTCACTATGCCGACCTGGATTTCTAGGAATCCACCTTGCTTATGAAAGATGGCATGATCCTGAATGGACAGGACGGCTCCCTGAACGGGAACGATCCCGGTTTGTTTCACTGGCACATTAATTTCGTATATATACAATATTTCCAGCGGTGGACATTCCGCGCATTGTCATTGAAACACATACAATAAAGTCTAGTCTTTCCAGCATTGCGAGGCTCCCTTTACTTTTTGTGGAGATTCTCATTATGTTGGATGAAAATATGCTCTCTGCCATAGGGAAGTTCGGCGTTGCCGACTATTCCCATGAGACGTCTTCCATGACGATCATGCCACTGGATACAGGCAAGCTTGCGGTCAGTGTTGACGGTGTCTTCAAGCAAGGCATCTTCGCTGCAACCGGCGTCATCATAGGTGGCTCAGGCAATGACCTGATATCCTCAACCCGTTGCGGCGTCAGTCTGTTCGGGGGGGAAGGAGACGATGTACTTGAGGCAACAGGCAATAAAAGCCTTCTTTCCGGTGGCCCCGGGCGCGATATCCTGATTGCAGATGCCCAAGGTACAGTTATGGTTGGTGATGCGCCCGCTGTAGACTATAGCCCATCCGGTAAGATCAATTTTTATCCTGATGTTTTTGTCGTTGCCGGAACGTATACATCACCACCATGGGACCCTGTATTGATTGCCGATTTCGACTCATGGGGTGGGGACAGGATAGATTTATCGGCTATTGACGGAAACGAAGGCGAAGCGGGGCATCAGGAGCTTGTCTTCAGCCAAACGGGACCTCAGGCTCATTCTGTGTGGTATGAAGCTTTTGGTTATGGTGCAGCTTCCAGCAGGGGATTCCTGAAAGGGGATACCAATGGAAACCAAGAGGAAGACTTTCTTATCGAGGTCAGACACAGCAGTGCCGATATTTTTGGTGATGCCATTTCCAGCGCACGCACACTTGGGCTTGGCCTCATGGCAAACAGCAGCGCCAATGACCAGATGCCGATGTCTGAAGATGGCATTCCCTATCTTCCACCCCATGAAGAAGTATCCATAAAGCTCCCGACCCTGGCGGGAACATTGACGGTATACTCTTCAGACATGCTGTAACGAGCATCACTGTCACCGGTCATTTCTTCCTATGCATCATCCGGGCCATCACGCTGCTGGTCCGGATGATGCCATCTGGACAGTGCACTCTAGAAAATATCGCCCTATTTGGTAACTTCATGGGCGACATTTTGATGTCATAACTGCTCATGACAAAGTACCCTGATGATGGAAAATTTCATCTGTAACAAGAACATCACGAGGGTCAGAGCCATGGCAATATCCCTGCGTTCCATTCTCGATACCATCCTGAAAGAAGAGGGTGGGTTCACGGACAATCCTGCGGATCGTGCCCACTATGGCAAAGCAAACCCGGCCCAAGGTCGTCGGTGGGATTGCTATTGCACCAATCGTGGCATTACGCAGGCCACCCTCTCGGATTATTACAACAGACAAGCCTCCATAGAAGATGTGAAGAACCTGTCGGAGGATGAAGCCCGCACCATTTATCAAAAACGTTATGTCGAAGATCCTGGCTTTGACACCATGCCTGACCTGATTCTTCCCGCGTTGGTGGATGCCGGTATCAATTCCGGGCCACGTCGTTCCATTACCTGGTTGCAAGATGTTTTGAACCAGAATGGATACGGCCCTCTAGCTGCCGATGGGATTCTAGGCCCGGCAACGCGCACTGCTGCCGAGAAAGCCGCTTCAGAGATGGGAGCTCGTCTAGCCTCGGCCCTGATCGAACGGCGCCGGACATTTCTTGAACATCTGATTGCCACAAATCCAAGCCAAAAACGATTTGAACGTGGCTGGATGGCCCGCCTGGATCGCCTGGAGACGGAGACAGCCTGATGGAAAAAACCAGATCTTCTATGACTGTATCAGGGCTTGTCAAGCATCTGGCACAGATGACAAAACAGACGCCATCCTCGCGGCAGCATCACACAATACATACCCACCACCAGATCTCGACCTGGGACCGCGGCATTGACAGCCTGAACCGCCTGCCACGCCCGCTGATGGCCTTGGGAGTGATTGCCCTGATGGCATGGCCAGCCATTAATCCCCGCACCTTTGCCGAAGCCATGCAGAGCTATACCATGATGCCAGATTGGCTGGTACAGCTTGTGATGGCTGTTGTATTAGCCTATTTCGTCAGCCGGACTGTGGAAAAGATACGGGAAAAATCACCAACGTCTGATACCTCTTCCCCACGCGTCGCGGCCAGCACAGAAGATACCGAACAGCCCCCTGTCGTTAATCGCGGTGCAACACGCAAGATTCCTGAGTCGCAGACCTGAGAAGGGACATTCCAGAGACCTGCCCCAGATGCAGAAGTGGGCCGTGAAAGACCGGATAGATCCAGCATTCTCACGGCCCACTTGCTGTAGCGCAACTACGTTTTGGCATCTGGAAATGTGACACAGGCACCTGTTTGGCTCAAGGTATACAGCGCAAACAGTCACGAACGAGAAACACGCCACACACGGAATGAAACACCATCAGCATACCGGCTCTTCTCTTGCGGAATGGATGTTCAAGACCAGGGCGTGGTCGATACTATCCGGAAAGGTTGTACTCCTGGGTGATTTACATTGTGAATTCATCGCGCTAAGATCTTAACATAGCCCCCTGTCCTGCTGTATCCTCACGGCTATTCACGTGCAACCCGGAACAAGGTAACTATGGGCTTTCTCTCGGAAAACAGTGCACAGACATCTTATGATGTCGTGCCATACGACAGCTATCCATTTGCGCAAACACACCCTGCGCATCTGATGACCCTTGGACGCCTGTTCGGGATGCAGGCTCCTGATGTTGCAACAGCCCGTATTCTGGAGCTGGGCTGCGCAAGCGGGTGGAATATCATTCCAATTGCAACCGACCATCCACACGCCACTGTCGTCGGTGTGGACCTGTCTTCTGTACAGATCGAGGAAGGCCGCCGTCACATTCAATCCCTGGGCCTGGACAATATCCGCCTGGACTGTGCATCGATTACAGACATCGATGAGACATGGGGCACCTTTGACTACATCATCTGCCACGGCGTGCTGTCGTGGGTTCCTGAAGCGGTGCGGGACCATATATTCAAGGTCATGAAGCGCAATCTGGCTGCCAACGGGATTGCCTATGTCAGCTACAACACCCTCCCCGGCTGGAACCAGGTCCGCAGTGTCCGTGACATGATGCGCTATCACGCCGACAATTTCAGCGACCCGACCGAGAAAGCGTCGCAGGCCCTTTCAGTCCTCAAGTTTGCGGCGGACAACACCAACCCCGGCCGCAAGGGATACCTGGAGATCCTGAAGGAAGAGATGGCCCTTCTGGAGGGACACTCAAAGAGCTATATCCTGCACGAGCACCTGGAGGCCGAGAACCACCAGTACTACTTCCACCAGTTTGCAGGGCAGGCAAAAGACAACGGCTTGGCCTACCTAGGCGATGCCATGCTGCCCAGCATGTACGTCGGCAACCTGGCACCCGATGCGTCCAAGGTGCTGGGGGAGATTGAGGACATTGTCCGGCTTGAACAATACATGGACTTTGTGACCAACCGCCGTTTCCGCTCCACCCTCCTGTGTCATGACACCGTTGCCCTGGACCGTACCATCAATCCCGAGAAGCTTGCGAAATACGCCTTTGTCAGTCACCTGGTCCCGCAGGAGACAGATGGAGAAGAGGCCAGCTCCCCCGTTACCTTCGTCGGGCCCCAGACAGCAACAGCCCATAGTGCGCTTGATATTGCCGTATTCCAGGTTCTGTACGCAGAGCGGGGAAAGCCTGTTTCCCTGCCGGACCTGACACAGAAAGTTGCCGATCACCTTGGGTCCACGGACCATGCCGCCATCCGCCAGGCTTTTCTGAATAATCTGTGCGCCCTGGTCCTTGGCGGGTCTCTTTCCCTGTATGCCGAGCCAGGGAAACAGACGAGTACGATCAGCGACAAACCAATGGTGTCGAAGGTGTGCCGTTATCGGGCCACGTTCAGCAACCGCGTGATCAATGGCTACCATGGTTTGGTCACCCTGTCAGAGGTTGACCGCATTCTGGTGCGATACCTTGACGGAACACAGGATATCGACAGCATCTGCAAACGCATGCTCGAGCATGTAGAGAAAGAAGAAATCAACGTCACGCCAGCCGATGGCATGACGGCAATACAGACGGTGGAGGGCTATGTCCGGCACCAGTTCTCTGTGTTCCGTGATCTTGGGCTTCTGTTCGGCTGACGACCAGAAAAGGGGGCGTGGCACAGCTGCGTCCCCTTCCCGGATCACCAAGCCTTATTCATCGCGGTTTTCAATCAGGTCATCAACAACCGATGGATCCGCCAAGGTGGATGTATCACCAAGAGAACTGAAATCGTGCTCGGCAATCTTGCGCAAAATCCGCCGCATGATCTTGCCGGACCGGGTTTTGGGCAGGCCCGGCGCCCATTGGATCACATCCGGGCTGGCAATCGGGCCGATCTCGTCACGAACCCAGGCGATCAGCTCCTTGCGCAGGGCCTCTGTTGGCTCCTCGCCCGCAACCAGGGTGACATAGGCATAAATCCCCTGCCCCTTGATATCGTGCGGATAACCGACCACAGCCGCCTCCGCCACCTTGGCATGGGCAACCAAGGCTGATTCCACTTCCGCCGTGCCCATCCGGTGACCGGAGACGTTGATCACGTCATCAACACGACCGGTAATCCAGTAATAGCCATCAGCATCCCGTCGGCATCCATCACCGGTAAAATAATAGCCCTTGTAGGTCGTGAAGTAGGTCTGGATAAACCGCTCATGATCCCCGTAAACGGTGCGCATCTGCCCGGGCCAGGATTCCGCGATACACAGGTTGCCTTCTGTTGCGCCCGCAAGCTCCTTGCCTTCGGCATCAACCAGAACTGGACGAACGCCAAAGAAAGGACGCGTGGCTGAACCGGGCTTCAAGGCCGTTGCCCCCGGAAGCGGCGTAATCAGGATGCCCCCGGTTTCTGTCTGCCACCAGGTATCCACGATCGGGCATCGCCCTTCCCCAACAACCTTGTAGTACCACATCCAGGCCTCGGGGTTGATTGGCTCACCGACCGAACCCAGAAGACGCAGGCTTTTGCGACTGGTACGCTTGACTGGCTCCTCACCATCACGCATCAAGGCACGGATAGCTGTCGGGGCCGTGTAGAAAATGTTGACCTTGTGCTTGTCCACAACATCCCAGAAACGGGATACCGTGGGATAGTTCGGCACGCCTTCGAACATCAGGGTGGTCGCCCCGTTGGCCAAGGGACCATAGACAATATAGGAGTGACCCGTTACCCAGCCAACGTCAGCCGTGCACCAGTAAATATCATTGTCACGGCAGTCAAAGACGTATTCATGGGTCATGGAGGCATAAACCAGATACCCCCCGGATGTATGCAAAACACCCTTGGGCTTACCCGTTGAGCCAGAGGTGTACAGAATAAACAGCGGGTGCTCCGCTTCCACCTCTTCCGGAGGGCAGGTTGTCGAAGCCGACGCAACAAGATCATGGTACCAGACGTCCCGGCCAGTCTTGATGCTCACATCGCCACCCGTACGGCGCACAACGACAACATTGCGGATAGAAGGACAGTGCTCCAGCGCCCTGTCAGCATTGCTTTTCAGGGGAACTTTCCGCCCACCCCTCAGACCCTCATCCGCAGTAATGAGAAGGACGCACTCGCTGTCCTGAATCCGGTTGGCCAGACTGTCGGGGGAAAAACCGCCGAAGACGATGGAATGAACGGCGCCTATACGGGCACAGGCCAGCATGGCGACGGCCGCTTCCGGAATCATGGGAAGGTAGATACAAACCCGGTCGCCCTTCTTGACCCCCAGGGTTTTCATGGCATTTGCGAAGCGGCACACCCGTTCGTACAAATCGCGGTAAGTAATATGCTCGCTCTCGGACGGATTGTCCCCTTCCCAGATGATGGCCGTCTTGCTGCCTTTCGACTCCAGATGGCGGTCAAGGCAGTTGGCCGACACATTCAGCGTGCCGTCATCAAACCAGCGAATATGCAGGTTGGAAGGATCCCACGAGACATCCCGGACCCGGCTGTAGGGACGCATCCAGGTGATGCGCTTGCCATGCTCGGCCCAGAATCCATCCGGATCCTTCACAGAGCGGTCGTACATGGCAAGATAACGGGTGTTGTCAATCAGAGCATTTCTGGCAAAGGACTCCGGGACCGGAAATACGTCATGTTCCATCGTGGACGTCTCCTGGGGGCTGCCTTGCGGAGCAGTGAGAACCTTCGAGGATACAGGCGACCCGGACCGTGCGCATCCGAATCGGGCGAATATCCATAACCTGGACTGTTGTAGGGTATAGTCTAAGCAAAGGCCTCTTTATTGTCATTCATCTCGCTTGTGCAGCGTCATATATTTGTAAAGATTTCACCATTCCGCTGCCTGCATACCGCTTTGTTTGTGAATAACATGCACATCGCGCTGCGGGAATGGAATGGAGATGCCCTCTTTCCGGAAGCGCTTGAGTATGGCCACACGAACCTCGCTCCCGACCGGGTTGATAAGCTCTATATCCTGAAGATAGAACCGCAAGGAGAAATTCAGGGCGCTATCTCCAAAAGCAACCAGAAGGGCAGATGGCTCCGGCCAGCGCAAAACGCGGGGGTGGGATCGGGCGCAATCAAGAAGAATGGAGCGTACTTTCTCGGGATCGGAGTCATATCCAACCCCAATTTCAACAATGCACCGCCCAACCCTGTCATTCAGAAACCAGTTAGTAACCGGTGCCGTAATCAGGGCTGAATTCGGGATGATAACCGTTGAACGATTGAATGTTTCTATTTCTGTTGCGCGAACACGGATCCGACGGACATAGCCCTCTGTATCTCCGGTTACAATCCAGTCCCCGACCTTTATCGGCCGTTCAAATAGCAGAATAAGGCCCGAAACAAAGTTGTTCACAATCGTTTGCAAGCCAAAACCGATACCAACCGACAAGGCACCGGCAACAATGGCAAGGTTTGAAAGACCAATACCAAGGGTCGACGCAGCAGCCAGAAGAGCCGTCACAAAGCCGATATAGCCAACAGAAGTCGCAAAGGAATTCTGCAGGCCCGTGTCCAGCCGAGTCATCGGCAGAACGCGCTTCTCCAGAATGGCCTTGATGACCTTGGTCACAAACAAAAGACCCGTGAAGATCAGAATAGCTGTCACAACGTTGATCAACGAAATGTGCACAGACCCGATAGCAAAGCCATCAACCAACAGGCTGAGCCCACTGTCTATGGTGTCACGGCTGACGCCCCATAACAGAAGGAAAACCAGAAAAGCCGGTACTCCAACCACAAGAGCAGCCACAACACTGAGCCAGAAACGCATCATGGCGCCACTGTCACTGTTGTCAGCCTGCTTCCTGTCTTCCCGTACGGGTCCCCCCACACGCGACAAGACCAGAGTCAAAAGCTCGCGTAGAACGGCAAACCCGGCAACCGAGACCAAAACAACCACAGAAGACCGCAACAGGGACGTCGCCAATGAATGACCAAGCTCTGTATACCCGGCCACGGCCGCAATGGATGCCCCGGCAGCAACCGCAGAAACGGGCCAACGCACCCAGCGGGTTTTTGCAGCTTTCCCGTAATCCAGCTGCCCATCAGGGCCCTGGTGCCACAGCCTGGCACCTGTCAGCGCAAAAATGGGCAACATGGTTGCGAGCGTTGTAACAAACATGCGCAGACTGACGACTTCAACCGTCAGGTTCCAGACTTGCTCCCCGAATGCAAGAAAGTGATCAAAAGAAGAAATAACCAGCAGAACGGTTGCAATCTGACAGCTCCGGGCTGCAGCAGCATCATTGATCGGCACAGCACGCCAGTTTGGCTTTCCCGGTGACAGAACAGCACGGACAAGGCTGATAACAGCAACCAATGACACCAGTATTGTGGATATCAGCGCCAGAGCATTGGCACCAACATCGCCCAGAATGCCCGCCCCCTGAATAACAGCATTGGCAATACCGACAAGAACGGCCAAGGGCACCATGCGTATCAAGCCGCGCTTGACCGAGATCCACAGTCGCTCTGAAAAACCAAGCCGGACAGATGGATCCCAGACAGGAAGAAGGCGACGGTTCAACCAGATCCGGAAAGGCCAGACCAGAACAAGGCCCAGCAGAATAGTCCCGATCAGCTTCCTCACAACCAGCTGTGTGGCTTCGGAAGACCAATCAACATTACGGACAAAATCAATGGCTTCTGCTGTTCTTGAACCCTGGCTGGTCAAATCTCTCAGCGCAACAGCCCATGTTTCGGGAGCAAAGGGATCCGCATTGCGACTGAACAGCTGGTCGGCCAGGCGATCGCGCTGAATTGCGATAATTCTCTGGGTCAGAACCTGTGCCCGTACCTTCAGGAATTGAACCGTCTTGATATCAGCCTCAGCCAGAACCATTTGTTTCCCAAGAGCTTCCCGCAACTTTCCCACGGGAGCTGTTTCCGTGTTTTTGTCTTCCGGTGCGGGGCCAAGCGTATTTTGTTCGGCCGTGATGCGGCTCTTTTCAACCTGAAGAGCCTCCGCTATCGGGGCAAGGCCCTGTACCTCCCGCAGAATTTCCTGTCTCAACTCGCGGAGACGATCGTTATCAAGGCTTCCTTTGGCACGTGTTTCTGTCAACGCCAACTTGGCCTCGGCAGAATCGAGCAAAGTTGAGAACTGCTTGAGCCTGTCTTGCCCCGGGCGCTTGTCTGATACTGCGGGAATCAGAGTCGCCGCCCCGGATTGCGCAAGGCCCCCCGGAAGGACAGAACCCGTCAGAGTGCAGGCAAAAACAAGGATTACGAAAGAAATGCGGCAACAGGATAGGAATGTTGGCACGACAATCCCCGGGATCAATGGCTGGAAACGGTTAATCGATCATGTGTCACAATACTGGTCTACAGGAAAAAAGAGGAATACGGCAAGATCAGGGTAACAGGTTTGACTGTACAGGATTATCGCCAGGACTGTAGATTTGCATTCCCCATTTTGCATATTGCTTCCCAGTGATCCGGATCAACTGGCATGACAGACAGGCGCGGCTGCCTCAGAAGCAGCATGCCGTCAAAGAAGGGATCATCCCGCAATCCCGACAACATGACCGGCACACGCAATGCACAACGGGCTGCGACGTCGACACTGACAAAGCGATCTGTCGGGTCTGTAGGATCCGGATAGGCTGTGCGGACAATCTCAACCAATCCCATAATCATGCGTTGGGAACGGGAGTGATAGAAGAAGGCCATGTCACCAGCCCGCATGGCCCGTAGAAAACCCGCGGCCTGATGATTACGCACGCCGGTCCAGGGTTCTATCCCAACACGCACCTGATCATCCCAGGACCATGAGTCTGGTTCTGATTTAAGAAGCCAGAACCCCATTACCTTCAAGGACCATTCGAAGGTGTGGCCGTGCCAAAGACAATCCGGTACGGGCGAATGACAACACTTTCAAACAGGCCAGCCTGGGTATAAGGATCTTCCGCACACCAAGCATAGACTGCATCCAGATCCGGGTGCTCAACGACAAGAAGGGACCCAACCAGTCCCTCTCCATCGCTAGCCAGCATCGGGCCAGCCATCACGATACGGTCACGATGCAACTCAAGCCAAGCCAGATGCCGGCTGCGATTATCAAGACGAACCGCGCCATGACCGGGCTTGTCGAGGCAGTGAACAGCAAAAAGTGGCATACTATCGGTCTCTTTAATGTTCCTGTTCTGACGAAATAACCTGCCCGGCCCGTGGACGGGAATCAAGCTCGCTCCGGAAGGGGCGGGCCAACAGCCCATCCACAAGATCCGCAGGACTCCCCCCATGGTTCAGAAGGGTATCAACGGCCTCGCAGATGGGCATTTCCACCCTCAACTTGCGCGCCAGTGCCGTAATGGCACCTGCTGTCGCAACTCCTTCCGTGACAGCGCGTCGCGCTGCCAGAATAGAAGACAGAGACTGCCCTTGCCCCATGGCAACCCCCAGCGAGAAATTGCGCGAACGCATGGATGTCGCGGTCAGAATAAGATCTCCCATCCCCGACAGGCCCATGAAGGTTTCAGGCCGCCCACCCAAGGCAATGCCAAGACGCTTCATTTCAGCAAGTCCCCGTGTCAACAGGGCGGCCCGTGCGTTTTCACCCAGTTCTTGGCCTTCCAGAATGCCACAGGCAATAGCCAAGACATTCTTGGTTGCTCCCCCGACCTCCACTCCCACCAGGTCAGGCGAATAATACGGGCGAAATGTCCGGCTCCCGATAGCAGACACCAACGTCATGCCAAGGGCAGGATCAGAACAGGCCAACGTAACCGCACTGGGCAAGCCACGCGCAACACCATCGGCAAAACCAGGGCCAGACAGAACAGCAAGAGGCGTATGCGCCGGAAGTTCTGCGCGGGCGACATCGCTTGTCAACGCCCCGGTTCCTGTCTCGATACCCTTTGAGCACAGGACAGCCGGAACGCCGCTTTTCCACAACGGTGCCGCAGCACAACAAATAGACCGTAAATGCTGGGTGGGAACCACCAGAAGCACGGCGTCCGTATCCATGGCCTCCGCCAGATCCGTTGTCACCGCGATCTCTGGATCCAGACGCAGGTCGGGCAAATAAACCGGGTTAAAGCCTGTTTTTGTGATAGTCGCAGCCAGCCCGGGGTCACGCATCCACAGCCGGACATGCCGCCCGGCACGGCATAGAGCCTGCGCCAGCGCTGTTCCCCATGCCCCCGCGCCAACAACCCCGATTGTCTGCATCCTGATCCTCCACACGGTGCGCCTCACAACAGGACAAGTCCTATTCACCGGTTCCCAGCAAAAGCCCTTTCTGTCGCGCAAGCCTGAAGCTGTAGAGGAATCCGGCGCCCGCGACCAGAAGAAAGACGAGATTCAGTGCACAGGCAGCCTGAAAATGTCCATAGTCAAAAACACCCTCGAACAAAACAGATCGCATGCCCTCGAAGACATGGGTCTGTGGCAAACACAGTGCAAAGGCCTGCAACCACCCAGGAAGAGAGCTGACGGGGTAGTAAATGGCAGAAAAGGGGGCAAAAGCAAACACAACCACCCAAGCCAAGCTTTCTGCCCCCATCCCAAACCTCAGGATCAGGGCAGAAATGACAAACCCCAAGGCCCAGCCGGTTACAAGGACATTGACGAAAAAGGCAATCAGGGGAAAGCCCATCTGGAAAATATTGTACTCATAAAACGGAATGGCCAACAGGCATGCCGGAAGAATGCCGGTCAGGGTACGCAACAGACTCATCAGGACCAATGCCATCAAATATTCGGCAGGACGCAGAGGGCTGACAAACAGATGCCCCAGATTACGGGACCACATCTCCTCCAGGAAGGAAACCGATACCCCCAAATTACTGCGAAACAAGGAATCCCATAACAACATGGCACCGATAAAGATGCTGGCAGCCTGCGCCAACAGGGAAGACTGGGTGCGAAAGAAGTTCGAGAAGAATCCCCACAGGACCATCTGCATGGTTGGCCAGTATATCATCTCCAGAACACGCACCGGGCTGGACCGCATCACATAGAGATGACGCAGACACACAGCTCCGACCCGTGCAGCCGATGCACGCAACCTCATCATGACACCCGCCCTCCGTCACACACCCGACTGCGGGCAATATCCAGAAAAACATCCTCCAGCGTGCTGCGGCCATAACGGGACAGAAGCTCTTCCGGACGACCTTGATCCTGAATGCGACCGTCGCGCATCATCAATACAGTGTCACACAAACGTTCAACCTCGGTCATATTATGGGATGCCAGAAACAATGTTGCCCCGGTCCGCCTGCGATAATCTTCCAGAACGCTGCGGATACGATCACCCGTATCCGGATCCAGACTGGCTGTTGGCTCATCAAGAAGAAGAACATCCGGCGTATTGAGCAGGGCCTTTGCCAAGGCCACACGTGTCTTCTGACCTGCCGAAAGGCGGCCAACCGGGCGCCGCAAGAAGGGCAGAAGATCCAGTTCACGGGCCAGGGTATCAATACGATCCGGAATATCCCTGACCCCGTACAGCTTCCCATACACAAAAAGGTTCTCGTAGGCACTCAACCGCCCCGGCAGATCAACGTACGGGCTTGAGAAATTAACCCGGGGCAGAACGGCATAGCGGTCTACGATCATATCGCAGCCCAGAAGCCGTATGGTACCAGAAGTCGGAAGGAGAATACCAAGCAGCATCGCAATCGTTGTTGTCTTCCCGGCTCCATTCCCTCCCAACAGGCCGGTTGTGCTCCCCGGGCTGACACAAAAGGAAACACCGTCAACAGCGTGCACAACCTTCCCATGAACAGGGTACGACTTTGACAGACCGACAACATCAATTGCCGCCGTGTATCCTGCGTCGGGCATCCGGCTGCCTCATTTCAATACAGGTATGGCTTCATGGTTCGATCCAGGACACGGCCCTGGAACAGGGTGAATCCCATCTTTTGACCGGCCGTTATGGCTGCCTCATCATCACAGCGGTTCAAGATCGCCCTTCCGGCAAGATTCTGTAGAACAAGATCGCGCGCGATCTTTCCCTCAGGACTCTCCAGAATCTTTGGCAGATCGCTCTGCCAGCTCATCTTGACCATATCTGCCCCCAGACCGACAATGTCGATATAAGGCAAAACCTTCCAGGTCAAACCATCAATACAAATACGATAACCCCGCTGCCGGACATAATCACGCGCAAAGAAATAGCCCGTCAGGTTGGAGAAAATGTCTTCGGTACGAAGCTCCAGAATCACTGTCCCGTGATTACCCGGCGACAGGCTTTCATCAAAGCGCAGAAAGTCTTCTGACAGAATGGTTCCAACATTCAGGTTGATTGAAAATCCCTGGGACAGCGTACGGTCATCACGACGGCTGAGCATTGCCAGGACCCGCCGGTCAAGGGTCTGCGTCAAACGCTGGAACAGCCACGGATTGGATGACAGGGCCACATGGGGAAGCAAAGCCTCGCGCAGGTCACCAATAGACACATACACCTCGGTAAAGACCGGATCCGGTGCCCCCTTGCCAACAACAGCACAAACAGCCTGACGCCGGATATGGCTGGACAGGTCAGCCCCGGTCAATGCCTTCTCGACCCGTTCCAGAGTTTCAGGAGTCAGTGGAGCCCCCGCCCTTGCAGGAGCCTGTCCTGTCGCTCCATGCCGATGATGGCGCTTTGGGACAGGATCTGTTGCCGGATGCGATGCAATCCGTCGACGGATCATATCAAGCAGGGCATCAAAACTCTTGTCCAGATCATACCAGGTGACAAACGGGTCATTCTCCCCCGCCTGAACAGGCTCCTTCAGAAGGGGGTCGGCAGCAAACAGAAAGCGAATCTTGATCAAGGCCGCCCGCACCGTATCCAGGCTACTGGTATTGAACAGCACAATGAAATCAAAGTCCGACAACCAGTAAAACTTGGCGCCTTCCCGTGTTACCAGAGGTGTGAACGTTGTTTCCGCGCCATCCAGCGTATGATCAGGCCGGTTCGCAGGCATCAGGCGACCGAGATGCACCTGCATAGCATGCCGGCCCTTTGTGTGGCTTGCCGACCGCTTCAAATCAGATAAAAGACGCCGCTCATCTGCAAATCCGGGCAGGTACTGGGGCGTTTTTGGCACTTCGCTCATGAGGACGGCTCTCCACCATCCGTTGGTGATGGCGGGCTTGCCCGCCGCAACCGGATTGAAGGGGCGGAAAAGAACTGAACCGCATCCAGACCAGGAATATTCGGGCAGGTCGTCCGCATTTTCATATCAACAGCGGATCGCCGCGTTGCACATTCCTTCAACGTACACTGCGCAGCAGCCGGACATGACCGCATGGTCATTGCACCATGCACGGCATCGATAAAACGACCCTGGAAATTTCTGATGCCGTGCTCAATCCCCCATGTTACGGCAACCTGACTGTCACAACGGGACAGAATCACACGGTCACCGCCAAGAGCGTTAACAATGGAGCGGATATCACTGACCGCTGTCGGATGCTCCGGCGCGGCCATTTCCGGACTCCAGATAACTTTCACAAAATCAGGGTCCAGACGCTCCAGATCCATCACACCTCCCATCGATGGCGTCAGACCATCCAGAGCCAGAAAGTCTCCTGTCTCTCTCAACATAGGCTTGGCACTGAGCCATCGATCAAGGTTCGTAAACACATCAATAACCTGAACCTCGACCACAATATGGCGGTCGGGATCCATGGAACGGCGCAGCACGTCGTATTCCTTGCTGTCCAGACTTTCCAGATTCAGGTTCAGGCTGATTGTCCGCGGCAAGGCGGCAACCTCGCTGCGGACAAGAGCAGCAATCATCCGGGTATCCAGCGTCCGAGAAAATTCCTGGAACAGCCAACGTTCGGAAAGAATATCTCGGTGCGGGGCGATCACACGACCTATGGATGAAACAGAAACGTAGAACTCCTCAAAGAGAATCTCGGCCTGCTTCTCCGTAATATGGATACAGGGCTGGCGATGAATGTTGCGGCGGATGTTAAGACTGTCCAGGCCACTGATCATCCCGCCCAGATCGCCGGGACCAATGGGTTCCGGTTCGGGTGGCAGCATCCCCATGGCTTGACGACGCTTCTCCGCCTCGGCAAGGATGCTACGCACCACCGGCAAAAGAACCTGGAGATCAACCTCAAAGGCATACCATGTTACAAAGGGATCAGGGATACCTTCGTCCTCGTCATACCAGGACAAGGGGTCATCGTGAAATAATGAACGTATACGATTGATAACCCTTTCAACCTCGTCCTCCGGCATATCCTTGCCGACGACCATGATATCACCGCAGGACAGGGAAAAGACCCGCACAACATTCAGGGATTGCAGAGGCATGAACAGGCTGGCCGCCATCCGCAGGTGCGAGGGTGTACGGTTCGAGGGCAGCAGCTGCGACAGATGCAAGTGCACGGCCGTACGGCCGGCCGGAGTACGACCGCCACGTTCTACTGTATCCAGCAGTTCCCGCTCGGAATGTGTTGGATCGCGCAGCTGAACCATTGTCTGATAAATCCGACGCCAAACCCCTCCGGAGAGAGCATTCTACCTGACCCTGAAGAACAGTGCCATCAAACGCCGCGCGACAGAACAGACAAAGCCCGGCGCTTTTAGCCGGGCGGTTGGGCCAGACGGTCGATCCAGACACGCAAGGTCGACTCTGCCGCCGATCCGGGCGGGGTCAAGGCCAGAAGACGTTCCAGAAAAGAGCGGGCTTCTGCCGGTTTCCCCTGTGCCTCCGCAGAAATACCTCGCACAAACAGCCCCCCCGGACTGTCCGGATCATGCCGGGCAAACCATGCTGCAATGGCATGGAATCGCGGTGACAGGTCCCGACCATTTGTATGCTCACGCAGTGTTACCAGCGCCGTGGCGTAATCAAGCTGGGCCACCGGATCATCGGGAAGGAGATCTGCCGCCTTCCCATAGGCCTCGGCCGCACCCGATGCATCCCCCATAACTGTCAGCGATCGCCCCAGTTTCTGCCACCCCTGTGCATCATCGGGAGCATCAGCCAGCCTCTGTCTCAACCGGTCAACCATACCGGTCACCATCGTCCTTTCTTCCTCGGTAAAGGATGGCATAGCCGAAGCATCATGAGGGTCTGCCGGATGGCGGGGCGTAACAGAGTCAGGATCAAGACCGACCTTCATGGCAACAGTCTTGACACGTTCGTTCAGCATCTTCATCCACGGGGCATCAGGCCGGGAGTCCCGTGCCAGATCCAGCCAGATGGCAAGCCCACGCTCTGGCTCGCCGGATTGCACAGCAGACAACCCCAGAAACCAGCGGGCCCGTGGGTCCTTCCTGTCCAGAGCCAGAACATGCGTGAAAACAGCCTGCGCCCGCTCCCCCACAAGACCCGCCTCTGCCTGTACCAGACTTTCGCCAAATGATGCCCAGTCATCCGGGGCCATCGGGGCCAACTGTGACCTGCGGCTCCATGCAGAGACCGCCTGGCCATAAGCCCCAAGATCCTGCCGGACCTGGGCCATCTCCCGCCAGAGGGCCGGATCATCCGGGCTGGATGAAAGCAGGGTCTGCAACTGATCCGCCCGTCTGTTCAGGCGCTCGATATCTGCGGTGCCCAGTCCAAGCCGCTCTGCCAAGCGAGCACCATGGGGCCGATCAGGCAACCCCGGTGACCCAATCTGGCCATAAACCACTAGGCTCCCGACAGAAACCATGGCAACCAGAAGAACAGCCAGAACGCGTCGCAACCCTGCACCGTCGGGTATGACCGGATCGATTGCCTCTGCATAACTGACAGCTGCCAGCATACGGCGCTGCACCTCCAACCGAACAGCTTCAGCCTGCCCGGGATCCAGAAGACCCCGTTCCTGATCCCGCTCAACCTCTGCAAGCTGATCCCGATAAATCGCAAGGTCGGGACGGGCAGAACCCGCACTGCCACCCTGCACGCGGCGCAAAAGCGGAAAGGCCACAGCAATTGCCGTTGCCACGACCATGGATACAGTCAGCACGTCCATCATTCCCGGCTGTCCTGTTCAGCCACCAGACGCGCAAGGATCTTCTTCTCCTGTGGCGTCAAAGGCAAAGACGCTGCGACATCCGGTCGAACCTGCCGACGCAGAAACCACCACCCCCCCACAAGAGCCAGAATCAGAAGGGCAAAAGGCGTTGCCCACAGAACCAGGGTCGTCAGATCAAAGGGCGGGCGCAGAAGCACATAGCGACCATACCGGCTGACGACATACTCCACGACAGCATCATCGCTGTCCCCCCGGGCCAGCCGGTCCCGAACCAGAATGCGCAGGTCACGGGCAATATCGGCGTTGGACTCATCAATGCTCTCATTCTGGCAGACAACACAGCGCAGGCCTTGCGAGATCGCACGCGCTCTTTGCTCCAGGACCGGGTCGGGAAGCATCTCGTCTGGTTCCACGGCAGAAGCCTGGTTCCACAATCCCGCACTCAACAGGACAAGCAATACAGCCACCCCGTATCCAGTACGACGGATCATGACAACGGGCTTTCACTGTGGCGCAGATGGTCGATCAGTGGTTTCAGGGCAGAAGCCCAGATTGCAGGCGTCAGAACACCGGCATGCCGGTAGCGAATGATCCCGGCTGCATCGATCACAAAGGTTTCCGGCGCACCGGTTACTCCCAAGGCGATAGCAACACGACTGTCCGGATCCTGCCCGACATGATCATAGGGATCCCCATGTTTTTCCAGCCACCTGATCCCGTCTGCCGGGCTCCGTTCCCGCCAGTTGATGCCATGGATCGGCACATCCCCCTGTGCCTTGAGGGTCATCAGGAATTCATGTTCCTCGCGACAGGCCACACACCAGGAACCAAAGACATTTACCAGCGAAAGTTGCCCGCGCAGGACATCGGATGACAAGGGACGGTCACGCCCGGGAAGGGCGTCCAGTGAAAATGGCGCAACCGGTGTATCCAGCAGCACCGAGGGTAGCGCCGACGGGTCTTTGTTCAGACGGCTGGCAAACAAACCAACCAGTGCCACGAAAAGCAGTGTCGGGGCAAAAATAATAACCTTGCGCACCATCCGTGTTGTCCTGTCCCTTAAACCCGCACCGCGCTTCCTGCCTCGGCCACACCCTTGGCCCGACGTGCCGGAGCCCCGATCCGCAGACGACGGTCCGTCAGGGAAATCAATCCACCCAGTCCCATCAGCAGGGCACCGTACCACAGGCAGGGCACCAAGGGCTCGACATAGATACGGGTCACAAATACCCCCGGTCGGCCAGGGACCGGTTCACCCAGAACGGTATAGAGATCGGTCAGGCCGGTAGTGTGGATACCGGCCTCTGTTGTCGGCATCGGAGGGGAGCGATAATGACGTTTCTCAGGCTTGGTCTCCGCAATAGCAGCATCACCCTTGCGAATGATAAAAGAACCAGCTAGGGACTCGTAATTCGGCCCGGTGACAGCATCAACCCCGTTCAGGGTAAATGACCAGCTATCCAGATGAACAGCCTCTCCGATCGCCTGATTCTGTATGGCCTCGCTGCGGTAAACAGACGATGCGGTAACCCCGGCGGTCAGCACGGCCATGCCAAGATGGGCCAGCGTCATTCCCCAAGCCGATCCGGGCAACCCCGCTATCCGGCGAAGAGTTTCAGAGGCAGAAACCCGGAACAGGCGCACCCGCTCCCCCCATTCTGTCAACGTGCCCAGTCCAAGCCAAAGGGCAAGGCCAAACCCCAAGGCGGCCAGCAGGTCATCGGTTTTTCCCCCGCCAGAAACCCAGGTTATCCCGGCACCGGCCAGAGCCAACCCCGCAGCAACACGAAGACGGGACAGGACACCACCCAGGTCAGCCCGTTTCCACGACAGCAGCGGGGCAACAGCCATCGCCAGAAGTAACGGAACCATCAAGGGCAGAACCGTTGCATTAAAGAACGGCGCCCCCACCGACACCTTTCCCAGATCCAGCGCATCCGCCAGCAGAGGGTAAAGGGTACCGACCAACACGGTCCCCATAATCGTGCTCATGAACAGGTTGTTGAGCAACAACCCGGACTCCCGCGAGACGGGGGAAAACAGACCGCCCCCCTTCAGGGACGGGGCACGTAGGGTGTAAAGGACCAAGGCACCGCCAACTGCCCCCCCCAGAAGCAGCAGGACAAAAAGACCACGCTGCGGGTCGGAGGCAAAGGCATGCACACTGGTCAGCACACCGGAACGCACCAGAAAAGTCCCCAATAGACTGGACCCGAAGGTCAGAATGGACAGCAGGATCGTCCAGCTTTTCAGGGTATCGCGCTTCTCCACAACCAGGGCAGAGTGAACCAGGGCTGTGCCCAGCAGCCACGGCATCAGACTGGCATTCTCTACCGGATCCCAGAACCACCAGCCACCCCAGCCCAGTTCGTAATAAGCCCACCACGACCCCAGACCAATCCCCAGAGTCAGCGCAACCCATGCCGCCAGTGTCCACGGACGCACCCAGCGCGCCCACGCTGCATCCACCCGGCCTTCGATCAGGGCAGCGACAGCAAAGGAAAATGCCATCGAGAAGCCGACATAGCCCAGATAGAGCATCGGCGGATGAAATGCCAAGCCAGGATCCTGCAACAACGGGTTTAGCCCCTGCCCGTTCAGGGGGGCTGGATCAAGACGGGCAAACGGGTTGGACGTAAACAGGATAAAGGCCAGAAATCCCGATGAAATCATGGACTGCACGGCCAGAACCCGGGCCCGGAAGAACAACGGCAATCCCCGCCCCGACACGGCAACCGCCAGACTGAACACCGACAGAATCAGGATCCACAGCAGCAGCGATCCCTCGTGGTTTCCCCACGTGCCGGATATGCGGTACAGCAAGGGCTTGTCAGAGTGACTGTTGCGGGCGACCAGAGCTACGGAGAAATCCGACACCACGAATGCCTGCAGCAGACAGCCAAAAGCCGTGACAACCAGAAGAAACAGGACCACAGCCCCCGGCCGGGCGGCCAAGGCCATAACCGGATCCCGGCGGCTGGCCCCAAGCAGGGGAACAACAGACTGGGCCAGGGCAACAAAGAAGGCCAGGACAAGAGCCATATGGCCTGCTTCGGCAAAACTGAACGATTCGGGCACCGCTGTTTCCTCCGCTTCCCGGCATGCCCATCAAGGACGTCCGGGGTCGCCTCCCGTCTGCTGACCGGTCCAGTGTCCTGACCTCTTCAAGGACTCCACCACCTCGGCCGGCATATAGGTCTCGTCGTGTTTGGCCAGAACTTCACTGGCAACAAAGGTTCCACCGGGATCAAGTCGCCCCTCGGTCACAACACCCTGCCCTTCCCGGAACAGGTCGGGCAGAATGCCCCTGTAGTGAACAGCAACATCGGCAACGCCGTCAGTCACAACAAAGCGAACCTGCTGCCCATCACGAACCAAGCTGCCTTCTTTAACCAGGCCACCCAGACGGAAACGAGGTATAGCAGATGTATCGCGGGTCTGCAGATCCATGGGGCTATAGAAGAAAACCAGGTTGTCACGCAGCGCTGCAAGGCCCAGCGCCGTTGCAAGGCCCAGCATCATCATGCCGGCCACAACCATATACAGACGCTGTTGCTTGCGTGTCATGCCGACCCCGGCTCTGTCAACCCGGCTCCCACATCTTTTCCGCCTTGTCCTGCATCAGGACCGGCATACGCCTGCCGCAAATGCTCCAGCATCCGGCGGCGCCGACGCAACCCGTACAGGCTTGATGCCAGGAGGGACAGCAGCACAAGGGCTGTCAGGGCATACGCAGGCCACACATAAACCCCGTATCCTCCCATATCGATGAAATGCTCCATGATCTCAGCTTCCGGTCATGCGCGATATATCCCCAGCCTCAGGGTTCTTATTCTGGCCTCGACAAAGGCAGACTTGATCCGGACCAGAAGCACCGTGACATAATATGCCTTGAACGCAAGCGCCATCAGCAAAAGCGGAACCAGCATCGAAGGATCAATGGCCGGCATGCCAAAACGGGTCACGCTGGCGGGCTGATGAAGGGTGTTCCACCAGTCAACACTGAACTTGATAACCGGCACATTGACAAAACCCACAAGGGCCAGGACCGCTGCAGCCCGCGAGGCTCGATCCGGGTTGTCAAAGGCCCCCTGCAAGGCCATATAGCCTGCGTACAGGAACAAAAGCACCAGCATGCTGGTCAGGCGGGCATCCCAGACCCACCATGTTCCCCACATGGGCTTTCCCCACAAGGCCCCGGTTACAAGACACAGGAACGTAAAGCAGGCCCCGACCGGTGCCGATGCCTGTGCAGTCAGGTCGGCCAGCGGATGCTTCCAGATCAGCGCCACAGCACTGGAAACAGCCATGACAGTATAGGCAAACAGCCCCATCCAGGCCGCAGGCACATGCACATACATAATGCGCACACTCTGCCCCTGTTGGTAGTCCGCCGGGGACAGAAACAGGGCCGCTGCAAGCCCGGCAGCAAAGGACAGGATGCAGACAGCCGCCGCCCACGGTACAATGCGATCGGCAAGGCGCAGGAAACGACTGGGGTTGGCAAACCGGTGCATCGGGTCTCCCACAAGGTTCTCCGGGGTCGTCCGGTATGGTGACCCCGCATGGCACCCGGCTTCTCCTGTGATCCGGGCAGTCCCATACATAACCGCCCGGCGACCATGTTTCCAGTACAACGGATGATCTTTTCCTCCGCATGTACTGTTACCACATGGGATACTTGGCGAAACCGGCACCATGATATACTGTGCGGCACCATGAGTACCCAAAACGCCCGTCTTGCCGCCCGGGTGGCGGATCTGGCCAATGCAACAGTGCTGTGCATCGGCGACGTCATGCTGGATCACTTTATTGCCGGGGCCGTTGACCGCATCTCGCCCGAGGCACCGATTCCTGTCCTGCGCGTGACCGGTGAAACGGTTATGCTGGGCGGGGCGGGCAATGTAGTTCGCAATCTGTCCGGCCTGGGAGCCAGGACCTGCTTTATTTCAGCCCTGGGCGATGACGCGCCGGGACGGGACATCACTTCTCAGCTTACAGCCCTGCGCGGAGTTGATTCATCCCTCCATGTCGAAGATGGTCGCACAACCGGGGTCAAGATTCGCTACAGCGCCGTGGGGCAGCAGCTCCTGCGCGTGGATAGGGAAACCGTTCACCCCGTCGGGGAGGCCTGTGCCCGCACCCTTGTTGACAGATGCCTGGCGGCCTTGCCGAACTGCGGGGCCGTTGTCCTGTCTGATTACGGCAAGGGCGTCCTTACCGAGGCTGTCATCAGACCCATTCTGGAAAAAGCCGCAGCCCTTGGCATTCCTGTTGTTGTTGACCCGAAAGGCCGCGATTACACGATCTATCACGGGGCAGCGGTGGTAACACCGAACCGCCGCGAACTGGCCGATGCCACCGGCATGCCGACAAGGACCGACAATGATATTGTCGCAGCCGCCCGCTTCCTCGCCGGACACTGTTCCATTCCCCACATTCTTGCTACCCGCAGCGAGGATGGCATGACCTTGGTTGATGCCAATGGCTCCGTCCTGCACCTGCCGGCACAGACGCGGGAAGTTTATGATGTCTCCGGGGCCGGGGACACGGTGGTCGCAACAGTTGCCGCAGCCTTGGCCTGCGGCCTGTCACTTCCTGAGGCTGCAGCCCTGGCCAATGTTGCCGCCGGCATTGTTGTCGGGAAGTCCGGTACAGCTGCAGTAACGGCGGCCGAGCTTGTTGATGCCCTGCATCACCGCGATATCGGGCATGCCGAGGCCCGTATTCTTGACCTTCCCCGCATTGCCGACTTGGTCCGGGGCTGGAAGCAGGCAGGGTTGAGAGTTGGCTTCACCAATGGTTGCTTTGACCTTCTGCATCCGGGGCACCTGTCCCTTCTGCGTCAGGCCCGAACCCGCTGTGACCGATTGGTCGTCGGCATGAACAGCGATGACTCCGTCAAACGCCTGAAGGGGGACGACAGGCCCATACAGGCCGAGTCTGCTCGTGCTGCTGTTCTGGCTACCCTGGAGCTGGTGGATGCCGTCGTCATTTTTGACGAAGACACACCGCTGAAAATCATTGAAACCCTGTTGCCCGATGTTCTGGTCAAGGGCGCGGACTACACCATCGAAACGGTTGTCGGGTCAAAGGTTGTTCTGGACGCGGGCGGCGAGGTTTTCCTGGCCACCCTGGAACCCGGACAATCCACGACACGCACCGTCAACCGCCTTCGGGAGAAGGCATAGGGGGATCATCTCCGGCAGTTGCTGCATCCTCCCCGACAGCGGGAACTTCGACCAAACGCTGCAGCGTTTCCGCCATGGCTGCGGAAGACCAGTCCGCTTCTCCCGCCAGCCGGGCCACCATCAGCCCCTGATGGTTGAAGAGGAAACTGACGGGAAGACCATGTACCTGCAAAGCTTTCGCAGCATGGTTCTTTGGATCCAGCCATAACACAAGATCCGACCATCCGTTTTTTTCCAGAAATGGCGCGGCAGCGCGCTCACCATTGATATCCTGGTTCAGGGCAATCACCCGTATGCCACCTTGTCTTCTGGTCTGCTCCAGATGCAGGAGAGAGGGCATTTCGCGCACACAGGGCGTGCACCACGTAGCCCAGAGGTTCAGCAGAACCGGCTGCCCCCGGAAATCATCCAGCGTATGCGCCCGGCCATCCGATCCATAAAACGTGAAATCCGGGGGGCGGCAGGGCGGCACCATTTCCATCAAGGTACCGGTCACCAGACCGTCCTTGCGTGACGGAAAAGGTGAACAGCCCGGAACTACGCCCATATCCTTCACTTCGGCCATGGCCTGTAATGGAAGCAAGGTCAGCATGAATACAATACCATGCACAAGGCTACGATACGGTTGGTCTCGCCAAAGCCACGATACGTTCATCCTGTCTGTCCTCACCCTGCCTGCTTCTGCTGATTGCTGGAATACCGTACAGCCCAGAAAGAGAAACACGCAACAGTCCACACGCTCTCTCTGGCATAGCGATTGAAACAATAGTATCCAGACGTGTCGACAGAGCCCGTGAACAGGGCCTGTATGTTACCGCCGGAGGACTGATCGATGATACGCCGTTACGATACTCTTCTGCGCCTGTGCTGGATTCTTGCTGTCCTTGGCATAGCCGGGGCAAGTCTTTCAGCGTGCGGCAAACGGGGTGCCCCCCTGGATCCAGATGGATCAACCTACAAGCACGGCTATCCACGCGAATAATTCCCTGACAACACAGAAACCGGCACGGGACCATGCACCATTTCCTTTACCGTAACGGCACACTGCACGCCGAAGATGTCCCCGTCAGCCGAATTATCGAGGCTGTCGGAACGCCGTGCTACATCTACGCGACGGAAACCCTGGTCCGACACTACAGCATCTTTGCAGAAGCCTTTCGTGGCCTGGATACCCGCATCCACTTTGCGGCCAAGGCCAACTCCAGCTTGGCTGTCCTGCGGACACTGGCACAACAGGGCTGCGGCGCTGATGTGGTGTCCGGGGGTGAACTCCAGCTGGCCCTGCAGGCCGGAATACCGGCAGAACGGATTGTATTCTCCGGGGTTGGTAAAACGGAATCAGAGCTGGAACTGGCGCTGAAGACCGGGGTCTATCAGATCAACGTTGAATCCCTGCCAGAGCTTGGAGCTCTCGATACTGTCGCCCGACACCTTGGTATACGGGCCCCTGTCGCCGTACGGGTCAACCCTGATATCGGAGCTGGCGGTCACGAGAAGATCACAACCGGAAACCGGGAGAATAAATTCGGCATTGAATGGAACATGGCAACACAGGTCTGCCATCATGCCGCATCGCTGCCCGGTGTTGATTTCAAGGGGCTGGCGGTCCATATCGGCAGCCAGATCACAGACCTTGCCCCCTTCCGGGCCGCGTTTTCCAGGATTGTTGCGCTGACCCGGACCCTTCGTGCCGAAGGAGTGGATGTCAGCCGCCTAGATCTTGGAGGAGGACTGGGAATCCCCTACAAGGATGCTGACACGGCACCTCCGCTGCCAGCTGATTATGCCTCCATGGTGCGGGATACCGTCTCGGAAACCGGATGTACCCTTCTTCTGGAGCCAGGACGGCTGATTGCCGGCAATGCCGGCATTCTGGTATCCCGGGTCGTGTATGTCAAAAACAGCCAGACCCGAACCTTTGTCATCCTGGATGCCGGCATGAATGATCTGATACGGCCAGCCATGTACGATGCAAGCCACACCATCATACCGCTTGCCGAACCGGAAGCAGGATCAGCAGGACAAACCTGTGATGTGGTTGGCCCCGTGTGCGAAAGCTCGGATGTTTTTGCCCGCAGCATCATGCTCCCCCCCCTGCAGGCTGGCGACAGGATTGCATTCCTGTCTGCGGGGGCCTATGGCGCGGTCATGGCAAGCCAGTACAACACCCGCCCCTTGGTGCCAGAGGTTCTGGTCAAGGGGGATCGCTTTGCCATCACCCGGCGGCGACCAACCTTGCAGGACATGACAGCCCTTGAATCCATGCCGGACTGGCTCTCCTCGTAACAGGACTATCCGCAACAATCAGCCCTGTCAGGGCCCGTCACCATCCAGCGACCGGGCTTCGTCAACCAGCATGATGGGAATGCCGTCCCGTATGGGATAGGCCAGTCCCGCCTTGTCGGATATAAGCTCCTGGGCATCAGAATCATAGCGCAGGGGCCCCCTGGACAGGGGGCAGACCAGTATCTCCAGAAGCTTTGGGTCAACCGTATGATGACTCTGGATCTTTTCCGTCATGAAGAAAACTCCGTCCTGCAAAGTACTTGAGGTCAGGAAAACAAAAGGGATGACAACTGCCGACGGGCCTGAACAGTCACCGGGTCAGCATGGCCAAATGCCTCGAACAGCTTGAGGAGCTGGTGCCGGGCCTGTTCATCATTCCAGCTCCGGTCCATGCGGATAATATCCAGCAAGGCGTTCGCCGCGTCCTGCCTCCGATCCGCAGCGACATAGGCCATGGCGAGATCATAACGGGCCTGGTGATCCCCGGGGCTTGCTGCAACGCGGGACTCCAGGTCATGCACCGCGCCCTCGCCACGACAGGCCTCCTCAGCCAACTCCAAGCGTGTCTGCGCAGCACGCATATCCGGAGATGACAGCATTGAATCCGGAACCTGCTCAAGGAAGGCACGCGCTTCCATAACACTCCCCAGTGCCAGACAACCAGTCACAATACCAGCCGCAGCGGCAGAACAAGATGGATCCTGTGCCAAAATTTGTTGATAAAGGGCCAATGCGGACTCAACATCCCCAGCCTCAGCCAGTGATTTTGCCTCCTCCAGAGCCATCTCCAGCGGGTTCTCGGCTCCGGAAAGACGCTTGATAAAAGCCTTGATCTGGCTTTCCGGTAAAGCCCCGACAAAACCATCCACAGGACGGCCATCACGAAAGGCATAAACAGCAGGAACAGACTGAATCCGGAACTGCGCAGCCAACGCACGGTTCTGGTCAATATTGACCTTGACCATACGCACGGCACCCTTTGCCTGATGAACAAGCTTCTCCAGCAACGGCCCCAATGTCTTGCACGGCTCACACCACGGAGCCCAGAAGTCAACAAGGACCGGGGCATGGAACGAAGCATCAATAACATCGGCGACAAAACGGGCAGCATCGGTATCCTTGACAAGAGAACCTGCTTCACCGGAGGTAGTCCGGGCTGCGGTATGACGCTGATCCTGTCCGTCAAAAATAATCGCCATGGCTGATAAAATCCTGCTGTCAACGTGAACCCATCGTATAGATGGACCGAAGTGATCCGGCTGACAAGGGCACAACCATACCTGTTGCCTGATTCCCGGAAGAAAAAATGATTATCAGCCCAAAAAGTTCTTGCACAAGCAACAGTGAACCCGCTATATAGCGCCTCCACCCGACAGGAGAACATCCTGTCCGCCGAGCGGGCGTAGCTCAGGGGTAGAGCACAACCTTGCCAAGGTTGGGGTCGAGGGTTCGAATCCCTTCGCCCGCTCCATTTTCAAAGAAAATAGTACGAATTTTTGCAGCCCATCCCAGCAGGGACCTCGATACGAGGCAGAGGGGCTGTGCACATGGCTTTGTCCAGAGGCACAGACAGCGGGACACAAAGCCCTCGTCACGATCCATACCGGAGAAGGCTGGAGCCGTTGCGGCGCAGCCAGTCGCGTTCGGCACGGCAGGGGCCAACCAAACTATCCACCACTGACCAGAACTGCCGGGAATGATTCATTTCCACCAGATGCGCAACCTCGTGCGCAACAACGTAGGTCAGCACCTTGTCTGGTGCCAGGATCAGGCGCCATGAAAAAGACAGATCCCCCGTAACCGAGCAACTTCCCCAGCGTGTACGGGTATCACGTACAGTCACCGACCGCACGCGCTGGCCCACACGCTCGGCCATGACACAGGCACGCGACCGGACCTCCCGAAGGGCATACTGGCGCAACCAGTCCCGAAGGCGGTTGGCAGGCGACACAACAGGACCAGTCACAATGATCCGTCCTTCCTCCAGAACAATGCCCCGCCGTCCTTCAGGGCGTATACACAGGGTCCGGGGAATTCCCAGTACCGGAATGACCTGCCCATCCGTAAAGGGGATAGAGGGGGAAACACAGCGCAATCTCTGCCGGATCCAGCTCACATGATCCGAAACAAAGCCCATAAGCTGGCGACGGGAGATCCGCGGGGGATGTGTTACCACAACAGTGGAATGATCCGGCTCAAGACGCAGGGTCAGATTGACCGCCCGAACCAAAGGGCGGAAACGAACAGCCAGCTTGTCCCCGTCCACATCAACAAAAACCTCCGGACATTGCAGGGCTGAAGCATGCCCCTTCAAAGACACATGCCCCATGCCCTACAGATCCGGCCAGTCAACGATATGATGCTCCAGGGGACCCGCCCGCCGCTCCGACACCACACGACCACGAACACTAACGCCGGCTTCGTGCACACTGTTGGGATCACCCGATACCAGTGGATGCCACCAAGGGAGATCTTTCCCTTCGTGTATCAGGCGATAGGCACAGGTGCGTGGCAACCAGGTATGGCGGCTGATGAACTGGGGAAACAGCTGAACGCAATCCGGCACAAAGTCAAAGCGTCGCTCGTAATTTGAACACCGGCACGACCCCGGATCAAGAAGGTGGCACGCCACGTTAGTGTTATGAATAGCCCCGGGCGTTCCGTCAGTGTCATCTTCATCTTGCAGCTTGTGCAAGCAACATTTGCCGCAACCGTCACACAGGGACTCCCACTCCTCGCGGGTCATCTTCTCTGGTGACTTGCTCTTCCAGAATGGCTTAGACCCAACAACAGGGGATACCGCATCACAGGACACGGCGGCGTGTCTGCTCTTTCTCTGCGAAACGGAAAAACTCTCGGACATGGGGCAAAATTTCCTCGCGCCAGCGGCGCCCGTTGAAAATACCGTAATGCCCCACTTTGAGAGCATAATGATGAAGGTGCAAGCGTTCCGGAATATTACAGCACAGATCGTGGGCAGCCTTGGTCTGGCCGGCACCGGTGATATCGTCCTTCTCACCCTCAACCGTCATCAGCGCTACATCGGTAATCGCCTCGGGCCGTACCGGACGCCCGGCAATAATCATCTGCCCCTGTGGCAGGGAATGCTTCTGGAAAACCTCGCGGATAGTCTCCAGATAAAACTCCGCCGGCAGATCCATGACGGACAGGTATTCATCATAAAACTCGCGGTGCTTTTCCGCAGAATCCCCGTCACCACGGATCAAGTGACCAAAATAGGTCGCATGGGCGTCCGCATGACGCTCCAGATTCATGGACAGGAAACCCGAAAGCTGGAGGAAGCCCGGATAAACCAAACGACCCCGACCAGGATAACCAGCAGGAACGGCGTGAACAACCTTTGTCTCGAACCAGCTGATCTCGCGGGTTAAGGCAAACTGGTTCACTTCTGTCGGGTTACACCGCGTATCAATAGGGCCCCCCATCATCACCATGGAAAGGGGACGATTGGGATCGTTGTCCTCGGCCATCAGCGACACAACGGCCAGCATGGGCACACTGGGCTGGCAAACCCCCATGGTATGAACCCCTGGCCCAAGATAGGCCAGAAAACGTCGCAGATAACTAACGTAGTCACTTAAGGTAAACGGCCCCTCGGACAGGGGGATATCACGGGCATTGATCCAGTCCGTAATGTAAATATCGTGATCGGGTAACATGGCTTCCACCGTGCCACGCAGCAAGGTGGCATAGTGACCGGACATCGGCGCGATAATCAGAACCTTGGGATCGTCTTTCCGTGCACAATCACGGGCAAAATGCAGCAAGTCACAGAACGGCAGGCGCATGACAACTTCCTCATGCACGGCCACCGTGCCGGCACAGTCGGTATGCGTTGTCAGCAAGCCAAACTCGGGCTTCAGGTACTGACGGGTCATCCGTTCAAAAAGATCCGCCCCGGCGACCAGGGATTTTGCAGCATGCGTATAGGAAAAGGGCAAGAGCGGGTTGGAGAACAGCACATGCACGGCTTGCGCCACCATACGCATCGGAGCCAGGGCGGCATGCTGCATTTCATGAATCTGGTAGAGTGGCATGTTGCAAACACCCTCTGTCGAAGCCGGCAACCCCGCCCCGTCCCTGAACAAAGAGAATCCAGATTCAGACGGGACACGATCCTGCAGTACAATCCCGGGCACAACGCCTGACCCGCAGGCCGCCCGGTAAAACTGCGTGGACCACCCAATGTTGGCCACTTGGGCCCCGGATGCAAGCATACAAAAGCACCGGAACAAGAGGGTAAAACAAAAAAAATGGCTGTATGCACCACATTCAGCCCGTCACGGCCGGTTCAGCAAGGCCCATCCCACAAGAACAGACACCTGCCCGAAAGAAAAGAAGGGCGGGAACCGGGATTATAGGCCTCTCGTCCATACAGACACATCGCAGGGCACGCCTTGTCCTGTCAGAGAAGACGGGCAAGGCCGGCTGCCATCTCCTCTGCCGACAGACCATGCGCGAACCACGTCACATAGCGCCCATCCGGCCCCATAAGCCAGGTCATGGCCGAGTGATCAACCAGATAATCATCCGCAGCCCGACCGGATTCCGGGGCCTTCCGATAATAAACCCTATAAGCTTTGGCAGCAGCAGCAACCTGCTCTTCTGTTCCTGTCAGCCCGATCATGGAAGGGTCAAATGCCTGAACATAGGCCCCCACCGCCTCGGGCGTGTCGCGCTGCGGATCAATACTGATAAACAGGGGCTGGACCTTTTCAGCCTTTGCAGACGGCAAAAGCCGCAACGCCTGGCTTATAGTCTGCAGCCCTGTCGGGCATACATCCGGGCAATAGGTATAGCCGAAATATACCAACATCCACCGGCCTTGAAAATCCTGATCCGTTACAGTCTTCCCCTGTCCGTCAACCAGGGTAAAAGGCCCGCCGGGAGATGGTGGAGAAGTCTCTGGCTGCAACAGCGTAAACCGCCCGACCAAAGCCAATACAACAGCGATCAGGACAACAGCCGCATAACGAACACCCTTCAATATACGCATTGCCCACTTCCCACAAAACACGCAAAATCAACCTTAAAAAGGAAGCTGAATACCCTCGCCGGAAAGAGAGCGAAAGGCCAGCCAGAACAGCACAACGGCATTCAGGATCATCAAGACAGGAGCCCAGATCCGCACAAGCTGCTTCCAGCGCATGCCCGCGCAATATCCGGCCAGACCTGTCATGAAAAGGCCCGGAACCGTTCCCATGGCAAATAGAAACATGCCAGCAGCACCTGCGATGGGGTCTGCTGTGGACAATACCGCAGCCAAAGCTGCATACAGCAGGCCACACGGCATAAATCCAAGAACAACCCCCAAGGCATAACCCCGCAACCCCTTCGGCGCCATAAACAGATGGTCCAGAATACCGGACAAAGACCCCACGACCAGAGCACCCGAAGAAGCCGGCACCAGAGACACACGCATCCGGGGCAAGGCCTGCCCAAGGAACAGAAAGCCTGCCACCATCAGAAGAGCAGCAGACACCCAACCCGGAACAGAAGCCGGAACCACATAGCCAGCCAGACCGGAACCGGCCGCACCCAATGCCGTATAGGTGGTCGCCCGCCCCAGATGATAGGGCAACAGCGCTGCACCAGTCAGACGGTGCCATTCGCGCATCTGCGATGCAGGGATCTGCTCCAGGCCTGAAGCAACCTGTGACAGGACAAAAGGCCCGCACATGCCAACGCAATGGGTCAGGCCACCCCCCAACCCTGCCATGAACAACCCGCCCATAAGGCCAGCATGACCGGAAATCACGGCCGAACAATGCGCAACACCACCGTACAGGACAGACAGGATATCAGGTCCGCTCACAACCACCTCCAACCCCGACTTGCTGTCATCGTCACGGCAACACAGGGTGTTGTGTCGCACAGCCTGTATCCGGCATCAACCCCCAAGAAATCGCCACATTCCTTGACAAAACCTTGTACAGGATGCATGCCCGGAGCCTGCAAGAACCACTTCTGTGGAGAGTCCCCGAAACATGTTTCGTCGTCCTGTCATGACCGGAATACACGCTGTGCTTACCATGGCCCTGATGCTCTGCCTGCTAACTGCGCCTGTTCATGCTGAACGGTCGGCAAGCGAGAAAGCGATTCAAAAATGGCACGAGCGACAGGAGGAAGATCGCTGGCTACGGACAACCGATCCTAGGAGCAACGGGTTGCGACTTGGCACCACGGGAACAGAAAGCTACACCCCAAGCCCTAGCATACCTCGGGAAAGCATGTTTGAGAGAGCGATCAGAGAAAAGGAACAACAACGGGAACAGGAATTCCAGAAAGAATATCAAGAATACGTTGAACGGGAACGGGACTATCGGGAACAACTGAAAAAGGAGAGCCAGATAGACGACACGCGTCCCCTCTCTGGCTACACACCCTCTTGGCCACCACAGGGCCTGCCGCCTGATCCGGGAGCATGGGGGCCCCAAGAGAATGAATTCCCAGGATCTTTACGGAACGAGAGTGCCCTCCCTCTTCAGATAGCCGACATAGACCTGCCACTGGAAGCGCCCATTATTGGCGTCATGGTGTCCAGAAACTGGCCCGAGATGAAGCGGATGTTTCTTGGAGGAACCAGCCCGGATACCCTGAGCCGCAACAGGGAGCCTCTGATCGTGCTGGCAACGCGTCGGGATCTGGATGCTGCGGTCGACCTTCTCCTCACGCACAAGGCCCGGATCAATGCGACCGACTCCTTTGGCAACACAGCCCTGATGTGGGCCGCAGACCAAGGCAACCTGACCCTTGCCAAGAAACTGCTTGATGCCGGCGCTAACCCTGACCTGCAAAATCGCCAGGGGATGAGTGCATTGATGCGGGCTGCACGCCGTGGGAACGCCCCCGTTGTCGAGTTTCTCCTGACAAGAGGGGTCGATACAGGCATGACAGACTACACCGGCCGTGATGCCTTGGACATGGCCCGGGAAAGCGGCAATACTCGTACCCTCCGTGCCTTGGAAGGTGCATCCTGACCCGGCCCCGGGATCATGACGACTCGCGGGCCAGAATCAGGCGGGCTGCGTCAAGCAAATGATCTGCCACCAAGTCAGGCCGACAGGATTGTTCTGCCTCCGTCACAGTTCCCTTGCCAGTACGGACCAGAACTGTTCCGGCCCCGACAGCCTGACCAAGGCCAATATCGGCCGCCTTGTCGCCAATCATCCATGACGCAGACGGATCAAATCCCAACGTGCGGGAAGCCTCCAGCACCAGGCCAGGCATAGGCTTCCGGCACGTGCATCCATCTGACGGACCGTGAGGACAAAAGAAATACCCATCAATCACAATGTTCTCCAGGGCAAGGATTGCATCAAGACGGGCATGGATATCAGACAAGAGGGCCGGGGTAAGCAACCCGCGGGCAATGCCGGACTGGTTGGTCAGCACAACAAAGCGAAAACCAGCCCCGGCAAGAGCCTTTAGTCCGGCCACAGCGTGCTGTTCCAGACAGAGATCATCCGGATCGGACAGGTAATGAACGTCAACATTCAACGTTCCATCACGGTCCAGCATGATATAACGGGCAGCCACAGCGCGTCCTTTCGGAAAATCTCCACAACCAGCCCCTTGCAAAACCGGAATGGCGGCACTATTGTGCGCGCCTTGGCGATGCTTCGGGTCAAAATCGCATCCTGGGATGTATGGGATAGCCCATCCGCCCCGAAACAGGAAGCATGGAGCGTATGCCGCAGTAGCTCAGCTGGTAGAGCAACGCATTCGTAATGCGTGGGTCGGGGGTTCAAGTCCCTTCTGCGGCACCATCTTCCTCCTGCCAGTTCCGGAAACATATCCCTGAATTCATACGTAGTGACGGTGACAGGGGTTGCCCTCGCCGAATCCGGGGTATGCACGCTCTGTCGGCCGCACGCCTGAACCATCACCAGAGACAAACCTCCAAACCACACCCTATGACCGGCATTGTTGACCTGCCGGCTACACATGGCCGCACGGTTCAATACATTTCTTGCGCAGCCTTGACTACAAGGGCAGATTGCATACAGCAGGACAGAGGTTTCTGTGATTGCTGACCCGGGACGTTGCCTCCTTGCTATTCCCATGTATGCGGCCCGGCGGGGCCATCCGAGCGCACCAGGATTAACCCATGCCTGAGATCAAGCAGTCCTACACCCTGTCCTGTCCATCGGACTTCCGGGATTCCATTCTTGCCCTGGCCCACAGACGACGCGTCAATGCCGCCGACGTGGCCCGGTCCGTCATGCTGGTCGTTCC
The DNA here is from genome assembly GCF_012102705.1 of Haematospirillum sp. H1815. Classification (GTDB taxonomy): domain Bacteria; phylum Pseudomonadota; class Alphaproteobacteria; order Rhodospirillales; family Rhodospirillaceae; genus Haematospirillum. Next base: position 117,937 of record NZ_JAAVTA010000003.1, read on the forward strand.
TGAACACGTTATTGAATCCTTTGCAGACCCGGGGGAACCTGTCCGGGATGACCGTGAAACGGTAGTGCTGAAGTCCGGAAGGGCCGAAGGCCGCCCCTGGCGGCGCAAGCCACGTTTGCAGGTTCGCCTCCCATCGGGGCTGGAGATCCCTTTTATACGCAAGGCCCTCAACCTGGCGCTTGCCTTGGACTATGGAGCGTTACAGCTGAAATTGGGACCGACGGAAGAGGAAGCTCCGTCACCTCCTCCTCCCCCCGTGCCACCTCCCGAACCGGCGCCATCCATCAGCACCCTGCATAACGAAGAGTCGCGCGATTACGATGCTGAAAGGCGCGAGCTTCACGACGAGCTGGAGCAACTTCGTGCAACGGTCAGCGTCCTCGCCTTCGACCCTATTCCCGGGGGCATCACATCACGGGCCGAAGCCCTGCACGTTCTGGGTTTCCCTCCCTACTCTGACCCTGACGCCCGCATGATCAGGCTGCGTTTCCGTATGCTGGCCACGGTCCACCACCCGGACAACCCGTACGGAAGTCATAGCCGGATGAGCCAACTCAATGCGGCCATGGATCTCCTGCGCAAGGCGCGCCCACATTGAAAGATGTTCAGATACCGGAACGAACCCCGGCTTCCAACGCCAGCTGGTCAATCCGGAGAGCAAGATCGACATCACGCTCGCTCAACCCACCAGCATCATGGGTGGACAGGGTTATCTCGACACGGTTCCAGACGTTGAACCACTCAGGATGATGGTTTATCGCCTCGGCAGCCAGAGCAACCCGGCTCATGAAACCAAACGCCTGACTAAAGTCGGAGAACACAAGACTGCGGAACAGGGCATCGCGACCGGGCACCATGCTCCACAGCGGAAGCTGCTGCCCCAGTTCAGCCCTGCGGCTCGTTGTCAGGGGAACGACCATTTTTCTTCCCTCTCTTCGCCTGCCCTGCCGAACCCGGCATCACCAGGGCAGAATTGCAATAGCCCAAGAAACACACGAACCACGGCATGCTACAAGGATCCGCCTGTCCGTACAGGAACAAAGAAGCACAGCCTTATATTTCTCTGCCGTCGTCCCGGACCGGAATACTGATGCACAACCGGCAAAGATCCTGGAAACTTGGTGCCCCATGTCACCGTTTGCACAGCGGGTTTCTGTCCTGGATTGTTCAACGATGACATGGGGCGGGTCAAGTCAACACCCTGATCCGTCTGCCTGCTCCTCTCAAGGGATGCCATGATGCCGCCTGCCAGGACCCCCGTCACATCTCTTGATCCAGAGATACTGCGCCGTACAGTACACCCGGCAGAAATCCCCTTTGCGATTTCATCCGACCTTCCCCCCAGCCATGAAGAAACCCTCCACCCTGTTGGCCAATCGCGTGCCGTTGAGGCAGTACACTTTGCAATCAGCATGTCTGCCCTAGGCTATAATTTGTTCTGTATGGGTCCGGAAGGTACAGGAAAAGCAAGCCTTATCCGGCGATTTGTAGGGGAAGCCGCAGCATCAAGATCACCCGCACGGGACTGGTGTTATGTGTATAATTTTGAAGACAATTACAGACCAAAGGCACTGGGCCTGCCGGCAGGTCGGGCCAGGGCATTTGCAAAAGCCATGGCGGCCCTTGTGGAAGAACTGCGTCACGCCCTTCCCGCAGCCTTTGAAACCGAGGAATATCACAGCCGCCAGCGCAACATCGAAGAGGATTTCCGCCAGCGCCGTGAAACAGCCCTGGACGAACACCGTCGGGCAGCAGAGGCCGATGGCATTGCCCTGGTTCGCACACCGATGGGCCTGACCCTGGCACCGGAGCGAAACGGAGAGGCACTGGGACCGGATGACTTCAGCCATCTGCCCGAGGACGAGCAGAAAGCCCTGAAGGAAACAATCAGCCGCCTGCAGGATGCCCTGGAAGAAACCGTGCGACGGATCCCACAGTGGGAACGCGAAAAACGCGAGCAAGGCCGCATCCTGGACCACGAACTGACCGGATCTGTCCTGGACCGTGAAATGGCTTCCATCCGGGGCGCGTTTTCCGGCGATGACTGCCGTGAAGCCATGGAATATCTTGATGCCGTGCGGGCCGATATTCTTGAGAACAGCGTCCTGTTCCTCCCGGACGGTGACGAGGATGACGACGAGAACGTACCCGCCATGATCCGCAAGGCCGGTGATGATCTCCGTTTCCGGCGCTATCATGTCAACGTCCTGATTGACCACGGGGATGCCGCCGGGGCTCCGCTGATCATCGAGGATCACCCGACACAGCCCGGCCTGGTGGGCCGTATTGAATACCGCCAACATCTCGGAACCCTGAGCACCGATTTCCACCTGCTGCGCCCCGGCGCCCTGCACCGGGCCAACGGTGGTTTCCTGGTCATGGAAGCACGGAAGCTGATGGCCAATCCCTTTGCCTGGGAAGATCTGAAACGATCCCTGCGCAACCGGGAAATCCGGATCGAAGCCCCCGGAACATCATGGGGCATCATGTCAACGCAGAGCATGGAACCCGAACCCATTCCCCTGAACCTGAAGGTGGTTCTTCTGGGAGAACCAGCCCTTTATTACCTGCTGGCAGAAAGCGATCCTGATTTTCGTGAGCTGTTCAAGGTTGTTGCCGACTTTGACACCGTCTTCCCCCGCGAACCACGCACCATACGCGGCATGTCCCTCCTTCTGGCAGAGATAGGACAACGCAAAAACCTTCCTCCCCTGGAAGCCGAAGCGGTAGCCTGCATCATCGAGCATGGAAGCCGTCTGGCAGAAGATGCCGGGAAGCTGACCGCCAGCGTGGGGGCGCTGACCGACTTGCTGCGTGAGGCGGCATGGGTTGCCGGGCAGGAAGCATGCAAAACCGTACAAGCCAAGCACGTCAAGAAGGCTATACAGGCACAGCGCCGGCGATCAGACCGTATTCCTGTTGCCATGCAGGAAGATATTACCCGCAACACCATTACCATCCAGACCGATGGATCGGCAGTCGGGCAAGTCAACGGACTTGCTATTATCGGCATCGGAACGGAAGAATTCGGCAAGCCATCACGTATCACAGCCAGGGTTCGGGTGGGGCGCGGTGATTTTGATGATATCGAACGGGAAGTTGACCTGGGAGGACCAACCCACTCAAAGGGCATGCTGATCCTGTCCTCGTTCCTGCGCAGCCGGTTCGGGAATGACGGGCCGATCCTGTTCTCGGCCAGCATTACTTTTGAGCAATCCTATGGCATGATCGACGGAGATTCTGCTTCCTCCACCGAACTGTATGCGCTTTTGTCCGCTCTGGCCGATACGCCTGTTGACCAGGGTAAAGCGGTGACCGGATCGGTTGACCAGTTCGGCGCTGTTCAGGCCGTTGGCGGCATCAATGAAAAGATCGAGGGTTTCTTTGACCTCTGCGAGGCCCGCAGCCTGACAGGACGACAGGGCGTCATTATCCCGCAAACCAACATCATCAATCTGATGCTGCGTGAAGATGTTGTTGATGCCTGCCGCCGGCAGATGTTCCACGTGTGGCCGATCACACATGTCGATGACGGCATTGCCCTTCTTACCGGACTCCCTGCCGGGGAACAGGACAGCACGACCGGCCAATGGACACCGGGCAGCATAAACCGCCGTATAGCATCACGCCTGAAAACATTCGCACGAATTGCTGCACAGGAAGCCGATGGTAACAGTGACAGCACGGGATCATGGGGCGGAACACAGGGAGCAGCCGGCGACCGACGGTCCTGATGACAGCACAGCAGGCACCAATATCGCAGTCAGCCCGGACACGGACAGCAAGACGGAGCACGTTCCGTATAGGCTGACTGCGGCGATTGCCTTGCCATCCATACCGTCCCTATGGCAGGAAACATGCGTCGGTGTGCTTCCCCTCCACGACTGGAAGAGAGTAACATGCGACGCCGCTATCTGCGGCAATACGGGTGCCTGGTTGCCTGGATTCGTGATCATCGAAAGACAGAAACGCCCTGTCCCCGTTCTGTAATTTTTGCCCTGCTGTACAAGGAACCCTTCCCTCATGGCCCGCGCCCAAGCAGACAACAACAGCCTCCTGTCCTCCGGAGCCAGACACGCTCTGGCCCTGATCGGGCGTCGTCTTGGTGGCCTGATTCTGCTTGCTGGGTCCTTTGCCCTTGGAACAGCCTTGGCTACCTATGTACCAACGGATCCATCCCTGAACACAGCCGGACCTCACCTGGTCAACAACGCATTGGGGAAACCCGGTGCATTGTTTGCCGATGCCATGATACAGGGGTTGGGCATGGCCTCTGCCCTACCAGTACTGATGCTGTCTGCCTGGGGCATCCGCCTGATTCTGGCCGGGCGTATTACATGGGGCTGGCTACGCTTGGTCCTGTGCATACCAGGATCAATGATGATCAGCATTGTTCCCGCCTGGCTGCCTCGGCCTGTTTCATGGACAGCTCCAACCGGAACTGGGGGCCTGACTGGATCACTGTTACTGGAAGGCGCACATCAGAGCCTGATGACCGGTATAGGATCTGTCTCCCTGATGTGGGTTGTGGTCCTGTTGTGCGGCTTGGCCGGTACAGCCCTGATCCTGTGGACCTCCATGCTGCGCTGGCGGGAATTTCGGGCTCTGGCAAAAGCCCTGTCCACCGCCGGCCGTCAAACGGGTCGAGCCATACAAGCTGTTGTCAGTTGGCGCCCGTTCCCTGCCAAGGGTACCGAGTATGAAGATACAAACAATGAAAACCTTGCGTGGCATTCCCCCTCTTCCAGCTTGAACGAAGGATCCGCCCAGCGCCGGGGGCCCGATCCGTACACAAGAACAGAACCCAGGATGGAGCCTGTTCCGGGACCATCACACGCTCCGGATCCTGTGGTGCCATTGGAACAAACAACGGAGTACGAGGGAGATACGATCACCATTGTGCCTCCGACAACACACAAAAACGCATCACGCGCTCATGCACAGGCCCCCACTCCCCAATCTGTCCATGACTTGGCTCCTGCACGGCACCAGGGCTTCCAGATCCCGCCCCTAGATCTCCTATCCCTGCCTGTTGCCTTGCAAGGCGCCCTTCAGGATGACCGCCTCCTGTCCACCAACGCACGTCTTCTGGAAAGTGTGCTGCAGGACTTTGGTGTCAACGGGCGGATTGTGGAAATTCGACCCGGCCCGGTTGTCACCCTGTATGCCCTTGATCCCGCACCGGGAACCAAGACAAGCCGGGTGATCAGTCTGGCAGACGACATCGCCCGGTCGATGAGTGCATTGAGTGTGCGCATCGCCGTTGTACCGGGGCAGTCCACAATCGGGATCGAGCTACCAAACAGTACACGTGAAATGGTCAGCTTCCGGGCCCTTCTGTCCGATGACAGCTTCAATGAACATCCAGAGGGTCTGATCCTGGCGCTGGGCCGCGATATCGGCGGAAGCCCGGTGCAGGTTGACCTGTCCCGGATGCCACACCTGTTGATCGCAGGCACAACGGGGTCCGGAAAGTCAGTGGCTGTCAACACCATGATCTGCTCCCTGCTGTTCCGGATGACCCCGGACCAGGTGCGCTTTATCATGATAGATCCCAAGATGCTGGAGCTGTCTGTCTATGATGGTATTCCACATCTTCTGTCCCCGGTTGTAACCGACCCGGGAAAAGCCGTGGTTGCCCTGAAATGGGCCGTGCGGGAGATGGAAACCCGCTACCGCGCCATGAGCCAGATGGGTGTCCGCAATATCGGGGGCTATAACCAGAAACTGCGCGAGGCCAGCACCCGTGGCGAGCCTCTGACACGAACAGTGCAGACCGGCTTTGACCCCGAGACCGGCAAGCCTGTTTTCGAAGAACAGCAGCTGGACACCACGCCCCTTCCCTACATCGTGGTGATTGTCGACGAAATGGCCGACCTGATGCTGGTTGCCGGAAAGGATGTGGAATCAGCCATCCAGCGCCTTGCACAGATGGCCAGAGCGGCAGGGATCCATCTGATCATGGCTACTCAGCGCCCCAGCGTCGATGTGATCACCGGTACCATCAAGGCCAACTTCCCGACCCGCATTTCATTCCAGGTCACCAGCAAGATCGACAGCCGTACTATTTTGGGTGAGCAGGGTGCTGAACAGCTTCTGGGGCAGGGTGATATGCTGTACATGGCAGCAGGCGGACGGATCACCCGTGTGCATGGGCCCTTTGTATCGGATGCCGAGGTGGAAGAGGTCGCCACGTTCCTGCGTGCCCAGGGTGCGCCCGATTATGTGGGTGCCATCCTTGAGGACACAACGGAAACGCAGGCCCTTCCGGGAACGGAGGGACTGGATGCGGGAAGTGACAGCCCGGGTGGACTGTTTGACCAGGCGGTTGCCCTGGTCGCACGGGAACGGAAGGCATCGACCAGCTTCATCCAGCGCCACCTGCAGATCGGTTACAACCGCGCCGCCCGCATCATTGAACAAATGGAAAAGGAAGGCATGGTGTCGCGGGCCAATCACGTCGGAAAGCGCGAGGTTCTTCTTCCTCCCCCACATGATGAAGCAGGATAGAGGCGTCCTGTCCACAGGGCCGGAGGGCAACTGGTTTCTCTGGACAACACAGCCGGTTGCCGACAGAGTCCGCACCAAGAATACCCTGCCCGGCGGAGAGTCCCCATGAACACAACTGTCCTTTCCGATACCACCCTGAAAGCAGACGTTGTTGTGGTCGGGGGAGGACTGGTTGGTGGAACGCTGGCGTGCGCACTGGCTACACATGGCATACCGGTCCTGTGTGTGGATACGGAGCAACCCGCCACGCTGACAGCCCCCACACAGGATGGTCGCTGCTCTGCCATTGCACTGGCTTGCCAGAAGGTTCTGGACGCCGTTGGTATCTGGAAGCACATGCGTGAGTCCGTACAGCCCATACTGGATATCAGGGTCACGGACAGCAACAGCCCCTTGCACCTGCACTATGATCACCGCGAGATCGGAAGCCCCATGGGCTATATGGCCGGGAACACGGTCATCCGTCAGGCTGTTCTGGCCCGCCTGAAAGAGCTGAAGCTGGCAACACTGGCTGCTCCAGCCCGTGTTGTGGAAACCAGCCGGAGCATAGACACCGTTCTGGTCAAGCTGGATGATGGCCGCGTTATCCGGACATCGCTGCTGGTGGCGGCCGACGGGCGCAACAGCCGGATCCGGGATATGGCCGGCATACCTGTTGCGCAGGGCCTTCCCTATCATCAGACCGGTATTGTACTGACGGTGCGCCATGAGAAGCATCATCGTGGCATTGCGCACGAACGTTTCCTTCCCGCAGGTCCCTTTGCCATCCTGCCGTTGGTGGGTGGGTATCATTCCTCACTCGTCTGGACCGAGAGCAGTACAACAGCCAAAAGCCTTCTCGCTTTGACTGATGACGCATTCCAGGAGGAGCTCGTCCAGCGCTTTGGCACCTTCCTGGGGAAGATTGATGTTGTCAGCCCCCGGTTCTCCTACCCGCTATCCCTGCAACACGCCCTTCGCTATACAGACCGGAGGCTGGTTCTGGTTGGCGATGCGGCCCATGGCATGCACCCGGTTGCCGGGCAGGGCATGAACTTTGGCCTGCGGGACGTCGCCGCTCTGGTGGAGGAGATTGTCAAGGCCCGCAGGCTTGGGCTGGATGTCGGAACCGGAACTGTCCTTGAGTCCTATCAACGCTGGCGCCGTTTCGATAATGTCCTGATGCTGGGCATGACCGACGCCTTGGTGCGGCTGTTCTCCAATGATAATGTCCCGCTTCGGCTGGCCCGGACCATGGGACTGGCCGCCGTCAACCAGATGCCGGGTCTCCGTCGTTTCTTCATGCGCCATGCCATGGGCGAAGTTGGTGATCTGCCCCGCCTGATGCGCGGTCTGCCCGTCTAGGCGTCAGCGGGAAGCCAGCATAATCTCCAGCGCCGGAATCCCCTCTATACTTGCATGGACCTTATCACCGGGCTGCAAGGCGGCGACACCTTCGGGCGTACCGGTAAAGATCAAGTCCCCGGGAGAAAGACGGACCAAGCGCGACAGATGAACCAGAATGCCAACCGGCCCCAGAATCATGTCTTCCAGCTTCCCGTCCTGACGAACACGACCATTGACAGCCAGCTGTATAGCACCGCGCAATGGCGCCGCTTCCATGGGCATGATGGTTCCCACCGGGGCAGACAAGTCAAATCCCTTGGCCATATCCCAAGGGCGCCCCATGCTCTTGGCTTCAGCCTGTAGATCCCGTCGCGTCAGGTCAATGCCGACAGCGCACCCGAACAAGCACGCCCCGGCAGCCTGTTCATCAAGATCCTCACCCCCGGCCTTCAGGGCAAGAACCAGCTCGACCTCGTGATGAAGGTTGGAGGTGACCGACGGGAACGGAATGGAAGACCCGTTTTCGCAAACCGCATCAGCCGGTTTTGAGAAGAAAAATGGTGCCTCTGCGGCTGGGTCACGCCCCATTTCACGGGCATGAGCGGCATAATTGCTCCCGACACAGAAAATACGACGAACCGGAAAGCGGTCGCTTGTTCCATGCACAGCAACAGATGAGGGAGGACATTCTGGAATCACAAAACCCACCACGCTCTCCTTATCTGAAGCAGGACGCCAAGACGCACCATATGCAAGGACATTAAAGCCGTACGATGCAGGAGACAACAGGATCTGTTTTGCGGAAAGGGGTGAGCGCCCGGTCAGGGGGGAACCGGGCGCTCTGCTCCGGTAAAGGAGCTCGGAAGGGGCAGGGGAGGCCACCTTCCGGGGGGAAGGACGGGCACAAGTTGCGCCCTGTCCGTGACGACAGGATCTATGGCATAGCCCGCAGCAACACCAGCATCGGTGTCGCATAACAGACCCCTGCAATTTGCATGGCACACCAACAATAGGCATGCAATGCATTGAAATATCATCTATATCGTGCTGGCAAATTGCTCCAGGAGAACAGGCCCTGGTCAAAAGACAACCCCGTACGGACGGAAAACAAGGACACCGCTGTTTCTAGATCACGGGCATCACGAACCCGCCACTGGCGCAGCTCGAAGGGGTGTTCGGTAAAGACCAGCATCAAGGACCCGGCAGCAGGATCATCCGCCATCACCAGCTCGATCTCCGCAACACCGGCAGCACGGCGTATATCTTTCAGAACAATATCAGGATCAGAGAAACGGGGATTCTTGCGCAGCAAAATGCCGGCCGGCGTTGAATCAAGGGGGAGATTGCTGACCTGCCCCACTTCATTATCAATAAAGACCAGCCACGTCCCATCCGCGACAACCTTAATCTTTGACGGCGGGTCATAGGTGAGGCTCATCTTGCCCGGTCGCTGAATGGACACGGTGCCCTCACTGGAAGATCCATCACTGCTGATTTGAAGAAAGCGGGCCTGCATCGTGCGTACAGTCCCGAGTGTCTCTTCGGCTCGCTTCAGAAGCGCCGTCTCTTCTGCATTCGGACGATAGGGAACCGCACCGGATGGGGAAGCAGAAGCCGTCAGACCGGAGCACATGAGAACAAGAAAAGACGCAGCCAGAATACAGCGTCGCAAAAACAGCAGGATCAAAGCCGGAAACTCCACGTTGCCCGTACAGCAGTCAAGAATTGACTTCACAGGTAACGGAGCATCAAGCCCGAGGCAAGGTATTCCGGAAGGACGAATGATCTGGCGACGAGCGTGTCTGTGGTGCAACACAAGACTGATCATCGGGAATGCTTTCGTCCGACCCACGACGCCGTTCCGCCAGTGCCACCATCAATGTTCCCAGTGTACGGGGATCAAGCCCCCTGCATATAACCATACTCGCGTCCCCCGAACGGGCCGGGACATCCCTGATCCCGGACTTTGAGCAAATACCCAATCAACGCATGCAGTGTAATTTTGGCCCTGAAAAATTGCAAACGATTTGCAATTGCATTTATCGGCAAGGAACGATACAGTCACCTCGTTCACGATTCAGATGGGCCCATGTGGTGCGGACCGGTGCGGGTTTGAAAGGGCTGATCTGGATTGCTGAACCGGGTGATTATCAACCCGTCTCCTGTACCCCGGGTTCCGGCCTCTGCCTGTCGCCTCTCCTGCCGATGTGTCGCTCTCTCCCGACATTCCCGACATCGGCTCCCTGCAAGAAGCGAAAGGCAGGACCGGAACCCGGATACAAAGCAACAAAACCGACCACCCCGGCAATGTGACCAAGGCGCCAGATAGCCGCATGTTGAACTTGAGGATGATAATGGATTGCATTACATTCCAAGCAGGCAGTTTTCCCGATATCCATTGCGGATTGTCCCGAAATCAGTTGGTTAGTGGGTATGGAGCGTCCCATTCATGTATGTGTGCCTTTGCAATGACCTGAAATGCCGCGATGTGCGGACCGCACGGGATTCAGGCGCCAGAACCCCCTCCCAGGTCTTCCGCGCACACGGACTGCAACCACGGTGCGGCAAGTGCATAGACTGCATGAGGGTGATCCTGGACGAAGGAGAGCAACAGGCCTCGATGCCAAGGGCATCATGAGAACGCTTCTCAAGTTATTCCGAAAACTGGAAAAACATGTTCTACGGCAGTAGTATTCGCGGCAACGGGAATGTTTGCTGTGGAGAGCACCATGAAGGGCGACAAAGAGATCATCAAGCACCTGAACAAGGTCTTGAGAAATGAACTGACAGCCATAAACCAGTATTTCCTTCACGCACGCATGCTACAGGACCAGGGGCTGGAGCGTCTGGGGCAGCATGAGTACCGGGAGTCGATTGAAGAAATGCACCATGCCGACTGGATGGTAAAGCGGATCCTCTTCCTGGAAGGACTTCCGAACCTGCAAGACCTGGGCAAGTTGATGATCGGGGAGAATGTTGCGGAAATTCTCGCAAATGACCTGAAACTGGAACATGGAGCCCGCAATGATGTTGTGGATGCCATTGTCGCCTGCGAGAAAGCGCGTGACTTCATTTCGCGGGAAAAACTGAAAGAAATCCTCGATGCCACAGAAGAGCATATAGACTATCTGGAGACCCAGATTTCCCTTCTGGAAAAGGTGGGCCTACAGAACTATATCCAGTCACAAATGGCCCCGGCAGACGGCGCAACATCCTGATCCTTTAATACAGATTGTCTCAGGAATATTCGCTTTCTGCACACTTTGGCCTATAGTCCCGGCGTGTCCTCAGTTGATCCGGAAAGTACGAGTTTCTGCCATGACATCTCCCTCTCGCCCCGGCCGCCCTGTTGTCCTCTGCATCCTTGATGGCTGGGGGTACCGGCCCGAGCGTGACAACAATGCCATCGCCCTTGCCCATACGCCGGTATGGGACCGCATGCTGGCGGAGTGTCCCGGCAGTCTTCTGGAAACCTCGGGACTTGATGTTGGCCTGCCGGACGGCCAGATGGGCAACTCGGAAGTCGGGCATATGAACATTGGTGCCGGGCGGATCGTGATGCAGGATCTGCCCCGCATTGATGCCTGTGTTGCAGACAACGGCCTTGGCCGCATAGAGTCCTTCGGTCGCTTTGTCAGCAAGGTTCGCCAGGGCAGTGGAACGGTTCACCTGATGGGGCTTCTCTCTCCCGGCGGTGTGCACAGCCATCAGGATCACATGGCAGCCCTTGCCGCAACACTGGGAGCAGAAGGACTGAAGGTCTGCCTGCACATTTTCACGGATGGAAGGGATACGCCACCCCGTTCCGCACGGGGTTTCATCGAAGCATTCCTGACCAAAACCCGTGACGTCCCCAATCTTTCCCTTGCAACGCTTGGCGGGCGTTACTACGCCATGGACCGTGACAACCGCTGGGATCGTGTACAGCTGGCATACGACGCGATGGTATACGCAAAGGGCGAGCGTGCTCCCAATGCTGTCGCAGCGATGGATGCATCCTATGCCGCAGCTGTCGGTGACGAGTTTGTGCGCCCGTGTGTTCTGGGCAACTATGCAGGCATGAAGGATGGTGACGGGATTCTGGTGGCCAATTTCCGGGCTGACCGGGCGCGGGAGATAACGCGGGCCCTTCTGGATCCGGGGTTTGATGGTTTCAGCCGCGGGAATGGCCCGGCTTTCTCGGCGGCACTGGGTATGACCGAATATTCTAGGGCCCATACCGCCTTCATGGATACCCTGTTCCCGCCCGACCCCCTGTCCGACATCCTTGGGGAGGTCGTCTCCCGCGCCGGGTTGTCACAGCTCCGCATTGCCGAAACGGAGAAATATGCCCACGTGACGTTCTTCCTCAACGGGGGCGAAGAAACCGTTTATCCCGGCGAAGACCGTATTCTGGTTCCCAGCCCCAAGGTTGCCACCTATGACCTGCAGCCGGAAATGTCTGCGCCGGAGGTCACACACCACCTGGAAGAGGCCATCCGTTCAGGACGCTATGACCTGATCGTCGTCAATTATGCCAATGGAGACATGGTGGGACATACAGGCATCCTGGAAGCCGCCATCAAAGCCGCTGAAGCTGTTGATCACGGGCTGGGCCGCCTGGAGCAGGCCATCCGTGACAGCGGGGGAACCATGATTGTCACGGCTGATCACGGTAACGCAGAATTGATGAAAGATCCTGAAACCGGAGAGCCTTATACCCAGCATACTGTCGGCAAGGTTCACGCTCTCCTGGTGAACGGGCCAAAGGCTGTGACCCGGCTTCGTGATGGCAGGCTGTCCGACCTGGCTCCCACGGTCCTTGCGTTGATGGGGCTGCCCCAACCCGCTGCCATGACCGGACGCTGCCTGCTTGACCAGGAGGCAACCAACGCGACACGGGGGTCTGTGGCTTTTGGCTGACAGACATAGCCCTGTCCGGGAGGTCATGCTGGTTTTTCGTATACTGCTTGTCTTTGCTGTCCTGTGCGCAGCAGCCCCGCCAACCGGTGCTGCACCGCCTTCTGCATCCGAAAAGGAGCTGAAAAAGCTGGAAAAGCAGCTTCAGGAAAGCCGGGATCATGAAAAACAGTTGGGCGAAAAGGCCAGCGGGCTGGGAAAGGAACTGGAAACACTGCGCGAAGAAATCGTTGCCGCCGCCCGTTCGGCACAGGACAACGAAGAACTGCTCTCGGCTCTGGAACGGCGCGTTCGTGACCTGGGTCAGAAAGAGAAAGATCTTCAGGCACACTTGGGAGACCGCGAGAGCCAGATGGCAACCGTTCTGGGCGGCCTGGAACGTCTGGCCATACGTCCACCGGAAGTTCTGGTCCTGCAACCCGGCCACCATGACGATACGATTCGAAGCGCCATCCTGTTACGCGCTGTTATTCCCGAACTTCAGAAGAAAGCAGGCTCCCTGCGCAAGGAACTTGCAGGTTTGTCGACCATCCGACGTGAATTGTCCACCCGACGCGCCGAACTGGCCACAGCCGTGACCAGACTGGACCGTCAGCATGCCCGACTGGCAACACTCTACGCACGCAAGGCAAAACTGGCCGAGAGCACTGAAGCCGAGCGCAAGGCGGCTGCCAGTCGCGCTGAACAACTGGCCCGGAACGCCGGGGATCTCAGGGATCTTCTGGCAAAACTGGAGGAAGACCGGCGCCGGCGTGAAGCAGAAACAAAACGGCTGGCACGGCTGGCCATGCCAAAACCGCCCGCACCTGAACCCGGCCCGTCACTGGACAGCCAGCGCGGCACAATGGCCTTGCCGGCGCGCGGACAGATTGTGATGCGCTACGGCGAAGAAACAGAAGAAGGGCTGAGCGCACGTGGTGTGACCATCCGGACACGCCCCGGAGCACAGGTAACTGCCCCGGCTACAGGAACAGTTGCCTTTGCCGGACCGTTCAGGGGATACGGGCTACTCTTGATCATGGAGCATAGCGGTGGCTATCATGTCCTTCTGTCCGGTATGTCCCGTATCGATGCCGTTGTTGGTCAGAGCCTTCGCTCGGGAGAACCGGTCGGCATCATGGGGCCGGGTGACGGTACGCGGCTTTATGTGGAATTACGCCGGGATGGGCAACCCGTTAACCCCCTCCCCTGGCTCTCTGCTCGCAAAGGTTAGAACTGGCTGATGATGCGGAAGTCCCTTATTGCGGCGTTGGCCGTCCTGTTTCTGTCCCTGCCTGTGGGGGTGACACTGGTCTTCCCCTCGTTGCAGGCACAAGCTAAAGCCGACGCATCAACCTATCGTCTGCTTGACCTGTTCGGCACCGTCTTTGAACGTGTACGACGCGATTACGTCGAGGATGTCACCGACCAGCAGCTGGTGGAGTCCGCCATCAACGGCATGCTGACCAGTCTCGACCCTCATTCGTCCTACCTGAATGCCGAAAGCTTCCGTGACATGCAAACCCAGACACGGGGGGAATTTGGCGGCCTGGGAATCGAGGTGTCGATGGAGAATGGCTTGGTCAAGGTTGTCTCTCCCATTGATGACACACCAGCTTTCCGGGCGGGATTAAAACCAGGTGACTATATCATACGCCTTGATGACAAACAGGTTCTGGGCATGACTCTTCAGGATGCTGTCGAGCATATGCGCGGCAAGGCCGGCAGTGAAATTGTGCTGACCATACGCCGGGAGGGACGTGATCCATTCGAGGTCAAACTGGTTCGTGATGTTATCAAGATCCGTTCAGCCCGCGCCAAGGCAGAAGGTGATATTGGCTATATTCGCCTGACAGCCTTCAACGAAAAAACATTTGATGCCATGCGGGATGGGATCGAGAAACTCAACAAGGATATTGGGCCGGACAAGATCCGTGGCTTTGTGCTGGATCTTCGCAATAACCCTGGCGGTCTTTTTGACCAGGCTATCGCCGTGTCGGATGCTTTCCTTGATTCCGGTGAAATTGTCTCCACCCGGTCACGCCGAAGTGATGATACCCAACGCTATAATGCGCAGAAGGGCGACCTGACCGGGGGGCTTCCCATGGTGGTCCTGATTAATGATGGCTCTGCCTCATCCTCGGAAATCGTTGCCGGGGCCCTGCAGGACCACCATCGGGCCATTGTGGTCGGAACCCGCAGCTTCGGAAAGGGATCGGTCCAGACGGTCATTCCGCTGGCCGGGCACGGCGCCATGCGCCTGACAACCGCGCGTTACTTTACCCCCTCCGGCCGTTCGATCCAGGCCGTCGGGATCGAGCCTGATATCGAGGTCAACGCCAGCTCCCAACCAGTTCGCAGCCGCAGTGAGGCCGATCTGCCCAATGCGCTCAGCAACCCGGATGAGAAGGTCAACAGAAGCAAGCGCTCGACATCACAGCCGAACTTGGCGGATGAGAAAGCGGAGCAGGCAGCCCCCCATGTCGGCGTAGCCCAAGGCAAACCCGAGGAAGATCTGCAACTGGCACGGGCCCTGGATATCCTGAGAGGGGTTGCACTCGAACGCCAGAAACAAACACGGCTCCAATAGCCTGTAATGCCGGGCAGTAAGGATTTCGTTAGGGGTTATCTGATTACTGTTTGACGTCGGGCTACTCTTGTCCGACATCCTGACTTCTGGGGAATGGCGTGGCGTTTTCGTTGAAATCGCTGTTCGGCGGCAAAAAGGAATCGGCAGACAGTTCTGGCGAGGATGAGCTGCCGTTTCGCCCCGAGCCGGAAGAAATACCGGAGTCAGAAGTACGGCGTATCGAAGAGGAAAAGAAGCCGAAGCCTGGCCTTCTGGACAAAATTCTGGGCAAGGGAAAAAAGAAAAAGAAGGGAAAAAAGGGCAGCAAGGGGGATGACGCCAACGCGGCGGGCGAAGGGGCTGATCCCCTTGACAATCCTGCCCTTTTGGCCCTGATTGCCTCGGAAGTTGCTGATCTCCCCCCTCCGGAAACAGCCGGGGATGATGGAGCCGCAGCAGAACCCGGTACTCCCGCCGGTCCAGGCCCATCTCCAGCTGATGCCGTGATGCCTGACGACGAAGCCGCAGGCATGGATGATGTCGTCGGCATTGAGGATGAAGGTGGCAGCCCAGATCTGGATGACTTTGATTTACCCCCGGTCCTGTCAGGCCCGGACAGGGCAGAGCAGGACTGGCGCAATCGCCAGAGGAAGCAGGCCCTGATCGGGTCCGTTCTAGCCATACTCCTTCTGGGTGGGGGAGGCGGGGCCTTGTGGTGGTTCATGCAGCCAAAACCACTGCCGCCTGAGGTTGATCCAGGGCTGGTTGTCATCAATGAAAAGGGCGAAGCTGTTGCTGTCCCTGCGCCAGAGCCCATGGCATCGGGCGACAAGGTCAGCCTCATGATGCCTCCCCCACCAGCCAATCCGGAACCGCTTCCAGAGCCAAAACTGGCCGAAGGCGCATCGGATCCATCCGGGGAACGATCCAAAAACCGGCGCCCATGGCTGGCCGGGGACGGAACACAACCGCTTCCGACAGATCAGGCCACACCCCCTGCACAGACAACAGAGGCTGGAAAAACTGAGGCTGCCGAGAAACCAGCCGAACCCACACCTCCGCCCCCGAACGAAACAGCCGCCGCACCGGCCGTGGAAACGGCACAGCCCCCTCCTGCGGCACCAAAAGCACCCGAGCCAGCAAAGACTACGGTTATTGCAGGACTACCCCCATTCCGGGACCCGGTTCTTCCAGAACCCCGCAAACCGGGACAGGCGATGCCAAGCTATGCAGCTATTCCGGTAAACAAGGGTGATCCGAAAGGACTGGAACCCGCACCGGATCCAAGCCTGATCAGGACATCGCGTTTTGGCCCGCTCCCCATGATCAGCAGCGAAGGAAAAATGCCGTGGAAGGTTTATCGCAGGCCTGCGCCCGACACCAAGGGACCCAAAATAGGGGTTGTGATCGGGGGGCTTGGCCTGCACCCGGAGGCAACGGAAACAGCCATCACCAAACTGCCACCTGACATTACGCTCTCGTTCAGTCCCTATGCCCCGCAGCTTGAAAACCTGGTGCAGCGGGCCCGCTCCTATGGGCACGAGGTCATGCTGGACCTCCCCATGGAAGAACTGACCTTTCCTTCGGCAGACCCCGGTCCCCTTGGTCTGCTGACAGCGCTGCCACCGTCCGAAAACCTGACGCGTCTGGAGATGGTCATGGGCAAGGCTGGGGGATACGTCGGGCTTCTGGGGCGTCCCGGTCACTTTACCGGCTCGGGCCTGCCGATGCAGGCCGTTCTCGATGCCCTAGGGAAATCCGGGATCCTGTACATTCAGGCTGGCATGCCCCCTGCCACAGACGGCGCTGACAAGAAGGGCAATCTGTCCGGCTATCGCAAGGATACAGGCCCTGTAGCGGTCTCTGACCTGACCATAGAAGCCCGCTCCTGGCGTTCTTCTGTTGATGCACGCCTTGAATATGCCGCCCACATGGCCAAGACACGCGGCACGGCGCTGGTTGTCCTGTTCCCGTCTCCCCTGACCTTCGAACGCCTGATGGCCTGGAACAAAGGGCTGGCAACCAACGGAACACGGCTGGTTCCCGCAACCGCTGTGGTCAACACGTCGGCAAGCTGATAGGGTCGTCGGTCTTTTGTTCCCCCCCCTGAAGGGTGTTGACCACTGATGACCCCGTCCCTGAAAACAGATCTCCCCTGGCGTCCCTGTGCGGGCATCATGCTTGTAAACCAGCGCAACGAGGTTTTTGTCGCACAGCGCCTTGATACGGAACAAAACGCCTGGCAAATGCCACAGGGAGGCATAGATCGCGGTGAAGACCCACGAGATGCAGCCCTGCGCGAACTGAAGGAAGAAATTGGCACCAACAAGGCTGAAATCATTGCGGAGATGGAAGAGTGGGTACGCTATGACCTGCCCGATGACTTGATCGGAAAGGTCTGGAAAGGGCGCTGGCGGGGGCAGGAACAAAAATGGTTCCTGATGCGCTTCACAGGACACGACCGTGACATTTGTCTGGACACGGAACACCCTGAATTTTCAGACTGGCGATGGGTGCCGCTTCGCGATGTCCCCGACCTTGTTGTACCCTTCAAGCAAGCTATCTATCGCCAGGTCTGCGCCGCATTTGCCCCGCACCTGGCCTGATACCGGAAAAGTGTCAGAACATCCGGATCAAGCGCTGCAGATAGTCCTGCTCCTGACGATCCAGATTGCCCTCGGCAGCACGCCGTCGCAGCTCCTGCAGAAGGTCACGCGCCCGGGTGCGTTCCGGTTTGGTCGGGACCTTCTCACCATGAAGGGTCATGCCTTCACCGGGACGTCCTGCCGGATCCAGCCCCCCTGCCCCCGCAGAAGCCGGCAAGAGGCCAATTGTCTGCCCCAGGTTCTGCATCATGGTTTGTGAAACATCACGACGGGCCTGGCGCAAAGCCTCCAATGCCTCCCCCTGAGCTTGCTGCCCCAGATCAGGACGGGATTCACCCAGCGCACGGGATGCCGTATCCATATGATCCCCGGCAACACCGAACCATTCCGGAACCGAACCGGTTTTACGGCCAACCTGCCCGCCCAGTGCCCGCAGCTGACCGCGTAAGCTTTCCTGCCGCCCCGCCAACTCTGCGGCAGGGAAAGTCCAGAACCCGGAATGGCGTGCTACAGACGGCAGGGCTGTCCCTTCTGCCATTGTGGAAAAGGTATCTTCCAGAAGTTGCTCCTGGCCCCGGACAAGACGGTCAAACCCGGTCATGATATCCCTCATGTCCCGCAGCTCGCCGGATGCCGACGAAAAGCGCGCATTCCGTAATCCGGAGAGCACAGCATCAACATGCTCGGCCAGGGCACGGGCGGCATCCTGTGCCCCCAGGCGGGTCAGCTCTTCCAGTTCAGCCAGCATCTTCTCCAAGGCAAGGTCACCAGCCTGAATATTTGGTCCAAGGGAGTCCGCCAACTCATCCAGCTCATCCAAAGACAATCCACCACCACGGCCGACGATGTCCTGTAGCAGAGACACAAGGGCACGACGAACCGCGTTGATGGCATCCGCCACCGCCTTGGGATCCCCTGCATTAAGAAGATCCAGCCTGGCTTGCTCCAGCTGGGTTCGTGCATTGTCGATGGTGCCATCCTCTATCCGCAAGGCCAGGTTCCAGAGAAGATCGGCCACAGATTCAGGTGGATGCACAGCAAAGGCAGGTGACAAACGCAATGCCGCAATCCGCAACCCAAGAAAGACAACTGGGTCCTGACCAAAATCATCCGGCCTGAGGGACAGGTCATCAAGGCGTCTCCAGACCTCTGCTTTCTGTGCAGGTGACCCCGTGAAAAGAATCTTGCGGGCCGACGCCAGAAGAGCCGCGACCGGATGCGTGAACTGCCGCTCTGGCAAATGCGTTGCATACCAGTCTGAAGATACTGTGTGGCTGGCCCCGTCAGAAACCAACACCCTGACCTCAACATCGTGCCCAGCCCAGGGATGCCCAGCAAGATCCAACAGAACGGTGGTATCAACATGGGGCGAAGGCAAACCGGGAACAGGAAGTGGATAGGAACGGGCAACAAAGTCCATATCCATTTCCGGCTCCCCCGGACGACGCAATTCGAGGCGGGCTTCTGTCACGCCGTAATCATCAGCAGCAGCAACATGCAACGAAAGACGGGGGTCCGGACCATCCGGTGTCGTGGCCGCGACAAGGGATCCTCCTGCAACAGACGGTGGTGTATCCGGAAGGATGGCCAACTTCTGCCTGGCGCTATACCAAAGCCCGCGCTGTATCCGGAGTTCAATACCAGATCCGGCATCATCCGTTAAAAGAGCTGTCATACGGGCTGTATCATGGCCACTGTCCTCGAAGGGAACAGGGGTATCACCAAGATACCCGACCGGCAGACCGGGGCCATGAACCAGGACCAGAAGGGAACTTCCCTCCGGTACATCAAGCGTGCCCCCGTCCATAACCCGGCGAACAGAGGGCAACCGGGTATACTCCGGGGGTGTTATCCAAATCTCGGCACTCAGGGATCCGGTCAAGGATGGCGTCAGGGCCGCAGACAGACGGTCTGCAGACTGGGGGCCAGAGACAAATAAACCAACCGCCAGGGCCAGGACCGGAACCGCCCGGACCGCAAGAGGATCACGGTCCGCGATATGGGGAGCAGGCCAGGATACCTGCAAGAACCCGGCTTCAAACAGCATCTGCCGGTGATGCCTCTGCCAGAGTTCATGCGTTGCGGGATCAAGCACAACAAACGGACGATCACACAGGGCAGTCAGAGGCCGTGCTGTATGCCCACGCTCCAGGCGATGCAAGGCATCCCATATGTCTGGGCAGCAAAAACTGGACAGCCCGTACCACAAGGCAAACACAAGAATGACCAGAAACAGGATGAACGACACCAGATGCCAACCGGTTCCGGAGGCCGGTATCCCCCCCAGAAGGGACAGTGCGATAAATCCGAGAACAACAGACCAAGGTATCCACAATGCCTGCCATAGACGTTCCCAAAGCAGGAAGAGCCAGGACAGGAACAGCCGCCATTGCAGGATGCGGGGCAGAATCAGCAGGGGCATCATCATGCCCCCAGTTTACGAGGCCATCCATCAAGGACGAAGACGGCGCAGGCACGCTGTCACAAACAAGACCATCACAAGGTGCCGAAATCCTGAAAAGTAACGGAATATCAGGGGCTGAGCCGATATCCCCCTTCTTCAGTCAGTAACAGGGTTGTCTCGCCGCTGACAGGTTCAATCTTTTGACGCAGCCGGTAGATATGAGTCTCCAGCGTATGAGTACTGACAGCGGCATTATATCCCCACACCTCATGCAGCAGGGTTTCCCGGTCCACTGCCCGCCCCTGCCGGTACAGATACTTGAGGATTGCAGCTTCTTTCTCCGTCAGGCGAATCTTCCGCCCCGAAGCTTCTTCCAACATCTTTGACGCAGGCACAAAACGATAGGGGCCAACAGCAAACACAGCATCATCAGACTGACGGTGCTGACGCATATGCGCCCTGAGACGGGCCAGCAACACAGCCATACGGAACGGCTTGGTCACGTAGTCATTAGCCCCGGCTTCCAAGCCCGTTACCGTATCGTATTCACTATCAAGACTTGTCAGCATAATAATAGGGCAGCGCACACCCCCTGCCCTCAACTGGCGACAGACATCACGCCCGTCCATATCCGGAAGGCCTAGGTCCAGCAAAATAAGATCCAGCGGAACAGGGGAGGATGTCGCGGCACAGATTGCCTCACCCCCTGAAGCCGCTTCGGTTACAGTGGCAATATCATCCTGGTCCTGAAGCTGCATCGCAAGAGTGCGCCGCAGAACCACATCATCATCAACAAGGAGTATAAAACGGCCATCGGCCATGGGCGGACACTCCTCTGCCTCAAGACAACACGCTACAAATGCGGGGGTAACCGGGGAAAAATTCCCGCCAGTGCAAAAACACTGTCTTTTCACAACGCCAATACTGTCCTATCTACCATCGGGAAGCGCGGACGCCAAGCCCGTGACCACTTTCTTCTACAAACCGGGTCATCCATGACCCGACCCGGTAGTCAGGATTCCGACATTCCAGCATGACCAGACCCGTCCCACCCACCAGTTCTCCACCTCCGTCTGCCCTTGTGGCCGTGGACCGTGTTGTTGCCGAGTTCCGGCGCGGTGGCACTGTTGTTTTAACAGATCTTACGGGGAAAGGCCTGCTGATCCAGTCAGCCGAAACACTTACAGAAGAAAGCCTGGAACGCTTTGGTCATCTGATAGATACAGCGCCGGCTCTGCTGATGACAGGCCGACGGGCAGAGGCTCTTGGGTACGAGGCAACAGACGCACCAGTCATAGCGTTCCGGTCTCCCACCCCTCTTACGGTCGATCAGGTGACCATGCTTGGTGATCCCGTACACGGAACAGACCATGCCCGCCCGGCGATGGCATGTGCGGAAAACTCCATGCATGAAGGAGCACCGGAAAGTCTGGAACACGCTGCCGTCCTTCTGGCCAAGATTGCGCGCCTGCTGCCTGTTGTGGTGGCCACTCCTCTGCACGGGCATACCGATATACGACACTGGGCTGCCGAGCGCGACCTTCTGACCGTTGATAGTACCCATATCCTGTCCTACCTGCCGGCGGCAGCCCGCAGTCTTCGCCCGGTTGGGGATGCCCGGGTTCCGCTGCAGGGTGCCGAGAACACCCGTATCGTAGCCTTCCGCCCAGCCGATGGTGGAATCGAGCATCTGGCCATCATCATCGGAAACCCGGATCCGGAACAACCCGTGCTGGTACGTCTGCACTCGGAATGTTTCACCGGGGATCTGCTGGGGTCGCTGCGTTGCGACTGTGGTGACCAACTGCGCGGGGCTATCGATGTCATCGCCCACGAGGGAAGCGGGGTTCTTCTGTACTTGGCACAGGAAGGCCGGGGTATTGGCCTGGTCAACAAGCTACGCGCCTATCATTTGCAGGACCGTGGGTTTGACACCATGGATGCCAACGGGCAGCTGGGATTCCATGATGATGAGCGCCTGTTCCTGCCTGCCGCCGAAATGCTTCTGCAACTGGGCTTCAGCCGGGTTCGTCTGTTGACAAATAATCCTGACAAGGTTGCCGCGCTCGCCCGTCATGGCATCCGCATTGATGAACGTGTGGCCCACGTCTTTGCCAGCAACGTGCACAACCTGTCCTATCTGCGAACCAAAGCCGAAAAAGGTGGGCACATCCTCTAGGACCAGGCGGCACATTTTGCCGACCGACAAAAACGATCTACGCCACCATACTGCGCGGCAAGGCGCCCTGGGCAAAATGGCATAATCGTTGCATTACCCAAGGGCAGCATACTGTCAGGACAAGGCAAACAGGACCATGCCCGTCAGTCCGTATGAAGGATGGAACAATGCCCCCTATCTACCGGGTATCAGCATGGAACCCGGGGGGGGAACTGTCGCCACAAGCGCCTCAGCCGAGGCAACGGATGAAAATTCCCTGTCCTTCTGGGATTTCCTGGACGTCGTGAACCCGCTGCAGCACATACCAATTGTTGGAAGTCTGTACCGGGAATTGACCGGAGATACAATCCGGGGTGAAGCAAAACTGGCCGGTGGGGCCTTGTTCTTTGGCCCGATCGGGCTTGGTCTTGCCGCCCTTGATGTCGGGGTAGCAGAAATTACAGGTGCCCCGATCGATGAGCACGTCGTAGCCATGTTCAATGGCGAAGATGCAGGACAAAACGCCATCCGGAACAACAAGGCAGCAGAGGCCCAGGTTGCATCCGTCAAGGAAGAGACTGTCTCCCCGACCGAGACAGAAGATGAAGCCGTATCTTCATACTCCCCAATCCCGGAGCCTGCAGCAACACAGACCGTTACCGGGCCATCAATGGCCGCAACTGATGCGACCGCAATCATCACCCCCGTGCGCATGTTTCCTGCCCATCCAGCCACAGCCGTCATGCCAAAAACATCCAGACCGATTACACCATCCCGCATTCCGGCATCGGCCATCCGCCCGATGGGTGAGGTTTCCTCCATGACGGCCCTGGAGCAATTGGTACGCGAATCCTCACACCTTGCGCCAACACCAGAACCGCAAGCCACCCCACGACACAACATGGACCAGAAAGAGAAGTCAGCCACACGGCACGAAGACAACAACGGAGACAAGGGAGACAGCAAAGCCCAGCAGCGCAAAGCCCTTGAAGCCCAGGGCCTTGTATCCTTGACCACAACGTCTCCTGTAGCGGTCAACCTACTACAATCGGGAATCTCTGCGCATGGAACGGGCGCTGAAATGCCCGCCCTGCACAAGGCCAGCGAGGCCTACCGAAAGGCAGACCAGCTCCCCCGATAAAGACAAGACGGTATCAGTCCCGCTTCACCATGGGGCCAACCGGCCCACCGCCAAGGACATGGAAATGCAGATGCGGCACCTCCTGATGACCGTTCGCACCGACATTGGAAACCACACGATAACCGCTGTCACGAACCTTGGTCAGGGCTGCCACTTTCTCGATGGCACGAAACAGGGCGGCAATTTCCACATCTTTGCCATCGGCAGCCATTTCGTTGACGGATCGATAGGCTCCCTTGGGAATGACCAGGACATGAACCGGGCGGGCCGGATTGACATCGTGGAAGGCCAGAACATGGTCATCTTCATAGACACGGTTGCAGGGAACCTCGCCACGCAGGATACGGGCAAAAATATTACCGGAATCGTAACTCATCGTTGTCTCCTTGCGTCACCGGAACAAACATGAAAAGCATGGCGCCTGGTCAGCTTATAACGGGCGTGCCTTCTTCCCGTCGATGCCATCTTCACCGAAACGATAATGCATGGCCTGCCATACATCGGACGGAATAACACCGCAGTCTGACCACAGGACCAAAAGGTGATACAGGAGATCCGCGCTCTCACCGACAACGTCCTCACGGCTTTCCACCAGTGATGCAATAGCGACTTCCACCGCTTCTTCACCAACCTTCTGGGCTATTTTCTTGCGCCCCTTGGCATAAAGCCTTGCTGTATGAGAACTTTCCGGATCAGCATCCTTCCGGCTGTTGATCAGGGCAAACAGGTTCTCCAGAATATCCGGGCTGCCTTCAGCCATTGCACGCATGTCCTTGTATACATACCCTGCACACCGCCCGGGTAGCAGGGTCTCATCACGAAACCACAATGTTATACGTACCGTACCGGAAAAGCGAGAACCGGCAGGTCGTATCCACGGCTCTGGCACTATAGCCCCGCAAACGATCCTTGAGATTGTTTGTAAAAGACTATACTTCTATCATCAATTATAAATATGGGGCATAACGTGAGATACAGACTGCTGGCAATGGTCGCAGTGGCCGGTCTTGCCGGCTGCGTGGACGGCATCAAGGTTGATAAGGTTCCCTACGCCAACGCTCCCCCTTTTCCTGAAGATGCGGTCCTGGCTCCCATTCGTTTCCACAAGGGAACAATCCGTGTGCGCCGGGGCAGCCTGATCGGGGGATACCGCATGGGGCTGGAATGTGTGGACGGCGGACGACAGATCCACTGGACTGGTGACGCAACAAGCCGGAAAATAAAGAGCCTTGAATTCAACGACATGTTCCATGAACAGTTCAGCATGGCCGGCTATGCCGTAACCGGCGACCCTGCGAACCTGTTCGGGGATCGGGTCGGCAACATGCCCCGGGCTGTCTATCTGGTATCCGCACAGATCGAAGACATTCGTTTCAACCTGTGCGACACCCTCAATCTATGGACAGGCAGCAGGCTGGATGCACAAAGCGGATCCGGGACCGTTCGCGTGTACTGGCAAGTCCTTTCCGTTGTGGAACGAAAGATCGTGTACGAGGACAGGACATCCGGGTTCTTTTCATTACGGGCACCCGTCGTTGACGCTGCTGCCGTTCTGGTGGGCGAGGCATTTGCACAGGCTGCCGGCAACTTTGCCGCCAGTGAGGGGATGCGCCGTCTGGTTATGGCTCCGCGCCCAACCCGCAGCAGCGCACTGGCTACAAAAACCGGAGACGAGATAGGGCTGCCGTCGGTTTCTCTCTTTGACACACCCCTTGATCAGCATGTCGAGAATGTACGCCGGTCTGTTGTCACGATCGACAATGGAACTGACCATGGATCAGGCTTCTTTATTGCCCCGGACCTGATCCTGACCAATTACCACGTTGTGGAAGGAATGGACGTTGTACGTATCACACTGAACACCGGTCGGACATTCTCCGGCGATATCGTACGTTATGACGAAGCGCGGGACGTCGCCCTGATACAGGTCGAAAAGGCGGGGCATCTTCCCCTGCCAATCCGGCAAAGCCAAGCCCGTATAGCAGAGCCTGTTTATGCCATCGGCACCCCCCGCAGCCGGTCCATGGCCGGAACCGTCAGCCGCGGGATCATCAGCCGGTTTGGCAATAATACCCATGGTCTCCAGCGCATTCAGGCCGATGCGGATATTCATGGTGGTCATTCCGGCGGCCCATTGCTTGATGCCTCTGGCAATGTCATCGGCATCAGTGAAAAACCGGGGAAAGCGTCAAGCGGGCTAAATTTCTTCATTCCCATCCGGGATGCCCTGCAATGCCTGAACCTGAAAATTCGTCACCCCAATGATACGCGTCAAGATGGGTGGGACGACGAAGACCTGCAGGTACCAGATTTCTGACAGGAGAGACCTTTGATTCCCAAAATCCAGTGCGCAAGAAGATAATTAACCCCGATGACCAGAACAGCAGCATAAAAAACATCGGAGAAAAAGTGCCCACCCTGCAGGATCCGCACCAGGCCTACAACCGATCCGGCCAGAAAGGTCATCAGGAAGACCCGCCCTCTCCACCGCAGGGGAACCACAAAGGTCAGGGCCGTCATCCAGAATCCAAGTGCGCCATGACCAGACACAAAGGAACAGTTTGAAATACACTGGTCTGTCATCACAAACGGCGGGGTAAACACACTGTCACCACCAAATTCCATAATCTGGCGAGGACGGGCGCGACCCCAGTTCTCCTTGAACAGAACATTGGCCAGAAGCCCCGGACCAGTTGCCAGACTGACCACCAGATAGGCGCAGACCCGCCCAGTCAACCAAGACAAAGGGCGGTGACACAGACGCAAAATACCCCATAAGCACACAAGAAGAACAACCCCACCAATCAGAAGGCGGGGAAAATCCTTGCGCACAAATTCGGGCACGGGATCGTGGGCCAGGAACCACCCGTCGGACGGTGTCCAGAAAAACCCGCTGATACCCAGATCAATGCCCGGAAAAGTCCAGAAAACAACTGCGGACAACAGAAGCCAGGACAGGTGCATGCCAGCACGCCAAACGCATGACGCCCGCACTTTCATGGCACATATCCCAGAAAATGGTCCACATACCACGCCGACAACTCCAGCGTCCCTCCAGCCATCCCGGCAGAGCGGAACACAGCCACAGGCTCAACAGACTGGAACCGCTGGTACAACACCCCCGGATCATGGCGGGTCACATACAGGAAGCGACCGCCCGGCACATCAGGAAGCGGCATCGTCAGTTCATAGTGATTGTGCACAACATCACCGGGGTGCCACATGAAGCTGTCCCAGGCCAAGGGGCGGGCGTAGTACAAAAGTGTTGCCATGGTCTTGCGGTCATCAAACAGCAGCGGCCGATCGGGGTTCTGTGCCTTCAGCTCACGAACCCAGAGACCGGCATCGTCCCACCCACGCACACGCTTCTGGAGATCCAGTGCCGGGGGAACCCGCACACCAAAGACTGCGGCCAGACTGTCTGCGTTATAGACCAAGGATGCGACCAGAACATGGAGCACAATTGATGCCCGCAAGATCCACGCGCGGGATCCTGTCCCCAAGCACCAGGACACAACAAGAGGAACCGCAGCGACAAAAGCCGGGGCTGCCCAATTTGCATTGGCCCGCGATATCAGGGCCTGCACAGACATGATCACAAGAACCGGCACGACGAAAGCCGCCAGGAAGCGGAAACGCCAATCCACGTGCAAGCGTGACCGTGCGGGAACACAAAGGGCAAGCACCAGAACCGCCAGCAGGAGCGGACCAAAAACCCCCGCCTGGGAGGCCAGGAATGCAAGCATATTCAACGGATTGAAGACATCAGACCCAAGATTCACATTATCCCCGGTATGCCGATAACTGGCCATCCCGTGCGCCAGATTCCACCAGATGTTCGGCGCATAAAGCGCCGCTCCGAGAACCAGTGCCCCCCACAATCCGGGAGACCTCAGGAGGCGACGCCAAGGCGGATGCCAAAGTAGTGTCAGGACAATCGAGACAATGAAAAAGACCATGGCGTACTTGGACAAAAGGCCAAAGCCAAGACCAAGACCAACAGCCAGCCACCACCAGGCAGACCCGCCCGTTACAATGCAAGCCAACCCCAGAAGAGACAGCGCCCAGAACATCAACAGGAATGCATCGGTTGATACAAGCATCGATGACAGGAAAACCGCCGGCAAGGTGATATAGATCACCGCACTCCAGACACCAACCGAACGGCGTCCGGACCCAGCATCCGCATGGTCGCGGTCAAACAGGACAAACCCGATTCCGTACACCAACAGGGCGGTCACGGCATGGGCCAATGTCGCCCCGATCCGGACCCATGGCTCGGAATCACCGCCAAGGCCGGTCGTCAGGGCAATAACCCAGGCAATAAACGGCGGTTTGGAGAAATAACCAAACGCCGGATCCGTTGACCAGCTCCAATACTGCGCTTCGTCAAACGACAGGTTAACCGGCGTCCCGAACAACTGGAACAAACGCCACACGGTAACAGCCAGAACAACCATCAACGCAACCCGGAATGCAGGGGAAGACCAGCTGTTCCGACAACAAGACTCACGTGTCATGACAGGTTCAACCATCTTCCTGATGCAAAAGGGTTGCTGTTCCAAGCAAAAGCGTCACCAGCGTTGGTGTCCAGGCTGAAAGCCACAGGGGCACCGCCGATGACAACCCCAGCGCCAAGGACAACCTGGTAAAAAAGTAAAGAACAAAACCAACCCCGACAGCACCAAGAATACGGGACAAACCCCGGCCAGAGCGTAAATCAGGGTCCAGCGAGAACACAGCCGCCACAATGACCATGGCGCACAACAAAACTGGCGATGCCAACAGGCCGTGCAGGTGCATCCAGTGACGCTGGGCCGAGAAACCCGATGTTTCAAAGAAGCGTATAAAACCCGGCAAATCCCAGAACGACAGAGTTTCCGGGCTGGCAAAGTTTTCCTGGACACGGGCAAGGGTCATCCCGGTCGGCAGGCGCACTTCATCCATACGGACACCAGGATGATTGGGCTCCATGATCCAGGCATCCCGGAGGATAAAGGCGCGGTCCTTCATCGCGCCCTGGCCTGCATCAATGCGACGGTACAGGACCCCATGGGAGTCAAGCATGATGAACATCAGGTCGCGCATATGCAAAACATCGCCATCCTGACGGACGTGCCCGGCGTGCACAACCGTCTGCCCTCCGTCCGTGACAGGTTCACGCAGCCACATGCCCGATTCTGACAGATTGAATGCACCAGCCCGTGCAGGCATCCAGACCTCGTCAAGGCGCTTCTCATAGCTTCGGTAAAGAGCGGACGAGAGCGGATTGACCGCTGTTACATCCAGGACTCCGACAACAGCGGCACACAGAACCATCGGGGCAAGAAATTGCCATACCGAAACACCCGATGCGCGAATAATGATCAGCTCATGACTGCGACTGAGCCGCCACATGGCAATCATACCCCCCACCAGAACGGCAAAAGGCAGCACCTGATGGGCCATGGTCGGCAGTTTCATAAGGGACAGGCCGAACAAGACATCCGCCCCCGCATCGCGCCCGGCAGCACGCCGCAAAAGCTCCACGAAATCAAGCATCAGGACCAGCGCAAGGATAACAGCCAGCGTCCCCAGCAACGCCATGGCAAAATGGCGCCCGATATACAGGGACAATGTGGTATGGAGACGCAGCACTGACTTCCTTTCCCGTGACAAGAATGCGGGGTTGGCAATAAGTTTGTCTAAAACCAACCGGACCGGGGCCACCATGGCTCTTGGCCGTTATACCCTCTCACAGCCCCCGGGGACATGACGAATGGTACAGCTTACGTGCATCTATACCCGTAGCGGCGACAAGGGCAAGACCTCACTTGGAAACGGGGCACGGGTTCCCAAGACCGACGCACGGGTCGATGTATGCGGAACCATCGACGAGGCGAACTCCGCGCTCGGGATTGCCCGCCTGTATTCCTCAGGGAATCAGGCCGCATTTTTTGACAGCATGCTGGGCCGGATTCAGAACGACCTGTTCGATCTTGGGGCTGACCTGTGCATGCCTGAAAGTGACCCGCCAATACAAGCCCTGCGCATCACCGATGAACACGTAGAGCGGCTGGAGCGAGAAATCGACCAGATCAATGCAGGGCTTGTCCCCCTGCAATCTTTTGTCCTGCCCGGTGGATCACCAATGGCCGCGCACCTTCACATGGCTCGAACCATTGTACGAAGGGCAGAGCGACTTATCGTTGGCCTGTCCCTGCGCGAGACCATTAACCCGTGCACCCTGTCCTATACAAACCGCCTGTCCGATCATCTCTTCGTCCTGGCCCGCCACGCGAATGTGGAGAAAAACGGCGATGTCCTGTGGATCCCCGGGGCCAATCGCCAGAATGAAACAGACCACAAGAACCGTTGAGCAGGAAGCGCGGAACAAACCCTTGGCGCGTGGACAGAACAGACGATAGAGTGTCTGGCCCTGCAAGGAAATACCGGACATCGTGTGCCCGGCATGTTCCAGGCAGAGGGGGCAGAAAACAGACCGAAAGCGGAGCAGGGAAGAGCAGATGAAAGTCCTTGTGGCAGTAAAGCGGGTCGTGGACTACAACGTGAAGGTTCGCGTCAAGACAGATGAAACCGGCGTTGAGTTGGCCAACGTTAAAATGTCGATGAACCCCTTCGACGAAATTGCGGTGGAAGAAGCAATCCGGATGAAGGAGGCTGGCACCGTGACCGAGATTGTTGCCGTTTCTCTCGGAATTTCCGCCTGCCAGGAAACGCTGCGCACCGCCATGGCCATGGGGGCCGATCGCGCCATCTTGGTTCAGACAGACATTGATCTTCAGCCCTTGGCCGTTGCCAGGGCACTAAAGGCCATTGTTGATCGTGAAAAACCAGATCTCGTGCTTGTTGGTAAACAGGCCATCGATGACGACAGCAACCAGACCGGGCAGATGCTGGCCGCCATGATCGGGTGGCCGCAGGCAACCTTTGCGTCAAAGGTGGAGCTTGCCGGCAGAAAGGCCAAAATCACGCGGGAAATTGATGGCGGCCTGCAGACCATTGAAACAGCCCTGCCTGCCGTGATCAGCGTTGACCTGCGACTCAACGAGCCGCGCTACGCCTCTCTTCCCAACATCATGAAGGCCAAAAAGAAGCCGCTTGAAACCCTGACGCCCGAAGATCTTGGCATTGATGTTTCTCCCCGGCTGAAAGTGCTGAAGGTAACCGAGCCTCCCAAGCGCCAGGCTGGCATAAAGGTTGCGGATGTGGCCGAGCTTGTCGGCAAGTTGAAGACCGAAGCAAAGGTGATCTGACATGGCGGTCCTGGTTATTGCCGAACACAACAACACGACCCTGAAGGACGCAACCCTGCACACCGTCTCTGCCGCCACGAAGGCTGGCGGTGATATCCATGTTCTGGTTGCAGGTTCGGGCTGTGCCGGGGTTGCGCAGACAGCATCCCGTATTGCAGGCGTCACAAAGGTTCTGATAGCCGATGCACCCTGCTACGCCCATGCGATGGCCGAACCACTTGCGACGCTGATCCATTCCGTGGCCGGGGGATACACCCACATTCTGGCACCAGCCACCACATCGGGGAAAAACGTCATGCCACGGGTGGCTGGCCTAAGTGACATGGCAATGCTGTCTGATATATCTGCCGTCATCAGCCCGGATACTTTTGAACGGCCCATCTATGCCGGCAATGCCATGGCAACCGTGCAAAGCAACGATACGCTCAAGATCATAACCGTCCGCACCACGTCTTTCGACGCGGCTTCCCCGGAAGGCGGAAATGCCAGCATCGAAGCCTTGGCGCCGGGTGAGGATCCCAGCCTGTCAACATTCTTGGGGGAAGAGCTGTCCAGCTCGGCCCGGCCGGAATTGACCTCGGCCCGGGTGATTGTTTCGGGCGGGCGCGGCATGAAATCAGGCGAGAACTTCAAACTGATTGAAGCTGTAGCCGATCGGCTGGGCGCAGCAATCGGGGCATCACGCGCTGCGGTCGATGCTGGTTTTGTCCCCAACGATCTTCAAATCGGTCAGACCGGGAAAATTGTAGCGCCGGAGCTTTACATAGCCGTTGGTATTTCCGGGGCTATCCAGCACTTGGCCGGCATGAAAGATTCCAAAGTCATTGTCGCCATCAACAAGGACGAGGATGCACCCATTTTCCAGGTTGCTGATTACGGCCTGGTGGCAGACTTGTTCCAGGCGTTGCCCGAGCTTGAGAAAGAGCTGTCCCGCTGAACACAGCGCCCGTCAACAACAAGCCACCAGAGGGGGAGCAGACAGCTCCCCCTTTTCTTGTATTATCCCGTCCATATGCAGCCCGGCACCACAGGAAAACACGTATAAGCAGTACTGACCATTGATACACCTCTCTGATTTGATATGATGCAGGCGCCGGCAGCGGGTACGGCATTACAGACCGGAAGGGGAGCCTGGTCATGATCAAGACCGTTGGTGTTGTCGGGGCAGGGCAAATGGGAAACGGCATTGCCCACGTTTGCGCTGTGGCAGGCTATACCGTCAAGCTGGTTGACCTGAGCCAAGAGCAACTGGACAAGGCGGTTGACCTGATTGGACGCAATCTTGGGCGCCAGCAGAAAAAAGGAAACCTGACCGAGGACGAGGTCAAGGCCGCCATGACACGTATCAGCACGTCCACCACCACAGCATTCCCGGATACCGACCTGGTCATCGAAGCTGCGACGGAAGATGAGTCAATCAAGCGCAAGATTTTTGCCGCCGTCTGCGCCACTCTCAAGCCCGACGCCATCTTGTGCACCAACACATCATCGATTTCAGTCACACGACTTGGCGCCACAACCGACCGCCCCGGCCGTTTCATGGGCATGCACTTCATGAATCCGGTCCCGGTTATGCAGCTGGTGGAGCTGATTCGTGGTATTGCCACGGACGAAGAAACCTTCCGCAAGGTGCACGAATTTACCGGGAAGATCGGCAAAACAGCCGTTTCTGCCGAAGATTTCCCGGCGTTTATCGTCAACCGCATCCTGCTGCCCATGATCAACGAGGCTGTCTATACGCTTTATGAAGGAGTGGGGTCGGTCACGTCCATTGACAATGCCCTGCGCCTTGGGGCCAACCACCCGATGGGGCCGCTGGAACTGGCAGACTTTATCGGCTTGGATACCTGCCTGGCCATCATGCATGTCCTGCACGAAGGACTTGCCGACACCAAATACCGCCCCTGTCCGCTGTTGGTGAAGTATGTAGAAGCGGGATGGCTGGGCCGCAAGACCGGCCGCGGGTTCTATGACTATTCCGGGGAAAAACCGGTCCCGACCCGCTAGAAGTCGCAAATACCTTACATCCTTTATTGGATTGAATACCCCGCTTTTGTTCAGTCGAGACAAAAGGCGTACACGGCACGCAAACACCCTATAAGAGTATTTTAAATATTTCTCTGGAATTCATAATGTAAGCTGGTATTTTTTGTGTTGAGAACACACAAGAATGCCAGCCGGAACGTTTGCCCTGCGTCATAGTCAGTGCCATGTGTCTGCCGGGTTGGCAGAACAGGGGGCAGTGGTTGTGGAAGCGGTCAAACGGTTTGAAATCGTAAACTCCTACAAAGATATTAGCCTGTTATTCCAGGATTTGCTGACCAACTGCACAGCACTGGGGTTCGAGTTTGCCGCCTTTGGCGGTATCGAGGGCGAAGATGCCGTGATGGCAGAGACAGGCTGTCCCATTATTGCAGCGTCCTATCCCAGCGCATGGGTCCAGAGATATGTACAAAAGGCTTATCACACGATCGACCCGGTGGTTTATCTGGCGCCCGTCAGCGAAACTACCCTGGACTGGAAGACCGTGAGCGCCCTGAATACCGATTTTTTCAACGAGGCATCGACGTTCGGCTTGCGGGCCGGGCTATCAATCCCCGTTACCATCGCCGGTCGGCTTTATTTGATGAGCTTTGCCACCAGCCGGAACACAGCTATCAGCGCTGAAGCACGGTCTACCCTGGAAAGCATGGCCTTTAACTTTCTGCAGAAGTATACCCGTGCTGACCGCCGCCAGCTACCGGAGCCAAGCACCCCGGAGCAAACATACGACAAAGTTCTTCAGATGGCCCTGTCCGGCCTGTCCAGAACCCAGATCGCCAGTGATCTGGGAATAAGCGAGTATTACGTTGCACAGTATCTTAGAAGAAAAATATCAGCACACTCATCTTACGGCATGGGGAATACTGTCTAGAGTAGGCAATCCAAGCATCACCAAAGAGAACGTGACTGTAGCTATAAATGAGAATAGGAATCATAAATATCTGTAGATATTGATATCAGCGATCTACTGTTGAATGATATCTTTGCGGCAACCAGTTTCTCACCTCCCACGCATCTCTCTCGGTCTTTATAAATCGATACAGGCAGTCCATTCATTGCAAAAGTTCTGGTAAAGATCCCAACAGGCGCAACGGCCAGAAAAGTCCTGACGCCCTCATTCAAAGCAGTCAGAACACTGCTCCGCAATAGATACAGCAAGACAAGGCGGCGCACTTTGGGGGCAAGCTCCCTTTTAACGCCAAGACGCGTCAATTCCCATACAGAGGAACTCTTGGGGATTGCGCACCCCATCAAATCAGGAAAATGATTCTCAAGCATATAAGGATAGATCGTCGGGATAAAACGAACGCAAGCGATACACTCTTCGGCTCTTTCAATGATTAAATAGAGCGCTCTCGTATTATCATACTGATCGAATTCCCATCGCTGATGACTGGGCACATACCAGCGGCGACGGCCGACAAAGATATCATGACGCAGCCTGTGATAGTCTTGCCACAAGCCTGCATTCTCCCATATGTTGTCCCAACGAATCAGGCGGAACTGCATATCATGAAGACGTGGAACAACATCTTCATGCAAAGACAACGTACCCGAAACTTCCGCCCCCCTAGTGAAGCGGTACCATTCTTTCGCACCCCCTTGGCCCTCCGAATAAAAGGCAGCCAACATAGTGCCATACCCAAATCTAAAGCGTTATAAGCCCCAAAGCCAAGGCTTTGCCACAGGCCTGTAGCGTCGTCTGGCAATGCAGCTTCTCCCGAGCTTCGCGCAAATGCCACGACACGCCGTGAACCGTTATGCCGAGAGAGTCCGCGATATCGACCGTACTGACTCCCGCCAGCGACATATGCAGAACCTTGAGCGTCTTATCGTGAAGGCTAATCGAAGTCTGTGCCCGAGAAAACCTGCGCATATACGTCTGCATAAAGACGAAAGACTGCCCTTCAAGAGCCGCTTGGGCATCCTCGCTGACCACTTCGTCTCTTGCGGTGGCAAAACTGAAAAGATAAACCCGCCGCGGCACCTGAATCGGTATCGAAAATCCAGTACGCAGACCAAATAACGATGCTTCATCAAAGAAGTCAGACTTCAGGCCACGCAACTCACCCCAGTGCAATGTGGTTGACGTAACGGGCGTTAGATTAACCACCGGGTCTATCTCATGGTAAGCGCGCTCCGTATATCGTTGCCTCCACTCCACTGGATAAGAACTGAGGACAAACGGGTAACCCATAAGAGAAGACCCACTGTCATCGCCTATAACACCAGCAAAAACAACAAACTCGAACCCCAGACCAGATGCAATGGAACAGAGGCTGTCAAACAACTCGTCCTTGTTTTTACAAGCTGTTAAATTTTTAACGTCTTCAACCACCAAAATAATTCCCTGACAAGGCGCTGGAAATACTTGCAATTTCTGTCACTGCATGATGGTGTAGCGACACATTCCTGCGCTGTAACGGCAGCATCGTATCAACCGGGGCGGACGTTTTCTACCGAAGTTTTGGCTGCACACATACCCCACCCGCCTGTCAGCAGGAAAAGAGAAAAACATATTTGGTACCATGAGCAAGAGACCTGATTATACCCGATGAGAACGTGCCCGCCCCTCTGCAGACGGCCGGCACCCGTCTGTACACAGCCTTCTTCTTTCATCTGCTTTGTTCGAAGCTGTATCCGCGCCCCGCGTCTCGGCCGTCGGGGCGGCGGCGTGCTGTGCAATTGACCATGCTGTAACGGGTGAACACGGGAGGTGTGCCAAGGAAAAAGACCATGAACAACCACAACACTGAACAACCGTTCTACGCACACGGACGCTGTGTCTACCGTAGTACGTTCTGCCAGTACGACACCGACGGGCGCCTTTTGGCCATGACCTTCGGAAACCCGGTCTGCACACTGTCGGCTCATGAAAACGAAGCCGTCGCACAAACCATCGCCGATGCCCTGAACCGCTATACGGCTTCACGACCGTAGGTACTATGACACCACTTTTCACATTAAACAATAACGATGGGGACATTAAACAATGAAAACGTCGATGAAAACCGAGAATTCCTATGGGTACGGCGAAGGTCAACCAAACCCGGTTGATATTCACGTTGGCGCTAGGGTCCGTTTTTGCCGCACCGTACAACGCATCAGCCAGACCACTCTGGCCAATGCGTTAGGATTGACCTTCCAGCAGATCCAGAAATACGAACGAGGAACAAACCGTATCAGCGCATCCCGCCTGTGGGATATCAGCCAGGCTCTGGGGGTTCCGGTAACCTATTTCTTTGATGATCTGCCCGATGCCCTGTCCCGCGACGAGATACACCAGCAAGAGGCCGTTCCGGAACTGAGCCGTGAGTCGGTGGCTCTGCTGATTGCCTACAGCAAAATTGACAAAAAGTCTGTCCGGCGCCGGGTTTTTGATCTGACGCGCGTTCTGGCCGACATACAGCAGGACACAGAAAAGGAAACACCAAAAGCTCACAAGGAAACCAAGCGCCGCGCAGGATAAGACACAACAGGCCTCCTGGTTCTGAAGAAAAACCGACAAGGCTTTGCGCGCACCTGTTTCTTCGGGTAAAACCGGCATTCCATCGCTTTGGTCCTGGCCTCTTCATCAGCGAGGTATCTGTGCAAGCCCTGCTTTCCGGTATCCGGCCCTGGGTTATTCTGACCCTGGTGTGCTGCGCCCTATATCTGCCCGGCATGGCAACGCTGCCAGTCATGGACCGTGACGAGGCGCGTTTTGTGCAGGCCACGCGGCAAATGGCCGAAAGCAACGACTACATTGTTGTTCGATTCCAAGACGAGCTACGGGCCAAGAAGCCTGTCGGGATCTATTGGTTACAAGCCGCTGCTGTCAACCTGTTCAGCCACCCTGCCGATACTGCTGCGTGGCCGTATCGTGTTCCATCGTTTCTTGCCGCACTGGCCACAGTGCTTCTGGTGTTCCGACTCGGCAGCAGTCTGTTTGACCGGCGCACCGGCTTTGTCGGCGCCTTGGTCATGGCAAGTTCTTTG
Organism: Haematospirillum sp. H1815; assembly: GCF_012102705.1. Taxonomy (GTDB): domain Bacteria; phylum Pseudomonadota; class Alphaproteobacteria; order Rhodospirillales; family Rhodospirillaceae; genus Haematospirillum. Next base: position 154,806 of record NZ_JAAVTA010000003.1, read on the forward strand.
CTCCTGTTCAGCGAAAGTCACCTGGCCAAAACGGATGCCGTCCTTCTTGCCCTGACCACCGCCATCATGGGTGGGATGGGAATGGTTTACATGCAGTCCTGTGGCGGGAAAGCAGCTCCGTCATGGGTCTCTCCGGCTCTATGGCTTGCAATGGGTGCAGCTATTCTGGTCAAGGGACCGGTCACGCCCATGATTGCCATCTTGGCGGTCATAACCTTGTGTCTGGCAGATCGCAAGGCATCATGGCTGCACGGTCTACGCCCCGTGATGGGAGTGGTGCTTAGCATCGCCATGGTCGCCCCGTGGATGGCAGCCGTCTCTGCGGAAACAGAAGGCGCTTTCATAACACGAGCCATACAAGAAGACCTGATTCCCAAACTGCTCGGCGGGCAGGAAAGCCACGGTGCCCCGCCAGGATATTATCTGCTTCTGGTCGGGGTAACGCTTTGGCCCGGGTCCCTGTTTCTGTGGCCTGCGGTGTGGCGCTCGTGGAAAGAACGTGCCCTGCCCGGGCTACGCTTTCTCCTCGCCTGGACTATCCCTGCTTGGCTGGTCATGGAGCTGATTCCAACCAAGCTGCCTCACTATACGCTGCCACTGTACCCACCTCTGGCCTTGATGATTGCAACAACGGTTCTGGCCGTTCGCGACTCAACCCGCGTCGATTTATCACGGCTTGCCCCCATGCTGTGGTACGGCGTCTGGAGTCTGCTGGGCCTTGGGCTTGCTGGAGCAGCGATTGCCCTGCCCATATACCTTGAGGATAAGTTGTTCTTATGGTCGCTCCTGCCTGCTGTCGCATTGGGGGGGGGTATGGCGTTGGTGTGGCGCAGTATCCTGCGCCAGCACTTTCTGCCTGCGCTTGTTTTTGCCATGGCGGGAGCCGCTGTGGCCTTCCCGATGATCATCGGAACTCTCTTGCCCAACCTGAAAAGCCTGTGGGTCAGCCAGGAGATTGCATCTGCCGTTGATCGTTATGCACCGGGCAAACGCCTTGCTGCAGCTGGCTATCATGAACCAAGCCTTGTCTTCCTGTGCGGAACCGAAACCCTGCTACAGGATGGAGCGGGCGCAGCCCATTCCCTGATGCAGGGGACAGCAGGCGCTGCTGCTATAGAGGAAAGAGAACTTCCCGCTTTTCTGTCTGTGGCATCCCGTCAGCCAGACATACAGAAAGCGACCACCATCAGCGGCCTGAATTACTCACGCGGGAAGTCTGTTGTGCTGCATGTCTTTATCAAAGGGAAAATACCGGAATGAAAGGTGATGGTCCCGCACGCGCATGGCTGACATGGGCCCGCAGCATGCCTTGCACAAGCGCACTGTTTGGCGCCTTCATCCTGTCCCTGCTTTTGCAGTGGACAATTGACCGACCCTTGGCCTTCTTTATGCGTGACATACGGGATACATCCATGGGGCACTTCTTTGCCTTTGTCACGGAAATTGGGCTCGGGTGGCCCTGGTATATCGGGTTCCTTCTGGCCGTTCTGGTTTGTATGTCAGCATCGAAGCTGGCCCTGACCATGGACAGCTATGATGTATGGCGGGCCCGGACACGCCGCTTCAGTTTTGCACTGACGGCACTGGTGGCATCTGGACTCGCTGTCACCCTTCTCAAACAAGTTTTTGGCCGCTATCGTCCGAAAATGCTGTTTGCCGAGGATCTCTATGGCTTTGCACCGTTCTCGGGAAATACGTCCTTCCCCTCCGGTCATGCGCAGGTAATTTTTGCTTCCATGGCCGCCCTGTGGTTCTTGTTTCCACGCTGGCGACTTATATGGGGGGCAACAGCCTGCCTGGTCGGTTTCTCTCGCGTTGTCGTGACCGCTCACTATCTTTCCGACATTGTCATGGGGGGAACCTTGGCAATTGTCGTAACCATAGGCGTACACCGCTGGTTCGAACAGAATAGAACAACGCCTCTGACAGTGCGCTGATTCAACAAGCCAGAAAAACCGTATAGACACTGGAACAAGAGGGAAGACTGTGCTACGTCCTCCCCTGTACACACATAATTTATAGGGGTTTGTGATGAAGGTCGGAATCATCGGCGCCGGGATGGTCGGCAGCGCAGCGGCCTATGCCCTTGTGATGCGGGGTGATGCCAGTGAAATTGTGCTGGTGGATCACAACGCACGGATGGCCGAAGCCCAAGCCCAGGACATTCTTCATGCAACACCATTTGCCCACGCTGCACGCGTGCGGGCGGGAAGCTGGTCAGACTTGGCTGGTGCCGGTGTTGTCATCATTACCGCCGGCGTTACACAGAAGCCAACCGAAACACGGCTGGAACTTCTGGAACGCAACACAGCCGTCTTTGCCGATATTATTCCGGCGATCCTGAATGTCGTCCCCGATCCGGTGCTCTTGATTGCCACAAATCCGGTCGATGTCATGACCGAGGTGGCATGGCGCTTGTCCGGTCTTCCCCGTGACCGGGTCATTGGATCAGGCACAATTCTTGACAGTGCCCGTTTCCGTGCACTGTTGGGGGAGCATCTGGGGATCTGCTCGCGTTCCATCCATGCATGGGTTCTGGGGGAGCACGGCGACTCCGAAGTCCTGTGCTGGTCATCCGCATCGGCAGGCAGTGTGCCGCTGGCTGATGTCGCGCAACAGGTTGGGCGCCCACTGAGCGAGGATGTCCGTCAACGCATTGATGCCGGCGTACGGCGTGCCGCATATCGGATCATTGAAGGCAAGGGAGCAACGTGGTTTGGCATCGGTGGCGGGCTTGCGCGTATTATCCAGGCTATCCGCGCTGACGAGGATGCCATCCTGACGGTATCCCGCGTCGAGGACAGCGTGGAAGGTATCGGACCCGTGGCTCTTTCCCTGCCCCGGCTTGTCGGCGCCAAGGGTATCGCCGGCACCCTGATGCCAAAACTGGATGACGTGGAACGGGCGGAATTGCGGAACTCGGCCGCAGTACTTGTCCAAGCTTCGGGACGCACACCCTGAAGACGTGACAAGCGCCATAACATCGTGAAATATCGGCTCTATGGAAGAAGAGCGTACATCATCCGGGTTGTTTGGTTGGCTCGCCGCGTTTGTTTTGACAGCGGTGGTGGCCGGTCTGGCCGTGTTCTTTATCGATCTGGGCCCCAAGAAAGAGGAACCGGCGATTCCGTCCATGGTCTCGGCCTTGTCCCCACCGCCACCACCGCCCGAAGCAACATCGGCCAATGCAGAACCTGAGACACAGGCCGCAGAACAACCCGCCGAGGTGAAGGACCAAAAACCAGCCAAGCCGGAGAAAGCCTCACCACCAAAAGAGGCCAAAACGGCACACGGCACAGCAGCCGTGTCGGCTCCGCCCCAGCAAGCGGATGCACATCAAGGAACGGCACCTGTTCCTGATGTCGTATCCGGTGTTTCGGGACTGGACGATGCTGTTGGTTTGCCAACAGAATCAGAGGTAGCATCATCCCTTCTCGAGAAATCGACATTCTGCCGCAAGGGTCGCATTGCTCACCGGGCTCCAAGCCTGTTCGGCACACGCGGGTTTGCCATCACATACGGGACCAATACGTTTGCAAACGGCGGCGATCCATTTCCCCGTCTGGAAATCTTTGTCAACGAGACCAACGGGCAACGTTTTGCATCCGTGCTCAGCCTGACAGCGGATCCGGTTCCGGGTTTTCCGAATAATCAGGAAACAGCCATGCCATGGGATGATGGTGCCTTGCGCAGCGTTATCGCCCGGTGGGTGGAAGGAGCATCAGACGGGGTATGCCCTGTGAAGGGTCAAACAGATGGATCCTAGCTTGTGGCGCAATCCATAGCGCAGGAAACGCAAGAAGAGAGACGAAGACAATGCCCCTTCAGGACAAGGAATCATCCCGCCAAGATATGTGCGTCCTGTTTGTGTGCACGGGGAACATATGCCGCTCACCAACGGCCGAGGGGGTTTTCCGCACACTGGTGGAACGAGAAGGGCTGAGCCAGTATATCCGAACAGACTCAGCCGGAACAACAGCAGCCCATGTTGGTGAATATCCCGATGCACGGTCCCGCGAAACAGCGGCACAGCGTGGAGTGGATCTGTCAACAATCCGGTCACGCAAGGTCAGACCTGACGATTTCCGGGCCTTTGACCTGATCATTGCCATGGATCGCAGCCATGAGAAAATGCTCCACACAATCAGGCCACAGGACGTAGGGCCGGACAAGATACGGCGGCTTCTTGAATTTGCCCGCAATTGGTCACTTGATGATGTTCCCGATCCCTACTACGGCGGGCCGGACGGCTTTGAGAAAGTGTTCGAGATGATAGAAGACGGCTGCAGCGGATTGCTTGAGCACATCCGGCAACGCCTTGCGAAAACAGGCCTGTCAACCTCATGACAGAGGCTGCGTTCCCGAGCCTGCCCCCCTTTGTACGGGCCATTGCCACCCGGTACGGGCGGGTTGTACGGGTTCAGGGGGATACGCCTCTTGGGGTAGGCTGGTCTACAGAAGAAGTTCAGCACCGGCGGTTTGACGTTCTCCTCTCCCTTCTGGATCGCGCCGCCCCGGATATCCCCGTCGCTGTCAGCGATCTGGGGTGCGGATGGGGTGCCCTGTGGGACAGGATCAAGGATCACAAGACACCACCCGTTGCCCGCTATATCGGCTACGATATCTCAACAGAAATGATAACCCTCGCCCGGCAACGCACGGGCCACGATACACGGGCGCGTTTCGTTCTTGCGAGGGGAAACACAGAAAGCGTTGACTATGGATTTGTGTCCGGAACCTTCAATTTCCATGACAATACGCCCCCCCAAGTCTGGGAAGATTATGTAAGGAACAGCTTGGACCACTTTGCCAAAACATGCAAAAAAGGGCTTGCCTTCAATCTTCTGCACCACAGAGCAAGAACAAAACGCCCTATGTTCTATGCAGACCCGTCCCTGTGGCTGGACAGGGCGCACACGTGGATCAAGGACAGAGGGGGACAAGGATCAGTGCGGCTGGAAGAAAACTACCTGCCTGATGACTTCACGGTCCTGGTTCATTTTGATACCAAAACAGATCCGGAAGATATTCAGGTATAAAAGTCTCAGCCGTGATCTGGAAGCCCCATCAGGCTGCGAGCAAAATCCGTCGCAGAAAACGGTCGCAGATCCTCTGCTGTCTCTCCAACCCCGATGTAGTGCACCGGCAACCCATATGTTGCAGCCAAGGACACCACAACGCCGCCCTTGGCTGTTCCATCCAGCTTGGTCAGAACAAGCCCGCTGACATCAACCATCCGGCGGAATGCCTCAACCTGCTGATGGGCATTCTGGCCAACCGTTGCATCCAGCACCAGAAGCGTGCTGTGTGGGGCCTGTGAGTCAATACGGGACAGGACACGGCGAATTTTTGCCAGTTCCTCCATCAGACCGACCTTGTTATGCAGACGGCCAGCCGTATCAACCAGAAGCACGTCATCCTGACGAGCGCGCGCTTCCTGCAGGGCATCAAAAACCAGACCAGCAGCGTCAGCACCGGAATCGCGGGCCACAACAGGACAGCCTGTACGCTCTCCCCACACCTTCAGCTGTTCCACGGCCGCAGCCCGGAAGGTATCGCCTGCCGCCAGGGTCACAGACAAACCCTGATCCCGGAACTGACGGGCCAACTTTCCAATTGTCGTCGTCTTACCAGCCCCGTTAACCCCGGCAACCAGGATCACAAAAGGCCGACACGCAGAATCCGGAACCAAGGGAAGAGCAACGGGTTCAAGGATGCGGGTCATTTCACCGGCCAGCACGGAGCGTACCTCTTCTGATGTCACATCCTTGCCAAATCGTTCCCGGGCCAAGACATCGGTCAGGCGGGTCGCTGTAGCAACGCCGATATCAGAGGTAATCAACAGATCCTGCAAGTCCTCCAGAGCCTGGTCATCCAGACGCCGGCGCAGGAAAAGGTCCCCAATTCCAGAAGAAAGACGTTCCGAAGAACGGGACAACCCGTCACGCAGCCGCTGCAACCAGCCCTTTCCGGACGGAGCCGGAGGCACAGGATCGGCAGAAGGAACAGCCGGTGCTTCCGTATCGGTTGGCTGGGAAGGCTGAACAGATGCCTGATCGGCCCCGACGCTCTGATCAGGTTCCGAAGAAGATACCTTGCCGTCCCCACGCCCCAAAAGCCGCCCAAACCAGCTTTTGCGCTGCACCGACACCTCATGCTCACTCATCAGACAACCGTTCCTTCAAGACCAACCCCGGACGAAGACAGGATCCGGACCACATGGATAACCCCGGGCTGGACCGGCGTTGCAACACGCACCTGCGCATACTCGGCCGAATGGCCACTTGTTTCGGTTTCGAAAAGAACCGAGAGAGTACGCCCCACCTGCTTCTCCAGGAAGGACAACAGGGCAGAAGCTCCCGCTTCACGAAGGCGGGCTGCACGGGCGCGGATCACATCACCGGGCACAGCAGGCATCCTTGCAGCAGGTGTCCCCGGGCGAACAGAATAGGGAAAAACATGCAGATAGGTCAGCCCTGCCTCTTCCACCAAACGCAGGGTGTTGTCGAACATGGGCTCCGTTTCAGTCGGGAAGCCCGCGATCAGATCAGCTCCGAACACGACATCCGGTCGCCGGCTACGCAGCAGCGCACACACATCCAGCACATCCTGCCGAAGATGCCGGCGCTTCATCCGCTTCAGGATCATGTCATCACCGGCCTGAACTGACAGATGAACATGGGGCAGCAAGCGAGGCTCGGAGCCAAAGAGATCAACAAGGTCTGGATCGATCTCGACAGGATCCAGGGATGTCAGACGCAGACGCGGCAGATCCGGCACCAGCTGGAGCAAGCGACGCACCATCTGCCCAAGGGGAGGCTTGCCCGGCAGATCCTGACCATAAGCGGTGATATCCACACCGGTCAGCACAACCTCCCGGTACCCCTTGTCAACAAGCTGCTGCACCTGCTCGACAATAGGACCAAGGGCAACCGAACGATTGGGACCACGGGCAAAGGGAATAATGCAGAACGTACAACGATGATCACAGCCCTGCTGGACCTGGATGAAGGCACGGTCACGCCCCTCAAATCCCCCCAGAAGATGGCCGGCCGTTTCCCTGACCGTCATGATGTCATCAACCAGAACCGGCTGGTTGGCACCAAAGCGCCAGTTCTCTGCCTTCAGTTTTTCTGCATTCCCCAGAACGCGATCAACCTCGGGCATCTTGGCAAAACTATCGGGATCCAGCTGGGCGGCACAACCCGTCACCACAATGCGCGCCCCGGGGTTCTCCCGGCGCAACCTGCGAATAGCCTGCCGGGCCTGGCGCTCCGCCTCCCGCGTGACGGCACAGGTGTTGACAATAACGGTATTGCCCAGCCCTGCGGCGCGCGCATGCTCGCGCATCACCTCGGACTCATAGGTATTCATCCGGCACCCGAACGTTACAAGGTGCGGCTCGTCCCGTGAATCAACAGCACGGGATACATCAACGGCAAGGGATTCTGTCATCTTGTAAAGGCCTCATCAAGAAGACCGGTATACACGGAAGCAACCGGCCCGCCCATCAGAACGTGGCCATCGGATTCACGCCACTCAACGGTTAATTCCCCCCCATCACAAACAACACAGACCCGACGATCGGCAAGCCCCCGCCGCACAGCGGCCACCAGCACAGCACAAGCCCCCGATCCACATGCAGGCGTTAGGCCGGCGCCACGTTCCCAAACCCTCATCTTGAGATGATCACGGGAGCAGACCTCGACGATTTCAACATTGGTACGATCCGGGAACAACGGATGGTTCTCGATACGTGGCCCCAGAACAGCAAGGGGCACATCGTCAAGACGGGAGACAAAGAAAACAGCGTGGGGGTTTCCCATCGACACCAAGGATGGCCTGGAAAGATCGCCGACGGACAGGTCAACCTCCAGCGTGTCGCCCGCCTCGGATACAGGGATAGCCTGCCAATCCAGGGACGGGGCTCCCATATCGACGACAACACCGCCCGCTGACACGCCACGGAAAGCCTCCAGCAATCCGGCATGGGTCTGGATCCGAACGGCGGATAGATCAGACTTTTCATCCAGAAGCACACTTGCAACACACCGTGTGGCATTACCGCAAGCCCCGGCTTCGGATCCATCCGGATTGAAGATACGCATAAAAACAGAAGCCGCCTGATGCTGCGTAGGCTCCAGGACCACAAGTTGGTCAAACCCCACACCATACCGACGGTCACCAAGGCGGGCAATCATACCAGGGTCAAGGGCAATCGGATCCTTGCGGGCATCAATGACAACAAAGTCATTCCCCAGACCATGCATCTTTCGGAATGGAAGCGCCCCGGTCATCGCGTACCCTCACTCTTTGCCCAAGTTCGCGAACTATGCCCCGCCTTCCCCAAAAACGGAAGCGCCCGCTTGAGTACAGCGGGCGCACCGGATCAAAAAACAGCAGAACAAAACCAATCAGGCTGCCAGAAGGAGCTTTTCCAGCTTGGCCGCCGCCGCATCGGTTTCAATCTGTTCCAGGGCAGCAAGTTCACAGGACAGCCGCTCCAGCGCCTGTTCATAGATCTGGCGCTCGGAGTACGACTGTTCCGGCTGGCTGGCATTCCGGTACAGGTCCCGCACAACCTCGGCAATCGCAACCGGATCACCTGAATTGATCTTTTGCTCGTACTCCTGAGCCCGACGGCTCCACATCGCACGCCGAATCCGGGCACGCCCGGTCAACGTTGTCAAGGCCGTATCCATGGTTTTACGGGTTGAAAGACGCCGCAAGCCCGATGCCTTGGCTTTCGCAAGCGGAACCCGAAGAATCATCCGGTCACGCTCGAAGCTGATGACAAACAGCTCCAGCTCTTGACCACCAATAACCCGCTTCTCGATTTCCAGAACCTTGCCCACGCCATGAGCAGGGTACACGACGTAATCACCGGCAGCAAAGGTCAGGTTGGACATTCTTGTTCTCTCTTTCTCAAATACAAACGTTCAGCACCAGCCGCATGACCGGCACCTGAAGTCGCTTCCCAAAAACAGACGGGGCCAGGAAAACCACACCCGCCCAGCTTCCACCAAAAGCGGAGAAAGCCGGTAATTATGGCCGCCAAAAGGCCAAAACCAGAAGAACCCGGAATATTCCGGGCCAAGAACGTAAAATTCAAAGGCGAGAAACAAAGACCCGGCCGCAACCCGGGTTAACGGCAGTGTTTATACCACGAACGGCCCTGCAACGTCAGACGAAAATGCAATAGATTCTGTGGGGGAATAATACCGCCCAACATAAGTCCATATGAATCAATGATTTTCAATTATGCATAGGTGGCATGCACCCAACGCAGAGGCAAGCCGATGCACAGGTAAAGAGGGGATATTCATCCCCCCGGCTTCAAGCTGACCATATCCTTTTTTCCCGGCTTGTTCTGCCACTGATCCGCGTCAGGAAGAGGGTCCTTCTTGCGGGTAAGGTTGGGCCAGAGCTTTGACTGCTCCCGGTTGAACTCAGCCCACTCGGCCGCTCTTGGTTCAGAATCAGGGAAAATAGCTTCAGCCGGACATTCCGGTTCGCAAACGCCACAGTCTATGCATTCGTCCGGATTGATAACCAGAACATTCTCACCCTCGTAAAAACAATCAACAGGGCACACCTCTACACAGTCGGTGTACTTACACTTTACACAGTTTTCAGTAACAACGTACGTCATCTGCGGCTTTATCTCCGCTTTGTGGACAATCAACTCCCGGCGACAAAACAGTCCGGGAAGGCTACTACGCTGCCCTGACCCTTGCGGCCTGGGACAGTTGCAGGAAAACCCGCGCTATAATCTCAACCTCTGGCATGCCGGTTGACTTGCAGCTCATCTCCGCCTCCAGCAAAAGATCAAGGGCGCGGACAGTTCGATTCGGCGACCACCGGGCAAGCTGGGCGAGAAAACGTGCCCTCAGCTTCCAAAACACAGGCGGCCTTAACAAGCCCAAGGCCCGCTCGCGATCATACCCGGCAGCCAAAGCCCCGCCAACCAGATGCAGGCGCTGGAAATGACGCACGGCAGCCCGCAACAAGGATACTCCCACAACGCCTTCCCCCGAAAGCCGGTCCAGGAGACGTTGCGAGCCTGCAATATCTCCATCTGCCACAGCAAACAGGAAATCATCAATAGCCAAGGCCGAAGCATCGCCAATGCAGGCCAGAACATCGTCTGCCTGTATCATCGCACCACTACCGGCCCCAACATACAGGATCAGCTTTTCAAGCTCCTGCCGGGTTACCGAACGATCACCACCCAGACAAGCCAGAAGGCAGGCCATCGCATCGCGGGATACCTCGAAACCCGAACGCGTAATGTGCGACTGTATCACAGCCTCCAGCGCAGCACCTTCGTCCAGATAGCAGGGCACAGCAGCAGCCAGCGCATGGGACTCGCAGAAGCGGCGCAGGGATGACTTGGCATCGCAGACACCGGCCTGAAGAACGACAAGGGAATCTCCCCTCCAGTCTTCTACCAGATCAGCCAAGCCCTTGGACAATGAATCACCGGCATCACGTATACGGACAACACGCCGCCCCCCGGTCAATGAGAGGGCAGAGATCTCCTCACCCAACCGGGCAGGGTCTTTTGTAACAGCCGAACAGGATAATTCGGAAACCCGGAACGGATCACCCGGATCACCAGCGACAGACGTCACCAGTGTCTGGGCACGCTCGCGCACCAGCCCTTCATCCGGACCATAGAGCAAGACTATCCGGACACACGTGTCAGGCCGCTGGCAGAAGGCATCCGCACGCTCTGCACTGATTTTCACGGTACCTGGTCCCGCTCGCCGGAAACCCCGGAAGAGAAGTACACAGCCAAAGACCGCGCAATATCATCGGCCAATTGCTCCATGGCCCGGGTCCTGGCATCACGCTCGGACACAACCGCAGCATAGTTCTCGGACAACAGGTTCCAAGCCACCAGCGATTGGGAGTAGCCCCGCCACAAAACTTTTGGCTTCCCCGTCCGGTCTTGCGGGGCAACCTGATTTTGGCTCGTCCCGGGAATCTCAACCAGCACAGCATTCGCAACAGTTCGAAGGGAGGCCCGGGTACCAAATCCCTCCTTCTGGAAGGCTTGATCCGAACGATTTTCTGTTACCGTGACGTCAAGCTTGTAACGCTTGCGGACATAACCACCTGCACGTTCCAACTTCCGCTCCAGGGCATTGCGCAGAATTTGCCCGCTCCGGTTCTCGATAACACCTACATCCACTGCGGCCAGCTTCTTGGCCACTCCGGCATCCTGAGTCTCTCCCACCGAATACAAGGGCGAAAAGCCACAACCGGCCAACAACAGGGTACAGGCCAGAACACCAGCCCGTACAACTTTCGTTCGATCAGGCCACCACATTGACAATCTTGCCCGGAACAATGACAACCCTCCGCACAGGATGCCCGGCAATCTGGGCCTGAACCGTGTCCAGCGCCAGGGCTATAGACTGGATTTCTTCCTCGGAGGCCGAACGGGCAACTTCAATCGTACCCCGCAACTTACCCCGAACCTGCACCGCCATGGTCACCGTCTCATCTTCCAGGAGCGCAGGATCAAAAACAGGCCATGACGATTCAGCCAGCATGGCAGTATGCCCGAACTCTTCCCAAAGTTCCTCTGCAATATGGGGGGTCATCGGCGCCAGCAAGTGTACAGCCGTCTGCACAGCAAACCGGAAAGCGGCACAGGCTTGGCCATCCGCCTTGTCCAAAGCAGCAGCGGCATTGACCAGCTCGCGGACACGGGCAACCGCCGTATTGAAGCGCAACCGTTCCAGATCTTCAGTAACCTGGGCTATCGTCTTGTGCGTAAAGCGCACCAGAGAACCGGCAGCGGATGTATCAACGGGAAGGGCAGAGTCTGCACCCACAACCACAGCCTCACCAGCCATGCGCCACAGTCGGTTGACAAAGCGCCAAGCTCCTTCGATACCGGCATCACTCCAGTCAAAATCACGCTCTGGCGGACAATCCGAAAGCATGAACAAACGGGCAGCATCCGCCCCATAGGCTTCAAGAATGCTGTCAGGATCAACACCATTCTTCTTTGACTTGGACATCTTTTCGGACCGGCCGACGACAACGGGCTTGCCATCAGCCACGCACACCCAAGATCCATCCGGCGTCCTGTCTATCTCACCCCTCTCAAGCCAACGGCCATCAGAGGACCGGTAGGTCTCCATGCAAACCATGCCCTGGGTAAACAGTCCGTCAAAGGGTTCATCAAGATCCAGATACCCGCAAGCCTTCAGGGCCCGGGTAAAGAAACGGGCATACAGGAGGTGGAGCACAGCATGCTCCACTCCGCCGATATACTGGTCAACCGGCAACCAGTAACGGACCAGCTCCCGGGCAAAGGCTTCCGTGCTGTTCTTGGGGTCACAGAAGCGGGCAAAATACCAAGATGATTCGAAGAACGTATCGAAGGTGTCCGTTTCCCTCTGCGCGGCCGTTCCACACGAAGGACAGGCGACATGCTTCCACGTCGGGTGATGTTCCAGTGGATTACCCGGTTTGTCAAAGGAGGCATCATCGGGCAAACACACCGGAAGATCAGCATCAGGCACAGGGACAGCACCACACGCCGGACAATGGATCACCGGTATCGGACAGCCCCAGTACCGCTGACGCGAGACGCCCCAGTCGCGAAGACGATACTGGATGGTCCCTTCGCCAGCTCCCGATTCTTCAAGCCGCGCAATCACAGCCCTGCGAGCGGCAACCGTATCCATGCCATCCAGGAATGATGAATTGACCATCACCCCATCACCGGTCCATGCCTCGGAGGCTTGGTCCTGACACGCGATAAAGGCAACGGCATCGCCATCGGCGGGGGCTACAACAGTCCGAACCGAGAGGCCGTACTTGCGGGCAAAATCCATATCGCGCTGATCATGGGCAGGACAGCCGAATACGGCACCGGTGCCATAATCCATCAGCACAAAATTGGCCACATACAACGGGATGCTCAATAACGAATCAAGGGGATGCACAACACGCAGCCCCGTATCGAAGCCCTTCTTTTCGGCTGTCTCGACAGCTTCCTCCGACGTTCCAAGACGATCACATTCGGCAATGAATGCTTTCAGATCCGGATTCCCTTCCGCCAAAGAGGTCGTGAAAGGATGATGCGCCGAAAGAGCGACAAAAGAGGCCCCGAACAAGGTATCCGGACGGGTTGTGAAAACATCAATCACATCATCCCGGCCCTGTACGGCCCAACGCACCCGCGCGCCCTCGGACCGCCCGATCCAGTTTGCCTGCATGGTGCGGACCTTGTCGGGCCAGCGGTCCAGCGTTTTCAGGCTGTCCAGAAGCTCGTCGGCAAAATGGGTGATCTTCAGGAACCACTGGCTGAGCTTACGCCGCTCCACAAGGGCACCGGTACGCCAGCCCCGACCATCCACCACCTGCTCGTTGGCCAACACCGTATTGTCCACCGGATCCCAGTTGACCCACGACTCCTTGCGATAGGCCAAGCCTGCTTTCAGGAAATCCAGAAACATCTTCTGTTCATGGCGGTAATAGTCCGGCGAGCAGGTTGCGAATTCGCGCTGCCAGTCCACAGAAAGACCCATTGGCTTCATCTGGGCGCGCATGGCGTCAATGTTCTGCATGGTCCAGGCACCGGGATGCGCACCACGCTCGATAGCCGCGTTCTCGGCGGGCAAGCCAAAGGCATCCCAGCCCATAGGGTGAAGCACATTGTATCCCCGCGCCCGCTTGAACCGGCTGACAACATCACCAAGGGTATAATTCCGGACGTGCCCCATGTGGATACGCCCCGAAGGATAGGGGAACATTTCCAGGACGTAGTACTTCGGGCGCGACGGGTCCAGGCGAGCCTCAAAACAACGCTGGTCTTCCCAGCGTTTCTGCCACTTCTGTTCCGTTTCCTTGATATTGTAGCGATCCGGGCGTGTCATACGTATCAGCCTTGCAGTATTTCTGTCCTGCATACCGCCGGGCAAAGCAGAACACCACAGCCGGGGAAACAGGAAAAACGGAAAACGGGGAGGGCAACGCCGCACCGCGACGACCGGCCCATCCCCCGCTCAACAGACAAAAACAAAAAGATCTCAGGAACCAGCCGCGCTGCGCAGCTGGCGGGCACGGGTCAGGACCGCATTCTCGAATTCGGTCGTCACGGCGGGGGCAACAGCGACATCAACCCACTGCCCGGAACGACCACGCTCCTGACGGAAAACCGAAACCTTCAGACCATCAGAGCGAAGTGCACGACCGAGAATGTAAACATTGACCTTGAAACGCTCATCCGGCGTTTCCGGAGGCGTGTACCAGTCCGTGATGATGACACCACCAAATGGATCCGCCGAAGAAAGGGGCATGAATGAAACCGTGTCCAGAGACGCACGCCACAGGAACGCGTTGACGGCAACACCGGCCCCGCCAGCATCTTCATCCTTGGACTTTCCACCCAACAGGTTGATTCCACCCTTGCCAAAGATGGTGTCGCGCTCTTCCTCGCCACGGCCCCAGCTGCCATCGGCACGCTTTTCATAGGGGCGGCTGTCAACATCGGTTCCCTGACAGGCGGTCAAGGTCAATGCGGCAAGCGCAACCAGCCCGGCGCGGAGCACAGTGGCCATGGACTGCCGGCCACGGCAGGCGCGAACAGAAGAACCGGTAAGGATGTTATCGATACGTTTCATAGCGATCCGTAAACTCTTGCTGTCGGGTCAGGGCCCGGGCCACAGGGCCGCAGACGGTGATACCCGCCCTTATACCAGTCCTTGCAAGAAAGGGGGAACGGAAAAACTGTCTGCACGGACAGAACTTCGTACCCAAGGCTTCACAGTGCCCATCCTGTTCATATTGCGGGGGCGACAGAAAGCGTTGCACAAAGACCACAGTGTGGATAAATAAGCACAATTTCGCGTGCAATATGTTGACGCAACACGGCATGGATGTATTGATAATCCCACCTTCGGGGGAAGGTTTCCGTCCTGCGCCCTGCTTTCGTTTGGGCTGCCACCCGGAAAAAAGGGCCTGAAACGTTCTCCTGTATGGAACGCGCGCGTGCGCAATGCCGGGGTTCCGGCCAACCAGATTCAGGGATGTTGAAACAATGAAAAAACTTCTTATCGGCACAAGTGCCCTTGTTGCGGCCTCTGCGCTGGCCGGTGTGGCCAATGCGGCAGAGCCGTTGAAGCTGTCTGTCGGCGGCTTTGGTTCGGTGTTCACAGGCTATGCCTCCCAGGAAGACAAGTACCTGAATGGTCTGCGTAGCTTTGGGAACGGCAGCGAAGTGAGCGCAGTTGACGTCAAAGGTGACAACGAACTGCACTTCAAGGCCAAGAGCACGCTCGACAACGGCCTGACCGTTGGCTTCAAGGTGGAAATGGAAGCCGGCGGCAAGGATCCTTCCGGCAAGGTTGTAGACGAATACCACATCAGCTTGGGCGGGGCCTTCGGGACCATCATCGCCGGCGCTGACGACAATGCCTTGGTCGCTATTGCCAACCGTGCACCGCACATGGGTGGCCGCCTTCTTGGCGCCGGCCTGTCGGATGGTGACATGGCCGAAGGTCTGTGGATTGTGAAGCCGAAGTCACTGTCGGCAAAAAATACAAGCGCCACTGATCTTGTGACAATAGATGGTGCCAAAGGCGGATATGCCACATACGTTGACACCAATGGTGACAGCGAATCGATCAGCTACCTGACCCCGGCCATTGCTGGCTTCACGCTTGGCGCCACCTATGTGCCAGACGCCGACCAAGGACGCAACAAGGCAGACCAGCCCCTTGGCAGCAACACCCTGGATGCCTATGGCGTTGGCTTGGCCTATGCCGGCAAGTTCGGGGATCTGGGCATCAATGCCGACATTGGCTGGTTGACCGGCGACCATCCAACAGCCGACAGCCACAATGAATACCAGGCCGGCCTGCACCTGTCCTATGGCGGGTTCATGATTGGCGGTGGCTATCGCCTGATTGACCAAGACTACAGCACAGCAACCGGAACTCCGGCAACGGACTCCACAAAAGTGATCACAAGCGATGCTGATGCCTGGGAAGTGGGTGTTGGCTACAAGAGCGGCCCGTATGGTATCGCGCTTGGCTATACTGAAACGTCGGTAGACAAGAAAAGAAACATCGTAGCGGTCACATCAGGCATTGCTGCAACAGCCTCCTCGGGCAAGGACAAGACCCGTATTGTCCAGCTGACCTCGGAATACACCATGGGTCCAGGTGTCATGCTGGTCGGTGGCTTGGGCTATGCCAAGTACGATGACAAGACCATCAGCGGTAACGCCGCCGGCCTGACGGCGGATCAGCGGAAACTCGGCAAGAACAGCGGCTGGGTTGCGGTGACCGGTCTGTCACTGGCGTTCTGATAAAACGTGGTCCTGCCACGGTGGGACCACGCCGAAAAACAGAAAGGGGGCTGCTCGTCAGCTCCCTTTTTTTGCCTTCTTTTTGCCACAACAAACAATCGAACGTCGGCATTAGATATTTGACTATATATTTCTGGTTATTTGTATGTGTTGTATTTGCAACACTTATAAAAATACGTGTGAAATATCATTGTTACACGATTGACGGTACAGGCGCTGATCCCCTAGATAGCCATCACTGCATCACATGCATGCACGCCTTTCCGGTCTGGAAAGGCACTGTGTGATGTGCATGCATAACCAGATAGACAGGGATCAGAACTGTTATGAAAAAAATTCTTGTTGGCACCAGCGCCCTTGTCGCTGCTTCGGCCATTGCCGGTTCCGCCGTTGCCGCTGAACCGATCCAGCTGTCCGTTGGCGGCTTTGGCTCCGTGTTCGTTGGCTATGCGTCCCAGAGCAACACCTACCTGAAGGCTGTCGAGAAAGAAGCCAGCAAGGTAGACGTCAAGGGCGACAACGAAATCCACTTCAAGGGCAAGACCACCCTGGACAACGGCCTGACCGTTGCCGTGAAGTATGAACTGGAAGCCGGCGGCACCAACAACACCAACGACGACCATATCTCCAAGTATGCCATCTCTCTGGGTGGTGCATTTGGTACCGTGATCGCCGGCGTGGACGACAACGCCATGACCGCCTTGGCCGCCCGTTCCCCGCACATGGGCAACCGCCTGTTCGGCGGCGGCATTTCCGAAGGCAGCCTGATCGGCGGCGACTGGGTGCTGAAGCCGAAAAGCAATATTGGTGATGCTCCGGATGCTACTGACCCTGAAGATGAAAAAGCTGCATACCGTGCCGCCCAGCTGCTGAGGCAGACCGACTTCATCGACGCCAGCTACATCACCACCGGCAATGGCACGGAAAGCATCAGCTACCTGTCGCCTTCCATCGCCGGCTTCACCCTTGGCGCCAGCTATGTTCCGGACGTCAACCAGAAGAAGCACGACGAAAAACAGCCGACCGGTAAAAAGATCGCCCGTGCTTATGGCGTTGGTCTTGGCTATGCCAACGACTTCGGTGGCGTCGGCCTGCAGGCCGATATCGGCTGGCTGAATGGTGGCAGCAAGCTCAAGGCTGAAGATCTGACCATTGGTACCAACACAGTAACCAGCAAGGGCCGCAACGAATACCAGGCCGGCCTGAGCCTGTCCTACTCCGGCGTGACCGTCGGTGGTGGTTACCACATGATCAAGGAAAAGCTGGGCGTCACCACAGCTGCCAACAAGGAAGTCAAGGGTTCCCTTGATCATTCCGCTTGGGAAGCCGGCGTTGGCTACAAGACTGGCCCGTACGGCATCGCGGTGTCCTACCTCGATCTCAAGCAGGCTGATCTTGGCCTGAAGGGCGACCTGAAGAGCGAAAGCATGAAGGGCCGTCGTTCGCGCGCCGTTCAACTGACCTCGGAATACACCATGGGCCCGGGCGTCATGCTGGTCGGTGGCGTTGGCTACACCAAGTTCGAAGACAAGGACTCCAAGGAAGCCAGCGATCGCAACAAGGGCTGGGTGGCCGTTACCGGTCTGTCCCTGGCGTTCTGATGCGTGATACCCGATAACCGGCAACGGTTTCAGGTATGGGGAAAGGGCAGCTTCGGCTGCCCTTTTCTGTTGCAGGCGGCATGCTCAGGCCAACGCAGACACCGCTGCAACACCCCAGGCACCGCTTCCATACAGGCGGGGCAGGGTGGATACCGAAATGCCACCCAAAGCCAGAACCGGCACCCGGGACCTCTGTACCAGGGCCCGAAAGCGGAGAACTCCCAGCACGGCAGAGCCCGGGTGGCTGACTGTCGGAAAAACCGGTGAAACCAGTGCCGCATCCACACCAAACCTGCCCGCCATAACCAAGGCTTGGTGCGAATGAACAGCTGCTGTCACCAGCCCACCAGCTCGACGCCAATCAACAAGCTCCGGACACAGGGCACGACGTAAGAGACCCTCTGGCAGATGCACACCATCGGCAGCACAGGCCACGGCAAGATCATGGTCTGCTGCCACCAGCAAACGGATGTCCCGCTTCTGGGTAGCATCGCGCAGGCGCAAGGCCAAGTCAGAGCGAAACCGGTCATCATAGTGACGCAGGATCACCGCGCTGCCCGGCGGCAGCCGGGGTACAATAGCGACCGGATCCCCCACACGTGGGTCTGTCATGAAGACAAGCCATGGCACAGGGCATTCCACAGGCCCGCTTCCACGTGCAGAAGCATTGAGTTTCGCAGCCCGTATCGCTAGGGTCCGAAAGGACATCTGCCGACACACTCCTTTGAATCAGGATAGAACACGCATGGCTTCCCCTGATCTTTTACCGGGACATCCGGACACGGTACAGCACTGGCACAGTGTACGGGAACAGATCGCGCACAGTGCGCTGAAAGCGGGGCGGGACGCTGTATCAGTAAACCTTGTTGCCGTGTCCAAGACATTTTCTGCATCGGCCATTACCCCGGTTCTGGATGCCGGGCAACGCCTTTTCGGCGAGAACAGGGTGCAGGAGGCTTCCGCAAAATGGCCGACTTTGAGAGCACACTTTCCTGACATTGAACTCCACCTGATCGGACCTCTGCAGTCAAACAAAGTCCGGGAAGCGGTTGCCCTGTTCGACGTCATTGAAACAGTGGACCGTCCGAAGATTGCCACGGCGCTTGCCACAGAAATGAAGCGCCAGAACCGTTTTCTTCCCTGTCTGGTACAGGTCAATATCGGGAATGAACCACAGAAAGCCGGCATAGCGCCTGATCAGGCCGACGGCTTCATCCAGGATTGCCGTGAGCAGGGTTTGGCAATAGCTGGTTTGATGTGCATTCCCCCTGTCAATCATCCGCCCGGACCCTTCTTTGAAACCATGCAGGCCTTGGCACAACGTCACCAGCTTCATACCTTGAGCATGGGCATGAGCGCCGACTACAGTGAAGCCATCCGGTATGGGGCCACCCACGTCCGGGTTGGATCGGCAATCTTCGGACACCGGACTCCATAGAAAACCCCTGACCAAAGCCAGGGGTTTCAAACAGGGTATCTTGGGACTGTCAGCCTTGATCAGACAGACTGGTCAATGTGACCAACCGGCGCTGGCGCATCGTCTCCACCTGCAGGGACATCGTCACGTTTTGGCCCGCCCTTGGAAACAACAACCATGGCCGGACGCAACAGACGATCATGCAGGGTCCACGCATCCTGATAAACCTGGACGACGGTTCCTGTCGGGACGTCTGTACGTTCAACCTCCTGCATGGCCTGATGATGATGCGGGTCAAAGGGACAATTCAGACTTTCGATCCGGGTTACGCCATGACGGGACAAGACGGACAACAGTTCCTTCTCTGTCATCTCGACACCTACCGCCAAGGTTCCAAGCTCTGCATTAGACAGCCGTGACTCTGCCGGAGCAGCCAGAAGGGCACGCCCCAGATTGTCGGCAACAGCCAGCACATCACGGGCAAAGTTGGTCACCGCGTAGCGATTGTTGTCCTCAATCTGTTTCTGGGCCATACGCCGCGTATTCTGGGAATCCGCCAAGGCACGCAGATACTCGGTCTTCAGGCGTTCCACCTCGGTTTCCAGTTCGGCAATGCGGGCTTCGGGTGTTGCTTCTGCGGCACCCTCTACTTCCGGAAGCTCTGTGGCTTCAGTCTCCTGAACAACTGCATCAGGTGCCGTGTCCGGGGTTGGAATGATCTTGTCAGTCTCTTCGGTCATGTCTCTTCCATACAATACTCCGGCAGGCCCACGCACGGCAGACCACAGCCTTTTTTATCCAATAAGCTGCCCGATAACCCGCGCAGTATAATCCACCATCGGGATAATACGGGCATAATTCAGCCGTGTCGGCCCAATCACCCCAATCGCCCCGACAATCTGTTCGCGGCTGTTCTGATAGGGGGCCACGATCAGGGAACATCCTGCAGCCCCGAACAGGTCATTGTCCGAACCAATAAAGATCTGGACACCTTCACCCGTTTGCACAAGATCCAGGAGGCGCAACATTTGCTGACGCGCCTCCAGAGTTTCAAAAAGGGAACGGATACGTTCAAGATCTTCGATGGCATGCACATCCTGCAACAGGTTGGACTGCCCCCGTATAATCAGCGCACCCTGATCCTCGTCACCACCCCATATCGCAAGACCAGCCTCTACAACCCGGGCTGTCAGCTCGTCAAGCTCGGCACGCCGGCTGTCACGGTCGGCAGAAACAAGGCGGCGCACATCAGCCAAGGTCTGCCCGCCCAGACGAACCGACAGGAAATTCGAGGCCTGCTGCAAAACACTGGGTGGAAGACCGGCCGGCACCTCGATCAGGCGATTCTCGACCAGACCATCGCTGGTCACCATAACCACCAGGGCACGCCCGGGGCCCAGGCTGACAAACTCGATATGACGCAAAGTGCTGTCTGTCTTGGGAGCCAGAACCAAGCTGGCACAACGCGACAAGCCGGACAAAGCCGTCGTTGCCTCGGACAGCATTTGCTCCAGACTACGCCCGGTTGACTGGCAATGGCTATCGATACGGCTGCGCTCGTCATCACTCAGGCGCCCAACTTCCAGAAGGCCAGAGACAAACATACGCAAACCATGTTCAGTCGGCAGACGACCCGCCGAGACATGAGGCGCATACAGAAGCCCCAGATCTTCCAGGTCAGCCATAACAGAGCGAATGCTGGCCGGCGACAAGCCAACCGACAGGCGACGGGACACGGTACGGGAACCAACCGGCTCCCCATCATGGACCCACGACTCAACGACCAGACGCAAAACCTCGCGGCTACGCTCGTTCAGCTCTGCTATTGGCAGCATGGTTTTCACGGCCTTGCCCGAACCTTTTGCATCGAATCCGGAACCGTACCACACAATGGTCCCATACGTGTTGGAATGTAGTCAGCCACTCCCCCGACGTCAACGTACCGGCGGAGATACGCCCTCTTTCGATGCAGAATGCAGTACCCAGGTAACATAAACAGATCCGGGAAGCGGCTGCATGACAAACAAAAAGCTTGGCGTAGGGGTGTGAACAGTGAAACATTGCTATTGTCCGTTGCATGACAGAATGCCGGAAAAGCCGGGGGAAAGATGGTTCGCCACACCGCTGAAGACAGAGAATTGTACAACAGGATTGTTGCCGCCCACGAACGCAACATGATCGGGCTTCTGGTCAACTACCGAAAGCTGAACGGCGTTTCCTCCCCGATTTTCAATCCGTGGGAGGCTATTGGTCCACTCCTGGTTCCTGTCATCGTATCGCTTCTGGTTCTCATCTTTGGGGGTGTTGTTGCGGGAACCATGGCACTTCTGTTCACCATGCTGCTTTACGGCGTGCTGCTTCGCCCATGGACCCAGCGCAAGATTCACGATCGCGCCCGCCGTGTTATCGGGCATAGCTTCGCTGCCTTTGAAACTCTGTGGGAATTCGGGGGATTCGCCCTCTACATTACGGACCGCCCGACAACAATGGTTGAGGCCCCACAGGGGGACTGGCGCTCTTTTGTCCGTCGCAACCTTCCCAAACCCGCACCGGGTGAAGACGTGGGAGCCCCGTTCAGGGCATCCTTGTCAGGGAGTGGGGATTTTGTACCACCTGTGCGGTCACAGGCCGTCACAGGCGATGAGCAACCCGCGCCCGGACGCAGGATCAGACCGACATAATCCATCCGGCACATAGACCCGGTGAACAATGCGTGTTACAGCTCGCCGCTGGAAGAGAGCGGCCTGAGGCAATGGATACGAATAAACGGCGGCATTACCGGCGTACCCTGACACAGGACGAAGCCCGACTTTGGGAGGAGATTGCCCGCACGGTCAATCCCATACCCGGTCGCTTGCCCTTTGTCACAGCCAATGAACCGGAAACACATCCCCCGGACATGGACGTACCTGTAGGCACACCTCCCCAGGCACCCGCCTTGTTGAGGGTAGCCACGCAGAGAAACAAACCGTTTCTGCCCTTGGAGCCAGGAAAGAGCCCAGGCGTTGACTATAGAACAGCCCTGAAATTCAAACGGGGTAAAATGCATGTGGATGCCCGCATCGATCTGCATGGTATGGGCAAGGATACAGCCCACGCCAATCTTCTGGATTTTATGAACAGGGCAATACGCAACGGCTACCGGTGCCTTCTTGTCATCACCGGCAAGGGAACGCGGGGCGAGGGCGTTTTGCGACGGGCTCTCCCCGGCTGGCTGAATGATGCCCGCATCCGGCCACATATCCTGTCGTTCAGCGCCGCCAAGCCAGAGCATGGCGGAGAAGGGGCTTTTTACATCCTTCTCCGCCGCAACAGGTTCTGATGTTTCACGTGAAACGACAGCACATCACGATGATTGAACCAAGGCCCCGATAATCGCATTCAACACCGGCATACCACGATCCGTGACCCGAAGTGGCCAGCCCTCTGCCACAAGCCCCTCGGCACGCAACACGGCCAGCATTGGCCAGTCCAGAAGATCAGACAGATCAAAACCGTAGCAGGCCAAGCGGAACGCATCCGGGTCAATACCACGACGCAACCTCAGGCCCATCATGATGTTCTCTTCAGCCCGCGCGCGTGACGTCAGAGGTTCCTTTTGCCGTGTTGCGTGGCCATCACGCAGAACTGTTTTCAGCCATACATCTGGTGCACGATGCTGGCGTGTTGCATGAAACGTTCCATCAACACAGATCCGACCATGCGCACCAGGCCCAATACCAACATATTCACCACCAAGCCAATACAGGAGATTATGGCGGCTTTCCTGCCCGGGAACCGCATGGTTTGAAACCTCGTAATAGGGCATGCCGCTGGCTGCGGTCAGGGCATGGGTAACGGCCCACAAGTCCAGCGCAAGATCATCTTCGGGAAGGGTAAAGACACCCCGAGCCACATCCTGCTGGAAACGGGTTCCTTGCTCGATGGTCAGTTGATACAGCGAGATATGGCCACCCGTAGCCAGATCAAGAGCCTGCGACAGCTCAGCCTCCCACTGTGCGGGGGTCTGTCCGGGACGAGCATAGATCAAGTCAAAGGAGAAGCGGGGAAACAGCCGGGCTGCGGTCTCGATCGCCTCCAGTGCCTCACGGACACCATGCCGCCGTTCCAGAAAGCCAAGACTTTCCGGTACAAGGGACTGGACGCCCAGCGACACACGATTGATACCGGCATGCCGAAAAGCCTGGAAACGCTCGCGGTCTATGGCGCCAGGATTGGCCTCCAGCGTCAGTTCAATGTCCGCAGCCCATGTCCAGTGGGCAGCAGCACGCTCCAGAACAGCCTCAACCGTGCGCGGCACCATCAGCGAAGGCGTACCACCGCCAAAGAAAATACTGCCAAGCACACGCCCTGGGGTAAGTGCCGCGTAGTAATCCAGTTCACGCAGCAGCGCCTGACACCAAAGATCATGGTCAACATGATTGGTAACATGGCTGTTGAAATCACAGTACGGGCACTTTGATACACAAAAGGGCCAATGCACATACAAACCAAACAGCGAGGGTATGTTAGTCAAAGCACGCCTTCACAAGCTGTTGGAATGCACGGGCACGGTGGCTGATGGCATGTTTCTCTTCCGGAACAAACTCGGCAAAGGTACGACTATCACCGTCCGGGACAAAAAACGGGTCATAGCCAAAACCACGGTCACCACGCGGTGGCCAGCAGATGGACCCATCGACCTGTCCGACAAATGTTTCCGTATGCCCGTCTGGCCAGGCCAGGCACAAGGCGCATACAAAGCAGGCTGACCGGTCAGGATGGTCCCCCAGACGCTCATGAACGGTACGCATGGCACCGGCAAAATCTTTCTCCGGGCCAGCCCAGCGAGCCGAGTAAATACCCGGCTCGCCGCCAAGCGCAGAAACTGACAGACCGGAATCATCGGAGAGGGCAGGAAGCCCGGAGGCCCTTGCAGCAGCAAGGGCTTTGATGGCTGCATTACCCGAAAATGTTGCCGCTGTCTCTTCGGGTTCCGGCAAATCCAGATCGACAGAAGACACAACATCAACCTGAAAGGCACGAAGAAGATCACGGATTTCCCGCACCTTCCCGGCATTATGGCTGGCAACAACCAGCCGGGAACCATCAAACCGGCGTGCCATGCCTTATGCCTCCACCAGCAAGGCCTGGTTTTGCAAGGCGACAAGCTCACGCACACCTTTTTCCGCCAGATCCATAAGGGCATCCAGTTCCGCACGGGTAAAGGGCGCTTCTTCGGCTGTTCCCTGCACTTCAATCACCTTCCCGGTACCGGTCAGAACAAAATTGGCATCGGCTTGGGCTGATGAATCCTCCTCATAGTCCAGGTCCAGAACCGGTACACCCTTCACCAAACCACACGATACGGCTGCAACACTGTCTGTCAGGGGAAATGCAGACACAAGCCCGGCAGACAAGGCATGACGGAATGCCTGGGCCAAGGCCACATAGGCCCCGGTAATGGAGGCCGTACGGGTTCCTCCATCCGCCTGAAGTACGTCACAGTCGATCCGAACCTGCATCTCGCCCATCCTGGACAGGTCTGTTACGGCCCTCAAGGAGCGTCCGATCAGACGTTGTATTTCCTGTGTGCGCCCGGATTGCTTGCCCCGGGCGGCTTCACGGTCGGTGCGTGTTCCTGTTGAACGGGGCAACATACCGTATTCTGCCGTAATCCATCCCTTGCCCTGCCCCCGCAACCAAGGGGGAACACGGGTATCGACAGAGGCCGTGCAAATAACGTGGGTATCTCCGAACTTCACCAGACACGACCCCTCTGCATGCTTGATAAAGCCGGTCTCAAGGGTCACGGGGCGAAGCTGGTCAGCAAGGCGGCCGGAAGGTCTCATGGAATATATCTCTCTGTCAGGCTGGAAAAGTTAATGGGTCGGCGCACTCTGCCGGGGTAAAAGCAAATACCAGGTTCCCGCACTTTTCATGCGCCCGGCCTTGGCCAAGGCCTGCTCACCGGGACCCCAGAAGAAATCACCACGAACAACGCCCTTGATGGCCGATCCTGTGTCCTGTGCCACCATAAGCCGGCGCAGGGGTTTATGATCTGGATCGACCGAATTGAGCCACAGCGGCACCCCAAGCGGAACATACCGCGGATCGACTGCAATGGAACGCCGGGCTGTCAAGGGAACCGACAGAGCCCCTACCGGCCCATCCCCATGAATAACGCGAAAGAACGTATAGCGCGGGTTCTCACGCATCAGGGCACCCGCCCGATCCCGGTTTTCCTTCAGCCACGCACGAATGAACGGCATGGTGGCTTGCCCGGGCCCCAGAATGCCATGATCCAGCAAGATACGCCCCAGCCCCTTGAACGCATGGCCGTTACTGCCAGCAAAACCAAGCCGCTGCACCTTCCCGTCGGGCAGAATAACACGGCCCGACCCCTGTATCTGCATGATATGCACATCAACAGGATCTTCGGCATACATCAGGACAGGCGCACGCCCGTTCAAGGCACCACTTTCAATAGCCGCGCGCGAGGGCAGGGGAGGAACCTTCCTGGTATCCGTGACAACGCCCGGCGGGGGCCCATAAAGAGGCACCTGACAGCGCAGTGTTTTCTTCAGGCATCCTTTCAGCTCCGCTTCGTAATACCCGGTAAATGTACCGGAAGGACGACCGGAAGAACTGACAGACCAAGGCTGCATACGCGCCTCAAGGAATTCCCTGACAGAAGCAGAGGATGCAGAGTGTGAAGGTGGAAATTCACGACGCAGGTCGGAACAGAACCGCTGCCAGTCCTCTACGGTCCCGCCCAAGGAACCAGGGCCAACCCATCGCCTGGCATCAGAACGACGCTGGAAAGAATCGCAGGAACGCCTGAGAGCTGGCAGGGCCTCTGCCTGCACATCCTGACCCCAACCGGGAAGAGCCGAAAAAGACACTGGCTTCAGCTTCTGCTCAGAGGGAATGAGAGGCGGTTCACCCGGTCCACGACCACCGCAGGAAGCCAAGGCCAACAGACAAACCCCGGCCAACAGCCGGGGTAGAACGGTACGAACAGATACAGTCATAGAAAAAAACCCATTCAGGCAGATGGAGCCGCTGTTGAAACCAGCTTCCAGTTGGGGTCATCAGAACAGGGATCCCGCATGAATGTCCAATCGTCAGTAATCACGACCGTCTCATTGGGATCTCCCTCGACGATTCGGCCCTCCGAATCACGGGTGACCGATATCTGCTCGCTTACAAAGCGAACGGATACCAAGACAACATCCTTGGCGCGTTCAGCTTTTATGAAGGAAATTGAACGGATAAACTCAAGTCCCGTCTCCAGAAACAGGTTTTTGCTCTCCCGGGTCTGGATTTCCTCCTCGAAGCTGCGGTATACGTCCTCGGCCAGAAGAAAGCGCAGGGTCTCCCTGTCGCCACGGGCAAAGGCTTCGATCACCATTTCGAAGGCGCGCCGGGCGCCAACAAGAAATTTCTCGGGCACAAACGAAAGGTCAGCCTTCATCAAATCCGCCAGCCCGGGGACAGACAGGTCTTCATCCGAAATGTCACTGTCATAACGACCGGGCAGGGGGATCACGTTGTCCCCGGTATCCTGGTCCAGCGTACGGCCGTGCAGATCGCGTGGCCTCTCATTGCCGTTTTTCTGGCCCAGGACACTGCGCAGCCGCAGGATCAAAAACCCTGCGACAAGGGCCAAAAAGATGATGTCGATGAACGCGATTCCCTGGTTCATGGCAGTCCTGACTGTCGGTAAACACTGGGTCTGTAACACCACCGCCACAGACCACACACACGCTGGCATCGGGGATCCCGGACCAGCCTCTGAAGGTCTAGATAAGGGTTGTAGCAGTATAGGGCAAGCATGACACAGGTTCTTCTTATTTTATTTGTTATCTTTCCCGTTGCCGAGATAACCATGTTTCGCCTTGTTGATCTTGCGATCGGCCTGTGGCCAACCGTCTTTCTGGTTGTTGGAACGGGGATGTGCGGAGTCCTTGTCCTGAACAGGGCCGGGCTGGCACCTCTGGATGGACGAACCTGGGCAAAGAACACGATCTCCCTACAAGACATGGTCGAAGCAACCCTTATGGTCGTATCAGGCCTGCTTCTGGTCACACCGGGTTTTCTGACGGACGCCCTAGGGCTTTTCCTACTGATTCCGTCCATGCGTCGCACCACAGCAGCCCTTCTGGCCCAAAGGCGCAAGAAACAGGAAGGAAAACCTGCTTCGTCAGAAGCAGAAGAAGGCCATCCAACATCAGCTCCTGCGATAGATGGTGAATACCGTGATGTTTCTGCCGGATATGACCGGAATGGCCAGGCCCGATCCTGCTGAATGAACAAGGGGGATAACGCAGGGTTCCGTGGTCATGCATTCCATGCTAGGGGTATGCCAACCATCTGAAACAGGGAGCCCCTTATGACTGATGCACAAAATCATGCAACGACACCGGAAGACAATACATCAGACACGCCGCCACTGATGCTGGCCATTGAAAGCCAGTACATCAAGGACCTGTCTTTCGAAGCACCACAAACGCCGGTCATTTTCCATAAAATGCGCGAACAGGCTCCGGCGGTATCCTTTGGGGCTGACGTCAAGGCGCGCCACCTGGACGGCAATGTCTTCGAAGTTCTTTTACACGTCGAGGTCAAGGCTGACGTTGGGGCCGAGACAGCCTTTATGCTGGAGCTTGCCTACGGTGCCGTTGTTCAGGCAAACCCGGTTGAAGCGGATCACCTGCAGCCCCTGCTGCTAATCGAAGCGCCAAGAATGCTGTTCCCGTTTGTCCGGAACATTATCGCCGATGTAACACGCGACGGCGGTTTCCCGCAGCTGATGCTACAGCCGATCGACTTTGCCGCTCTTTATCGGCACCGACTGGCAGAGGCCACACGCTCCGAACAAGAAAGCACCCCGGCACAGGTATAACAGGACACAGCACGTGACCCCGTTTGGAGCCAGAATTCGTGACCTGAGACGCCAGCGGGGCATAACCCTGCAACAGATGGCTGCTGATCTCAATGTATCTGCGGCCTATCTGTCTGCCCTGGAACATGGAAAACGGGGCAAACCTGGCCCCGGCCTTGTTCTTGAGTTATGCGGTTATTTCGGACTTATCTGGGATGAAGCCGAAGCCCTGAAAAACTTGGCCGAGGTTTCAAGACCCAAAGTAACACTTGATACCTCTGGTCTGTCACCGCAGACCACGGCATTTGCCAACCGTCTCGGGGCCTGCATTCGATACCTGGATGATGAAGCTATTGCCACTCTGGATGCCCTGTTGGCACGTATACAGCCCCCCCTGCCTGCAAAACGCAGCCGACGCTCCTGATGCCTCGCGTCTCTTCCTGTTTCACGTGAAACATCCTGTCAGGACGTAACCGCCGCACTTTGCTCAAAGTGCAAAAGCCAGGCCTTACTCTGCAGGCCATCAAACGCAGAATAACCGCCAAGATGCCCCCCCGCAGCCAGAACCCGATGACAGGGAACAAGTATAGGCAGGGGATTGCGCGCACACGCCATACCCACAGCACGGGGAGATGATAATACGGTCTGCGCTAGGTCGCCATAGGTTTGCGTTGCGCCAAAAGGAATAGCGCAAAGGGCATCCCGTACACGGGCAGTGAATGCGGTGCCAGCCGTGGCAAGGGGCAGGTCAAAGTTCTCCAGACGACGATCAAACCATGCCTGCAGCTGCTTCCCGGCTTCTTTCAGAAGGGGAGTCTCCTCACAGCCCGCCTCCATGCCCCGCCCCCAATCCAGGGAGACAAGGCAATCATCAGCCTCAAACAGGGTCATCCATCCGAGGGGGCTATGCAAAACAATATGAGACACTGCAAAAATCCATCCAGACAGACAAAACCAAAGCCAAATTAGCGGCGGTCTTGCCATGCAGGCAAGTCTGACACAAAACAAATTTTACCCGGGATATTCACAGGTAGAGTGTGCAGGCACGACAAGACCGGTGGCTTTCTCCGGAAGAGCGCTTTCCGTATCAACCAGATCGTAGGGTTGGCATGAAAATCGAGATTGATATCGACTGTACACCTGAAGAAGCCCGCACCTTTCTGGGATTACCGGACGTCCGCCCCATGCAGGATGCTCTTCTGGCCGAAATACATAAACAAATGATGAATCAGTTACAGGCCATTGACCCGGACACCCTTATGAAAAGCTGGTTACCGGCCCAGGTTCAGGGGCTGGAGCAGATGCAGAAATTTTTCTGGTCACACTTCACAGGGGATGACAAAAGCGGCAACAGGGGCCCATAAAAGGAGCGCCGAAGAATCCTGTACGAGGAATATCCCGTGTCCTGCCCGGATCCCGACCTTTATTACCGCATCCATGTTTTTATCTGCACAAACGAACGCACGGAAGGCCACAGCCGTGGTTCGTGCGCCCGTTCAGGGGCCGTAAAACTACGTGACTACATGAAAGCACGCGCAAAAGAACTGGGACTGACAGACCGCATCCGCACTCAGCAAGCAGGGTGCCTGGACCGGTGCGAGCTTGGACCCGTGCTGGTCATATACCCCGAAGGTGTGTGGTACGCACCACGAACACGGGACGATATTGATGCCATTCTGGTCAACCATATCCGTGACGGAAAACATGTGGAGCGCTTGATGCTGAATCCACAGGATCGCATCCCCGCTGACTTGGAAGCCCGTCAGGCGTCCCAATGATCACCAACAATACCATTGTTGCAACAGCCACAGCGCCGGGCCGGGCTGGTGTTGCCGTAACCCGCGTTTCCGGAAAACGGGCACGTGACGTGATTACCTCACTCTGTGGCCACCTGCCAGAGCCACGCAAGGCAACACGATTCCTGTTTCGTGACCCCGGAACAGGAGATGTGATCGATGATGGGCTTGTCCTGTGGTTCCCGGGGCCGGCCAGCTTTACAGGCGAAGATACCGCTGAATTCCAGGGACATGGCGGAAAGGCCGTAACCGATGCCTTGCTGCAGGCCATTCGTCATCTGGATGGGGTGCGGATTGCCGAACCCGGCGAGTTCTCGCGCCGGGCCTTTCTGAATGGCAAACTGGATCTGACCCGGGTCGAAGGCCTGGCAGACCTGATACAGGCCGAAACAGATGCTCAACGCCGCCAGGCGCTCCAGCAAATGGACGGTGCCTTGGCACGCCTATATGACAGCTGGCGAGAGGAGCTGATTCGACGTCTGGCGTGGATGGAAGCGCACATAGACTTTCCAGATGAAGACATCCCGCCTGATCTGGATCGTTCGGCACGAAACGGGCTGGAAGAACTGGCGCAAACCATTGATGCCTACCTCTCCGACAACCGGCGTGGTGAGCGCATCCGTGACGGTATCCAGATTGCTGTCCTCGGTCGTCCCAATGCCGGAAAATCCAGCCTGGTCAATGCGCTTGCACAGCGGGAAGCCGCCATTGTTTCCGACCGGGCCGGCACCACACGCGACATCATCGAAGTCCATCTGGATCTGGGAGGATTCCCGGTCACCATTGCCGATACGGCCGGTCTGCGCAGCAGCAATGAGGACATAGAGGCAGAGGGAATACGCCGGGCACGGGTACGTGCCAGTACTGCCGACCTCAAGATTACTGTGTTTGACCTGACAGAGTGGCCTGAACTGGATGAAGAAACCCTGTCTCTTGTCGACTCCAGCACGCTGATAGTACTGAACAAGAGCGACGTGGCAACAACGCATCCAGACAGAATGGTGACGATTTCCGGCACGCGCCCCTTGTTGCTGTCAACGCACAGCGGGGAGGGCATGGCGGAACTGCTGTCAACCTTGACAGCCATGGTGGCGGAGCGTCTGAATGCAGGGGCACATGTCCCCCCGGCGCTGACACGCCAAAGGCACAGAGATGCCCTGGAGGATTGCCGCGACAGCCTGTTACGCGCTATACACGCCCCAATGCTTGAGCTTATGGCGGAAGACGTTCGTCTTGCAGCCCGTGCCTTGGGCCGTATTACAGGCCGGGTAGAAGTTGATGACCTACTGGATGTTATTTTCAGCGACTTCTGTATCGGTAAATAAAAAATCAATATAAATCATGAAGTTGACTGGTCTGTCATAGCGTTATCCCCTGCAACAGGGTTGGCCGTATACCACCGGCTTGCGTTTCATGCTATGCATGTGCATGCTTTGGCCGCTTGTCGCCAAGACAGGATAGTGATCACCACTGATTGTTTAATGCAATGAAAAGCCACTTTGACGTTATCGTAATCGGGGGCGGACACGCCGGCACCGAAGCGGCAGCCGCAGCAGCCCGTATGGGCGCTCGCACACTTCTGCTGACCCAACGCACAGAAACCATAGGGGATATGTCCTGCAACCCCGCCATAGGCGGCTTGGCAAAGGGGCACCTTGTGCGTGAAATTGATGCGCTCGATGGCGTCATGGGGCGGGCAATAGACCAAGGCGGTATCCAGTTCCGCATGCTGAACCGGAGTAAAGGCCCGGCGGTACGCGGACCGAGAGCACAGGCCGATCGATCCCTGTACAGAAAGGCTGTCCAGGACATCTTGGCCGGTACACCTAATCTGACCATAGAGGCAGGATCAGCCGAAGACCTGATCCTGGACCGGTCCGGGCGTGTATCGGGCGTACTGACAGCAAGCGGACGTACATACAGGGCCGGTGCGGTTGTTTTGACAACCGGCACATTCCTGCGGGGCGTCATTCATCTGGGTGAAAAAACATGGCCTGCCGGACGGATTGATGAGGCGCCATCACTTGGCCTGTCCAATACGCTGGAGCGCCTGGGGCTTGTTCTCGGACGCCTGAAAACCGGCACCCCCGCTCGCCTTGACGGGCGAACAATCAACTGGAAGGGGCTGGAGATGCAGCCTGGCGACGACCCGCCGGAACCCTTCTCCTTCATGACAGGGCAGATTACAACGCCCCAAATCGCTTGTGGTATGACGTGGACCACTGAAGAAACGCACGCCATCATTCGTGCCAATCTTGATCGTGCCCCGATGTACTCCGGCCAGATCCAGAGTGTCGGGCCACGCTATTGCCCTTCCATTGAAGACAAGGTGGTTCGTTTCGCGGAAAAGGACCGTCACCAGGTCTTTCTGGAACCAGAGGGCCTGAACGACCCGACCGTCTACCCGAATGGCATATCAACCAGTCTGCCGGAAGACGTGCAGACGGCTCTAATCCGCTCCATTCCGGGGTTGGAGGCTGTTACGATCCTGCGCCCGGGCTATGCCATCGAATATGATTTTGTTGATCCACGGGAACTGCGCCCATCGCTTGAACTGAAGAAAGCAAAGGGTCTGTTCCTTGCCGGCCAGATCAACGGAACAACAGGCTACGAAGAGGCAGGGGCACAGGGTCTTGTGGCCGGGATCAACGCAGCCCTTCTGGCGGGTGGTGCTGCCGCAGATGATGCTTTTGTGCCCGATCGGGCCGAAGGTTATCTTGGTGTCATGATTGACGACCTTGTCACACTGGGGACACAGGAACCGTACCGGATGTTCACAAGCCGCGCGGAATATCGGCTGCAACTGCGTGCTGACAACGCGGATCTGCGCCTGACAGGGAAGGGGATCGCTATCGGTGTCGTGGGTTCAGACCGCACGACAGCTTTCCGTAAGAAAGAAAAAGCCATGGCGGAAGGCCGGGCGCTGATGGAGAGCCTTTCCGCGACACCAAAAGAACTGGAGCCTTACGACATCCGCATCAACCAAGATGGGGTTCGTCGCAATGCCCTTGCCCTGTTCAGCTATCCAAATGTGACGTTTGACCGCTTGCATCAGATCTGGCCAGAACTTGGCGTGATTACTCCTGATATTGCAGCACAGCTGGAAATCGAAGGACGCTATGCTGGTTACATAGGGCGTCAGATGGCCGACATTGCGGCTTATCGGCGAGACGAAGACCTTCTTCTGCCAGATGATATCGACTATCACAGCATTGGAAGTCTTTCAGCTGAAGTCCGACTCAAGCTGGATGCGACCAAACCCACAACACTGGGCGCTGCCGCGCGAATACCGGGGATCACACCCGCAGCCCTGACGGCTCTCCTGGTTCATGTCCGCAAACGACGCGACACCGCAGCCTGAAGGCTTTCCAATAAAGGCATGACCGGGTATATAGGGGGAAGGTTTTCAGCCCTTCCCCCCCGTTGTTTCACGTGAAACACCTATCCGATACACCGGAGCACCCCGTCGTTGTCTGTCCCGCTGACATTCGAAGAATTTCAGGCCGCATCGCGCGTTTCACGTGAAACGATGGAGCGTCTTTCCATTTATGCAGACCTCCTCTGCAAATGGCAGAAAAGCATCAATCTTGTTTCCTCATCTACCCTTGAAGATCTTTGGCGTCGACATTTCCTTGACTCTGCACAACTGTGGACACTGCTCCCTCAAGGAGCAAAGACCCTGGTAGACATGGGAAGCGGTGCCGGATTTCCCGGCATGGTCCTAGCAATAATGGGGGTTGATACCGTTCATCTTATTGAATCAGACCAACGCAAGTGCGCATTCCTGCGTGAGGTCGCCAGAGAGACAGGTATATCCGTCACCGTTCATGCAACCCGTATTGAAACGGCCACGGTATGCCCTGTCGATGTTGTCACGTCGCGGGCATTGGCATCGCTGGACAAGCTGCTGGATCTTTCATCCAGGTTCAGGACTGAACACACAATTTGCCTGTTCCCCAAAGGACAGACTGCCGATATCGAGTTGACCGGAGCCCAACAAACATGGACACTACGCACCGAAACGTTCCCCAGCCTGACCGATGCAAACGCGACCATTCTGCGACTGAGCGAGGTACGCCGTGAGCTATGATCTACCGGCCAAGGGCCCAAAAATTATTGCCGTGGCCAACCAAAAAGGTGGGGTCGGGAAAACCACAACCACCATAAATCTTGGCACAGCAATGGCTGCGGTCAAAAAGCGTGTCCTTGTCATCGACATGGATCCACAGGGGAATGCATCAACCGGACTGGGCGTCGAACGTGCACAACGTCAGCGCAATGCATACGCAATCCTGACTGAAGATCTCCCACTGGCGGAAGTTGTGTGTCGGACATCCGTCCCCGGACTGAGCATTATCCCGTCAGGCGTTGATCTTGCAGGGGCAGAGCTGGAGCTTGTGGATATGACAGAGCGGGAATTCCGCCTGAAGAAAGCTCTGTCATCAGCAATACAAGACTATGATTATGTCCTGATAGACTGCCCCCCCGCACTAGGTCTGCTGACTCTGAATGCCCTTGTTGCCGCACACGAGGTTCTGGTTCCTCTTCAGTGTGAATTCTTTGCCCTTGAGGGCATTTCCCATTTGATGAAGACGATTGACCGGGTCAAACGGACCCTTAATCCACGCCTTGGCATTCAGGGTATTGTTCTGACCATGTTCGACAAACGCAATAATCTGTCGGGTATGGTCGAAAGTGACGTACGCGGCTATTTTGGTGACAAGGTTTTCAACACGGTTATTCCGCGTAACGTACGGGTATCCGAAGCACCGTCGCATGGAAAGCCTGTTTTGCTGTATGACCTGCGCAGCTCCGGAGCACAGGCTTACGTTCACCTGGCCGGGGAAGTTTTCAAACGTGAGCGGGAGATGGCGATATGAGCGAGGAGAAACCACGCCGGGGACTGGGGAGGGGGCTCTCTGCCCTGTTCGGGGAAGACAGTGATGAAGCTGTCTCCGAAACAGGAAAGTCCGGAAACACGCGCGCAACCATACGCACCCCCGTTGATGTTCCTGTAGAACTTCTGCAATCTGGTCGGTTCCAGCCGCGCCAACAGTTTGATGAAGAGGGCCTGGACGACCTGGCCCAAAGTATACGCGAGAAAGGCATCATCCAGCCTATTCTGGTCCGCCGGCTTCCCGAGGATTCAAAACGCTACGAAATCATCGCCGGAGAGCGGCGCTGGCGGGCCGCACAAATTGCCCGGAGACAGACAGTCCCTGTTCTCATTCGTGATTTTTCCGATCGGGATGCCGCTGAGGTTGCTCTGATTGAAAACCTCCAGCGTCGCGACCTGTCAGCCCTTGAGGAGGCAGAAGGGTATCGTCGCCTACAGGAAGAGTTCCAGCACAATCAGGATGATCTGTCACGAACCTTGGGCAAGAGCAGAAGTCATGTCGCCAACATGATGCGCCTTCTGGGACTGCCGGACCCCGTCAAGGTTCTCCTGCGCAATGGGTCCCTTTCTGCCGGACACGCCCGCGCTCTGTTGAATGCGGAAGACCCGGTCTCACTGGCTGATGTTGTGGTCAAGAAAGGTCTGAATGTTCGCCAGACCGAACGCCTGGCAACAGAGAAAGGGGGCGTCCGCAAGCGCAAGGCCCCGGCCAAAAAGATACCGAAGCCCGAACAGGGCAGGGTGGGCAAAGACTCTGACACCATGGCCCTGGAAAAAGACCTTGCCCGTATCTTGGGCTTAAAAGTCAATATTGAGTTTGAAGGGCGCGGCGGGCGTATTCTTATTCACTATGAAAGTCTGGCGCAGCTTGATGATATCCTCTACCGCCTGAATAACCCGACAGACAACAGCTCAGACCAGCGCCGCGCAGAAGGGAATGAAGAAGATGGCGACTATGCCTTTGCCATGGGCTTTGCGAAGAAACAGGATCATACGTCCCGCAAAGAAGAGATGAAGAACCCATCCCTTCTTCTGCCTGAAGATGCGCTGATTGACGCATGGGACGATGCGCTGAAGAACGAGGAAAACGAAATGGCGGGTCTTTTCGACTAGATACGCTCAGAATACCTGCGCAGAACTTATATAAAAAACGGGAGACCATAGACAAAGTCTCCCGTTTCATTTTGGGTCATGACAAACAGCTCTTATCCCCAAGGGCCTCTGCGGTGACCCGGCGCTTTTTCCCATGGTGACGTTTGTCCCCCATCTCTTTCAGATGAATTTATTTTACGGTCGTGCGGATGTATGCCGTATTGCTGCGCCATATCCTGAAGGGCCTTGATCCGGTTAGCCGTTGCGGGGTGCGTTGAGAAAAGGTTGTCCATCGACCGTGCGTGCAAAGGGTTCACGATGAACATATGGGCCGTTGCCGGGTTGGCTTCTGCTGCATGATTGTCAATCTGGCTAGCTCCGCGTTCCAGCTTTGCAAGAGCACTGGCAAGCCACAGAGGGTTGCCGCAAATGGCAGCACCAATACGATCGGCTTCATACTCCCGGCTACGGGAAATTCCGGTCTGCACCAACATTGCGGCCAAGGGGGCCAAGATCATCAGCAGCAGGGACCCAACAAACCCGAGTGGGCTGCTGCTGTTACCTTCTTCAGAACCCCGTGATGATCCCATGAAAAGAACCATGTTACCAAGCATGGAGATTGCACCGGCCAGCGTCGCCGTAATGGTCATGGTCAGGGTATCACGGTTACGAACATGGGCCAGTTCGTGGGCCATCACACCGGCAATTTCTTCTTCGTTCAGAAGAGCCAACAGGCCTGTGGTTGCGGCCACAGCTGCATTCTCGGGGTTACGGCCAGTTGCAAAGGCATTGGGCTGTGGGTTGTCTATGACATAGACCTTTGGCATCGGCATGGAGGCACGGCGTGCCAGATGCTCCACAATCCCATAAAGCCCGGGGGCAGACGTACGATCAACGGGCCTAGCCCCATACATGGACAGAACCAGACGATCGGAGTTCCAGTACGCAAACATGTTCATCGCCCCGGCCATAAAAAGGGCCATCAGCGCACCACCAGCTCCGCCTACCAGATAGCCAACAGCCAGAAAAAGCCCGGTCATCGCAGCGAGAAGAACAGCCGTACGGGCAAAACGCATAACCTGAAATCCTTAGCCTGTTACCTTCTGACGCAGACACACGCCTGCGTTCCGTCTATGCTATGACGTGGGACACAACGTCCACACGTCAAGTACTCATTGTTACTATTCTGTTCTGCAAGGATTTTATTATGTCTGCTCCTCCAGACCCTGTCCCGGGTAACCCGGCTGGAACCCCATCCTCTGATCCAGATCCAGAAAACCAACAAGAAGAAGCCTCTGTAACCGAAATTGGTGGCCCGAAAGGTGCAGAACCAACACGCTTCGGTGACTGGGAACGCAACGGACGATGCAGTGATTTCTAGGAGTTCAAGAATGGCTTCCTGATGATGATTCGTGGCATCCCCGGCACGAATCGGGGCCCTGGTCTTGAAGGAAAGGCATGATAACCGTACCGTTCTTACAGGAAAAATCAGCTAGGCTACAGGGCATCCATGTCATTTCTTGATGTTTTGATGGATATCCTGAAGGCAATATTCGGAGCGCTTTCAGGAAAACCGGGGGGGGCCGGGGACGTCGATGAAGACGATTCCGGCGGGTCAGCTGCGCTTCGCATTCTTCTGCTAACATTCGAGAATGACACAAATGGCTCGGTAACAGAGGCCATTGCAAAGTCTTTGGCCAAAATACCCGGCCTGTCGATCGTACGTACCACCGAGATTACAGCGCCTGTAGATGACAACGAGGTTCTGCCAAGCTCCTTGGCGGCCATGGTCAGAAAAGCCAGAATAATGGCTGCTTCTGAAGAAGTTGGCGGCATTCTGGGTGGACATATCACCGCCAACAATACCCTTCGCCTGCGGCTTATCCCCGCCAGGCTGGATACGGAAGCTGTGAGCTGTGCCCTGTTCTCCGGTGATCTTGTCGAATTCCCACTCCCGCTGAATGGAACGGACGAGATTGTAGCGGTTGCGGCCCTTACGGCTATATGCTGTGATACAGATGGGACACGCCGTAATCGTTCAGACCGGCTAAGGGAGCTTCCACAAAGCATAGACGAGCTTGTTGGCAGCATGGGCGGCCTGTCCCCTGCCGGGGAAGCATCGATTCAGCTTTTCTATGCCGGGGCACTGATAACTTCCGGGTTCCGGACAGATCAAAAGGCTTTGCTGGAAAAGGCTCTCGACCTGACCAAGGATGCCTTGGCCAAGGCCAAGGAAGGCCTGACAGCAGCACAGGTTGGTGCCGCACGGGCACGCTTTGCCGTTTTATCCACCGAGCTGGCATTACGCAGCGATGACTTCCAGAAAACAGAAGAGTTTGTCAGCCACTTCCGTATGGCGGCGGAAACATACCCGCTGGAACTTTTCCCCGACGAGAACGCGTTTCTGAACACACAGATGGCCCGGGTCTTGGCCCGCCTTGGACAGTCAACGGGCAAAATCCCCTTCATGCGTTCTGCTGTTGATGCCTACTTCGAAGCCTCGCGATCCTGGAACAAAGCATGGCGACCAGATTCATGGGCGGAGCTTCAAAACAACATGGGGTCCGTCATGACCCAGATAGGAGAATTCTCGGGAAACAGCGAAATACTGGGACGTGCCAGTCGCGTTTTTGAGTCCATCACCGAAGTCTGGAGCCGCGACAAAAAACCAAAACAATGGGCTAACATACAGAATAATATCGGCGCATGCCGCTTTGCTGAAGGAAAGCGAAGCAATGACATGGCCACACTGCGGGAAGCCTTGGAGCGTTTTTCATTAGCTCTGGAGGTTTATGCCGCCGAAGGCATGACCAAGAATGTAACTGTCACCCAGAAAAACATAGCCCGTGTCGAACGCGTGATCGGCTCACAGGAAGCAGGGGCCTCTGCCCCGAAAGTAGAAAAGCCCGAGTGAGATGTTTCACGTGAAACATCTCACTCTTCCACCGTCTCAATGACGAAAATGACGCATGCCGGTAAAGACCATGGCAAGGCCAGCATCATCTGCAGCCTTGATGACTTCTTCATCACGAATGGAACCACCCGGCTGTATCACGGCCGTTGCGCCAGCCTCTGCCGCAGCAAGCAGACCGTCTGCAAAGGGAAAAAATGCATCCGAGGATACAACAGACCCCACAGCCCAGCTCTGCCTCTCGCCGTTGGCTTCTGCCGCCTGGGCGGCACGAAATGCCGCTATGCGGGAGGAATTAACCCGACTCATCTGCCCTGCACCAATACCAACGGTCATAAAATTCCGCGCATAAACAATCGCATTCGATTTGACATGCTTACCAACCGTAAAGGCAAACAGCATATCGCGCATTTCCTGTTCCGATGGCTGGCGCTTGGTGACAACCCTTAAATCCTCGCCTGTCACCAAGGTGTCACGGTCCTGTATCAGAAGACCGCCCGCAATCGCCTTGACCTGTAGCCCACCTGAATGGGGATCCGGAAGAGAGGATGTGACAAGAACACGGACATTCTTTTTTGCGGAAAGAATACGGCTGGCCTCAGGATCAATACCCGGCGCAATAATAACTTCAAGAAACAGGTCGCAGAGATCCCGTGCTGTCTCTGCATCCAGAGAGCGGTTAAAAGCAACAATGCCACCGAAGGCGCTCTCTGTATCACACGACAGGGCCTTGCGGTATGCCTCATGCACTGTGTCGGCAACAGCAACCCCGCACGGGTTGGCGTGCTTGACGATAACACAGGCAGTTTGAGAAAACTCGGCAACGAGCTCGAAAGCTGCATCGGTATCGTTAAAGTTATTGTAGGATAGCTCCTTGCCTTGAATCTGTATTGCTGTTGCAACACCGGGACGCTGCTCCCCAGTAAGATAGACAGCCCCACTCTGGTGAGGATTCTCTCCATAGCGTATGGTTTGCTTCAAACGACCGGCAAGAACCATACGAGACGGGAAGGTACTTCCAACCTGCCGGGAGAACCAATCTGAGATAGCGGCATCATAGCATGCCGTCCGGGCATAAGCCGCAGCAGCCAGTTGCCGACGCAAATCATGGCTGGTTGCCCCGTCATGCACAGTCATATCCTCCATGACACGGACATAGTCAGACGGATCAACAACGACCGTTACAGAATCATGGTTCTTTGCTGCAGCCCGGATCATGGCCGGCCCACCGATATCAATCTGCTCTACGCAATCCTGGAAATCAGAACCTGCCGCAACTGTTTCGTCAAACGGGTACAAGTTGACCACTACAAGATCTATTGGGTTGATCCCGTATTGCTCCATTTGTTCTTCATGAAACCTGTTACCCCGTATGCCAAGGAGACCACCATGAATTTTGGGATGGAGGGTTTTGACACGCCCATCCAGCAGTTCAGGAAAACCAGTTACGTCAGAAACCTCACGCACAGCGATCCCGTTTTTGGCAAGAAGCGCAGCAGATCCACCAGTAGACAGGATTTCCACACCTTTACCCACAAGGAAGCGTGCGAAATCAACAAGGCCGTTCTTGTCAGAAACAGAAACCAGCGCCCTACGAATATGGGGAATAGCACCAGAAGCAGACATGGACAGATCTTTCCTGAATCTTGTGAGAGCTAGATCCGCTGATAGCACAAAGCGGTCACCCGCGTATATCCCCATGAACCATGGCATCATTTCATATTGCATACAAAAACGTGCACATATTGCTGTTTCAAACGCCACCGAGATTAATTTTTATTACAAAACAAGCAATGAGGATGCTTGGTGAATTGGGTTGTATTTTATAAAAATCAATTACCTTAAGGGGAAATTCAGACAAGCACCCTAATCATCTTAACCATATGTGTTTGATGTACATTTTAGATATCAATTGCACTCAATACGAGCTACCTGTCGTACCTTTCAACTAGCATAAGGAAAAAAGGGTCGTTATTGTTCAATCAAGAATGACGATATTTCTAAAATCTGAAAACATCATGGTGTCACAAGGTGAATAGTGAGAGCAGAATAAAGATCCGCCGCAGACAACCAATCACGGCGAAAGAATACGGGCCCGATCCTGTTGACGTACACGTCGGGAAGCGCCTGAAACTGCGCAGACGCCTGATGAAGTTGAGTCAAGAGCAGCTGGGAGAAGCTGTCCGCGTTACGTTTCAACAGATACAAAAATACGAACGTGGGCATAACCGCATATCGGCATCCCGCCTGTATGATATTGCGCGCGTTCTTGGTGTTGATGTTGCTTTTTTCTTTGAGGATATTGGGCACGATGTCACAGAGCATCGTCCGACACAGAACCTGCCAC
Source organism: Haematospirillum sp. H1815 (assembly GCF_012102705.1). GTDB lineage: Bacteria > Pseudomonadota > Alphaproteobacteria > Rhodospirillales > Rhodospirillaceae > Haematospirillum. The sequence continues at coordinate 196,069 of NZ_JAAVTA010000003.1, forward strand.
AAAACGCAGGATTAGGCGAAAATCCCGTGCCCGCCTATGAACAAGATCCTCTCTCACGTAACGAAACCATGGAGCTGGTCCGCCTTTTCTGGAAACTCCCCAGCAGCGAAATGCGTCGTAACATTCTGGAATTGCTGAACAGTATGAGCCGACGCGACTAAATCAAGAATTCACAGAAAGTATAGCACCATGGCCGGTCACACCACGTGATCGGCCATAATTTCTTCTACAATGGCCTGTGAAACATCGAGGAAGTGAATGACTTCACCGCAGCGTCGATCTATCGCCCTTCCCTCTTCAAGATCCTTCTTAAGGCCTTCCAAGACACCGTGGATTCCTCGCAAAAGGCGGCGCACGTCACGAGAATCGAACGTATCAGTTGTATAATCTGAGCGAAGAACCGAATTCACACCCTATACCTCCCTTGGGCAAACGACTCAGGCACTCGCAAGCAGGTGATCCTATGCCGCCTTGCGCAAAAAAGCCAAACCCTGACAGGGATGGACTATAATAGTTCTTCCGGAAAAACACAATCCTTGATTGTTCGCTGTCGATAGAGTGTTGACCCGCCTATCACAATGCCCCATCTAGGGATTTCGGAAACAACGCGTTTCCGTACAATATGCTTTTTGGAAACGCTGACCTATGTCTGATTCATCTCCTGCCGTGTGGCACGGCACCACAATTCTTTCTGTACGAAAAAACGGCCGGGTTGTTGTTGCCGGAGACGGGCAGGTCACTCTCGGCTCCACGGTCATAAAATCCAATGCAACAAAAGTGCGTTACATTGGTGACGGCACTGCACTGGTTGGATTTGCAGGGGCAACCGCTGATGCCTTTACCCTGTTCGAACGCCTGGAAGAAAAGCTCCGTCAACATCCTGGCCGGCTGGCCCATGCCTGTGTTGAACTGGCAAAGGACTGGCGAACCGATCGTTATCTGCGCCGCTTGGAAGCCATGATGGCCGTTGTTGATCGCGATGTTTCCCTTGTTCTGTCAGGAACCGGTGACGTTCTTGAACCCGAGGATGGCCTGATTGGTATCGGTTCGGGGGGAAGCTTTGCCCTTGCAGCCGCACGGGCGCTGGTTGATATCGAAGCCCTTGATGCAGAAGAGATAGCGCGACGCTCCATGAAGATCGCTGCCGATATTTGCGTATACACAAACCGAAATATTGTTCTGGAGAGCCTGTAAATGACAGCGTTCAGCCCCCGTGAAATTGTCTCTGAACTGGATCGCCATATTGTCGGGCAGGCTGATGCCAAACGGGCTGTAGCCGTAGCACTGCGAAACAGATGGCGCCGCCAACAATTGCCCGAAGCCTTGCGTGAAGAAATCTTGCCCAAGAATATTCTCATGATCGGACCAACGGGAGTCGGAAAGACAGAGATTGCGCGCCGTCTAGCAAAACTGGCCGAGGCGCCTTTCATCAAGGTTGAAGCAACAAAATTCACCGAAGTGGGGTATGTCGGCCGTGATGTTGAAAGCATCATCCGCGACCTGACAGAAACAGCTGTTCAAGACACACGCGTCCGCCTGAGGCGACAGGTTAATGCCAAGGCCGAGGTAAACGCTGAAGAACGTGTTCTCGATGCCTTGGTCGGGGAAAAGGCAAGCACAGAAACACGTCAAAAATTCCGCAAGATGTTGCGCGAGGGCAGCCTGAACGACCGTGAAATTGAACTGCAGCTCCGTGATACAGCCAATCCATCCATGCCAACAATTGATATCCCCGGAATGCCCGGATCACAGATGGGGATGCTCAATCTGAATGACCTGTTTGGCAAAGCATTTGGCGGAATGACCAAAACGCGCAAAATGACTGTACAGGACAGTTACGACATTCTCCTGCGTGAGGAGGCAGACAAGCTTCTGGACGAGGAACAGGTGGTCAAGGAGGCCATCTTCTCTGTAGAAAACAATGGCATCGTCTTCTTGGATGAAGTGGACAAAATCACAGTCCGGTCGGAAAACAGAGGTGCAGATGTATCCCGGGAAGGAGTTCAGAGAGATCTGCTGCCCCTGATCGAAGGAACCATTGTGACCACCAAGCACGGCCCGGTGCGAACAGACCATATCCTGTTTATTGCATCCGGTGCATTCCACGTTGCCAAGCCATCCGATCTCCTTCCGGAATTGCAGGGTCGTCTTCCAATTCGTGTTGAGCTTCAGCCGCTTTGCCAAAATGATTTCCGCCGCATCCTGACAGAGCCAGAAGCCAACCTGATCGAGCAATACAAGGCCCTTATCGGGACCGAAGGCGTTACACTGGCTTTTACAAATGACGCCATTGATGCTGTGGCCAAACTTGCAACCGAGATCAATGCTGCTGTCGAGAATATCGGTGCCAGACGTTTACACACAGTTCTGGAAAAACTTTTGGAGGAAATCAGCTTCTCGGCAACCGATCGGGCTGGAGAAAGTATTACCCTGACAGCAAACGATGTACACGAAAGGCTGGGTGGCATGGCAAACAAGGCTGATCTTTCCCGCTTTATCCTCTAAATCGAAATTTGCGCCGGGCAAGAAAATTTTGTCTCAGCTCTTATCGTGTTGAAGCCATAACGCTTCTTTTACCATGTTACGAACAAAGTTCTGATGTGCCTCCACTTCTTCTGGGGTGGGGGCATGCGGACGGGGTTCCCGGTAGGTACGAGGTGAGGCTGTCTCCCCGCCAACCATCCCGGAATAAGGAGCATTTGACAGTACAAGGCCAGGCTGTCGGCCACCACGCAATTCCAGATAAACTTCAGCCAGAAGTTCCGAGTCCAGAAGTGCACCGTGCTTGTCACGACGGCTGTTATCAATATTGAATCGCTTGCACAGAGCATCCAGGCTTGCTGGTGCACCGGGAAACTGGCGGCGTGCCATCAGGAGCGTATCAACAGCCCGCTCGAACGGAACGGGCGGAAAGCCGTGTGCAACCAGCTCCGCATTGATGAACTTCATATCAAAAGCAGCATTGTGGATAACCAGCGGGGAATCCGCGATGAAGTCCAGAAATTCTTGCGCTTTTTGAGAGAACAGAGGCTTCCCGGACAGGAACTCTGTTGTCAGCCCATGAACACGGGCCGCATCGGCCGGCACATCCCGTTGAGGGTCCAGATACGTATGAAAGGTTCTTCCTGTCGGAACAAGATGAACCAATTCCAGACATCCGATTTCAACAAGCCTGTGTCCCTCTGCGGGATCAAAGCCCGTTGTTTCCGTATCAAAGACAACCTCACGCATCCTGTTTCAACCCACTTGTTCTGAAGAGAGCAACCGAACAATACGGTGCAGGCTGCGAAAAGTTACCCCACGCCCAAGCCCTGTAGGCACAACCCAGTCCGCACGCCTGCGTTTTTCATGATCCGGCATTTGCCGTGCCAGAATAGCGCACAGACGCTCCTCCGTCATTCCTTTACGGGACAAAACCCGGGCTTTCTGGATGGAAAATGGCGCACTGACAACAGCAACATAATCACAGCGATCCTCCCCCCCTGTTTCAAACAATAGGGGAATATCCAAAGCAACAAGGGGAAAGCCCGCACGCCGATGCTGTTTGAGGAAACGTTGCTCCGATTGACGAACCAATGGATGAACAATGTTTTCCAGACGGGAAAGAGCCTCCCGATCAGGGAAAACGCAGGCGCCAAGGGCCACTCGATCAATAACCCCATCACGGACAACACCAGAAAAGGCCGCAGCAACAGCCTGAACGGCTGCACCCGACGGGCCAAGCAAAGCGTGCACCGTCGTATCAGCATCATGAACGGGAACGCCAAGAATACGCAGCATACGGCAGGCTGTGGATTTCCCCATTCCAACCGAGCCTGTGATTCCCAAGATAATCATGTCAGATGCAGGCTCTTGATAACGTGATCACGCAACAGATTATCCACAGTGGGCATAACACCGAACCAAGTCCGGAACCCGGGGCAGGCTTGGTGCAGGAGCATTCCCAAGCCGTCAACCACCCTGTTGCCACGTCTGCGTGCTGTAGCAAGAAGTGTCGTCTCCAGCGGTTTATACACAATATCACACACAACAGCCTGTTCCGACAGAGTATCAAGGGACAGCAACAACGGCGGACAGCCTGTCATTCCCAAGCTTGTTGTATTGACCAGCAGAGACAGTGACGGAAAAAATGGCTTGTAGTTATCCCATTTAACAACCGTAATTCCCGCCCCCAGGTCACGCGCTATAGCTTCTGCTTTTTCAGGTGTTCTATTGGCAATTAAAATATCCTGAAACCCGGCACTGATCAGAGCGAGCACGACTGACCGGGCCGCACCACCCGCACCAAGAACCAACGCCGGACCTTTGGGATCAACAAGACCAGCCTGGTCCTGCATATTGCGTATAAAGCCATCCCCATCCGTCGTATCGCCGTGTATGGATCCATCTGTGGAAAACGTCAGGGTATTCACCGATCTTGCCGCACGGGCTGTTTCCGAAAGCGTATCACATAGCCTCAATACCGCTTCCTTGTGCGGAATTGTCACGTTGACACCACAAAACCCCATACGCGGCAAGGCACGCACAACCATTTCAAGATCATCCGGGTGAACGGGCAGGGGAACAAAGGCACCATCAACACCATAGGTCTCAAGCCAAAACCCATGCAAAAAAGGACTAGCCGAGTGGGATACCGGCCATCCCAGAACACCGGCTAATTTTGCATGCCCACTGATCATCATGGATCCACAATCCCATGCTGACGCAAAACATCCAGGACTGGCAAAAGGGGAAGGCCAAGGATCGTGAACCAGTTCCCCTCCATCTGTTCAAAAAGATGAATGCCCAAAGCTTCCACCTGATAAGATCCAACAGATGAAAAGATCTTATCTCCAGCTTTATCCAGGTACTTTTCAACGTATTTTTCACAGATCGAACGCATTGTCATAAAAGAATTATCTGCAGATTTCCACAGAACACGCTTATTCATGCACAAGGCGACACCGGATACCAGGCGATGCCTCTTTCCGGAAAGCATCATCAACTGCTTTTTTGCCTGTCCATAATCACCGGGTTTGTCAAACCATATCCCGTCACACTCCAGAATTTGGTCTGCCCCCAAGACAAGGGTTTCCGGATAACGCTCTGACACCTGAAGCGCCTTGGTACAGGCCAGTTCCATCGCGGTCTGCTCCACCGTCAAGCCATCGTTACGGCAGGACTGTTTCAGGGCGCCTTCATCAACATTTGGAATATCGACATGGAACGGTATACCGGCATCACTGAGGATACGGCGACGGATCATACTGCCAGAGGCAAGGACAAGACCGGGTTGGGACACTGTTTCCGTAGCTCCTGTTACACACTGCCCCGTTTCTGTGCATAAAGCTGCATAACCGTGGCGGCTGCTTCTTCTATCGATTTGCGGGTCATATCAATAACCGGAATGGCGTGCCGGGTAAAAAGCCTTCTGGCCTGAATCATTTCGTCCCGAACCCGATCCTCGTCGGCATAATCCACAGAACCGATATCTCCCCCCATCATTTTCAGCCGATGACGCCGTATATCGGCGAGAACAGAAGGATCCCGGGTCAAGCCCACAATCAGTGGCCCAGGGATTGAAAACAGATCAGATGGCAGGATAACACCCGGAACAACAGGAATGTTGGCCGCTTTCAGGCCACGGTTGGCGAGATACATACACATCGGTGTCTTGGATGTTCTTGAAACCCCGAACACAATGACATCTGCCTCGGAAAGACCTTCCAGCAACTGACCGTCATCATGATCAATTGTAAACTGGATAGCATCCATACGGCGCAGATAATGGGCATCAACAACATGCTGTCGCCCAGGTTTGCCATGGACCGGACTTCCCAGATACACGGACAGGGCATTCAGAACCGGGTCCAGAACCGGTATACACGGAACATCCAGGCTCATGAATTCGTGCTCCAGGGATGCGCGGATATCAGGGTCAACAACCGTATACAAAACTGGCCCTGGATCGTCTCTGATTCCCTGTATCAACCGACAGGTCTGCCCTGATGTACGTATCAGGAACCAATCGTGCTGGCGCAGGGCAAGGTGTTCAAACTGGGCCAGACAGGCACGGGCAATACCGGAAATGGTTTCTCCGCTGGAATCAGATACCAGATGGATTGACAGGACCCGTATATCCACCATCACCACATTGTCCCTCTTGTCCACAAGATAACCCAAACGCCGTTGATAACAGGGGATAAGAGCCCACTTTTAAAAACAGGCTATTTTTCATACCTGTTTTCCCCGATTTCAGTCACCGGATAATCCCCTTGTCCATAAAGATCAGATACGGAATGTGAAGACCGTGTACAATTTGCCACAACGGATGAAACCCACATCATCAACAGCCTGTGACAAAAAGATCGACTCTTGTTACATAGGGGCATGACGTCATACTTTCCCCTGTTTTTCCACGTGGATCTACGACGACATGATTATCCACCATGATAGTGTGGACAAGATCATGAACAACGGTAATCCCCTTTATTCACAGGGATCAACAAGTCACTACATTTCCTTTAACAAGAAACTTTTATATTTAGATGGAAAACAAGGAAAAGGATTGACCGTGCCACCTGTTACAAAGCCCTTGCTGAAAGCTCTTGCAGGACAGAAAACAGAAGAAATTCCCCTGTGGCTGATGCGTCAGGCTGGACGCTATCTACCGGAATATAGGGAAACACGGGCAAAGGCAGGCAACTTCCTTTCACTGTGCTATACGCCAGATTTGGCAACAGAGGTCACACTCCAACCCATAAACCGCTATCAAATGGATGCGGCGATCCTGTTTTCAGATATTCTGGTTATTCCTGATGCGCTTGGGCAGAACGTATCCTTCCGCGAAGGGGAGGGACCATGTTTACCACCTCTGGAAGGACCACAGTCCCTTGATACCCTGGATCCCGACAAAATTCGTTCTCACCTTGATCCGGTGTTCAGGACGGTATCCAGTCTTGCTTCACGGCTTCCACAGAACACAACCCTGATCGGTTTTTGTGGGGCACCGTGGACTATTGCGACCTACATGATAGAGGGGAAATCCTCAAAGGATTTCTCTAGAACAAAAGCCTGGGCGTATTCAAAACCAAAAGACTTCGCGCGATTGATAACCCTTCTGGAGGACGCATCGGTTGACTACCTTTGTGGGCAGATAGAAGCCGGTGCTGAAGCGCTGCAAATTTTTGACAGTTGGGCGGGGGTGCTGCCCGAAAAAGAATTTTACCGATGGGCTTTGGAACCTGTGCAACGCATTGTCAGTGCGGTAAAGGATCGTCACCCCCATATCCCGATCATAGGATTTCCGCGCGGAGCTGGCCTTCTGTACGAGCGGTTCGTCCGCGAGAGTGGCTGTAACGCAGTGAGTCTGGATACCACAGTACCCTTGGAATGGGCTGCCCGGACACTGCAGCCACACATGACGGTACAAGGAAATCTGGATCCGGTTGCTCTTTTGGCAGGGGGGGAGTACCTTGACCAAGCCGTTGATGCCATTCTTGATTCCCTTGGGCGTGGTCCCTTTGTCTTCAATCTGGGGCACGGCATTTTACCTGCAACGCCACCGGAAAACGTAAGTCATCTTGTCGAGCGTGTCCGTGCTTTTGCCCCCGGGAGAGTATCGTGAAAAGGTTGGCTGTTGTCGTCTTCAATCTGGGTGGACCAGATCATCCAGAAGCTGTAAAGCCCTTTTTGTTCAACCTGTTCAATGATCCGGCGATTATTGGTGCACCAAAGCTTGTGCGGTGGCTTCTGGCAAAGTTTATTTCCTCGCGGAGAGCACCGGTTGCCCGTGAAATTTACGAGCATCTGGGAGGAAAATCCCCACTGCTTGAACAAACCAGAAATCAGGCCAATGCTCTTGAAGGGGCATTGGCTGATATGGCCGATACGGTAAAAGTCTTTGTTGCCATGCGCTATTGGCATCCGATGACGGCTGAAACAGTGTGCGCTGTTAAAGACTTTGCACCAGACCAGATTGTTCTTCTTCCCCTTTATCCGCAATATTCATCAACGACATCAGGATCCTCACTCAAGCTTTGGACAGAAGAAGCCTTGAAGCAGGAGCTTGATGTGCCAACGTCCACATTGTGCTGTTATCCCGATGAAGCTGGCTTGATCGATGCCTTGGCTCTGAAAATTCGTGACACCCTGTCGCAACTTTCTACAAATGTACGCGTTCTTTTTTCGGCCCACGGATTGCCAAAAAAAGTCATTGCAGCGGGAGATCCTTACCAAGATCAGGTGGAGCAGACCTGTCATGCGCTGGTCGAGTGTCTTGGGCTTCTGGGGGTGGATACTGCAAACCTGGACTGGACGATCTGCTATCAAAGCCGTGTTGGTCCCCTGGAATGGATTGGCCCGTCAACGGATAATGAAATTATTCGGGCCGGAAGGGACGGGGTTGCGGTTGTGATGGTGCCGGTTGCTTTTGTGTCCGAACATTCCGAGACCTTGGTGGAACTGGACATCGAATATGGGGCCCTTGCCCGTGAAAGCGGCGTGCCGTCCTATGACAGGATTATGACGGTCCAGTGTAATCCGCGTTTTATCAGTGGGTTAGCTGACCAGGTCCGAAAAACGCTCTTGATCCCCGGTCAGCTTCGTTCCTGCCATGACCGGAAATTGTGCCGCGATGATAAAATCCGGTGCCCCCATGCATCGGATCGTATGACAAAGGATAAAGCGGATGTTTGCATTGATGCCTGTGGGGTCTGACCCATACCTGTGGATCAAGGCCCTGCATGTGACCGCGGTTATCACCTGGATGGCCGGCTTGTTCTATCTGCCACGACTTTATGTTTATCACGCTGCAGAAGGGGAAGGGAATTCAGCGCTTTCTGAAACCTTCAAGGTCATGGAACGCCGTTTGTTGCGGGCAATCATGAATCCTTCAATGGTGATTGTATTCTCAACCGGCCTTCTTTTGGCTCCGGACTGGCTGAAAGGGCAGGGGTGGTTGCATGCGAAGATTGTCCTGGCCCTTGGCATGGCGGTTTGCCACGCTTTTTATGCCCGTTGGCGCAGGGATTTCGAAGCCGGGCAGAATATGCGTTCCCATCGTTTTTACCGCATTGCCAACGAGGTTCCGACGCTTCTTCTTCTGGGAATTATTATTCTGGTTATTATCAAACCGTTCTGAAACGTTGCGCCGTATACGGAAAACGTTGACATGGGACTCAGTTCATTTTAACGGTACCGGTATGGAAGTCACGGCCATGCATTTGGTCCGGGCTTCTTCCCTCCCTTATCCGCTGCCTTTTCCAGACACGTTTCTGTCCTTGTTCCCCAAGATTGGTTCATGCCGTTCAGAGCAAGGGATTTGTATCCAGTGCAGAAAAGGTCCAGGCGGCTTCTCCATCGTCTCCGACCGTGCCCCCTGATCGTTCAGAACAGGCGAAGACCGGAACCGGGGCATACTGACTGGTAGACCTGTATGCATCTGAAGGACCTGAAAAAGAAAACACCGGCCGATCTTCTGAAACTGGCCGAAGAACTTGATGTTGAGAATGCCAGCAGTCTGCGGAAACAGGATATCCTGTTTGGTATCCTGAAGTCGCTTGCCGGACGTGGTACGGCGATTTATGGAACCGGTGTCCTGGAAGTTCTGCAGGATGGTTTCGGGTTCCTGCGTTCTCCGGAGGCCAATTATCTTCCAGGTCCGGATGATATTTACGTCAGTCCGACCCAGGTTCGTCACTTTGGCCTGAGGACTGGTGACACGGTTGAAGGCCAGATCCGTGCCCCCAATAACGGGGAGCGGTATTTTGCTTTGTTGCGTATCGACACGATCAATTTCGAGGATCCGGAATCGGTCCGTCATCGCATTAACTTTGATAACCTGACGCCTCTGTATCCTGCGCGGAAGGTCAAGCTGGAAATGCATGATCCGACCAACCGGAATATGATGCCCCGTGTTATTGAAATGGTATCGCCGCTTGGTTTCGGGCAACGTGGCCTGATTGTCGCGCCACCGCGAACCGGTAAAACGGTGATGTTGCAGAACATTGCGACTTCAATTGCCGCCAATCATCCCGATGCCTATCTGATTGTTCTTCTGATCGACGAACGCCCGGAAGAAGTGACCGACATGGCCCGCAGTGTCCGGGGGGAGGTTATTTCCTCAACATTCGATGAACCGGCCAACCGCCATGTTCAGGTTGCGGAAATGGTGATTGAGAAAGCCAAGCGGCTGGTTGAGCACAAACGTGATGTGATTATTCTCCTTGATTCCATCACCCGTCTTGCCCGGGCCTACAACACAGTTGTTCCATCTTCAGGGAAAGTTCTGACCGGTGGCGTTGACGCCAATGCCCTGCAAAGGCCCAAGCGCTTTTTCGGTGCAGCCCGCAATATCGAAGAAGGCGGGTCCCTGACCATTATTGCAACGGCTCTGATCGATACGGGTTCCCGTATGGATGAAGTGATCTTCGAAGAGTTCAAGGGAACCGGTAACTCCGAACTGATCCTGGACCGTAAACTTGCCGACAGGCGGACATTCCCGGCAATTGACATCAATCGTTCCGGTACCCGCAAGGAAGAGCTTTTGGTTGATCGCCAGACTTTACAGAAAATGTGGGTTCTGCGCCGTATTCTCAACCCGCTGGGTACGCAAGATGGTATGGACTTCCTTCTTGGGAAGTTGAAAGAAACGAAAGATAACAATGACTTCTTTGAAGCCATGAACAACTGATTGTGCTTGCGTGTCTTGAGAAAGGAAAAGGAGGGGCTATCCCCTCCTTTTTTATGCCGTAAAAAGTTCCAGAACATTCTCTGGCGGCCTGCCAAGACATGCCTTTTCCCTATGTATGACAACAGGTCGTTCAATCACCCTAGGGTGAGCACACATAAACGCAATGAGCTCATTGTCTGACAATGTTTCCAGAGGCATTCCCTCTTCACGCGCTTCTTTCTGTCGCACCAGCTCTATGGCTCTCATACCAAGTTTTGAGAGGACAGATTTCAGGACATCAGGTGTTGGGGGTGTTTGCAGGTACAGGACCACATCAGGTTCTAACCCTTTGCTTTGCAAAAGGGAGAGCGCCTGGCGTGATTTTGAGCAGTGTGGATTATGCCAAAGGGTAAAGGTCATAAACGTTCTTTCAGCTTACAGAGAGGTACTGACACCGTGCACCCACGTTGCCAATATATCCATATCTTGACTTAGCAGGGCAAGGTTGGCGCTCATTCCCTTTTTTATCCGTCCCATGCTCTGATCCAGTCCCAGAAACTGGCATGGATACAGAGAGGCCATACGCCAGGCTTCTTCCCGTTGTATGTCTGTCATCGAAAGAAGCCATTTAAGTCCATGGAGAATAGAGATATCGGAGCCGGCAAGCGTTCCATTCTCTGTTTCCAGCCGTCCATTCCGTCGGAACACAGGCGTTCCATACAGTGAAAATGCATTGTCTCCGGTTCCCAACAGGGGCATAGAATCGCTGACAAGGAAAGGT
>NZ_JAAVTA010000003.1:210000-213343 GCF_012102705.1 Haematospirillum sp. H1815
AGTTGGTTTTACCCGAAGACGGTTCGCTAACCGCAAGGAGGCAGCCGGCCACGGTAGGGTCAGCGACTGGGGTGAAGTCGTAACAAGGTAGCCGTAGGGGAACCTGCGGCTGGATCACCTCCTTTCAAGGATGTATCCGGGGCAACCTGGATCGCCGAGAACAAAACGCCGTGATATCACGGTATCGCACCGAAAGGTGCACCCGATACGGTCGTCCTCGTATCCCTTCCGCAGTCAGACCGTACCATTCATGGTACACGCCGGTGCACAGGCTCGGGCCTGTAGCTCAGGTGGTTAGAGCGTACGCCTGATAAGCGTAAGGTCGCTGGTTCGAGTCCAGCCAGGCCCACCACCGATGCCCAGGCACACCCGCGGCCCAGGGGGGCTTAGCTCAGCTGGGAGAGCGATAGCTTTGCAAGCTATAGGTCATCGGTTCGATCCCGATAGCCTCCACCACCGCGCCGCACTGACTGCAGGGAAATCCGTTCGGGGCGATGCCCCGATACCGTCTCGTTGTTATTCATTGTAAAGAAGCAAGCAATTAAAGGGTCTAGTGACCGCGTTGGATTGCAGGCCGGCACGTGCCGTCCGGAAGCCCGGATGGCGATGCCATGAAGGACTGCATGTTCAACGCATAATGTATGAATGCTGTGTTCCGTGTGCAGTGGTTTTTTCCCTGCGCATGGGCTCTCAAGCGTGACAAGGGCATCTGGTGGATGCCTTGGCACTGGAAGGCGATGAAGGACGTGGCACCCTGCGAAAAGTTCCGGGGAGATGGGAGCAATCTTTGATCCGGAAATGTCCGAATGGGGAAACCCACCGCATATGCGGTATCCACACCTGAATTCATAGGGTGTGGAAGCGAACCCGGCGAACTGAAACATCTAAGTAGCCGGAGGAAAGGAAATCAACCGAGACTCCGCAAGTAGTGGCGAGCGAACGCGGACCAGCCCAGTGGCTGCAGTGAAACAACCGGAAACGTCTGGAAAGGCGTGCCAGAGCGGGTGACAGCCCCGTACGGGTAAAAAACACTGCAGTCCTCGAGTAAGGCGGGACACGTGAAATCCTGTCTGAACATGGGGGGACCACCCTCCAAGGCTAAGTACTCTCCAGTGACCGATAGTGAACCAGTACCGTGAGGGAAAGGTGAAAAGCACCCCGACAAGGGGAGTGAAACAGTTCCTGAAACCGGATGCCTACAAGCAGTCGGAGCGGAATTCCTCCGGGAATGTCCGTGACGGCGTACCTTTTGTATAATGGGTCAGCGACTTACCGTATCGAGCAAGCTTAAGCCGGCAGGTGTAGGCGAAGCGAAAGCGAGTCTGAACAGGGCGTTCAGTTCGATGCGGTAGACCCGAAACCAGGTGATCTAGCCATGGTCAGGTTGAAGGTGGAGTAACACCCACTGGAGGACCGAACCCACGTCTGTTGAAAAAGACGGGGATGAACTGTGGCTAGGGGTGAAAGGCCAATCAAACCTGGAAATAGCTGGTTCTCCGCGAAAGCTATTTAGGTAGCGCGTCGGATGTATACCGCCGGGGGTAGAGCACTGGATCGGGACGGGGGGCGCGAGCCTTACCAACTCGAACCAAACTCCGAATACCGGCGAGTAATGTCCGGCAGACAGACGGTGGGTGCTAAGGTCCATCGTCAAAAGGGAAACAGCCCAGACCGCCAGCTAAGGTCCCCAAGTCATGGCTAAGTGGGAAAGGATGTGGGACGGCCAAAACAACCAGGAGGTTGGCTTAGAAGCAGCCATCCTTTAAAGAAAGCGTAACAGCTCACTGGTCTAATCAAGCTGTCCTGCGCCGAAGATGTACCGGGGCTAAAGCCATGCACCGAAGCTGCGGGCTTGTCTATGACAAGCGGTAGCGGAGCGTTCCGTAAGCCGGCGAAGGCAAACCGTGAGGTTTGCTGGAGGTATCGGAAGTGAGAATGCTGACATGAGTAGCGACAAACAGGGTGAGAAACCCTGTCGCCGTAAGTCCAAGGGTTCCTGCGCAAGGCTAATCCGCGCAGGGTAAGCCGGCCCCTAAGGCGAGGCCGAAAGGCGTAGTCGATGGGAACCACGTTAATATTCGTGGGCCAGGTGGATGTGACGCCCGTCGTAAATCGTTGCTCCTTATCGGATTGAAGCAGCGGTGAAGACGGGCCAGGAAATAACACCACCAACAATGACCGTACCCGAAACCGACACAGGTGGACTGGTAGAGTATACCAAGGCGCTTGAGAGAACGATGTTGAAGGAACTAGGCAAATTACTCTCGTAACTTCGGAATAAGAGAGCCTCGCCCGTGGGCAACCACAGGTGAGGGGCACAGACCAGGGGGTGGCGACTGTTTATTAAAAACACAGGGCTCTGCGAAGTCGCAAGACGACGTATAGGGTCTGACGCCTGCCCGGTGCCGGAAGGTCAAGAGGAGGGGTGCAAGCTCCGAATTGAAGCCCCGGTAAACGGCGGCCGTAACTATAACGGTCCTAAGGTAGCGAAATTCCTTGTCGGGTAAGTTCCGACCTGCACGAATGGCGTAACGACTTCCCCGCTGTCTCCAACATCGACTCAGCGAAATTGAACTCTCCGTGAAGATGCGGAGTTCCCGCGGTCAGACGGAAAGACCCCGTGCACCTTTACTACAGCTTCACAGTGGCATCAGATATTGGATGTGTAGGATAGGCGGGAGGCTATGAAACCAGGGCGCCAGCCCAGGCGGAGCCACCCTTGAAATACCGCCCTTCCCGTATTTGATGTCTAACCGCGTCCCGTAAGCCGGGACCGGGACCCTGTGTGGCGGGTAGTTTGACTGGGGCGGTCGCCTCCCAAAGAGTAACGGAGGCGCGCAATGGTTGGCTCAGAGCGGTCGGAAATCGCTCGACGAGTGCAAGAGCAAAAGCCAGCCTGACTGCGACACCGACGGGTGGAGCAGAGACGAAAGTCGGTTCTAGTGATCCGGTGGTCCCTCGTGGAAGGGCCATCGCTCAACGGATAAAAGGTACGCCGGGGATAACAGGCTGATACTTCCCAAGAGTCCACATCGACGGAAGTGTTTGGCACCTCGATGTCGGCTCATCTCATCCTGGGGCTGGAGCAGGTCCCAAGGGTATGGCTGTTCGCCATTTAAAGAGGTACGTGAGCTGGGTTTAGAACGTCGTGAGACAGTTCGGTCCCTATCTGCCGTGGGTGTAGGATACTTGAGAGGAGCTGTCCCTAGTACGAGAGGACCGGGATGGACGTACCTCTGGTGTACCAGTTGTTCCGCCAGGAGCACCGCTGGGTAGCTATGTACGGATTGGATAACCGCTGAATGCATCTAAGCGGGAAACCATCCTCAAAACAAGGTATCCC
>NZ_JAAVTA010000004.1 GCF_012102705.1 Haematospirillum sp. H1815
GAGCCTGTCCATCCTGTGGGGCTGAACCCAAGCAAGACAACATCGGTCGCACAACACGCGTTCTAACCACCGAAATGGCTGAAACACCCTGAAACGTGTTGTTTCGTCCTTTCTCCGCTCAACCCCGGGCTGGTCCGCTATGGTATGGTTCTGCCCGCCGGTCTGGATATTGCTCTGCCGGATATGCCGCCGCGTGTGGCGCCGGGAGAAGCGTTATGGGGATAAAGCCCTGCTTCCAGATCCGGGCCAATGATGCTGACATTACCGCAGGAATCAGCGGCCACCTTGTGTCCTTGCGCCTCACCGACGAGGCGGGGCTACAAAGTGACTCGCTGGAGCTTACACTGGCGGACCCCAATGACCGCAAACCATTGGCTTTGCCCGCCGCAGGGACGGAGCTCTGCGTAGCCCTGGGCTATGATAATGCGTTGCGAAAGATGGGTTTGTTCATAGTGGACGAGCTGGAGGTATCCGGGCCACCTGATTGCATCACGGTCAAGGCGAAGGCATCTGTCCAGGCGGCGTCAACGAGTGAAGCCGGGTCCAGGCGCCCGATGTTGACAACACAAAAAAACCGCTCGTGGGCAGCCGGGACAACGCTGGGGGACATGGTGCAGGTCATCGCGCAGGAACACGGACTGAAAGCCGCAGTAGCGCCAGCGCTTGCAGCCACAAGCCTGCCGCATGTTGATCAGGCCAATGAGTCCGACATGGCGCTGCTGACCCGTTTGTCCAAGGACTATGACGCCCTTGCCAAGCCTGCGGGCGGTCATCTGGTTATCGCCAAACGCGGGGAGAGCAAGACGACCACGGGCAAGCCCCTGCCGGTCGTGGCGGTCGCCCGGGGCGAGATAACCCAGTATCGTGTAACAATTACCAAGCGGCAGCCGGTCGGACAGGTTATCACGCAGTGGAATGACCTCGACGCCGGGGTGGTGCGCGAGGTTGTGGCGGGCCAAGGCGAGCCCGTCGCCCGCATTCGGCATCCGTTTGCCGACGCAGCGGGGGCGAAGCAAGCTGCGGTCGCAGAGCTTGAAAAGCGAGCCCGCGCCGAAAAGCAGCTGTCGCTGACGTTGCCGGGCAACCCGGCTCTCATTGCGGAGGCCCGGGTAGAACTGAAAGGCTTCCGGAGCAGTGCGAACGGACTGTGGCTGATCACCCGTGCGGAGCATTCATTATCGCGCAGCGGCTATACCACAACGCTTACATGTGAGTCGGTTTCAGACTGATTGCGCGAGAGCGATAAGGCGCTCCAGATCCCGCCGCGAAAGTCGCTTGACCAAATCTTCGACCTGCTCTGTAGGTGTCGTGCATCCAGTCAGATAGTCCGCCCAGTCCTGCATCAACGCTGTGCGTTTTTCGATCATGTCTCCGCGCCGGTAGGCGGCTTCAACCTTGTTCTTGATTGTGTGGGCTAGCGCCATTTCTGCGACAGCGCTCGGATGCTGGGTTGCCTCGGCAGCCCAGTCCCGGAAACTCGAACGGAATCCGTGCACTGTAAGATGGCCATAGCCCAGGCGGCGCATCATCATCAACATAGACATGTTTGACAGCGGCTTGTTCTGGCGTTGTCCCGGAAAGAGGTACTGGGAGCGGCGATAGTCCTTGAGGGTCTCTAGAAGCGAGACAGTCTGCCGTGCCAATGGAACCCGATGAAGCCGCCCCATTTTCATCCGTGCTGGCGGGATCGACCAGACGCGGGCTTTCATGTCAATCTCGCTCCAGGTCGCTTGCAAAACCTCATTGGTGCGGCACCCGGTCAAGATACAAAACTGGAGTGCAAGCGCAGACATTGAGGTGTCTTCGCTCTGCAGCGACATAAAGAAGTCCGGGAGATCTTTCCAAGGCATCGCAGCGAAATGGGCCTTGCTGGTTGCAGGGCGCCGCGGCAGAAGATGATCAAGGTGGCCGCGCATCCGGGCCGGGTTCTCGCCGGACCGCCAGCCCCGCGCACAGGCGTAATCCAGAATTCTTTCGATCCGTCCCCGGACCCGACGGGCTGTTTCAGGCTTTGATAACCAGATGGGGGTCAAGATCGCCAAGACATCGTCAGTTGTGATCTGATCAAGGGCTACTTTACCAATGCGCTTCCTGACGTACGAGGCCAGGGTATTGACCCACTGCTGCTTGTGCGTGGCATTCTTCCACGCGCCCATGTGAGCGTCGAGGTATTCTTTGGCGGCGTCATTGAAGGTTTTTGGCGCCGTGGGGGTGGCTTCATCAAGCGGGGCATCGCTCGTGCTGACCTGCCGGGCTCGCACCCTCAAGGGGTCGATCCCGTCGGCAAGAAGCTTCTTCGCCTCATTCTTGGCAAGCCGGGCGTCTCGCAAACTTACTGCGTCCGTCGAGCCCAGTGACATATCCCTCCGCACGCCGTTGATCTGGTACCGGAACACCCACATCTTCCGCCCAGTCGGGCCTACCCTGAGCCACAGGCCGTCACCATCGCCGTACTTGCCCGGCGCCGATATCGACTTTACTTGAGAGATTAAAAGTTTCGCCATGCGTCCAGGCCATCCCACACTTTGTCCCACACTTTGGCGTCATAGCCAAGCTGGCTTTCTATGCGGGTACGAGCATTTTTTGCAACAGCCTTTCTAAAAAAGACTTATTATTCAAGATGGTGGCAATGATTCGTGGTGGTTGCCTGTGGCCGAGCCGTGGCCCGGAAAACGGGACTCCCGCTCCGCCATATTAGCCCTCTAAAAAATTGATTTATAAGACTTTATAAAAAGAGAAGCGGCGTTATCCCACACCTTGACCACACTTCTGCTGGAAGAAGATAATTACCCTGCCCTGACGTTAGCTGTCCTTACTGAGCCCATAAGAGAATAGAAAAATAGCACCACAAATCGGCAGAACCGTTGACAGGATCAGCTCTTTCCGTTCACCTCGGCTAGGAACTCCCACGCAGCCAGCTTTCCCAATGCGTTCCCAGCAAGCGGGCTATCGCCGGTAAGGATTTTTCCATCCTTATGGACTTGCCCGGAGATTTGGTCATTGAGTATTTCAAAGCCCAGACGCTTTAGTTTCTCACCAAATTTCCATGTCAAATACCCCGGCATATAGCCAACCTCCGGTGTTTTTGCGTCCATTGAATCGGGGAAGGCAACAATCTTTTTGCCTCTATAAAGAAGGCTCTCTTCACCAACAGCCAAAAAAGCTGCAGGCCCATGGCAAATAGAGATCAAGAATTTATTCTTCTCCGAAACCCATTCCAGCAATGCCTTCATCTCAGAACTCTCGGGCAAGCCCATAAGGGCACCGTGTCCACCTGGTATAAAAATACCTATGTAATCCGAATGCTGCCCGAGGGATGTCTCCACAACATCCCTTAACCGCCTAGGGCTCTTCATCGCAGCATTATACTTTTTGTACAGCCCCATCACTTCTGTATCCTGACGAGGCATTGCCCATAACTCGAACTTTATGGGATAGCCAGAGAGAGTGGCAAAATCGAACTCGAACCCGGCCTTATGAAGATGATACATGGGAAGCAGGGTTTCTACCGGGTGATTTCCCGTAGAAAAGAAAGTTCCATTCTCAAGCAGCAGGTAGCGCTCATCCGCACCAATGACCAATACTTTCCACCGCCCACTCTTGTATGCACTCGGGTAATTTGCATCAGACAAGTCGGAGATCTGAGAGGTAAATTGCGCAAGGGAATAGGGAGATGGAAAGAAGGCATTATCTTCTGTGGAATCAGGCGTTGGATTCATATCGCTCTTTCCAGAATTCATAACCCACTCCATGCCAATTCACACTGATGGGGATAGGATATCCTGAATGAATCCATAATAATTACAAATAATTTTATATTAATATTAATCAACATATAAAAAAAGATAATCGAATTAAGGGTCCGCTGAACCGGAATACCTGACTTTAAACAAGCTTGGTGCCACAAGGAGAGTTATACAGTCCCTCGCAGCACCAAGGCGCCAGTGTCCACTAAGCTAGCCCTTCGGCCCTCTCCAGAGGGGTCGCTCTCTTAAGAATAAGCAACCCAACAAGAGCCGATAGTAAAGACCCCCCCAGAACGCCCAGACGAATTTCAGCATCATGAAGGCCGGAAGGGAAAGCAAGCGTGCCGACAAACAAGCTCATGGTAAAACCAATGCCCGTAATAACAGACATCCCATAAAACTGAGCCCACGACACCCCTTTGGGCAAAGATCCAATGCCACGGACTGACGCAAACCAGGTAAAGGTCATAACCCCAACCTGCTTTCCAATGAAAAGCCCCAGACCAATACCAAGCGTAATGGTGCTGAAAACAACATCATATGTAACGCCGGCCAATGAAACACCCGCATTGGCAAATGCAAAGATCGGCATAATCCCAAAAGCAACCCATGGGTGAAGCGCTTCCTCGACATGCTTCAAAGGAGACTCTGAAGCTTGGCCAGATCCACGCAAAGGAATAGCCAGCCCAAGAACAACCCCTGCCAACGTGGCGTGAACGCCGGACTTCAGCACACAAACCCACAAAAAGACACCAACAAGAACATAGGGGGTTATTCGATTGATTCCTGCCTTGTTCAGGCTGAACAAAATCATAATTGCTATAACAGCCAGCCCGAGAGAAAGCATGGAAAGGTGGCTGGTATAGAAAAATGCAATAATAATAATGGCTCCAAGATCATCCATGACCGCCAGGGCCAAAAGAAAAATCTTCAGGGTAGCCGGAACTCTCTTCCCTGCAAGGGCCATAACCCCCAAGGCAAACGCTATATCAGTTGCCGCGGGAATAGCCCATCCATTCAACCTGTCAGGCCACGCCATATTGAAAGCGATATAGACGAGAGCAGGCCCTATCATACCACCAAGCGCAGCAATACCAGGCATCAATGCCTTCTTGCGGGATGATAATTCTCCCTCAAGGACTTCTCTTTTGATTTCAAGGCCTACCAAAAGGAAAAAAACAGCCATAAGGCCATCATTGATCCAAAGCAGCAGGGGCTTGTCTATACCGGCTCCATTAAAGGTCACGGCAAGTTTTGTCGTCAGAAAGTCCTGATAAAAGGGCGCCCCCGCACTGTTGGCCAAAAGAAGGGCTATGCATGCCGCACCGACAAGGCAAAGCCCTCCGGCAGCCTCCATATGCATGAACTTCCGGATCATCGACAATGCCATACCAAGAAACCTTTCTTTTTCTTTCAAAACTAACAACCCCATAGAAATAATGAATAAAGTACGGATCCTCCCGCATCAACCAAAAAGGCCCATCTCACGCACGGTATGATGCTCTTTCCCTTGCGTACAGGTCTCAGGCAAAGGAACACGTTCCTTGACTACAAACGCGGTCCCGTTCCTTTGGGGATCTCAACAATAGCTTTTCCTACAGGGAAGATGGAAATCCACGCCAACTTCAAATGCGCCCATGCCAGCGGCAAACCAATAAGAGTAATAGCGCAAGCCAAGGCAGATGATATGTGCCCCAACGCCAGCCACCAACCGGCAAGGGCAAACCACAGCACATTGCCCAGAAGGCCCCAGACCCCCGTCCCGATATCACGCTCACCGTACAAATCCTGGCGGTCAACAGCCATACGGCCAAAAGGCCATAACGAATAAAACGCAATATTGAGGGAAGACCTGACCCAAGGAATTCCGACAATAGTCAAGGCCATCAGGCAAGCGGCCAAGATCCAGCCCAAGAACATCACAAAACCACCCAAGAGAACCCAGACCACATTCAAGACAAGAACAATGGGATCAGGGGTTTGGGGATACTCTGCGCTGTTTTGTCTCACAAAAAGATCCCCTCTCGAGGCATGTTAAGACTATCGCCAATTATAGCAGGAGGAAACGATCCAGGATGCTTGGCGCTGAACATATATCCATAGGACAGGCACGTAACCCTCTTTTGGCAAGCCCCCCCAAAAACTGCTCGGTCAAAATTAAGGACGTTTCGGCACGCACGGAGCTGTCTATATCAAAGGCCATATCGTGCAGCAACATCACCGCCCCTTCCAGACTGCCCGTATCCAGTGCGACATCAATCCGCTTCTGTCCTTCCAGGCGCACTTCATCAGGTGTCTTGCACATACGTGCCAAGCCGGGATCATCAACATGCAACGACCAGTGAGCAACCTGGGCAGAAGGCCAGAACGAGCGAATGGTATGATGGACTTTTGGATTACGATAGCCACCAGCATAAGGAAGACGGACAAGATAAGGATCTGGCGTCGGACGGAAACGTGCCAGCAACTCCTCTCCCCTGAGAAGGTCGGCTTTCAGGCGTTCAGGACCGGCATGGTCAAGACGAATATGGTCCCACCCATGAGCATAAACCGGATGCCCTGCACGCACAATGTCTGCTACAAGATCAGGGTATTGAACGGTGCGGCATCCTGATAGAAAGAAGGTTGCGCCGGCATTATACTCCGACAAAAGCTTCAATATTCCAGGCGTTGCCTCCGGGGTAGGACCGTCATCATAAGATAACCCGACCCTCCCATCATTATGAGAGAGCCGACGGATGATAGGCAACCAGCGGGCGAGAAAATCAAATTTCATTGCACTCAATATTTTTCCGGAAAAACGGATACAGGTCGATTATGCTCCCTTAACAGATCCATAACAATTGTACACCAATGAAAGTTACGGGCCGGTGAGAATTATTATTGCTGATGATGGCGTTCCTTTTAACGGGTTATGCTTGGAGCAAGGGCCTCTCGGGGGAGCAGAAAGCTGTGTGGTCTGGCTTGCTGAAGCCTTTGCCAGACTGGGCCATAATGTAACCTGCCTGACAAAGTCCAATACCTCAGTCCTGCATAATGGCGTGAACTGGGAACCCATCAGCGGGAACCACCCGGAATCAGCCGACTTGTACATTGCCAACCGCGGACATACGGTACTGCGCCTTATTCCAAAGGCAAGGCACATTGCTTTCTGGGTCCATAATCCCGCCCAATACCTTCTCAAGGCACGCTACCTGTGGCCTCTTGTCAGGCGTAAGTCTGCCATGGTCTTTTTATCAAAATTTCATGCCTCTACCCTTCCGGCATGGGTCCCGGGACGACGGCTTGTTATTCCTCATGGTGTCGATCCCGTATTTTACCCTTCCCCCCACATAGCCATTCCCCCCGGACCACGTGCCGTTTTCCTGTCCAATCCCCTGAGGGGGCTGGATCCCCTGCTCGATATGTGGAAACAGCATATTGTTCCCGCCATTCCTTCAGCCGAGCTGCACCTGTTTACGGGGCCGGGTATTATGAGCCAACGGGAAGGTGGTTCAGAAGAAACGCAGGCTGTTCTTGGAAAAGCACAACATACTCCGGGCGTTTTCCTCAACCCTCCCCTGCAGCGGAATAGTCTGGCATCCGCCCTGATGTCAATGAGGGTACATTGCTACCCCTCAACGGTACCAGAAAGCTTCTGCTTGGCCATTGCCGAGTCTCAAGCCTGTGGCGTTCCAGCCATCGTCAATGATACAGGGGCACTGCCTGAAAGAATAACAGACAAAAAAACGGGCTTTGTCACAATGACAGCCAACCCTCGATCTTTCGCAGACGCAACAATCCGCCTGCTGTCCGATGACACATTATGGCAGAGCATGCACCAAAGCCTGTTGCTGGCACCAATCCGACGCTGGGAAGACGTAGCCCGTGATTTTATCAATCAAACAATAACCTGAGATTGATAAAAGCCAAGGGGTGTTTTGTATTTGCACCATCGCACAATTTTGCATTGCGACATGAGTTCAAACCGCAACATGATGACGGCTTTCCCCCGTCCTATGGAGAAAGAAGGAAATCGGGGGTTGTCAGGACAAAAGAATTCAGGCATCTGAAGACATCACGCATACCCCCGTTTTGGGGAAACCGGCAAAAGAACCGGTTTGTTTCAGAAGCGCTGAACAAAGGCTGTTCCGATGTCCACTGCACATCAAAATCGCTCCTATTTTGGCCCGTTGGCCGTGTTGACCGCACCGTTCTTTTTTCTTGGTATGATTACATGCCTGAACGACGTGCTTGTACCTCATCTGAAAGCTGTTTTTACACTCAGCTATGCCGAGGCGGCACTGGTCCAGTTCTGCTTTTTTACCGCTTATTTTTTCGTGTCCCTGCCTTCGGGCATGCTGGCTGAACGGATCGGCTACAAACGTGGCCTCGTTGTGGGATTTCTGGTGACGGCTGCCGGGTGCATGGCTTTCTGGCCTGCCGCCAGCGAACGATCCTATCCGCTTTTTCTGGGTGCGCTATTCATCTTGGCGTCTGGCATTACCCTGATCCAAGTTTGCATGAACCCTTATGTCAGCATTCTCGGCAAGCAGGAAACGGCATCCAGCCGCCTCGCTGTCGTGCAGGCCTTTAACTCCGTCGGCACAACAATTGCTCCATACATCGGATCCTTGTTCATCCTGAGCACGGTTGTCTTGTCAGCCAGCGAACTGGCAGGCATGTCAGAGGTAGAGCAGGCTGCATATCGGGCAAAAGAAGCGGCTTCTGTGCAAGGTCCGTACATGTGGCTGGCTGGGATTCTGATCGCCAATGCGCTTGCTTTGATGTTCATCAAGTTGCCAGACATCAGGAATACCAATTCGGTCATTGATCTGGACAAGAGCACTGATGCAAAAAGCCATAGCAGCATCTGGTCCCATCGTCATCTGGTACTTGGGACCATCGGTATCTTCATGTACGTCGGTGCAGAAGTAGCAATTGGCAGCTTTTTGATTAATCTGCTGGCAATGCCGGAGATCGCCGGCCTTCCTGAAGCCGAGGCCGGTTTTTATCTGTCACTGTACTGGGGCGGTGCGATGGTTGGACGCTTTGTTGGGGCAGCCATCATGCGCTATGTCAACCCCGGAGCGTTTCTGTCCTTCAACTGCACCATTGCTATAGGGTTGATTATTACAGCTATCCTGTCCGGTGGCCATATTGCTATGTGGTCCTTGATAGCCGTTGGCCTGTTCAACTCCATCATGTTCCCGACAATCTTTACCCTGTCGGTCAGGGGTCTTGGTCATCATACCAGCAAAGCATCGGGCATTCTGTGTATGGCCATTGTCGGTGGGGCTATTGTGCCTCTGATCCATGGCTTTGTTGCTGATCAGGTCGGGCTTCTGGCTGCCTTCTTTGTTCCGCTCGTATGCTACGCCTATATTTTATACTATGGCGTCAGAGGTCACCGTGCCGGAGATGCTCATCAGCATGCAAGTAACAGGTCCTTGGCCGGCAAGCCCGCTGCCGGATAGATTTCTCCGCAACAATTTGAAAGGCCCCGAGTGATTCGGGGCCTTCTTTTTATCCAGCATAGAGAAAGTCACAGCTTTCTAACCAAGCAACTTTTTCTTGAGAACTTCTTGCAGCACACCTGGATTGGCCTTGCCTTGAGTTGCCTTCATAACCTGCCCTATAAACCAGGCAACCAGCTTCTCTTTACCATCCCGCACTTCCTGGGCTTTCTCAGGATTGGCTGCAATAACAGCATCACAGGCAGCTTCAATCGCGCTGCTGTCTGTAACCTGTTTCATACCCCGCTCTTCCACGATAAGAGCAGGATCCTTTCCCTCCTCCATCATGATTTCAAAAACGTCTTTCGCCAACCGGCCGGATATGGTGTTGTCCTTTACCAGATCCACCAACTGACCAAGCTGGGATGGACTGACCGGGCTTTGTGAAATGGAAAGCCCCTTTTTGTTCAGGCCACCAAAAAGCGTTGTAATCAACCAGTTTGCAACCTGCTTTCCATCACGTCCTTCCGCTGCCTCCTCGAAATAAGCCGCAGTTTCCTTCTCCATAACCAGAACACCTGCATCATAAGGTGTCAGGCCATAGGAGGATACAAACCGCACTTTTTTATCATCAGGAAGCTCGGGTAACGTTGCCTTGATGCGCTCAACAAATGCATCATCAAACTCCAGGGGTAAAAGATCCGGGTCAGGGAAATACCGATAATCATGCGCATGTTCCTTGGACCGCATCGACCGTGTCTCACCACGTGAGGAGTCAAACAGACGTGTCTCCTGAACAATCTGGCCACCGCTTTCATACACTTCAACATGGCGGCGAGCTTCATATTCAATGGCCTGCATGACAAAGCGAACGGAATTGACGTTCTTGATCTCACAACGTGTCCGATATGGCTCTCCAGCTTTGCGGACCGATACGTTGACATCGCAACGCATGGAGCCTTCCTCCATGTTTCCATCACATGTTTCCAAGTAACGCAGAATGGATCTCAGCTTACGCAAGTATGCCCCGGCTTCTTCCGGCGTCCGCATATCTGGCTTGGAAACAATTTCCATCAGCGCAACACCGGAACGATTCAAGTCAATCAAAGACTTTGCAGGGTGCTGGTCATGAACGGATTTCCCTGCATCCTGCTCAAGATGCAGGCGCTCGATACCAACCGTACGGCTTGATCCATCGGGCAAATCCAGTACAATCTGCCCCTCACCAACAATCGGCTGATCATACTGGCTGATCTGATACCCTTGGGGCAGGTCAGCATAAAAATAATTCTTGCGCGCAAAAACACTGCGTTTATTAATCTGCGCCTTCAGCCCCAAACCCGTACGAACAGCTTGCTCCACGCACACGCCATTGATAACCGGCAGCATGCCGGGAAAGCCGGCGTCAATAAACGAAACCTGCGTGTTCGGCTCGGCTCCGAACGTTGTTGCTGCGCCTGAAAACAACTTGGATTGAGAGATAACCTGGGCATGAACCTCAAGCCCGATAACCAGTTCCCAGTCCCCGGTTTCACCTTTGATATGATAGCTCATCGCGCCTTATCCTTTTACCAAAGCCGGAACACCGTGGAAACTGGCGGCCTTTTCCAGAACATCCCCGGCTCGCAGAACAGTTTCCTCATCAAAAGGACGACCGATGATCTGAAGCCCAAGAGGCAGACCCGATGCATTCAATCCAGCAGGCACAGATAATCCGGGCAAACCGGCCAATGAGGCAGGGACTGTAAAAATATCATTCAAATACATTGCAATAGGATCATCCATTTTTGTACCCAGCGCAAAAGCTGCGGTCGGGGCGGTTGGCGTCAAGATCGCATCAACAGACCGGAAGGCATCACGAAAATCCCGCGCAATACAGGACCGCACTTTCTGGGCTTTAAGGTAATAGGCATCATAGTATCCGGCGGACAAGACATAGGTCCCCATCAGAATACGCCGCTGGACCTCTTCACCAAACCCTGCTGCCCGGGTTTTGGCATACATCTCGTCCAAGGATTTCCCTTCTACCCTCATCCCGAAGCGCAAACCATCGTAGCGAGCCAAGTTCGAGGATGCTTCGGCTGGCGCAACGATATAATACGTTGCGAGGGCATACCGGGTGTGCGGCAAAGTTATGTCATGAATTTCGGCACCCGCATCCTTCAGCCACGACACTCCCTTGTCCCACAGGGAAGCAACCTCGGGATCCAGGCCATCCGAGCGATATTCAGCCGGGATACCAATCTTCAAACCACGGATATCACCAGTCAGGGCCGCCTCAAAATCAGGCACCGGAATGTCTGCGCTGGTGGAATCTTTTGGATCAAAACCAGCCATCGCGCCCAGCATAATTGCCGCATCGCGAACCGTGCGGGTCATGGGGCCAGCCTGATCCAGGGAGCTTGCAAAGGCAATGGTGCCATACCGGGAACAACGCCCGTACGTTGGCTTCAAACCCGTAATCCCACAATAAGCAGCAGGTTGCCGGATAGATCCACCCGTATCTGTACCCGTTGCGGCCAACACCATACGGGCCGCCACAGCAGCAGCAGATCCACCGGACGATCCGCCGGGCACCAAGTCCACATCTTGGCCACGTGGCTTCCACGGGTTACGAACCGGGCCGAACCAGCTTGTCTGGTTGGATCCACCCATAGCGAATTCGTCCAGATTCAGCTTGCCCAGAGAAACAGCCCCCGCCTTGCGCAGATTTGCCGAAACCGTGCTTTCGTAAGGCGGAATGAACCCTTCCAGCATTCGGCTTCCAGCCGTGGTACGAACGCCTTCTGTACAGAACAGGTCCTTGAGGCCAACGGGGATGCCCATCATCGGTCCTGCGCTTCCTGCTGCCAAGGCAGCATCAGCTTCCACGGCCTGTTGGCGTGCCAGCTCCGCTGTTTCGGTAATAAAGGCATTCAGCGGGCGCTTCTGCTCCATGATACCAATGTAGAAATCAACCAGCTCAACAGCTGAAAGCGTGCGAGAGCGCAGGGCATCACGGGCCTGGGCTAGGGTCAGGTCAAGAACAGACATTTATTCCACCACCTTCGGCACGGCAAAAAACCCATCCATGGCTTCCGGCGCATTGGCCAGAATAGAATCACACATACCGCCATCAGAGACGATATCCTCCCGCCAGCGCAGAACCGCATCCGTCACACTGGTCATAGGCTCTGTTCCTTCGGTATTGACGTCAGAAAGCTGTTCAACCCAGTCAAGAATACCGGAAAGCTGGCTGGCCAGAGGATCAAGCCTGTCTTCGGGCACTTCAATACGGGCTAGGAACGCAACGTTCCGGACGATATCTTTGTCGAGCGACATTGAAAAAAGTCTCCTGGCGGGAGTAAGTGTCTTGGGAGCATCCCCGTCGGCACACAGTACGCGCCGATCCGGGGCTGTACACGCGTAAAATCGCCGGAAGGTATCACTCGTCATGACTGACTGCAACAACCCCGCACCGCTTCCTGTGACAGGGCTTTCGCCCTTGCAGATGAAACACGCCCTGCCTGCTTCCAGCAGGCTGGCCGGGCTGGACCTTGGCACCAAGACCATAGGCATCGCCCTGTCAGACCCCTTGCTGATCACCGCTACTCCGCTCACAACAATTCGTCGAACCAAATTCACAAAGGATGTTACCCTGCTGTCCGAGCTGGTTGCAGAGTACGAAATAGCCGGCCTGGTCCTTGGGTTGCCGGTCGAAATGGATGGAACAGAAGGACGTCGCTGCCAGTCGACAAGAACATTTGCTGATAATATCAGAGCGCTGGAACAGCCAATATCCCAGCTTCCGATCGCATTCTGGGATGAGCGTTTGTCAACCGCAGCCGTAGAACGCGTCATGATTGATGAACTGGACATGTCCCGCAAAAAAAGAGCGAAAACCGTGGATAGAAACGCAGCATCATGGATTCTTCAGGGATTCCTTGATGCCATTGCTTTTGCAGACAAATAAATCTACTGATAATCGATACATGACTTCCTCGCACAGCATGCGGGACTGTCATAAATATTGCCCCGGCGCGCACCATTCTCCCCTTGCCGGAATGATGTTTTAACCTCATATTTCGCCCCCATGAAGAACCCAGCATACTCTCATCGGCATTTTCTTGGCATGGAGGGGTTATACCCTCACGAGATTGAAGAATTTCTCGATCTCGCAGATAGTTATGCTGACAGGAATCGCCAACCCCGGTATGCATCCAATCGTCTGACAGGACGGACGCAGGTCAACCTGTTCATGGAAGCATCAACCCGCACACGGGCTTCTTTCGAACTTGCCGGACTCAAGATGGGGGCCAACGTCATCAACATGACCTCGGCAGGATCCTCCATCTGCAAAGGTGAGACCCTTGTTGATATGGCCGTAACCCTGAACGCCATGAAGCTGGATGTCCTGGTTGTTCGCCACCATGATTCAGGTGCCGCACAGCTACTGTCCAAGCATGTACAGTGTGCCGTCATCAATGCTGGCGACGGCCTGCACGAGCATCCGACGCAAGCCATTGTCGATGCCCTGACCATACGGCGGAACAAGGGACGGCTTGCGGGATTGGAGGTCGCCATTTGTGGAGACCTTGCCCATTCCCGGGTTGCACGGTCCAATATTCATCTTTTGAGCACCATGGGGGCTAATATCCGGGTTGTTGCACCGCGCCCATTGCTGCCCTCGCATATTGAATGCATGGGCGTAACTTCCTTTACCGACATGCGCGAAGGCATACGGGGCGCTGACATCATCATGATGCTCCGCGTACAGAATGAGCGTCTTGGTGATTGCTGCATTCCTTCTGCCCGTGAATACGCTCACTTCTTTGGCCTGAACCGCGACAAACTTGCCTTGGCCAAACCCGATGCGCTTGTCATGCACCCGGGCCCGATCAACCGGGGTATCGAAATTGACTCAGATGTAGCTGACGATCTTGATCGTTCATTGATTCGCCAACAAGTTGAGATGAGCATTGCGGCCCGTATGGCCATTCTGGATATCCTGATCCGCAATGCCGAGAATAATGGCTTGTAAGCCACCCCGGAAACAGAAACGTCCATGCATCGAACGCACTATTTCAACGCTCGCCTTCTGGATCCATCCCTTGAGCTGGATGTGCTTGGCGGTCTTCTGGTTGAAGGTCCCTGCATACTAGATTGCGGACCGCACTTGCAGCACTCCGGCGCGATACACGCAGACAGCTCAATTGACTGCAGAAGCATGGCGATTGCACCGGGTTTGGTTGACATGCGAACCCATTTGCGCGAACCGGGATTTACGCACAAGGAAACACTGCGCACGACGGGATTACTGGCTGCATCAGGCGGCGTAACTTCAGTCGCCGGCCTCCCCGGAACGGATCCTCTGGTTGACAACGAAGCAGCCCTTGCTTTTGTCCTGAACAAGGCGCGTACAGATTCAGCCGTGAAAATTTATCCCTACGCAACGGCCACAGCCGGGGCAAAAGGAACAGAACTGGTTGAGTATGGCCTTATGTCCGCAGCAGGTGCCATTGCGTTTACCGAGGGAGAGCACGCTGTATCAAATGCCGGCGTACTAAGACGGATCATGCAGTATACATCCATGTACGGGCTTCTCTTGATCCAGAGACCGGAAGAACCATTCTTGGCAAAGGGTGTTGCGACCAGTGGAGAACTCGCAACCCGTATGGGTCTTTCCGGCATACCACCCGAGGCTGAAGTCATCCTTCTCGAGCGAGATCTGCGCCTTGTTGCGATGACCGGCGCTCGCTATCATGCATCACTCATCTCGACAGCAGACAGTGTCGAGGCCATACGCCGAGCAAAAGCCAAGGGGCTTTCTGTCACATGCGACACAGCCCCTCCCTATTTTACACTGAATGAACTGGCCATATCCGGCTACAACACATCGGCGAAACTGAGCCCACCGCTACGATCCGAGAGTGACAGAAGAGCTGTCATTGCCGGCTTGCTGGATGGTACCATCGACGCCATCGTTTCGGATCACGCGCCACAGAATAGTGACACAAAAGATGTTCCCTTTGCGCGAGCAGCCTGCGGAGGTCTTGGGCTGGAAACGCTTTTGCCCCTGACGCTGGGCATGGTCCACGATGGGAGCATGCCTATATTGCGGGCTCTTGCTCTTCTCAGTCTCAACCCAGCACGCATACTTGGTCTCAAAGCCGGAAAACTGGCAGCAGGGTACCCTGCCGATCTGATTGTGGTAGATCTGGACAAGCCTTGGAAGTACAGTGCAAGTAGGTCTTGCTCGGGCTCCAGAAACTCGCCTTTTGACGGACACCTCTTACAGGGGCGAGTGTTGCGTACCATTGTTGACGGGAAAACAATTTATGTTCACGGTACCTGAGGTGCCTGCAGAGCTTACCCTGCTTCTATGCACTGTTTTTGGATACCTTTTTGGCAGCATACCGTTCGGCATTGTGCTGACAAAACCGTTTGGATACGATCTTCGATCCATCGGATCGGGAAACATAGGTGCCACCAATGTCCTGCGTACAGGGCGCAAGGATCTGGCGCTGGCAACCTTGGTTATGGATGCGGGCAAGGGAGGCATTGCAGCCGCGCTGGCTGGTATGCTGGTTGATACATCTGGCAGCCTTGTTGCCGGATGTGCCGCCGTTCTGGGGCATAACTTCCCGATCTGGCTTCGCTTCAAGGGAGGCAAAGGAGTTGCCACCACACTGGGGGTTCTATTCCTGACTGCTTGGCCTGTTGGGGCCATAGCCTGCGGCATCTGGTTCCTGATGGCCCTTCTGACCCGCTACTCCTCTCTCTCCGCCTTGATAGCCTTGGGTACAGCCCCGGCTTCAGCATGGTTTCTGGCCTCCCCGATCCATGCTGCAGCGTTTGCAGGCTTGGCTATCCTTGCCTTCGTACGCCACCATGAAAACATAAGACGGCTCTTTCAAGGCACAGAGTCAAAGATCAGGCTGGGGAAGACACAATAGCTAGCAGATCCGGGTCTCTCCACAAAAATCACGGAAGAACATATCTGCAGCTTTCTGGCCACGCAGGCCATGAGATAGGATAAGGTGTAGCTTGGCAAAAGCCGTTTCCCGTGTCAGGCAACGCCCTGTAAGGACACCTGCATCGCGTAACGCTGCACCTGCCTCATAATGATCCAGATCGATAGCTCCGTCCGCGCATTGACTGACAGCAACGACCAATGTTCCGTGACGCACCAAATCGGATAGGACCTGCTGCAAGGCTCCCTCTACAAAAG
This sequence comes from Haematospirillum sp. H1815, assembly GCF_012102705.1. Classification (GTDB taxonomy): domain Bacteria; phylum Pseudomonadota; class Alphaproteobacteria; order Rhodospirillales; family Rhodospirillaceae; genus Haematospirillum. The sequence continues at coordinate 16,392 of NZ_JAAVTA010000004.1, forward strand.
GGGCTGTACCGTTGCCAAAGCATTCCAGAACCAAGCCACTTGGCTGCCATGCCGTCAATCCGGCCAAGAACCCGGCAGAAAGCCCCGGATAGCAGGTAACAAGACCAACATCCACAACAGCTGGTAAAGGCGGTGGAGGACCGAGAGCAAGCTCTTTGTTACGCGGAATTGACCATGGAGTATCTACACCCCCCAACGATAAAACATCACGAAATGCATCAAAAGTTGATGTAGATATTTTACGACTACGTACAGCAGGGATGATGCGGCTTCCAAAGCAAACGAGAACGCCATGAGTATCAGGATCTCTCGCAACAGAAAGTGCCTGTTCCAGATTCCGGATACCATCACTGTCATGACCAACCATAGGGATCATGGAGCCAGTCAGAACAACAGGTGCTCCACGTGCAACCTGCTGCATGGCAAGACTTGCAGCTGTCCAAGACAATGTATCAGTACCATGCACGACAATAACACCATGGCCAGATGAAGTTGCGCGTACACACTCGCGGCCGATCTTGTACCAAAGGGCAGGATCAACATGGGCACTGTCAACAGCGGGGGCATATTCCAGCACCACATCCCTGCCATCAATACAACCCGGCAGCATACGATCAAGGAGCGAGACAAAGGAAGCAGCAGGACGCCAACCCCGTTCACCAAGCTCCATTCCAATGGTACCGCCTGTATACATAATTGTGACTGGACGCATGTCACCCCTACTGAGCAGAAAAATTAACATTAACGCTTGGTAATAATGGGGGAGAGTATTGGGAGGTCAATCATCGCCTTGATATATAACCTTGGATAGATAATATGTCGTCATGATGACGACCCTTTTCTCTCCCCCCGCCTCCACCCTGTCTCACTCCGACAAGATCAGCTGGCTTCGGTTGATCCGCAGCGAGAACGTTGGCCCCATTACATTTTTCAAGCTTCTTGATCGATTTGGAACACCTCGTGATGCTTTAAATGCCTTACCGGAACTGGCTCGCCGTGGAGGGCGGGGCAAACCCATCAAGATATGCTCCGCCAGTATAGCAGAGCGTGAACTGATGACAGCCGAAACAATGGGTGCACGGCTGCTTTGTGCTATTGAACCGGGCTATCCTGCCCTTTTGTCTGCAATCGATGATGCGCCACCCTGCATGTATATCATGGGCAATGAATCAGTCCTGAAAAATCCCTGCGTGTCCATTGTCGGGGCACGAAACGCATCGGCAGGCGCACGCCAACTGGCTTGGCGGCTGGCCATGGATCTTGGAAAGGCTGGGATGACTGTTGTATCCGGACTGGCGCGCGGCATTGATAGGTCTGCACACGAAGGATCTCTGCAAACAGGAACCATTGCTGTGATGGCTGGCGGCCCCGATGTGATCTATCCGCCCGAGAACAAGGATCTGTATGATAAAATTCGGGCTACAGGCGCCATTGTTTCTGAGATGCCGCCTCTGACTGAGCCACAGGCCCGCCATTTTCCACGGCGTAACCGTATCATATCCGGTCTGTCACGCGGCCTGGTCGTGATGGAGGCAACAGCCCGATCCGGCTCGTTGATCACGGCACGTATGGCCGCTGAACAGGGGCGAGATGTTTTTGCCGTACCGGGCTCACCCCTGGACCCCCGCAGTGAAGGCCCCAACAATCTGATACGTGATGGCGCAACACTGGTAAGAAGTGCGGATGATATTCTTTTCGCGTTGGGCAATGCCGGACACACACCCCTCTGCGAGCCCGTATATACTAATTTTTCCAAGGGAAAACCGTCGCATTTCAACGAAAGTGTCTTGGCAGAGGCCAGGAAGATTGTTGGCGGTTTGCTGTCACCTGCTGCTGTGACTGTTGACGAAATCATCCGGCAATGCCAATTGTCTCCGGCTGTCGTCTCCATGGTTCTCTTGGAGCTGGAGTTGGCGGGGCGCCTGGAACGGCACCCCGGAGGTCGCGTGTCCGTGCTTGCATAATTCTCTGGAACAGAAGGATTATCGTGGGACGACACCACTCTGTAATCAGGAAAGAAGTGTGCCCGGATATCCCATGAACGTTGTCATTGTCGAGTCGCCGGCCAAGGCCAAAACCATCAACAAGTATCTGGGCAAGGATTACACCGTTCTTGCATCCTTCGGCCATGTGCGCGATCTACCGCCCAAAGATGGATCTGTCCGACCAGATGAAGACTTTGCAATGGACTGGGATACAGACAGTCGATCAGAAAAGCACATTCGCGAGATTGTTCAGGCAGTCAAGAATGCCGAGCGGGTTTTTCTGGCCTCTGACCCGGATCGTGAAGGAGAAGCAATTGCTTGGCATGTGCTGGAGGAACTGGCCCGTCGGCGCGCCCTGAAGGGGGTGGATGTCAAGCGCGTAACCTTTAACGCCATTACCAAAACCGCAGTGACAGAAGCCATAAATAACCCCCGTGACATAGACCAGCCTCTGGTTGATGCCTATATGGCCAGAAGAGCCTTGGACTATCTTGTTGGGTTCACATTATCGCCCGTGCTGTGGAGGAAGCTGCCCGGGTCACGCTCTGCTGGCCGGGTACAATCTGTTGCCCTGCGCCTGATCTGCGAGCGTGAGTCAGAGATTGAACGCTTCCGTTCCGAAGAATACTGGACAATTACGGCTGACATGCGCTCGGCCATGGACAAACCTTTTACAGCGCGCCTGACGCATCTGGATGGCCAGAAGCTTGAAAAGTTCTCGCTGTCCGATGCGTCCTCCGCTGAAAGGGCACTTGTTGCCGTCAAGGCGGGTGCCTTTACCGTTTCATCTCTGGAACGCAAGCAGGCCAAACGCCACCCTGCCCCGCCGTTCACAACATCGACACTGCAACAGGAAGCCGCACGGAAACTGTACTTTTCCGCCACCCGGACGATGCAAACAGCACAAAGGCTATATGAAGGTGTAACAATCCGCGGTGAAACCGTTGGTCTGATCACCTATATGCGTACAGATGCTGTTTCCATAACACCGGAAGCTGTCAATGACATCCGCACCTTGATTGAACAGGGATGGGGCAACAAACTGCTTCCTTCAACACCCCGGGTTTACAAGACAAAACAGAAGAATGCCCAGGAAGCGCACGAAGCCATTCGCCCGACCAACGTCTTTCTGCGTCCGGCAGATGTTCGCGATTCCCTGGATGATGATCAGTTCAAACTCTACGAACTTGTCTGGAAACGTACCGTTGCCAGTCAAATGGAAAGTGCCCTGCTTGACCAAACCGGCGTGAACCTGTCGACCCGGGACCGGAAAACAGTACTTCGCGCAAATGGCTCAACCGTTGTCTTTGAGGGCTTCCTGACCCTGTACCGGGAAGATCTTGATGATGTATCGGGCCAGGATGACGAGGACAAGGAACGTATACTTCCCCCTCTGCATGAGGGAGAAATGACTACACTGTCGGACGCCCGGACCGATCAGCACTTTACTCAACCTCCGCCCCGCTATTCTGAAGCCAGTCTGGTCAAGAAGATGGAAGAACTTGGCATTGGGCGACCCTCCACCTATGCCTCGATTCTCCACGTCCTGCAGGATCGAAGCTATGTCAGGCTGGAACAACGTAAATTCATTCCTGAAGATCGGGGACGTATTGTCACGGCATTCCTTGAAAGCTTCTTCCGCCGTTATGTGGAATATAATTTCACGGCTACCCTTGAAAATCAGCTGGATGAAATATCAGCTGGCGCAGTAGACTGGAAAGATGTGCTCCGCAATTTCTGGCAGGATTTTACACAGGCGATATCCGGAACCAAGAATCTAAGAATCAGCGAGGTGCTTGATGCCCTGGACGCTGACCTTGGCGTGCATCTGTTCCCGGAAAAGGAAGACGGATCCGATCCCCGCCTCTGCCCATCCTGCCAAACCGGGCGTCTTTCGCTGAAACTTGGAAAGACCGGGGCCTTCATCGGATGCTCGACGTACCCCGAGTGTCGCTATACTCGTCCCTTGGGCGGAAATAGCGAAGATGCAGGCGCGGGAGACCGTGAATTGGGGGCAGACCCGGAAACCGGCTTGGCCGTTGTAGTACGCAAGGGGCCATATGGCTGGTATGTGCAGCTGGGAGAAGCAACTGGGGAAGGAAAGGCAAAGACCAAACCCAAACGAGCCGGATTGCCAAAGGACATAGATCCTCAGGCCATCGATCTGGAGCGTGCACTGTCTCTCCTCTCCTTGCCGAGAACGGTTGGTCAACACCCCGAAACCGGTCTACCCATTCTGGCTGGCATTGGCCGTTTTGGTCCGTACATTGTGCACGATGGAAAATACGTCAACCTGCGCCAAGACAATGTCCTGGATATAGGCATCAACCGTGCCGTAGATCTTCTGGCATCGGCAAAGACACGTGCACCCAAGGCAGCCGGCAAGGAACTGGGCGCCCATCCCGTGGACGGAAAGAGCGTGCAGCTCCTTTCAGGGCGCTATGGCCCCTATGTGGAACATGGCAGCATACGGGCCAATATTCCGAAGGGTACCGATCCTGAAACAGTAACGCTGGATCAAGCCTTGGAATGGCTGGCCGCCAAGGCCGAAAAAAATCCAAAGGCCGGCAAAGCGACCGCTGCCAAAACAAAAAGCAAAAAAGCGGCTGCCAAGCCGGCTGACAAAAAAGAGAAAACGGCAAGCAAGCCTGCACCGCGATCACGCAGCAAGAAGAAAACCGATGACGATGATGTCTCCTGAGTGCAGGAGGCCCTGATTTTGGCAAAAAAAAATCCAAAACATGTCCCTGTTCCCACCCGCAAGGATGTGCTCGACTTTATTCAGGGAAATCCGGGCCGGATCAGTAAACGCGAACTGGCCCGGGCCTTCAACCTGACGGCAGAGCAGCGCCCGCTTCTACAACAAATCATAAAAGGACTGGAGAAAGAGGGTAAAATCCAGCGCCGTCACAAACAGCGCCCCCAGTATCCGGAACGTCTGCCCCAGATGGTCGCAGTTCAGATAACCGGAACAGATTCCGAGGGGGAACTGGTAGGGCGGCCTTTAACATGGGAACAGAAAGGATCGCCTCCCCGGGTTTTTGTCACGACAACACGCCGCGGCCTGCCAACGGTCGGGGTCGGGGACCACGTGCTGTGCAAGCTGACACCGGGACGCAACGGAAATTATAACGGCCACGTCATCCAGAAGCTTGCTGAAACACCAGCGCGCGTTCTGGGTATTCTGGAAGCTGGAGTTAACGGCTTGCTCTTGCGCCCCACAGATCGTCGGGACCGCCAAGGCTATGTTATCGCCAGAGGTGACGCTGCCGGGGCCCATGTGGGGGAGCTGGTGGAGGCTGAGATTCTCTCCGGACGGCGTTCCGGTCTACGCCAGGCGAAAGTTCTGGAAAGGCTTGGCTCGATGAACAGCCCCGGGGCTGTCAGCCTGATTGCCATTCATGCCCATGGTATCCCCGTAGAATTCCCTGCAGATGCCTTGGAGCAAGCAGCCAAGGCCAGGAAAGCCCCCTTGGGAAAGCGTACGGATCTACGGTCTGTTCCTTTGGTAACGATTGACGGCGAAGACGCCCGGGACTTTGACGACGCTGTATGGGCAGAGCCAACAGAGGATGGAGGATGGCACGCGCTGGTTGCCATTGCGGACGTATCTTACTATGTGCGCCCCGGTACCCCACTGGACAAGACGGCGTATGAACGCGGCAATTCGGTCTACTTTCCTGACCGGGTTGTTCCCATGCTGCCAGAGGCTCTTTCGAACGGATGGTGCTCACTCCGCCCGAACGAAGAACGCCCCTGCGTGGCTGTCCACATGTGGTTTGATGCCAAAGGCAAGAAAATAAGGCATACATTCGTCCGTGGCTTGATGAAATCCAGGGCACGTTTGACCTATACCCAGGTTCAGAATGCTTTCGATGGCATCATGGATGAAACAACGTCACCGCTTGCCGAAGATATCCTGAAGCCTCTATACGGTTGCTTCAAGTCTCTTCGCTCACACAGGGAACATCGCGGTGCCTTGGAGATCACGATCCCGGAGAGAAAGATCCTGGTCGATACCACCGGGGCTGTTACCGCGATCCAGCCACGTATCCAGAGCGACAGCCATCGCCTGGTTGAGGAGCTGATGGTTGCCGCAAATGTTTGTGCCGCAGAAACACTGGAATCACTGGAAGCCCCCTGCATGTACAGGGTGCACGACGAGCCCCCGATGGAACGTCTGGAGAACCTGCGTACATTTTTGCGCACAATTGGTCTAAATCTGGCGACTGGTGCCCTGACCCCCCGTAACTTCAATCATATTCTGGAACGGGTCAAAGATACGGCCTATGAGCATCTGGTACACTCGGTCGTTCTGCGCAGCCAGTCACAGGCCATCTATACGCCTGAGAACCGCGGGCATTTTGGCTTGGGTCTGCGTCATTATGCGCACTTTACCTCCCCCATCCGGCGCTATGCGGATCTTTTGGTACACAGGGCTCTGATATCGGGGCTTGGGCTGGGAACACGGAACGAATATCTACCGGAAGAACAGGCTGTATCCTTTCCCCAGGCAGGCGAGCACATTTCATCTACGGAGCGAAGGGCTGCACAGGCCGAACGTGATGTCATAGACCGGTATACGGCTCATTTCATGGCATCAAAGGTAGGGGCCCGCTTTGCAGGACGCGTTGCCAGCGTCAATCGTTTCGGCCTTTTTGTCGAGCTGGATGAAACAGGTGCCAACGGTCTGATACCGATATCCACACTGCAAGATGATTTTTACCATTATGACGAGGGAGCACATCGCCTGACCGGACAAAACAGCAGAATGTCGTACACGTTGGGCGATCGTATCTTGGTCACTCTTGCAAAAGCTGATCCCCTGACCGGCTCATTGATTTTTGAAATCGTCCGCCAAGGAAGAGACTCTCAGGACTTACAACGTGACAATACCAACACGCAAGCCCGTCGGGGACCAAAACCTGTCAAGAGCAACCGGCGCAAAGCTGGGTCCAAACAAGCACCGCGTGATTTACAAGTGGCCTACCCTGCGTCACCAACAAAAAGGAAACCAGGGAAGAGGAAATAGCGGTATCTGCGCTTGTTTGGTGTTTCCTTCTGCGATCATAATAAGAACGGCTGGCTTTCAGAGAAAATTTGAATGACCAAGCGCACCAGTAAATAGTTGGAACAGATTATACCCCATGCCAGCCACAATGCACTGTCGGTCGCATATACCCAGCAAGCTGGCTTGGATTCTGGGAATAGCCATGGTGCTGACTTGGCTCTCGGTGACCTGTTATGCATCACATGTATCCTTGGAAGGTCAGCCTCGTACCGAGGGGCATGACCAGGAAGACATGGTCCGGGTTATATCCTATGGCCTTGACGTGATTGCAGCACGCTCTCTGGAGCCAGCTGATATCGGCACGATAGCCCAAGATGGGCTCCATGGTGTCATAGCCATGGACCCTGACCTGAAACTGCGCACCGAAAACAACTGGCTCCATCTTCACCAAAAAGATACACCGATCGGTGCATTTGCCATGCCCACGCAAAAAGATCCGACTGCATGGGGGCATCTTGTTGTCAACGTTATCACGCATGCAGGACAACTCTCTCCTCATATCCAGATTACAAAGCCAGAGCCTCTCTACCGAGCCTTGTTTGGTTCTATTCTTTCACATCTTGACCCATTCTCACGGTACGCCAGCCCGGAAGAAGCCGCCGAACAAAGAGCCAATCGCAGCGGCTATGGCGGCATTGGTATGCGCTATCAGATTATGAGGGATCACTTGCTGGTACTTGATGTCCAGCCCGATACGCCAGCAGAACTATCCGGCCTCCTGAAAGGAGACCATATTACAAGAATCGGGAATACAGACCTGTCGGATATAAAAGGAAATCACGAACATATCGCTCACTATATTCGTGGTCTTGTGAGGCCACCACTACGCCTGAGAGTCGAAAGAAACGGCCTTAGCCGTGACCTCAATATCAAACCAGGACTGGCTGCCGTTCAGACCGTAGATGCCCAGCTTGCTGAAGACGCTGTTCCAATCATTCACATTCGCTACTTCAGTCAAAATACGGCTGAAAAGTTAGCGGATTTTATCCATGAGGCTAAAAGGAAACACAAGGGCTCGTTAAGAGGACTGATCCTTGATTTACGCGGTAATCCAGGCGGCCTTCTGGATCAGGCGGTCGAATGTGCGGGGCTCTTTGTCTCTTCAGGACGTCTGCTCTCCACCCTTGGACGCCACCCGGAGTCGGTACAACGCTATAGCACCGACGGCCGCGATATTATGGGCGGGCGCCCCATTGTTGTACTACTTGATGAACGATCCGCATCAGCCGCAGAAATACTGGGCGCTGCACTGCAAGACAAGGGGAGAGCGCTCGTTGTTGGCACATCAACATACGGGAAAGGCACAGTACAGACCATAATCCGCCTTCCCAACAATGGAGAGCTGACACTGACGTGGTCCCGGCTCCATACCCCTGCCGGATACTCCCTTAACAAGCTTGGGGTTATGCCAACACTATGTACATCAACCCTGAGATTTGGCAATATACAGCCATTACAAACTCTTGGCGGTAACATTGATGCTACTGCCGCTATAGCGGCGCGGTGGCGCACGGTTGGCCTAACAGACCGTGAGGGACGAGAGTCTCTTCGTTCCTTATGCCCTCCTGAAGGTCATGGTGGACGTTATAGCGATATTATTGTTGCCAGGGACATCATTAATAACAATGCCTTATACAAGGATATAACGGCTGCAATCATGATGCCCTCTTTCCCCTTGTCTTATCACTGACAAAGCCAATGCGGAGGGGCAGCTGTTATGTCCCCGACCTCTTTCTCTTGACTCTCCCAATATTATCTGTATGCTCCGCCGCTCGGGTAATATTTCGGGTTCAGGAATTCGGGTTATGGCGAAGCCGACCACTATTCAGATCAAGCTTGAGAGCACCGCAGATACCGGGTACTTCTACATTGCCAAGAAGAATCCTCGCAATATCACGGAAAAGCTTCAATTTCGCAAATACGATCCGGTTGTGCGGAAGCACGTCCTGTTTCGTGAAACGAAGATGAAGTAAGAGAGCTCACTTGCTTCATAGGGGCCGGCATCTCTGAAAAGAGGTGCCGGCTTTTTAGTGCGGCCCCTCCAGAAGACACTTCACCGTCTCCAAAAAACCAGAAACGTCTATAGGCTTTGATATATAGCCATCGCACCCGCTTTCGCGGATCCTGCGCTCATCATCGGACATGGCAAAGGCCGTTATGGCAATGACGGGTATTGAGCGTAATTCGGAATCCTTCTTGAGATCACGGATTATATCCATTCCGGAAATCTCCGGTAGCTGAATATCCATAAGGATAAGGTCAGGCTGACTGCGGCGAACCAAGTCGATCACATTACGTCCATCCCTAGCTTGCAAGGTTTCGTATCCACTGGCCTGCAACAGGTCATTAAAAAGCCGCATATTCAGTTCATTGTCTTCGACGATCAAGATCAGCTTGCGCATTCTCATATGCCCCCTCACCCACCTTTTCTACCATTCTCCTACCTTGAGCACCATGCATAGCGCCCGCAATGGCACACATCACCCATCCTGCCATAAAGCTGATTCCACCAAGCGGCGCTCCATGACCGGCAGGAACGTCCAAGAGCGCAATCAGATAGAGAGAGCCACAAAACAAAATCTGCCCTAATCCAAAGAGAAGGCCCGCAATACGAAAGAGAATTGATCTTTCAGCCAGAACGGCAACCCACATGATAACAGCAGAATGAACCAGTTGATAATATGATGCTTTCGTTATCAAACTGCTTTCATAAGAACCTTCGATGACGGCTCCATGGCTTGCCCAAGCCGCAAGAACAATTGCAACGAAGCCGTTAACGGAAGCCCACATCATTATCAAAGGCATCGCACCGTCTCCAATCTCTTGTGTAAAAAAAGAGGCGGAGCAAACAGCCCCGCCTAGTGCGCTTTTGAGGGAAAGTGGATCTGTACAACGCAGCTACCATCGCAAGAGCAAGAGCATCTGACTCTCTCACGTCACAAAGACGAAAGATTGCGGTGCACGATTCCGTCGAACCCAAGCCTATTGTCCTCGCTAAACGCCAACCGGGCAAGCCAGAAGAACAGCCACACCTACAAAACAGGGGCCATTAACCAGAAGCTCTATCTTGAGCGCCCAGATAAACAATAAACAGAAAAATATGTCTGTTTTTGCAACATAGATAGTCTGATATATGTATGCTTACTCTTCCTCTGTGACAGGAGTATCCGCCGCCAGAATATCTTCCCCTGTATCTGCACGGGAGACTTCCGGCCCCCACTCTTCCAGAAGTTGCTTCTGGCGCGCCTGCAGTCCGGCGATTTTGTGCGTTGAGGTCACAGACATAATTGTTGAGGCCAGAAACGGAGCGGTGGAAGATAAAATCCACCCAAGCCCGGCACTACCAAAAATGACAATCAGCGCCCAGACATTGGTTAAAAGATCAAGGACATGCGGTACCGAGTGATCATGCAACCAAAGATCCATCAGCCATGGGAAACAGCCCGCAAAATTCATTCCCCCAACCGTTATGGCCCCATAGCGTTGCTTGCTTCTGTCAACAACAAAGGCCACAAGGCTTGGCATCATGACGATGGTCAAGAATATGAATGTCGGCATAAACATAAAAATAAGAGGAACAATGAGGAGCAGAGTAATAACATTTCCACCCGACTTCTTCCTGACAACCGACGCATTCTTAGGATCACCTGCCATTATATCATCCTCAGGAAAACAAGCGTCGTGACAGTCAAAAGCGCAACGGCAACAGACAACAGGGCACCCATTTGCTGCCCCCGCGCATAGCCCCTTTCATCCCTGACAAGATTTCCCTGCTCAAAACTACGAATCTTCTGCTCGGCAGAACTATACTCTGCCCTGGCCCAGGCAAATCCCTCTGCATCCTTTTGTCGTTCTTCCTGATTGTCCAAGGTATTATAAAGCTCTGGCAAACTCCCCTTGCGAACCAAGTTGGGGATTTGCTCCTCCAGATCCTTGCGGCGAATACGGCTGTGATAGCTGTTTATAATGGGCCCTAACTGCCCACCAATCCAGCCACATAGTCCATGCAAGGCAGGGGGACCAAGGCGCCATTGCAGAACGGCCAGAAGACTGACCATGCCCAGCGTTGCCCTGTATTCATCTGGCTCCGCCATGGCACGAAACTGCACCTTGGTATCACGCTGCCACTTCACCGCGATATATGCCGCTATATGGCGATCAACAACCTGCGTCTTTGGATCAACCTTGGATGAAACACGATCCAGAGCCGGAAGCAGCTCCCTGATCTCACTCACGTACTCTGCCTCTACAAGAGAACTAAGACAATGAAGAGTATCGCTCATCTCATAGGCACACCTCTCTATACCATACCCCATCATTGTCGTGCTCAGATTACCAGCATGCTCCTTCGCCTGACTTTCAAAATGCCCCAACTCTGCGTCATGATACCCTTGGGCCTCAACCCAGTACTTCACCAATTCACGGCCAATAATTTCTACATAAGGCCGCAGAGCTTTCTTTTGCATAATAGTCACAGCCAACGCATTCCCAAGTCCCTCGGGATGCACATGGATATCCCGATAACGTACTGGCGCACGGGGGTCCATCAACATCAAGACGCGTGCAATGGTCAGATCATTAACCTGACGGGCCTCTATCTGGACGGCCTGGCTCATCCGGATGGCCAATGCAACAGCATCGGCAAGCTCTGTGACTTCCAGGCCACGCCGTAACCATATTTCCAGACGACCATCCAGAATAGGGGCCGAAGCGGCATCCCAGTTCATGGCCATAGCATTGGCCAGTTCTCTGGCTGAGGTGTAATCCTTCCCCTCAAATTTAAAAGGCCTTTGTGATCGCCGCGCCGGCTGTGGCTGTATGGGGGTAAGACGTCGGCCGTTCAGCCACATGTCCATACTCTCCAACCCCCAGCGGTCTCGTTGCTCATCAGCAACAAGGCCTTTTATAATTTCCAGGAAATTCATGGGCACACGCCCCTCGCCCGCATAATTGGCATATGTTGAATGCGCCAATTTTGACAGGACAACATCAACATCTGGCAACTGGGAGACGTAATCACGCCCATTCATCAGGCCAATACACGTGATACCCAACGCATACATGTCCTCCTTCAGGGTTCCACTTCCTCTCCCCTCCGGTATGCACATGGCGTATTCAACGGGCTCATAAGCTGGCGGATTATCATATCCCGGTGGTGATGTCGTGCAGTCACCCAGAACCAGGCGTTCTTTCTCCTTGTCAAACCAATACATATTGTCAAGCCTGATAGCCCGGTGCGTCACCCCATGCTGGGATATTTCATTCAAGGCATGATAAAGTGGACGAAAGACTTTCTTGACAAAATTAACCTCTGATATCGGATCGAACCGCTGACCGGGAGCTGGCAGAACCCGACCGCCGGAAGGGCGATCGTAGACAACAACCATCACCTTCCGCCCCAAGGCAGGCCATTCTACCGTACCCCATTCCAGTAATTGTAAAAGTCCGGGGGATTGGACCCCTTTCAGGGCACGCATGGCTCCAATACGCACAGGAAGATCCGTACGGCATACAAGAGCATAGACCGGCTTGCCGGATCCTCGGCGATCTTCGGCATGATATGCATCAGCATGAGGCATATTAAGATCTGGCAGGGGCATAGAGGGATCAATTATAAAACGATCCCGCAGAACGACAGTCTCGGCTGTATCACCCCCGCTTGGCATTCTACGCATCCCCGCCAAGAAACTGACTTGTGATCAGCTTTTCTCATGCAGGTTACCAGAATTTTCTAAATGATAAATGACTGAAAAAGAATACGGCCCAGTCCTGTCAACTGAGCCGTATCAAAAATACAGAAACGAGGATTGAGGATTAATCCTCGAATGGATCGTGCATCAGAATCGTGTCATCTCTCTCAGGGCTTGTTGAAAGAAGCGCAACAGGGGCTTCAATCAATTCCTCTATACGCCGCACGTACTTGACAGCTGTCGCGGGCAGCTCTGCAAACGATCGCGCACCTTCCGTGCTCTGGGTCCATCCTTCCATCTCCTCAAAAACAGGCTCAACACGTGCCTGTTCACTCATGGATGAAGGAAAATAATCAATCTCTTTTCCATCAAGGCGATAAGCAACACAGACCTTGAGGATATCAAAGCCGTCAAGCACATCAAGCTTGGTCAGGGCAATACCATCGATCCCGCCAAGTTTCACTGACTGGCGGACAAGAACAGCATCAAACCAACCACAACGGCGCTTGCGCCCGGTCACTGTACCAAATTCATGCCCACGAACGCCAAGACGCTCACCCTTCTCGTCAAATAACTCTGTCGGGAATGGTCCCTCACCTACACGAGTCGTATAAGCCTTTGTAATCCCAAGAACATATCCAATACCGCCAGGCCCCATACCAGAGCCAACAGCTGCTTGTCCAGCCAACGTGTTTGACGACGTGACAAAGGGGTACGTTCCGTGATCAACGTCAAGAAGAGCCCCTTGGGCACCTTCGAACAAAATTCTCTTGCCCATCTTGCGATAAGCCGCCAGCTCGCGCCATACAGGGCGCGCATAGGGTAGAATGTGTGGGGCGATCTCTTCCAGCTCTGCCCGGATCGAAGCGGCATCCAAGGTCTTTGCCCCCAACCCCTTCAACAAGGCATTGTGATGCGTCAGCAGGCGATCAATCTTCATATCCAGAGAATCGGGATCAGCAAGATCGCAAACCCTGATTGCCCTGCGCGCCACCTTGTCTTCATAAGCGGGCCCGATACCACGTCCGGTGGTTCCGATTTTTCCCTTGCCAGCAGCCTCTTCACGCGCACGATCCAGATGACCGTGCAATGGCAGAATAAGGGCGCAATTATCGGCAATCATCAGAACATCGGGCGTAACCGTAACGCCTTGTCCAGACAAAACCTCAATCTCGCGGGACAACGCCCACGGGTCGATAACAACGCCGTTGCCAATCACAGACGGAGTCCCGCGAACAACACCGGACGGCAAGAGACTCAACTTATAAGACGTTCCATTCACAACCAGTGTGTGACCGGCGTTGTGCCCACCCTGAAACCTGACCACGACATCGGCTCGGGAAGCAAGCCAGTCAACAACTTTGCCTTTGCCCTCATCTCCCCATTGGGAACCGATAACAACCACATTGCTCATGGAAGCTTTCCTTGCTTCAGAGAGGGCGCCAAAAAATGACGACCACACACAAAACTGAAACCATGCAATACGGGCTCTATCGGACAATAAGACAGGCCGCACAAGGCTCCGCCGGCCACGGGAACCCCATGACCGGCGGTAACACTCTTTATCCTATTGCCGCGGAACCAGGCAACCTCAAATACGGATCTCCTGCATACTATTTTTTGTGTTCCTTGATACAGTCTCTACGGCCCAGTCCAGCCACGGCAGAAGACATGCCACATCATCGGTCAGAACAGTGGCACCAGCCCATATACGGATACCGGGGACAATGCCACGATAGGACGCAAGATCGAAACCAACCCCTTCCGCTTCAAGCAAATCCGTTATGGCACGAGCCGTAGCAACTTGCCGTTCAGGCCCAAGATCCAGAAACCACGGCGCAACGATTTTCAGGCAGATGGAAGAACAAGAGATCGTTGCAGGATCCTCAGCCAGAAAAGCAGCCCATTGTGACCTGTTAACCCATTCACGAACAAGAGCCAACGTTTGCGAGGACTTCTTCTGCAAGGCCAGCAGTCCACCCTGACCCTCTGCCCATTTCAGGGCATCCAGAATATCCTCCACACACAAAAGCGAAGGCGTATTGAGCGTTTCACCAACAAAAAGAGCCTCGTTCAGCTGCCTTCCGGTCGTCAAACGCAGAATCTTGGGCAGAGGCCAAGGCGGCGTATAGGAATGGAGGCGCTCGACAGCGCGTGGACCAAGAGCCAGCATGCCGTGGGCTGCCTCACCCCCCAAGGCCTTTTGCCAAGACCATGTAACAACGTCCAGTTTCTTCCACGGCACATCCATGGCAAAAAGAGCCGACGTTGCATCACAAATCGCCAACCCCTTGCGATCATCCGCGATCCAGTCTGCATGAGGGATGCAAACGCCCGATGTTGTGCCATTCCATGGAAAAACAACATCACGGGACCAATCTACCCGTGCCAGGTCCGGCAAATAGCCCGGGGCAGCATCATAAATTTTCAAATCAGGCAGACGTAGCTGATCACGCGCATCGTCGGCCCAGATCCGCCCAAAGACCTCCCAAGCCAGAACATCAACCCCGCGCGCACCAAGGAGATTCCACATTGCCATCTCGACGGCACCAGTATCCGATGCCGGCACAATCGCCAACCGCCAATCTTCGGGGATGTGCAACAGAGCCCGGTGGCGGGTAATAACCTCTTCCAGCTTGGCGCGTCCCGCAGCAGAGCGGTGCGAACGCCCAAGAAGGGCACCCTCAAGAGTCGCAGGCGACCACCCTGGTCGCTTGGCGCACGGGCCGGACGAAAAGAAAGGACGCCGAGGATAGCGGGCCGGTTTTTCTGACATGAACGGATGCTCTGCGACAGAAGTAAAAACAAGGGCACGAAGGATAACCCTGTCACAGCCAGATAGAAATGCAAAATATCAGCCCACGGTTTCCTTATTTGCCCCGCTTATCGCGACGGCGGGCAATTTTCCAGGCATCTGCGGCACTCAAGCCGACATCTCTCAAAAGGCGCTCGTCAAGACCAAGGATCTGGCGGCGATGCCGATCCATTTCAATCTCCTCACGCACCCGGTCAAAGGACGTAAAGGCACGATGCCACAAGGGATTCAAACGACGGAGAATACTGTGAAAACCACGAGCAGCAATTCCTTTCCACACAATCACCCTGTCCCCGCTTTTGGTACGGGTACCAACACGCCCACCAGAATCCCCCACGATATGCCTCCTGGACAACACACCCCGCCACCTGTGCCATAGCCCGCATAGTTGATGGCCAAGGCATGGAGTTATCACAACATTCAGATAGTAATAGAGTATAATTTTTCCCATGTTTCCACGGAAAAAGTTAGGATATTTTTATCCCTGACCGTTCATTCTATTCTAGGCAGAAACATACAAGTATCTATAAACATGATATCTAGAACATATCGCGTATTGTCTTTGCCATTTCATCACCAGTTCTGAAGACTGTAGCTGCGCTGCTATAAGCCCTCTGCGTGATAATCATACGACTGAACTGATCCTCAAGCCTGACATTTGAGTACTCCAAGGCACTTCCGACAAATTCTGATATTCTGTCATCAGGGCTAAGAGACTTGATTGTGGGTTTCCCTGCGTCCTCTGTCGCTGCGTAGATATTGTTATTCTGGAGATCAAGCTTCTGGGGAGCTGGAAATGTGGCAATTGGCAACTTGTACAAGGGCTTCTCAACGCCGTTGGAAAAACGTCCGAGCATAACCCCTTCGCTGTTGAAGTAAACATCACGCATGACACTGGCGGTATAACCATCTTGTATCAGTTGACGCAACTCCAGGTCATCTCCACCACTGAACTGCGTCATTTGCCTGAGATCAACGGCAACATCCTGCGTTTGGCCACCATCATATGTAATTGTCAGGGTTGTTATCCCCCCGCCTGAAGCGGCCACATCAAGTTTACCTTCACCTGTGAACTTAATTTCATCAGGCGTTGTCGTCACACTCGCGATGCCGGCATCGCCTGATGGCACCAAGGTCCAGCCTCCCGGAACAGCATCCCGAGGGGTAAAGGCAAGACGAACTCCATGCATTACAGTTTGCGGAACACCTTCTGGAGACGTAATCTGCTGGATAACAGGAACATTAAGACGATAGGTAATTTTCTGCAGTTCCGTTGCCGGGACATTCCCGCGCAACTCAACCTTGGACGTTGCCCGCCCGGGATCTATGGCTTCATTGGAATAGTCAATCGCTGACATGGTGTTGGAGAATGTCCCATCCTCCGCAGCCTTGTAACCCATGACGTAAACGCCACTCCGGGTTACTAGGTGCGTCCCTTGGTCAGGAAGACCATCCCCATTTGTATCCCCACCCCGGACATAAACCTCGCCGGTAAACGAGCCATCACGCGTATACTTTTGCTCTCCCGACCCATCAACCGCGGTATTAAGCACAAAGAAACCGGCGCCATTGATTGCCACATCCAGATAACGTGCCGTGGGCGCTACAAGCCCCTGCTCCTCCACACGACGAATTTCAGCGGTCTTGACCCCGAAAAAATTACCAAGAGGACCGACCCTGTTCTTCAAGGTCTGGTAATGCGTCTCGATATCTTTATAGGACGTGGTGTTCAGATTGGCGATATTCGTGCTGATCTGGTTCATGTGAACGCTGTGCGCGTTCATAGCTGTACCTGATGTATTCAGAACCCCAAAAATCGCCATGGCACCCCTCACTTGCAAAGCCGGCCACACACCTTAAGAGCGATTGACCCAGAAGCAAGACAGGTGCCAAGAGAGAGAATCTTTTTACATCAATGTCTTAAAAAGAACGGGAGGTCTCTCCAGACCTCCCTGCCCCACGACAGCCGGCATATTTTGCCGACCCACTGTTCATATCAACCCAGCCAAGGGCGATGACGGATCGGCATACAGCTTTTTGGGCATCCGCCCAGCCAGATAAGCCAAGCGACCAGATTCAACCGCCAACTTCATGGCCCAGGCCATCTGAACAGGGTTCCGAGCCCCCGCAATAGCGGTATTCATCAGAACGCCATCGCAGCCAAGTTCCATTGCGACTGCTGCATCCGATGCTGTTCCGACGCCGGCATCAACCAGCACAGGAACCTTGGCTTGCTCTTTAATAAGGCGGATATTGACAGGATTCAGAATACCAAGGCCTGACCCGATAAGGGAACCCAAAGGCATGATGGCAACACACCCCATATCCTCAAGGATGTGGGCCTGTATGGGATCATCAGAGCAATATACCATCACTTGGAAGCCGTCCCGAATAAGCTCTTCCGCAGCTTTCAGGGTCTCTGGCATGTTCGGATACAGCGTTTTCTGATCCCCCAGCACTTCCAGCTTTACCAGATTCCACCCCCCGGCCTCACGCGCAAGGCGCAGAGTCCGCACGGCATCATCAGCTGTAAAGCAGCCTGCCGTATTGGGCAGATAAGTATACCGCTTGGGACTGACATAATCGACCAGCATCGGCTGACCCGGATCCGCTATATTGACCCGGCGCACAGCCACTGTAACAATTTCAGCGCCCGACGCCTCTATAGCCCGCGCTGTTTCCTCAAAATTCTTGTACTTACCGGTCCCGACCAGCAAACGGGACGAGAACACCTTTCCCGCAATGCTGAAAGTATCCGCACGCTCACACACCAGCGCCTCGACCATGGCTCAGCCACCTCCAATAAAATGAACGATCTCAATCCTGTCGCCCTCATCGAGGAGCGTTTGCCCATAAGCCGAACGGGTCACAATCTCGCGGTTACGCTCAACCGCAACCTTGCGGGCGTCCAATCCGACAGAATCAAGAAACTCTTGCACAGTCACCCGCTGAGCCACAGCGTGACGTTCTCCATTGACAATCAATTCCATAAACGCAATCCACAATTAACGGGGCAAAGGGCTGATTGGCCGGCTACAGACGGAATATGGGCCGACAGGCCTCTCTTGGCAACATATCACGGTCCCTGTTGCCCGAAAGTCCGCTTTGGGCTATGCAGAAGCCACGTTATGTCATTTCCCTTCACCCTGTACGGCAGGTCAAGACGCGTGCGCACATCGGTTATGATCCTGAATGGACCCAACCTTAATCTGCTGGGAACACGGCAACCAGACCTCTATGGCCATGAAACACTGGCTGACATAGAGGCAATGTGCCATACGCATGCGGCAGGGCTGGGGATGACGTTGGCTTTCAGGCAGTCCAACCATGAAGGCGAACTGGTCTCTTGGGTACAGGAAGCACCAGGGGCCTTCGGCGGTCTTGTAATAAACGCCGCAGCCTACACACATACGTCCATTGCGTTGATGGATGCCCTTCTTTCGGTCCAGATCCCCGCAATAGAGGTGCATTTGACCAACATTCACCGGCGTGAACCTTTTCGCCATAACTCCTGGATTGCCCGGGCTGCCCACGGAATGATCTGCGGCTTGGGAAGCCACGGGTACATCTTGGCCCTGGATGCGCTGAATGCGCTGCTGACCGACCAGAAACAGAAAGAGAAATAAATGAGCAAGACCACTATCGACAGCGAAGCCATCCGCCAGCTTGCTTCTTTGCTGGATGATACAGGCCTGCATGAGATTGAGTACGAGACAGAGGCCCTTCGTATCCGCGTTGGCAAGGCGGCTACTGTTGTCACCCATGCAGCACCGGCAACAGTACCCCTGGCAGCGCCAGCGACCAGATCAACTGCGGATGAGACGCCGGCTTTGCACCCGGGTACCGTCACGTCAAAAATGGTTGGGGTGGCATATCTGGCTCCAGGCGCAGGAGAAGCTCCCTTCGTATCCGTCGGACAAACCGTTAGCCAGGGACAAACCCTGATGCTGATAGAGGCAATGAAGACCTACACCCCGGTCACAGCGCATTGCGCAGGGCGCGTTGTCCAGATCCTTGTCAGCGACAAACAGCCTGTCGAGCACGGCGAACCCTTGGCCATCATTGAATAAGCAGCGCGACGGAAACACCAATGTTCGATAAAGTGCTTATTGCCAATCGTGGTGAAATTGCCCTGCGGATTCATCGTGCCTGCCGTGAG
The DNA here is from genome assembly GCF_012102705.1 of Haematospirillum sp. H1815. Classification (GTDB taxonomy): domain Bacteria; phylum Pseudomonadota; class Alphaproteobacteria; order Rhodospirillales; family Rhodospirillaceae; genus Haematospirillum. The sequence goes on from NZ_JAAVTA010000004.1 coordinate 36,112, forward strand.
ATGGGTATCAAAACCGTTGCTGTGCACTCCACAGCAGATGCGGGGGCCATGCACGTCAGATTGGCTGATGAATCCGTATGTATTGGACCACCCGCCACGCGCGACAGCTACCTGAACAAGGTTGCGATCATCTCTGCGGCCGTCATAACCGGTGCTGATGCCATTCATCCCGGTTATGGTTTCCTGTCAGAGAATGCCGACTTTGCCCACATGGTGGAAGAACACGGTATTACGTGGATCGGCCCCAGCCCGGATCATATCCGTTTGATGGGCGACAAGGTTACTGCCAAAAAAGCAGCCGTAGAGGTTGGCTTGCCCGTCGTACCTGGATCACCAGGAGCCGTCGAAACCTTGGAAGAGGCCCATGCGGTTGCTGATACAACAGGCTTCCCCGTTCTGATCAAGGCCAGCGCCGGAGGTGGGGGGCGCGGCATGAAGGTTGCCAACTCGCGTGATGAACTGGCCGAGGCTTGGTCTACGGCCCGGGCTGAAGCGCTGAGTGCTTTTGGCAATGCTGAAGTTTACATGGAAAAATACCTGGGTAATCCCAGACATATTGAAATCCAGATACTGGCAGACAACCATGGGAACGTCGTTCACTTGGGAGAGCGCGACTGCTCGCTGCAACGACGCCACCAGAAAGTTCTGGAGGAAGCGCCCTCTCCGGCCCTGAACAGCGAAGAACGTGAACGCATCGGAGACATTGCAACAGCTGCCATACGGCGCCTAGGTTACAGGAATGCTGGAACGATTGAATTCCTGTATGAAAATGGTGAATTCTTTTTCATCGAGATGAACACAAGGCTGCAGGTAGAACACCCCGTTACCGAGGCCGTCACCGGCCTTGACTTGGTTCGCGAGCAACTGCGCATCGCCAATGGTGCTCCCTTGGGTTACAGCCAATCTGACGTCACATTTTCCGGGCATGCTATTGAATGCCGCATCAATGCTGAGGATCCGGAAACTTTCCGGCCCTGCCCAGGCCAGATCAATGATTTTCACCAACCCGGTGGGCTGGGCGTTCGCGTTGATTCCGGGCTGTTTTCCGGGGCCAAAGTTCCCCCTCACTATGACAGCATGATTGCAAAACTGATTGTCCATGGAACCAGTCGCAACGAATGCCTGATGCGCCTGCGTCGTGCTTTGGGGGAATTTGTTGTCGGTGGCATCGATACAACAATTCCTCTGCATCGCCGGCTTCTGGAAGACAATGACTTCCAGAATGGTGCCTACGATATTCGTTGGCTTGAAGAGTTCTTGTCTCGCTCCAAGTAAAATGTTGGTTGCTTCCATCCCCCGTTCCGTACGGGGGATTTTTCTATGGGTACTCTTTTCAGAAGCGGCACATTTCAGGCCGCATTATGGAAATGCGCTGACGATATGACACCGGTACCTTATCCTGAGCAGGCCGCGTTTTCCCTTTTCTGTGGGGATCAATGACGCCCATCACACCAGAGCTTATGCTAAGAGCCTATGCATACGGCGTTTTCCCGATGGCACGCTCACAGGGTGATCCCACGGTATATTGGATTGACCCGGACGAGCGGGGCATCCTGCCCTTGGATACAAACTTCCATATTTCCCGGTCATTGCGGAAAACACTGCGCAGTGATCGCTTCCACGTAACCTGTAACAAAGCATTTGCCGAAGTCATACAAGGATGTGCAGAAGCAACAACGACCAGACCTGACACGTGGATTAACAAAGAAATTGAGTCCCTCTTCCATGAACTACATGACATGGGGCTCGCGCATTCCATCGAAACATGGAATGCGGAGGACGTATTGGTTGGTGGGCTTTATGGTCTGGCACTGGGCGGCGCATTCTTTGGAGAAAGCATGTTCTCACGCGCAACAGACGCTTCAAAAGTAGCCCTTTGCCATTTGGTGGGGCGCCTGCGTCTGGGTAGTTTCATGCTTCTCGACACACAGTTCATAACAGACCATTTGTCACGGTTTGGAGCGCGACAAGTGCCGAAAAACGAATATCGGTCTATGCTGGCCTCGGCTATCGTGGTTCAGACAACGTTCCCGGTTCATGCACCAGAATGGATGATCAGAAGCCATATCTACTAAGATAGAGCCTTCCCGCTATTCCTTGCAGTCCAGAACCCAGATGTCATAGACAGGATGCTCCATAGCAGACAAGCCAGGACTGGAAGCATACATCCAGCCACGGAAGACCTCGACCGCAGGCTGATTAGCCTTGTTTTCCCATACATCAAGAAAAACAGCACTTTCAGGTGGTTCTTCAGGAGGACGCCCGACACATGCACGAGCGATAATCTGAAGCGTCTGGATCTGGAAGGTGCGGTTCACTTCAACTTCCATGGTCTGAACTCTGGCAGCAGCTTTATCCAACCAACGCAAAACAGCAATACGCCGCTCGATTGTTTCAGCCGCTCCGGAAGGCGTGATAAACGATACCGTAGTAGATACGGCAACCACCACCGCACACACGGAGTGCAGCAAAAATTCAGTCCGCCCTTTCAATGTCCCCATCACTCTGGTAAAGACCCTTTGTCCGGCACCGGAGTAGCACCAGAAGAAGCCGGTTCCTTCGTCGCAAGGAAAATCAGTTCACTCACCATATCTTCCACAGACCGGAAATCCTGACTGTTCGCGATTGTTCCGCCTGATTCCAGGAAGGAACGACTTTGACCGGGTTCCAGTCGCACAAACTTGCCGCCCAGAAGACCGTCAGATGCAATACTGGCAACGGTATCTTCCGGGAGCTGAACCCCGGGCATAATGGAGAGCGACACAATGGCCCGATAGGTCTGATTATCAAGAAATTGGCGGCTGACACTACCCACCTTGATGCCAGAAATACGAACATCCGCACCAACAGCAAGGCCGCCAACCTTGTTAAACTGGACGTGTACAGGGTACCCCGAAACGGGGCGGAGATCCGCACTCTGCCAAGCAAAAAGCAGAAAGAGCAAAGCCACGGCCAGTACAAGAGCACCTATCACGGTTTCAATAGGATTACGTGTCATCAGCCTTCCCGCTTGTCCATCCGGGTTGTAGCCCGTGTGTGCTGCTCATCATCCGAAGATACACCCCGCCTTGGCAAGACGCCCGGATCCCTTGTTACGGGACAGGACGGCGGAACAACTTTCGACTGCCTATTGCGCGCCATCTCCAAAACACGCCCCAGCAAATCCTCAAGAACCAGTGAATCCTGCGTATACCCGAAAGCCTGTCCTGCTTTCAGAAGATCGTCGTCGCCGCCAGGCTGTATTTCAATATATTTCGACCCTAAAAGGCCATCGGTCTCGATCATTGCAGCGCTGTCCAAGGGAATGGAAACGCCATTGGAAACAATCATATCAATATCAGCACGGCCTGCCCCACCCAAGGACTGGGCAGAAACGCGACCAACGGAAACGCCGGCAAGACGTACATCCGCGCCGACAGACAAACCTTCCGCACTATGAAAAGAGGCACGCAGCAGATATCCCTCAGCCACCTCGGAACGACCCCGCCCCAAAGCATTCGCACCCAAAGCAAATGCAAGACAGGCAAGAACGACACCGCCGACAAGCGTGTCCCGATAAGTTACCAGAGACGCCATACGTACTGACATCAGGATAACAGCCGCCTTCTGAACATTCAGGCCGGACGCCACGGCTCATAGTCGCCGGTCGCCGGGGCACGACGGCCACCTGCCCGGTCATCACCCGGAGGAACATAGGCCGAAGAAGAACCCGTCATATTCTTGGTATGAGGTTTCTCCCAAGCATGCGTAGACACCACTATCGGGGCATCCGTCGTATAGTGCAGCCAAGCATGCCAGTGGGGTGGCACCTTTGATGCCTCAATCTCTCCCTTGAAGAGCACCCAACGACGGCGGCGCTCCCCCGTCCGCGGGTTCTTCCGGGCCTCGTAGTAACGATTTCCAAACTCATCAGTGCCAACCTGGCGACCACAGAGCAGGGTATGTACCAAGGTGCCGGTGATCATCCTCGCACGCCTCCTTCGAGAACAGGAAACTAGGGTGTACCAGCATTAACCGGCACAAATCAACAGAAGAGACCCTGTGAAGGGGGCTTCGCAGGGTACTGTGCCTCCCATTATGCGGCAAACCCCCGGCAGCGTCCAGCGTGCACAGATACAAACACGGCACGGCACTGGAATGACCTGGACGGAGAACAACCATTTTTTTGCCGTCCAGGTCAGATAATTTATTTGTTCGCGACAGCAACAAATCGTAATGTAGCGTTGTAGATGTGAATAGAGCACTACATATTGTGCTTGCCTCGCGTCTCACAGGAAAATTACCCCCCGGACACACCCGGGAGACCTGCGATGCAAAACCGCATGCCACCAGCGGAAAAAAGGCTGAGAGCGCCATGAAGATCAACCGTCTGTTCACAACCGAAAACCAAGACGCCTACACCGGGATAGAATTCCGCACAGCATCCAGCGAAATTCGCAACCCGGACGGCTCGATGGTCTTCCGGCATGCCGATATTGTTGTTCCCTCTGCCTGGAGCCAAGTTGCAACCGATATCCTGGCACAAAAATACTTTCGGCAGCGCGGCGTCCCCAAGGCGGTGAAACCAGTACGGGAAAAGGGCGTGCCCTCTTTTCTGCAAAGACGCATTGCGGATGTTGATGCCATGGCTTCCCTGCCGGAAGCCGAACGCAGTGGAGGAGAGCATGATGCCCGGCAGGTTTTTGACCGCATGGCTGGCACATGGGCCTACTGGGGGTGGAAAGGCGGTTACTTCTCAACAGAACAGGATGCCGCAGCATTCTATGACGAAACACGTCACATGCTGGCCCGTCAAATTGGCGCTCCCAACTCCCCACAGTGGTTCAATACAGGACTGCACTGGGCCTATGGGATCGACAGCAAGGGACAAGGGCATTTCTACGTTGATTACCAGAGCGGAAAGCTGACACGCTCGACATCGGCATATGAACACCCCCAACCCCACGCCTGCTTCATTCAGTCGGTCAACGACGATCTGGTGGGTGATGGGGGTATTATGGACCTGTGGGTCCGTGAAGCGCGCCTGTTCAAATACGGTTCCGGAACCGGCAGCAATTTCTCGACCCTGCGTGGAGAGAATGAACCCTTGGCTGGTGGGGGTCGGTCATCCGGTTTGATGAGTTTCCTGAAAATTGGCGACAGGGCCGCCGGTGCGATCAAATCCGGTGGAACAACACGCCGGGCCGCTAAAATGGTTATTGTTGACATCGACCATCCAGATATTGAGTCCTTTATCGACTGGAAAATGCGGGAGGAGCAGAAGGTTGCCGCCCTTGTTGCAGGATCGCGCAGTATCCGTCGCTACACACGTGCCCTGCTGGCTGCATGCCGGAATGCGACGGGGGAGCCCGAAGCCCGCTGTGACCCGGACCGCAATGCCTCTCTGAAAAAAGTCATCCGGGAAGCACGCAAGGCCGATGTTCCCGAAACGTTGATCCGCCGTACCCTTCAGCTGGCAGCCGAAGGCTTTGTCGATATCACCTTCCCGGAATACAGCACAGACTGGGACTCCGAAGCCTATGCCACGGTTTCCGGCCAAAACTCCAACAACACCGTCAGGATCAGCAATCTGTTCCTGGAAGCTGTTCGCGAGAATAAGGACTGGACCCTGCGACAGCGCACAGATGGTACAACAGCCAAAACCGTTCCGGCCCGAGACCTGTGGGACCGCATGGCCGAAGCTGCTTGGTCCTGTGCCGATCCCGGGGTACAGTTCGATACCACCATCAACGAGTGGCATACCTGCCCCGTATCCGGCCGGATCAATGCATCCAACCCCTGCTCTGAATATATGTTCCTGGATGATACAGCCTGCAATCTGGCATCCCTGAACCTGATGGCGTTCCGGGAAAAAGATGGCACTTTCAACAGCGCCACCTTTGCCCATGCCTGCCGCCTGTGGACGCTGGTGCTTGAAATATCGGTCATGATGGCACAGTTCCCGTCGGCACGTATCGCCGAGCAGTCGTTCCGATTCCGTACCCTCGGGCTGGGATATGCCAACCTGGGTGGCTTCCTGATGGCCAATGGCATCCCCTATGACAGCGAGGAAGGACGGGCGACGTGTGCCGCCATCACGGCCTTGATGACCGGAACCGCCTATGCAACCTCTGCCGAAATTGCCAGTGAACTGGGTGCTTTTGCCGGATATGCCGACAACGCCCCGCATATGATGCGCGTGATCCGCAATCATCATCGGGCAGCCCATGGACATACAGAAGGGTACGAGGACCTCAGCGTTGCACCAACCCCCCTCAATGCTGCAGCCTGTACTGATATCCAGCTGACAGAAGCAGCCCGGCAGTCCTGGGATCACGCCCTTTCAATGGGAAAACGGCACGGGTTCCGCAATGCCCAGGTCAGTGTCATCGCACCCACCGGGACAATCGGGCTGGTCATGGACTGTGATACCACCGGCATAGAGCCGGACTTTTCACTGGTGAAGTTCAAGAAACTGGCGGGGGGCGGATACTTCCGGATCATCAACCGTATGGTACCGCTGGCACTGCATTCCCTCGGGTATCGCTATGCCGAAATTGATGCCATTGTATCCCATGCCCTTGGTCATGGATCCTTGGAAAAGGCCCCGGATATCAACCATGAGGCCCTCTCCCGTCTTGGTTTCACGCCTGAGGTTCTGGACAAGCTGGAGCAAGCTCTTAAATCCGCATTTGATATCCGCTTTGTCTTCAACAAGTGGACGCTGGGGGACGATTTCTGCCGCACCGTTCTGGGTCTCAGCAACACCATAACCGACGACCCGGGCTTTGACATGCTGAAGGCTCTTGGCTTCAGCCAGGAACAGGTTGAACGTGCCAACACGTGGGTATGTGGCTCCATGACCCTGGAAGGAGCACCTCATCTGAAACCGGAACACCTGCCAGTCTTTGACTGCGCAAACCCGTGTGGGCGCACCGGAACCCGGTTTCTGTCCGCTGAAAGCCATATACGGATGATGGCTGCGGCCCAGCCATTTATCTCTGGAGCCATTTCAAAGACGGTTAACATGCCAGCTCATGCCACCGTGGCAGAATGCCGGCGTGTCTATGAACTATCGTGGTCACTGGGACTCAAAGCCAACGCACTCTATCGTGATGGCTCCAAGTTGTCGCAGCCCTTGCAGGCTGTGCTGGATACCCATACCGACGACGATATCGAAGATGCCATTGATCTTGTTGAAACAGTTGTAAAGGCGCCCTCTCCGCAGCGGGCCGCCATTGTTGCCGAAAAGGTCACGGAACGCCTGATCAGGACAGCTGTGCGCCGTCGTCTTCCTGATCGACGCAAGGGATATACCCAGAAAGCCGTTGTTGGCGGCCACAAGGTGTATCTGCGAACAGGAGAGTATGAGGATGGAACACTCGGCGAGCTGTTCATTGACATGCACAAGGAAGGAGCCGCTTTCAGATCTTTGATGAACAACTTTGCCATCGCCATTTCAATCGGCCTGCAATACGGCGTACCGCTGGAAGAGTTTGTCGAGGCCTTTACATTTGTTCGCTTCGAACCATCCGGCATAGTGGAGGGAAATGACGCCATCAAGATGGCCACTTCCATTCTTGACTATATTTTCCGGGAAGTCGCCGTCAGTTATCTGGGTCGCACCGATCTGGCCCATGTTGAACCTGCGGATCTGGTTCCCGATGCCATTGGCGATGGCCATGAAGAGGGAGACTTGGACCAATGGGGGGAGAACTTGGTAGAGCGCACTGTTTCCAAGGGGTACGTTCGCACAGCTGACCTGTCCAACCTGTATGTTCTGAAAACAGCACAGGGCGGCGGAACCAGCTATGGCGGCACGCGTCTAGGCCCATCTTCATCCGATCGGAGCAATCGTATTCGGGCAGCACGCCTGAAAGGATATGAAGGTGACAGCTGCACAGAGTGCGGAAATTTCACGCTAGTCCGTAACGGAACCTGCATGAAATGCGAAACGTGTGGCTCAACCAACGGCTGCTCGTAAATGAAAAGGGGCCTGTATGCCGGCCCCTTCTCTTTCCCGGGATTTGGTATCAGGTGGAAGGAATGTGGCGTGCCCTCGCCCTTCCTGTCCTGGAAGCGTTCACAGAACGACGCCCCTGGCCGGCGTTCGTGGTAAAGAATGACTGCGTACCGTGTTTACGCCCGGTACGCTTTCCCTCCCCGCCCTGTCCTCCGGTCCCCGCAGGCTGCCAAGACGGAACAAGATGCTTCTTCCCATTCCCGATAAGATCCGCACGCCCCATACGCTGTAACGCCTCGCGCAGCATAGGCCAATTTTCCGGGTCATGGTAACGCAGGAATGCCTTGTGCAGACGGCGCTGCCTCAAGCCCCGGGGCGTATACACAATGTCCCCCCCGTCACGCTTGACGGGCTTGAGCGGATTACGCTCGCTGCGATACATGGCTGCAGCCAGCGACATAGGGGACGGAAGAAAAGCCTGAACCTGATCCGCCCTGAAGCCATTGCGCTTCAACCAAAGTGCCAGATTCATCATGTCCTCATCTGTTGTACCGGGATGAGCTGCAATAAAATAGGGGATGAGGTACTGCTCTTTCCCGGCCTCGCGGGAGTATTTCTCGAACAGGGTACGAAACGCTTCGTAGGTCCCAATCCCGGGCTTCATCATCTTGGACAGGGGGCCTTCTTCGGTATGCTCAGGCGCAATCTTCAGATAACCGCCCACATGATGCGTGGTAAGTTCCCGCACATATTCCGGGCTTCGGACTGCAAGGTCATAGCGTAAACCGGACGCAATCAGGATTTTCTTGATCCCGTCAATATCCCTGGCCTTGCGATACAACTGAACAAGACTGCTGTGATCTGTATTCAGGTTGCTGCAAATAGATGGATACACACAGGATGGCCGACGGCACACATCCTGGATAGCCTGATCCTTGCAGGCCAGACGATACATATTTGCCGTAGGGCCACCCAGATCGGAGATAACACCGGTAAAGCCCTTGGTCTTGTCGCGGATTAATTCAATTTCTTTCAGGACCGATGCCTCGGAACGGCTTTGGATAATGCGGCCTTCGTGTTCCGTAATAGAGCAAAAAGAACACCCACCAAAACATCCCCGCATAATATTGACCGAGAACCGGATCATCTCCCAGGCAGGTATCCGTGCATCACCGTACGACGGATGAGGGGCACGGGCATAAGGCAAGCCAAACACATGATCCATTTCCGCCGTTGTCAGGGGAATAGGCGGGGGTGTCAGCCATACCTCCTTGTCACCATGACGCTGGACCAGAGCCCGGGCGTTACCAGGATTGCTTTCAAGATGCAGGATACGCGAAGCGTGACCATACAGCACCTTGTCATCCGCAACAGATTCAAACGAAGGAAGACGGACAACCGTTCTCTCAGCAGGATGATCAGCCGTATTCACCCGACGCAGGGCACTCTCGCCTGCAGCAACTTCCGCCTCCTCTCCCACATGATGGCTGGCGCAATCAATCGTACTGGCATCCAATATAACCCAGTCCCCGGGGACAGAGTCACGCACAACGGCAACGCCCCTTATATCCGTCATGGTGCGCGGATGCTGACCCCGGGCAGCACGATGGGCAATCTCTACAATGGCACGTTCGGCATTGCCATAGCACAAGATATCAGCCTTGCTGTCCATCAGAACGGACCGGCGCACCTTGTCTGACCAATAATCATAATGGGCAATCCGGCGAAGCGAAGCTTCTATACCGCCAATAACGATCGGCACGTCCCGCCATGCTTCGCGGCAACGCTGTGAATAGACGATCACAGCCCGGTCAGGACGCTTCCCACCCTCATCATTGGGCGTATAGCTGTCATTATGACGGATGCGGCGGTCCGAGGTATAGTGATTGACCATCGAATCCATATTGCCGGCCGTCACCCCGAAAAACAGGTTGGGACGACCCAGAGCCCTGAAAGCATCCGGGTTTGTCCAGTCCGGCTGGGCAATAATACCAACACGAAAACCTTGATCTTCCCACGTGCGCCCGATGACCGCCATCCCGAAACTGGGGTGATCGACATAAGCATCCCCGGTCACAAGGATGATATCGCAACTGTCCCAACCCAGCGCATCCATTTCGGCACGACTTGTCGGAAGAAACGACGCTGTCCCAAACCGGCTGGCCCAGTGCTTTCGATACGATGTTATTGCCTTGGCGCTGTCCATACTTTCTCCTGACAACACGAAAACGCCCGGAACAGGGAGTTTCCGGCCCGGGTGCGGACAATACGCGAGAGCACGGCAGGGTCAAGGAAAGACCCTGCCTTACGGAACCCAAAACCGCCGGATGCCCTTTTTATAAGGCACCCGACAGCAACCATGGCGCTATTCAAAGCCCACGAATCATCTTCTAGAACACCGGCCTGCACGAATCCGGCACCACAATCCTAGTGGGACATCAGGATAGGAATTCCGGCATGACGCAACAAATGGCTGGTCACGCCACCCAGAACCATTTCGCGCAGACGCGAACGCCCCCAAGCTCCGGTCACGATCAAATCTGCGTTGGCGGACTGGGCACACTGCAGCAAGGTCTGCCCAATATCATAGCATACATCCCCAACCACTTTTCCTTCGGCTTTCACACCATGATGGGAAAGATTGGGCATGATGGTAAGCTGTGCATCATCCTGGCGGATTTTCTCATCATGACGTGTATCGTCCACCGCAATAACTTCGACACGCTGCGCAGCCTTCAGCAGAGGCATCGCGTCATGAACGGCGCGACAAGACTCCCGGCTGGAGTTCCAGCCTACAACAATCTGCTCACCAAGCGTATCAACCTGCGCCGACCCCGGAAGGACCAGAACAGGCGCACCGGAATCCAGAAGCAGAAGGTCACACAGGTTCCGTTGTGCATCTGTTGCCGGATCATCGGGGTTATATTGCCCAACGACAGTCAAATCAGCGTGCATGGCATGATGAACAGCCTCGTCGACCAAATCACCTTCCAGCTGTTTCCAACATGCCTTGGCATAACGGGACGCCTTTTCATCGAAAACAGCTTTGGCCTCCCCTTGCGCGGCAACAGAACAGGCATCTACGGCTTCCAGAAAATCAGCAGCAACCTGCCCTTCGATAAAAGGCGGGAAAGAAGGGGTCTGACGCACAAAAAGCGCCGTAACATGAGCATCAAAACGCGCAGCCAGCTTCAGGGCAACATCCAGACGCAGCGCAAACCCGGGTGTCGTATCTGCAATCACGAGAATATCTTTGAATGACACGCACAATCTCCTGCATAGTCCCGGGTTATATCAGGTACACAAACCTGTCTGTGGCATCATACCCGGATGTACGCATTCCTCAACCCCCGTTCGTACAACACAGACCGAAATCACCTGACTTATCTGCCATCTTGTCCCATACATCGCGAGGTATCCGGAATCATGTACGGCCCCGTCCATGCACCTGAGCTGAAGGGCAAAGACCTTGTCTGGATTAATACTCCGTCGCCTCTGCATCTGTCAGATCTCAGGGGGCGTCTGGTCATTCTGGATTTCTGGACCTTTTGTTGCATCAATTGCATTCAGGTTATGCCAACGCTCAAAAGAATTGAAAATGCATTTCCCGATGATGTTGTTGTCATTGGCGTCCACTCTCCCAAATTTATGGCCGAGGAAAATGTGAATGCCGTACGCAGTGCCGTACAGCGTTATGATCTGACACATCCTGTGCTTCATGATCCCCACCATATCCTGTGGAATCAGTATGCCGTCAGGGCATGGCCAACACTGATATTCATTGGCCCTGACGGAAAAATCATCGGACGCCTGGAAGGAGAGCCTGATCCTGTACGCCTGGAAAGTGCCATACGGGACATTGTTGCGGAGATACACCAACAAGGCCAGAAAGGGACAGAAGCAAAACTACATCTCTCGACGCCATTGGAGCACAGCGGAAATCTGCGCTTTCCCGGCAAGATCAAACCAATCCCGGACAGTACGCGTGCCGTTGGCACCCCGGCATGGGCCGTTGCTGATTCCGGTCATCACCGCATCAGTGTTCTGGATGATTCTGGAATACTGCTGCTCCAGGTCGGAAATGGCAAGCCGGGATACCGGGACGGAGACAAGGAAGAATGCCGTTTCAACAGCCCTCAGGGTCTTGTCTGCACAAAAACTGATATCTTTGTTGCAGATACAGGAAATCATTCTGTTCGCCGTATCGATCTCAAAAGCGGGCATGTTTCAACCTTGGGCGGGAATAGGCAACGCGGCACACCGATCCTTGGCACCCATGAAGCACCACATAAGGCGCTGGCGTCTCCTTGGGATCTGGAGATCCACGACCAAACCCTGTGGATTGCCAACGCAGGCACGCATCAAATCCTGGCCCTGGACCTTGATCGCATGATGATCCGTCAGGTGGCAGGAAGCGGGGGTGAGGATCTACTGGATGGAGCCGCAAGGCACGCGCTTCTGGCCCAACCAAGCGGATTATATTGGAGAGAAGAGGAAGAGGCACTGTATTTCGCCGACAGTGAAACGTCATCCATACGGCGTCTTGCTGTTGCGCGGAATACAGTTGAAACCCTTGCGGGGCAAGGGTTGTTTGACTTTGGCTTACAAGACGGGCCTGGAAAACAAGCTCTCCTGCAACACCCATTGGGCCTCTGCGGCCATGGGGAGACCATGTACGTTGCCGACAGCTACAACAGCTGTATTCGTATGATCAATACGGCCACTCAGGTCGTGACAACACTTGATCACAGTAAGCTGGAATGCCCCGACATGCTGTGCCAACCCTTGGGAGAACCGGCTGGGATATGGTGTGACGGGAAGTCCAGGTTGCTGGTCAGCGACACCAACAATCACAGAATTTTGGAAATTCATCGCCACAACAATACGATGATATCGTGGTATTCGTAAGCAAAGCTGTTGTTCTGCCTTGCCCCAAAGCAATACAGGCGTGATAAACAGGTCTTGTTTGCCCGAAAGCTGGCCCGCGTCGTCCGGGCGGAGGATTATTGAGAATGAATTACGACGATTACTTCAGGTCCCGCCTGGATGGTTTGCGTTCATCCGGCAATTATCGGATTTTTGCCGACCTGGAGCGTTATGTCGACGCCTTCCCCAAAGCCCGGAGCCACCGTAACGGAGCCGTGCAGGACATTACCATCTGGTGCAGCAATGACTATCTGGCCATGGGGGTCAGCCCGATGGTGCGCGAGGCCATGAAGGATGCCATCGACCGCTGCGGAGGTGGCGCCGGGGGCACACGCAACATATCCGGTACAAACCACTACCACGTGCTTCTGGAACAAGAGCTGGCCGACTGGCATAACAAGGAAGCCGCCCTGCTGTTCACATCTGGCTATATTGCCAACATGACCACCCTGATGACCTTGGGATCGCAAATTCCGGGCATGGTTCTGTTCTCCGATTCGGACAATCACAATTCAATGATCGAGGGAATACGGCATTCCCGCGCACCGAAGCATATCTGGAAGCATAACGATTACGATGATCTGCATCGCCAGCTGTCCCAGCACGACCGCACCACACCCAAACTAGTTATTTTCGAGTCCGTGTATTCCATGGACGGCGACATTGCCCCACTCGAGAAAATCATAGATGTGGCCGAGCATCATAACGCCATGACATTCCTGGACGAAGTCCATGCCGTCGGAATGTACGGGGAACAAGGATCAGGCGTTGCAGAGCGCGACGGCGTTCGTGACAGGGTCGATATCATACAGGCCACCATGGGGAAAGCCGTAGGAACCATAGGGGGGTATATTACGGCCAAGTCACACATTGTTGACTTCGTTCGTAGTTTTGGGGCCGGCTTCATTTTTACAACATCGTTGCCCCCAGCTGTTGCAGCAGGAGCCTTGGCCAGCATTCGCTGGCTGCGGACACACAATACCATCCGCGAATGCCATCAGGAGCGGGCCAGAACACTCAAGCAACGCCTGCAGTCATTGGGCATACCGGTTATGGCTTCGGAAAGTCACATCGTGCCTGTCATGGTTGGTGATCCCGCGCTTTGCAAACAGGCAAGCGATGAACTTCTCGAGAAACACGGGATCTATGTGCAGCCCATCAACTATCCAACTGTCCCCAAAGGTACGGAAAGACTGCGCTTCACGCCAACACCCCGCCACACGGATGAGCACATCGATCACCTGTGCCACGCCCTTGTCCAAGTTTGGGAACGCCTAGGCATAAAAGCCAAGGCGGCGGCAGCCTAGCCCACAACGGACAGAAGGGTGTGATTCTATCTCTACCCTTCTGTCATGATACAGGGTCTATGCCCTCAAGGCCCGGATATTGGCCGCGTACTGACCGGAACCACCTGAAAAGACGGCGTTCCCAGCGACCAGAACATCAGCCCCGGCCTCAATGCATTCCAGCGCCACAGCTGACGTTATACCACCGTCAACTTCCAGCTCAATCGGGCGGGACCCGATCTTCGCGCGGATACGGCGAATTTTCTCCATCTGTGACGGAATAAATGCCTGCCCCCCAAAACCAGGATTGACGGACATCACCAAAATCAGATCCAGACGATCAAGGATATAATCCAGGACAGACTCTGGTGTTGCGGGATTGAGTGAGATCCCCGCTTTCTTGCCGAGGGAACGGATCAGCTGCAAAGTCCGGTCCAAATGCCCACCAACCTCAGCATGCACGGTGATAATATCGGCCCCGGCAGCTGCAAAAGCCTCTATATACGGATCAACCGGATCAATCATAAGATGCACATCAAAAGCCTTGGTGGTATGCGGCCGCAGAGCCCTTACCACAGCAGGACCAATTGTGATGTTGGGAACAAAGTGGCCATCCATGACATCAATATGGATATAATCCGCCCCCGCCGCATCAATGGCACGCACCTCCTCACCAAGGCAAGCAAAATCAGCAGACAGGATACTAGGGGCAATCTTGACAGCCATGAAGGCCAACCCTTTCACACATCAATCCAGAGGGTAAAATCGCTTCTTATAACCACCAGCTATCAGGCAACCTTGGTCAAGGCACCCGCTTCTGCATAGCGCCTGGCCATGTCAGCCAACGGAATGACCTTGATTCGCGACGCATGCCCGGCCGCCCCGAAGCGTTCAAACCGATTGACACACACCTTCTCCATGGCATCCATGGCTGGTTTCATGTAACTGCGTGGATCAAACTCTGCCCGGTTCTCCGCAAACACCTTGCGAATAGCCCCGGTAATCGCCATACGATTGTCGGTATCAATGTTGATCTTGCGGACACCATACTTGATCCCCTGCTCGATTTCTTCCAGAGGAACACCAAAGGTCTGCGGCATATCACCGCCATAAGCGTTGATAATATCCTGCAATTCCTGCGGAACAGAAGAAGCACCGTGCATAACCAGATGAGTCCGGGGAAGCTTGGCATGGATTGCCTTGATGACATTCATGGCCAAGATATCGCCCGTAGGTTTGCGACTGAACTTATAGGCCCCATGACTGGTGCCAATGGCCACAGCCAATGCATCAACGCCTGTCTTCGCAACAAAATCTGCAGCCTGATCCGGGTCTGTCAGAAGCTGAGAATGATCAAGCGTACCTTCGAACCCATGTCCGTCTTCCTTGTCCCCCTTCCCCGTCTCCAGCGAGCCCAGACAGCCCAGCTCACCCTCGACAGAAACACCGACCATATGCGCCATCTCCGCAACGGCCCTAGTCACACGCACATTATAGTCATAACTTGCGGGGGTCTTACCGTCGCTTTCCAGCGATCCATCCATCATGACCGACGTAAAACCACTCATCACCGCTGACATACACGTTGCAGGGCTGTTACCATGATCCTGATGCATACAGACCGGTATGTGGGGGTACATCTCGGTCACGGCCAGGATCATGTGCTTGATCATGACATCGCCCGCATATTTGCGGGCACCGCGACTGGCCTGCAGAATAACGGGTGAATCGGTTCTGTCGGCAGCCTTCATGATGGCCAGAACCTGTTCAAGGTTATTCACATTGAAGGCTGGCATCCCATAAGAATATTCGGCTGCATGGTCCAGAAGCTGGCGGAGTGTAACGGAAGCCATTCAGCTCTCTCCTCTAATAAACAGTTTATGTGACCCGCACCGACAAAGCACGATTCACCAATACGATCAGGCCACCACACGCAGGGCTGCTGCTGCAACGGCCTCGGCTGTAATACCGAAGTGACGGTAAAGATCCGCGGCCGGTGCCGACGCCCCAAAGGACTTCATGCCGACAATTGCGCCATCCAGCCCGACATAACGCTCCCACCCCAAGGTCGCTGCCGCTTCAACAGCAACGCGCGGAGCATCACCCAGCACAGAGCGACGATACTCCACTGTCTGGGCATCAAACAATTCTTGGCAGGGCATTGATACAACGGCAGCCCGAACACCACGACCAGCCAGACTTTCCCGTGCACTCATGGCAATCTCAACTTCCGAGCCCGTAGCCAGCAGGGTAACGTCACGAACCCCATCAGCTGCCTCGGCAAGAACATAAGCGCCACGCGCTGACTGATTTTCATCGGCCCTGTCACGCAAACACGGAAGGTTCTGACGCGACAATGCCAGAAGGCTTGGCCCGGTTGTCGTTTCCAAAGCCAGCTGCCAACACTCTGCCGTCTCAACAATATCAGCAGGGCGGAACACCAAAAGATTGGGCATCGCACGCAAGGACACCAGATGCTCCACCGGTTGATGAGTCGGGCCATCTTCACCCAGCCCGATGGAATCATGCGTCATGACATAGACAACCCGGATTCCCATCAAGGCTGCCATGCGGATCGCAGGACGCGCATAATCCGCAAAAACCAGGAAGGTCCCGCCATAGGGAATAAAGCCACCGTGCAGGGCAAGGCCATTCATAACCGCTGCCATGCCATGTTCCCGGACACCATAGTGAATATAGTTGCCAGAGGCGTCATCGGGGAGAACCGACATCATCCCCTTCGCCAGGGTAAGATTGGAGTGTGTCAGATCAGCAGATCCCCCAACCAGGGACGATACAAACGGTGCGATTGCGTCCAGCGCCATCTGACTGGCTTTGCGGGTTGCAACCTGTGTCTTCTCTGCAACCGCCTTGGTTTTCAGATCTATCAGGCCTTGTTCCCAACCATCTGGCAATGCCCCTGAAAGAGCAGCAAGAAATGCGTCCCGACGCTCATCAGGCAAGGAAGAAACACGATCATCCCAAGCCTGGCGCTCTACCCTGCCACGCTGACCGGCTTTACGCCAAGCTGACAGGACAGGAGCAGGAATATCGAAAGCATCACAATTCCAGCCCAGTTTGGCACGGGTACCCGCAAGCTCAACATCCCCCAAGGGAGCCCCATGGGTTTTTTCTGATCCTGCCAAGGTCGGAGCACCAAACCCTATAACCGTCTTGCAGGCAATCAGGGTCGGACGATCGGATTTCTTCGCTCCCTCAATCGCAGCAGAAACGGCTTCCGGATCATGACCATCAACGGCGACCGTATTCCAACCTGATGCACGGAACCGGGCGTGCTGATCTTCTGAGGTTGCCAGAGACACCTGCCCATCAATGCTGATGGCATTATCATCCCACAGCACAACCAATCGTTTGAGCTTCCAATGCCCAGCCATGGTGATGGCTTCCTGCGACAAGCCTTCCATAAGGCATCCATCGCCTGCAATCACATAGGTCCAGTGATCAACCACATCCCGGCCATGGCGTGCAGCCATCATTTTTTCAGCCAAGGCGAAACCCACGGCATTGGCAATCCCCTGCCCCAAGGGGCCGGTCGTTGTTTCTGCCAGAGACACATGGCCGTATTCCGGGTGCCCTGCCGTGATCGCACCAAACTGACGGAATGCCTTTACCTGATCCAGAGTGACATCTTCATAGCCCAGCAAATAGCCAAGACTGTACAGCAGCATCGAGCCATGACCTGCCGAAAGGATAAAACGATCCCTGTCAGCCCAACGGGGGGCGGAGCTGTCAAATTTCAGGAATCGGGTAAAAAGAACAGTCGCGACATCGGCCATTCCCATTGGCATGCCCGGGTGCCCGGAACTGGCCTTCTGAACCGCATCTGCAGCCAGAAAACGGATTGCGTTGGCCATCTCAGCATGGTCAGGGGTACTCATGACTCTCGGACTCCGGTCAAAATTCACCAAGGCTTACCGGAAAGACGCAACGAAGATAACCTGCCAAACAGAATGAAAGCCCACCTGAACCAAAGGAGCAGGGACGTGACCTTAAAACCCACGTATAAACAAGGCATTCCCCGGCAAAAAGACCTGCAACACGTCCCTCCACATGGACCACGCGGCACTGGTACGATCACCGCGCAGCAAAAACAGACACTCAATACCACGTCTGGCAAACAGACAGATATCGTTTTCTATACGAGCAAGACTGCCTTTTCCAACGCTTGGGAACCCGCGTACTACGCACCCCTACAGCCAAGTACCGTATGGGCACAGGTTGCCTCCCCTGTCACCTCATCCCAGAATGCAAAGCCATTCTTGCCAGACTGTTTTGCATGATACATGGCTGCATCCGCCTTCCGGAGCAAATGACAGGAATCCTCACTCACACAACCAGACAGAATAACAATACCTATCGAAGCCGAGATATCCTGTATCCGGATGCTTTGTTGCCCGCACAACAAACTGTAGGGAGCAGCAAGAACCTGTAAAATGCGACGGGCAACGTGGGCAGCGCCCTCGCATCCATCAACAACCCCCAGAATAATTGTAAATTCATCCCCGCCAAAGCGAGCCACGGTGTCACTGTCCCTGACGCACGAGACAAGGCGACGGGCAACTTCCTGAAGGAGAATATCGCCAACCTCATGCCCGAAATCATCGTTGACGCACTTGAAACCGTCCAGATCAAGAAACATCAGGGCAATAGCGCCTTCCGTACGGCTGATCACACGCAGCATATGCTCCAGGCGATCATTGAACAGATTCCGGTTGGGCAAGGCCGTAAGAACATCGTAGTTGGCTTGATACTGAATCTTCTCTTCATCCTGCTTGCGCTGGGTAATATCGTTGGCAACCAAGACCACACGATGCAGCTGTCCATCAGCCAAACGTAACGCTGAAGCAGTCAGGCGCAGGGCAAAACGCTCCCCACTACAGCGAACAGACCACATTTCACGACGACAGTGACCCTCCTGTGCCTGCATACCATCCAGGAGCGACGGCCAACCACGACTGTCACCACCAAACACGATATCGGTTACCGACATACCAACAGGCGCATGGCCCGACAAACCGGACAGGGACACCGCAGCCGGATTTGCAACAAGGATTCGCCCCTGCAAATCACACACGAATATAGCCTCAGCCGTTGTTTCCAAAACCTTGGCTGCAACACCCAGACGCTCTTCGGCAATCCTGCGCCCTGTGATATCACGCAGGACAACCACAGCGCCAATCATGCCCGTATCGTCCTCAAGAGGACGCGATGAATATTCGGCAACAAAGAAAGACCCATCCCGCTTGCAGAGGGTAAGTTCCATCCGTTCATGAAACAGCCTTCGCCGCAGAGCCGCACGAACCAACACACTGCGCCCGGAACGGACTCCGTCACCATGGATAAAAACATCATCGGCCAGCTTTCCCGGAAGGGACTGTGGAGGATATCCCAGCAGGGCACCCGCAACCGGATTGGCAAAGGTTATACGTCCATTGATATCGATGCCCATGATGGCATCACTGGCAGAGTTCAAAATTCCTTCGGTGCGCCGGTGAAGCTTCTGCAGCTCTCCCGTACGCATCTCGATTTGGCGCTCAAGAGCTTCCATATAGCGCAGCTCCGCTTGCTCCGAGCGGCAACGGTCTGTGATGTCCCGCAGGACAACCGCGAACATCGGCCCCTCCCCTTCATCAAGGTGGGTTACCGTGACTTCCAGAGGAAACAATGTGCCGTCACGGTGACGCCCTGACATCTCCTGACTTCGCCCGACAAGCCAGGATGCGTTCACACAGGATGCCCAACGCCCTCCGGCAAACTGGGGGATCATTGCGCAAATGCCCAGCCCCTGCATTTCATCGGAGTGCCGATTGAACAGCAACAAGGCCGCACGATTGGCAGAAACCACTATCCCCTTTGGATCAACAACCAAAATCCCATCAACAACGGCATCAAGAATTGCCGCAAGCCTGGATGGACGAGAAGAGGACGCATCAACAACCTTGAGACGCGACCTGACCCGCAGGCAAATCAGAAAACAAGGAACATCTGCACCAGAAAAACCGGCAGGAAGAGGATAAACCTCAAGCTCTGCACCCAGCTTTCCCTCCTCTCCATGAACATCGACATTAATCGGCCCCCGGGATACAAGGAAAGACAGTGCACCGTGGCCAAGATCACCCACAGCCCTCCCCAGAAGATCGGCTACAGGAACCCCAAAATACAAGGCTCCGCCAAAAAGACGCAAGGCCGCTTGGTTATAACGAACAACCGCATCCTGCTTGCACACGAACACAGGTTCGGAGAACAGGTCAACAAAGTCCAGGAAAGCATCCGGACATTCTATCTCAGCACACTGCACGATCTGCTCCGTCCGGGCTGACGAGGAAGTACTGCCCACCGTCCACCTTCGCACCTCTGGCACCACACTTCATGCCTTCACAAAAACAAGGTCAAATATATCCTACAACAATAAATCTTATACTACTTACACCTTGGAATTCTCGCCACGGAGAATGCCTGTCGGCCCACAAGACGTCAAGCACAGCCGTATAAAACCTACTTTTCTTGCCAGACCCCCCACTCTCCTGCTATGCCGTTCCTTGTATACGGGCTCTTTTGAAAGCAACGTGCCGTGAACAGAAAATTGACTCGAACGGGCATTCTTGCATGTGCCCTGATCCATCTTGCAGCGCCAGCCTCCGCCGGAGACGCAAATGCCAAGAACCCAATTTCCGAGAAAGCATACGGTTCCTGGACCCAGCACTGCCTGACACGGGAAGAGGGAAAGCAGTGCATCCTGCACCAGAAAGCCCTTGATGAAGACAAGAAAGTCATCCTTGTGGCAGAAATCACCGCACAGGGCAACACCCCTGATCTATCCATGCGGATCGTCGCTCCACTTGGAATTATCCTCCTTATTCCACTGCGCGTAACCATTGATGACAAGAATCCTGCCGATCTGCCCTATACACGCTGCATCCCCGATGGCTGTATGACAGACGTTCTGCTGACCACTGAAGCAGTCGATAAAATGAAGGCCGGGAAAAAGATGGTACTGACCTATACGCTGCCCAACCAGCAAACAGTCAGCGCAAAACTCTCTCTTGATGGTTTGACGGCGGGAATCAATGCCATGCCAAACAAAAAACAATAACACACCCGTGTACAGGTAATAAAACGCAGAGACCTTACTTGACGAATCTTTTCAACCGCCCCATACAGCGGGATCAAGACCTGATCTACATCCAATATTTTTTCTGTCAGAGGAAAAGCAGCACTGAATGAAATTCCTTGTCGCAGATGATCACCCCTTGGTTCGCAAGGCACTCAGCATAACCTTGGAAAAAGTTGATTGTGCCGCTTCTGTTCTTCAGGCTTCTGACATGACAGAGCTGCTCGGGCATCTCGGGGCCCACCCTGACATTGACCTGATTTTGATGGATCTGACAATGCCGGGCACATCAGGTCTCGGGAGTCTGGAGCAGGCAATAAACCATGCTGCACCAAGCCCGGTGGCTGTTGTTTCTGCGGACGAGCGCCCTGAAACTGCGCTTGGGTCCTTGCGCGTCGGTGCCGTCGGATACCTGCCAAAGTCCCTTCCGGAAGATGTTATGAGGGCTGCCCTGACCTTGATTCTTTCAGGTGGCACCTATGTCCCTTCCTTGGTGCTGTCAGCATACAGGACGCCCTCCTTCTCTACCGAACACGGACGCAGGACCCTTGCCGGCTACAGCAAGCCGGGTCACGGCACTTTTGCCACAACGGCACCTCTCATGGAACAAGGCAGGGCAACAACCCTGACCCCACGGCAAGCCGAGGTCTTGGAGCTGGTTATCGAGGGATACTCCAATCGCGAGATTTCAGAGATTCTCTGCGTTGCCGAATCGACTGTTAAGGTACACATTACAGCTATTCTAAAAGCCTACGCCGTCAGCAGCCGGGCAAAAGCCATCCATGCTGCACGACGTGAAGCAGAACAGGTACCCTCCTGATTCTGGGACACAACAGCAAAATCAAAGCATAAAGAACCCCCCTGCCACAGAAAGCAGGAGGGTCTTCTGTTGGCAGTAATCTGCCAAGGATTCCTCAGGCGATCGAATCCTTGAGGGCCTTTCCCGGCCGGAACTTTGGCTGCTTGCTGGCAGCAATCTTGATCTCTTCGCCTGTGCGCGGATTTTTGCCGGTACGGGCCGCACGCTTGGACACGGCAAAGGTCCCGAAACCAACCAGACGCACCTCATCACCCTTTTTCAGGGCAGAGGTCACAGCATTAAAAAGTGCATCAACAGCACGGGCAGCATCTGTTTTGCTGAGGCCGGCTTCATTGGATACGGCGTCGACGAGTTCACTCTTGTTCATAACTCAAGGTCTCCTTGCGTTCAGACAACGAATGGCAAATAGCAATCCATCCCCCGACCCTTGGTGGGGCAGGCCTCTTCGGGAAACCATGCCCTCCGAAACCAACATCCTGGTCGAGGCGGCAGTTTCATCTGCTTCACGCCCGGACGCAAGAGAATCCCTTACCAAAGGCACATGTTTCCTACCTTGACAGTTTATTTTTTCATCACATCCCCCTTGCGTTCACTCACCAAACCAGAACATACGAAGAACAAATGGCGTTTTGCCCTGCAGGAAGCCCAAAGTCTGTATCTTCAATGGTCGGCAGGAGATACCCCATCAGGCGGCAATATTTACCGCATCGTACGCCAAGGCGAACCATACCGGCCAGGCAAACATGCAGAAACGCCAAGCAACAGCCTAAAACTGATCTGGCACACCATTTGCTGCACTGGCGGCGGGAGCACCTGTCTGCCCCGGAACAACAGATAAATGGGACAACAGAGTCAGGGATAGCCAACAATGGATGTGTCAGCGGTCAAAACGAAAGCGCTTTCGAATCAGTCAGGCAATCCGGCAAACCCGGATGCCACACCTTCTCTTGATGGAGAGACCCCGGACTTCGCCGCTCTTCTCGCCAAGGGGACATTGACGGATGGCACGGATGCCCTGCGTGAGAAATTGATCCAATCTGCCGATACCCTGACGGCTGCCCACTCCGTAACACGCACCATTGAACGCGCCGAGCGGCCTGAACCATCCCAGCGGAGCGTACGTCAACGTACAGAGCCACGACGGACGGCAGGAGAACGGGACGAAGCAAGAGTCTCAACAGGCTCTGCACATACAGAGCGCAAAAACAACACCAGCAGAAGTGAGACTGAGTCCTCTTCTTCCGACAGGTCGGAAGGTAAGGACAGGGCTCCGGAATCGCTGGTTCCGCTGGTCTCGCAGATACAGGCCATGTCCTTGGTTGCCACATCAGAAGGTGATGAGTCCTTGGTGGCAAACGCAGGAGCACATGTCAAACTGAACGGGACACAGCAGACAAGCAATAGTTTTGTTGATGGGTCTGCACGACAAGGACCGGTAAATCCCGTTGCTGATTTACAGGCAGCAACCGAACCCACCGATCAAAAAGAGGCAAAGCAGAACCAGATACGGCCACAAGATCTCCGGACAGCCAATATCGCGCAGTCCGAGGGTATCGAGGCTGCCGTCGGAGATGCTGTAGAGGGAGGTATAAAAGTAACCGTGCGGGCAGAAGCCCGCGATGGGCAAGCCCGCTACCAAGGACATGATTTCAGCCAGTCCACCAAGGGAGAATCCTGGACACTGGCATCACAGGCATCAGATCAGGGAACAACCGGCCAGAATGGCAACAACAGCGATGGAACCGGCCAGAATGGCAAGACAACACAACACCTTCCGCAAGGGAACAACCTCCAGAACGGCGGTTCAGTACTAGCTGGAACAACCGGTACATCAACACCCTCCTTCCGCACGACCCTTGACGCATCATCCGGGCAGAATGCCGAAGCTACGTCAGGTTCAAAAGCAACATCCGCACAAGCCGCTGGCGCAACAACACAGCAACAGCGTGAAGCATCCAGAACTACATCTACCTTCAGACCAACACAAACACCCAAGACACCCGATCCCAGCCCAGTTGAGCAGATACGACTCAAGATAACCAAGGGTGCCATGAACGGTGATACCATTCGTATACAGCTGCGCCCCGAAACGCTGGGGAAAGTTGATATACGTCTGGAAGTCCATGAAGGACGGGTCAGCGCACATGTTGTCGCGGAGACCCGGGATGCGCTGGACCTTCTCAAGGCAGATGCCCGCAACCTGGAACGTGTCCTGCAGGAATCGGGGCTGAAGACAGACAACAGCAGCCTGAATTTCTCCCTGCGTGGTGAAGGAAACCCACGGCAAGCCGATCAGAATGACGGCGGACGCCAAGGGGCCGGTACCCCTTATGACCCTCACCGTCACACCCTGGACGATGACTTGGCCGAAGCACCGGACATCGAAAGCCTGCGCAGAACAGCAGCCGCAGCCCGCGGTGGCGTTGATGTCCGCATCTAAATCTGGACGGAGAGAGAGACCATGCCATCGGTAAGCGCTTCGGCCCATGATCAGGCTCTTTACCAGCAGCTCACCAAAGAGAATGGTGGGAAAGAGAATGTATCACGGAACAAGCTGGCCAAGGATCTGAACACATTCCTGACGCTTCTGACCAGTCAGCTGAAGCATCAGGACCCCCTGTCGCCGATGGATTCAACAGAATTTACCCAGCAGCTGGTTCAATTTGCACAAGTTGAACAGCAAATGTCACAAAACGAGAAACTCGACAAACTGGTCGCTGCGCAGAATGCCAGCCTGGCCGCAACCGCTGTCAGCTATATCGGTAATTACGTGGAAGCAGAAAGCAACCAGGTTCCCCTTCAGGATGGAAAGGGTCGGTTTGCATACGGCCTGCGGGAAGCGGCCAAACAGGTTGGTATTCTGGTCAAGGACGCCACCGGGCGCGTTGTCCGCTCCTTCAATGGTGAAACATCGGCCGGGATGCATGACTTCCGCTGGGATGGTAAGGACGACAACGGAGACCAACTGCCCGACGGAACCTATAACCTTGCCATCACGGCCACAAGCGACAAGGGATCTGTCGAAACGTGGTCCACGGCTTTTGGCAAGGTCACAGGCGTCACCAGCAAGGATGGTGAAGTACTTCTGGTCATGGACAAGGCCGGTGTCCCGATTTCCAAGATCCTGTCCATCTCTGCCACATGGGACGGCAAGAATGCCTCCCTGGATTCTGCCCTTGGTTATGTTGGCAAGAATGTCGAGGTCAGAAGCAATATGCTGACCCTGCAGAATGGCAAGGCCAAGTTTGGTTACACATTGCCATCAATGACGGACAGCACGACGATCAGCATTGTGGATGGTGACGGATTTACTGTCCGGACCCTGGACGGTCGTACCGGAAGTGGGAACCATACCTTGGAATGGGATGGTTCCAATGACGAGGGGGTTCTTCTGGAAGACGGCCCCTACTCTGTACGGGTCACAGCCAAGCAAGGAGAAACCTTGCTGGAGAATATTGCCACCACAACTTTTGGAACTGTGAACGCAGTCAGCAATGCCGGCGGCACACCAATGGTCGTGATGGGTACATCAACCATTCCGGTTTCTGCCATCCTGGCAGCGGCAGGCATATAGATGCAGGAAAAAGAAAAACTGCCCACATGAGCGGACACAGTATCCGTCCCGGGGCGGCTAGGAAGCAAAAAAAGTGATCTTCCGTCCTGATCAGAGGCGAAAAGGGACGGGGCAAAAAGCAAGGAGTTCAACCAATGTCGCTGTACGGAGCCCTGTTTGCCGGTGTGTCCGGCCTGTCCGCCCAGTCTACGGCCATGGGGGCAATTGCCGACAACGTCACAAACATCAACACGATTGGATACAAGGGGACAAAGACAAACTTTGCCACCTTTGTGACCCGTCAGGTCTCGTCAACCTCCTACAGCGCCGGCGGTGTGCAGTCGCGCCCCCGCACTGGTGTTGACATACAGGGACTTCTGCAATCCTCCACCTCCTCAACCGATGTCGGCATATCCGGTGCCGGCTTCTTTGTCGTGTCAAAGCAGGCCCTGAACTCCACGGGCTTCGGGTATTCCCGGGCCGGCTCCTTCAAGATCGATAAAGACGGATACCTGCAAAACGTTGGCGGGTACTATCTGCAAGGGTGGCCCCTGGAAAACTGGGACGGATCATTAAGTGCAGCCACCGTTGTCAAAGACGGCAATACATATATGAAATCGTATAAAAACAATCTTGGCGAAACGTACTATATGAACGACAACGCCATTGATAATGTCAACCTGCAGCCTATGAACCTCAGCAGTATCGGGGGGACCGCACGGGCAACCTCGATATTGTCCATCGCAGCAAACCTGCCATCCGGCGCCTTGGTTGGCGCCACCGAGAAGACAAATGCCCCGATTTTTGACAGCCTTGGAAACAGCCACAACCTGAACTTTTCATGGATCAAGCGGGGACAAAACCAGTGGGACTACGAAGCCATGCCCCCGGCAGGAACCACATACCTGACCCTTGATGACCAGACAGACGCAAAACGCGTGTACTTCGCTGCAGGGCGGATTGATTTCAGCAATATCCCCGCTGATGGCAAAACCATGACGATGGCTCTGGGCGGAAACAACTACACATTCCGCTTCAGCACAGCAGATCCAACCAGCGGATACCGTGATGACGGCGTAACAGCCAACACAACTACCGTTGGAGGAACGTTGCCTGTTAATGGGGATACACTGCAAATTGGCGGTATCACATTCACGGTTCGCAATCCTGGACCAGCCAGCAATGCAACCGAAGTTGACGTTAGTGGACTGTCAAATTCTACTGCCGTTGCCAACCAAATCGCACAAACAGCACAATCGTATTTCAGCACCCGTCTTGGTCCAGGGAACTGGGTAACCAGCGTGGGCGCACAAATCCAATCATCGCTAGCTATAGGCGCTGGCACAGGAAATCTCGTAACGGGAGCCTACAATGACATCACTGGCGGCACCGTGGCAAACAACGAGTTCGTCATAAACACCACCGGTAAATCATTGAGCCAGATCTTGGATATTCTTGGCAAAATGATCAATACGGCCTCCTCCGCTTCGTTGAATGATGCTTCTGGCCGGTTTCCGCCCTCTCCTCCTGCCAACTTGGCTATCCGGGTGGCAGGGGAAAACGGCATTATGTTCCGTCAGTTCTCGGCCATACCCGGTCAGGAAATTTCTGTTGATGCATCCGCCCTTGAGGACATAAACAGCCAGAAATCCGTTCTCCAGAGCACTGTCTTTACGGTACCAGCGCTTGGCCCCAGCATGTCGTGGATCAAGCCTACCGGGGGTGAACCACCCGCCGTCAAGTTCAATGGGGATGGTACGATCAACGAACTGCATGGGTCTGATGAAACAACAGCCGTTGATCCGCGCTTGCGGGTTCGGGTTGGCTGGGCCAACGGGGCGCTGAACATGGATGGGTCAACACCGCTGACAGGTGGCAGCCCCGGTATTGCCCTGTTTCTGGGCAACTACAACAGCCCCAACGAAGCCATGCAGCAAAAAGCCGGGGCGTACCAGCTGAACAAGGTTGCCCAGAACGGTAACAAATTCGGTAACTTTGCCGGCCTGACAATCGGGGAAGATGGCGTTGTGACAGCCCGTTTTGATAACGGGGTCACCATTCCCATCTTCATGATCCCCTTGGCCACATTTGTGAATCCGAATGGTATGAACAGCCAAACCGGCAACGTGTTCCAGGAAACAAGCCAGTCCGGCCTGCCAACCCTGCGCGAAGCAGGAAGCGGGACAGCCGGCATTGTATCCGGTGCATCGCTGGAGGCTTCAACCGTTGATCTGGGGGAAGAATTTACCACGATGATCACGACACAAAGGGCCTATTCAGCGGCATCAAAGATCATCACAACAACCGACCAGATGCTAGATGAACTGGTCAATATCAAGCGCTGATGATCCCGGCTGATATTGTGTGTGCAAATCTTTTACACTGATAACGTGAAGGGAGCTTCGGAATACACAAGCCCGGGGCTTCCTTACTGTCCGTCTCCTCTTGTCCGGAAAGCCATCAGACCAGGCAAAAATTGCCCGGTATTAACCGGTTGTTCACCGTCACAGCATAGCCTCCTGAATACGGGCGCAGGGGCGATCTGACCCTTGTTTTCAGAAACGTACGTTCTTGGGCACGAACCAAGACGTGGCTTGGCGGGAAGCAGACTGTGGACTCATTTGTTCAGCAAATGCGCAATCTGGGGCCGGCGCGCCTGGCCGCTTTGGCTGGCGTCGCAATTGGTCTTCTTGGCTTTCTTGTTTACTTTGCCACACGTTTGGGCACACCGCCCATGGAACGCCTGTTTGGCGATCTGTCCACAGCTGATGCAAAAGCCATTATTTCCGAGCTGGAAAGCCAGAAAGTCCCTTTTGAGCTACGCAACAACGGTACTGAAATTGCGGTACCATCCAGCCAGGTTCTTAAGCTTCGGGTACAACTTGCAGAAAAAACCTCCGCAACAGGTGGGGCCGTTGGTTACGAAGTATTCGACCAGATGGACAGTCTGGGTGCCACCAACTTCATGCAGAACGTCAATCAGGTGCGGGCACTGGAAGGTGAGCTGGCACGGACCATCATGGCCATAGAGGGGGTCAAGGCGGCACGCGTACACCTCGTCATGCCCAAGCGGGAGGTATTTACCCGCGAAACGCAGGATCCATCTGCTGCCGTCTTCATCAAAATGCACCGTGGCCGCCTGTCCCGTGAACAAGCCAATGCGGTACAGCGCCTGATCGCCGCCTCGGTGCCGCGCCTGAAACCAGCCCGGATTTCTATCGTGGATGATCGCGGCACCCTTCTGACACCGGGTATGGAAGATGAAGGGGTCGCCAAGCTCAATACCCAGGAGGAGATGCGCCGCAGGGAAGAAGCACGACTCGCACGCTCCCTGGAACAGCTTCTGGAAAATGTCGTGGGGCTGGGCAAGATTAGGGCCGAAGTCCGCGCCGATATCGATTTTGACAAAGTTGTGACCAACCAGGAAATCTACGATCCAGAAGCCCAGGTAGCCAGATCTACCGTAAATCGTCAGGAAAGCAACGAATCATCGGAAAATGATCCTGGCAATGTCAGCGTTGCCAACAATTTGCCCAATGCACAAACAGCCTCCGGTGGCCCTGCTGCCACATCGCGCGAGAACAGGACCGAGGAAACAACAAACTTCGAGATTTCCCGGAAGGTTACCAACCAGGTTAAGGAAGGCCCCCAAATCCGGCGGTTGTCTGTCGCGGTCCTTGTTGACGGCATTTACAGCACGGGGGACAATGGGGAAAGGCAATTCCAACCGCGTCCAGCCGAAGAAATGGACAAGCTGGCTGCTATTGTGCGCTCGGCCATTGGTTTCAATGCCGCGCGCGGAGATCAGGTTGAACTGGTCAACATGCAGTTCCAGGCTTTGGACGAGGCTGATCTGGAAGCGCCGTGGATGTTCATGGGTTTCACCAAACCCGAAGTCATGCGTATGGCTGAAAGCTTCGGTGTTGCGATTGTTGCGATCCTGATCATCCTGATGGTGGTGCGTCCCTTGGTGGCACGGGCCTTCGAGGGCATGGCGGCAAGCGAGGACAACCAGCTGCTGACCGCAGATGGAATGCCCAATGCGCAGCTGTCCGGCCCAGCGCCTATTCCGGAGGAAGAGGACATTTCTGACGAGCTTATTGATATCGACAAGGTTGAGGGTCGCGTGAAAGCATCATCCCTGCGCAAGATCGGGGAGATTGTCGACAAGCATCCGGAAGAAGCCGTGTCGATCATTCGCAACTGGCTTTACCAGGAAGCCGCATAGAGGTTTGGCTTGTGCCCGGGCAGCACATGTTCTGGCCTTTTGATGCATACCTGACAGAGGAGAAGGCACCGTGGGGCGCCTGAAAGAAGATTACAGAAGCCTGACCGGACCACAGAAAGCGGCCATCTTTCTGCTGTCCTTGGGTGACGAGCATTCAACCCGCTTGTTCTCGATGATGAATGACGACGAGATCAAGGAACTTTCACAGATCATGGCGAACCTTGGTACCGTCTCAGCGGCCCTTGTCGAGCGCCTGTTTGTGGAATTTGCCGATGCCATCTCCAACACCGGGTCGCTGGTTGGTTCGTTTGACACGACAGAACGCCTGCTGATGAAGACCCTGCCGAAAGACCGCGTGGAATCCATTATGGAGGAAATACGTGGTCCCGCAGGACGTACCATGTGGGACAAGCTTGGTAACGTTAACGAACAGGTGCTGGCAAACTACCTGAAGAACGAATACCCGCAAACCGTTGCCGTTGTGCTTTCAAAGATCAAGGCAGATCACGGTGCCAGGGTTCTGGGCCTTTTGCCCGAACCTTTTGCGCTGGAAGTCATCATGCGCATGCTGCACATGGAAGCGATCCAGAAGGAAGTTTTGGATGGTGTTGAAAAGACACTGCGGACCGAATTCATGTCGAACTTGGCACGCACACAGCGCCGCGATGCGCATGAAATGATGGCCGACATCTTCAATAACCTTGATCGCAACACCGAGGCCCGGTTTATGGGCGCCCTTGAAGAGCGTAACCGTGAAAGCGCGGAAAAGATCAAACAGCTCATGTTCACATTCGAAGATCTCAACCGCCTGGATGCTGCTGGCGTTCAAACCTTGCTGCGGCATGTGGAAAAAGACAAGCTGGCGCTGTCCCTGAAAGGAGCCTCGGATGGCCTGAAAGACCTGTTCTTCAAGAATATGTCCGAACGCGCTGGCAAGATGCTGCGTGATGACATGGATGCCATGGGTCCTGTCCGTCTGCGTGAAGTGGACGAAGCGCAGAATATTATTGTTGTCCTGGCCAAGGAGCTGGCCAATTCCGGGCAGATTGTCATCTCTGAAGGGAAGGAAGACGACGAACTGGTCTATTGATTCCTTTCCCTGCCTGATCCCCGGAGTACTTCATGGCCCCGCCGACTGTCCGCAAATTTACCTTTGATGTCCGTTTCGACGAACCGACACCCTCGGAGCGACAGCCTGTTCTTTCCGAACTCCTGATCAGCGAACCTCCGCCGGAACCAGAGCCGGAACTGCCGCCGGAACCAGAAGAACCGCCCCCGGTTGTTTTCAGTCAGGAGGAACTGGAGTTCGCTCGTGAAGAAGCTTATGTCGCCGGACACGCTGCCGCCCTTCAAGAAGCAGCCGCATCCGTGGAGCAATTTGTGGCCGAGGCCTTGAATCGCTGCGCAGAGTCAATGACTGCTCTTGCAAACAAGACAGACCCTCTTGCTGATGCAGCCACATCCGCAGCCGTCCAGGTTGTACACACGATTTGCCAGAAGTTGCTGCCACATACAGCCGATGATTATGCCATACGCGAGATTGCGAGCCTTGTACAATCCCTGCTGCCGGATTTGATCGGACAGCCCCGTATCCTGATCCATACCAGCCCGAAAATGGTGGATCTCCTCCGCAAACGTCTGACCGAAACAATCAACAAAACGGGATTCGAGGGACGTATGGTTCTGCTGGGTGATTCCTCCATGCTTCCCGCTGATGCCCGTGTTGAATGGGCTGATGGCGGCGCAGAGCGAAACATGGCCCGGGCACTTGATGAAATAAACGCTCTGGTACAGCGGAATATTCCGCTGTTTCAGCAAGGGAAAACCCTGGAACCCGGGCACCTGTCCCATAGTGGGGAAACCGATACCGTAACAAGGACGGTCGAGGACATATGGCCCGATGTTGATCCGGCCAACTGGTACACGCCCCCAAGCAAGCATGCGGAAACGGTCTTGGTACAGCAAGCAAGTCATCCGGAACCGGAACAGACAAGCGAAGCCTCTGAACAGACTGCCTTGGCCGAACCAGAACCCATGCCATCCGAGGTCATCACGAATGAAAACATAAATACAGGTGAAGACACTGAAATACTGCAAGCAGACGAGATAACACAACACGCTGCAGATGCAGATCCGGCAGAAGACCTAAAACCCGACGCGTAAACAGGGAGGAACGCTTGTTATGGCTGATAATGATCTTGAGCTGGATGAAATGCCGGAGGAAGAGGATGAAACCGGCCAACGCGATGACGATATGGAGATTGCCGAGGAGCTTCCGGACAAACCACGCTCGGCCGCTGACCTTGAGGCTGTCTACGACATCCCGGTACAAGTATCCGCCGTTCTCGGGAAGTCATCCATGCAGGTCAACAACCTGCTGCGCTTGGGGCGCGGGGCCGTTGTCGAACTAGACCGGAAAGTCGGGGAAGCTATTGATATCTATGTCAACAATCGCCTCGTCGCCCGCGGAGAGGTTGTTGTTGTCGAGGACAGGCTCGGCATTACCATGACAGAAATCATCAAGACAGACCGCACCTGATACATCTCTCAACACGCATCAAGGACCAGACCTGATGGCCGAAAGCGGTAACATACAGGAAAGCCTGCCGGACTCCTCGGATGACTATACAAGCCGGCCCCGGGGCATGGATGTTGCGACACTCTCGGGCATACTGGGTGCTGTTGCCCTTACGGTGATGGCTATTGCAGCCAGCGGCTCGCCATTGTCATTTGTCGATATGTCGGGCCTGTTGATTGTGTTGGGTGGCACCATACTGATCACAGCAACCAGTTTCAGTTGGTCTGATATACGGCAAACACTACGCGAACTGGGTCGATCCGCTGGATACAAGATACCCGCCCCACAGGATGTCGCGCTCGATATGCTTCGTATCGCCGAATATACACACCACCATGGCATCCTGAAACTGCGCGGCGTTGTTCTGAATTCGCTGCATCGCGACCAGATTCTGCACAAGGGGCTTCAGCTTGTGCTGAACGGTACAGCCGAAAATGAGATTGTACGTATTCTTTCTTCAGATATCGCCTCAAGCCGAATTCACAGTGACCGGGCAGTCTGCGTCCTGCGGCGCGCGGCAGAGACCAGCCCTGCCATGGGGTTGATCGGGACCCTGATTGGCCTGGTGCAGATGCTGGGGCATCTGGATAATCCGGCCGCGATCGGACCGGGAATGTCCATTGCTCTTCTGACCACTTTCTATGGTGCTGTCATGGCCTACATGATCCTCGGCCCACTTGGGTCACGGCTGGAACGCAATGGCCAGGAAGAAGCCTTGGTGCACCAGATATGGCTGACAACAGTCCTGTCGATTGAACGCAGGGAAAGTCCATCGCAACTGGAACTGCACTTCAACAGCATCCTGCCCCCTGGTCAGCGGCTGCCCGTACACGCCAACATGATCCGACAACCGGCAGGAGGATAAGAATTTTTTGACATTTGCCGTTCTATAGTGCGGTAGCAGCCTTGGGTCATGTCTGTTTTGTAGTGGGAGATTGCACGAATGCGTTTGTTGATTGTTGGCTCCCTGGGCGGACAGATTGGTGCGGCAAGCCAGATTGCCATGCGCCGTGGCGCCAAGGTCAGTCAGGCCGACGATATTCACGCTGCGCTGACCCAACTGCGCAGCGGCCATGGTGCTGATTTGATGATGGTTGATATCGGGCTGGATATCCGTCTTCTTGTCGCCAGCCTTGAATCCGAACGCATATCTGTACCCGTCGTTGCCTGTGGCGTTTCTACCGATACCAAGGCTGCCGTGGAGGCGATACGGGCCGGCGCAAAGGAGTACGTCCCCCTCCCTCCTGATCCAGAATTGATTGCCGCTGTCCTTGCCGCCGTTGTGCAGCAGGACAACACTATTATATTCCGTGATCCCTCCATGCAAAAAATCATGGACTTGGCCAATCAGGTTGCTCCTTCCGAGGCCGGTATCCTGATCGTCGGAGAGTCCGGAACCGGCAAGGAACTGGTTGCCCGACACATCCACCAGAAATCACGACGGGCAAACCGTGTTTTTGTTGCCGTCAACTGCGCCGCCATTCCCGAAAATCTTCTTGAGTCAGAACTGTTTGGTCACGAGAAGGGGGCCTTCACAGGTGCCATTGCCAGACGCATCGGCAAGTTTGAGGAAGCCACCGGCGGTACCTTGCTACTGGACGAGATATCGGAAATCGATGTCCGCCTTCAGGCCAAGCTGCTGCGCGTTCTTCAGGAACGGGAACTGACACGCGTCGGAGGCAACCAATCCATCAAAGTCGATGTCCGCATTCTGGCAACATCCAACCGCAACCTTCAGGAAGAAGTACGCAAGGGCACATTCCGCGAAGACCTGTTTTTCCGCCTGAACGTCATGACACTGTCTCTCCCACCACTGCGTGACCGCCCCAAGGATATAGAGATTCTCGCCAAGCATTTTGCAGAAAAGTATGCGGCCCTGAACAAGGTACCGGCCCGCCCCATTGCAGCCAATGCGATGGAGGCCTTACAGCGGCACATATGGAAAGGAAATGTCCGCGAGCTTGAGAACACGATCCATCGCTCTGTTCTTTTGGCACGCGGCGACACAATTGACCGTGACGCCATTCTTCTGACGGAAGACGGGGAGAATGTGCCCAACCCGAACGGCAGTATTGGAACCTTGGTAGGACGGACCGTTGCTGATGTTGAGCGAGATCTGATCATCGATACACTGCGCCATACGCTGGGCAACAGAACACACGCAGCCAATATCCTTGGAATCTCGATCCGGACGCTTCGCAACAAACTCAGGCTGTACACCGATCAAGGGCTTCCGGTTCCACCGCCAACAGGTGGGGAGGCCGATGTTCCAGCCTGATTGTGAGATAGAATCAGGTTTTCGAATCTAGAACAGTTCAATACCACTCTTTGCGCGGGAACTGACAAACGCATGGCAGAACAGGCAACACACCTGCAAACGGCAGACCGCATTGATCCCTCTTCGACAGAGGCGACAACAACAGCGGGCTTGTCCGGTGCCATGGATGGCGGAGCAGCGTTTCTCAAACGGGCGGCACTGCGTGGTGACTTGTTCCTGGCCATTGGTATTGCCGCAACACTGGTCATCCTGATTATCCCGCTGCCGCCATGGCTTCTGGATATTGCCCTGGCTCTGTCCTTGACCTTGTCTGTTCTTGTCCTGATGACCGTGATTTTCATCCAGAAGGCCATGGAGCTGAACAGCTTCCCGGTTATTCTCTTGATGACAACACTGCTTCGCCTGTCTCTGAACCTGGCATCAACCCGTCTGATCCTACAATACGGGCATCAGGGCACCGATGCTGCCGGGCACGTTATAGAAGCCTTCGGTGGCTTCATCATGGGCGGTAACTTCGTCATCGGAGTGATTGTCTTCCTGATCCTTATTCTTGTTAACTTCATGGTTATTACCAAGGGATCAACCCGTATCGCCGAAGTCACGGCCCGGTTTACCCTGGACGCCATGCCCGGCAAGCAAATGGCGATTGATGCAGACTTGTCTGCCGGAGTCATTGATGAACGTGAAGCCATCGCCCGCCGTCGTGAGTTGCAAAAAGAAACAGACTTCTTCGGGGCCATGGATGGTGCCTCGAAGTTCGTAAGGGGCGATGCGATTGCTGGCTTGATCATTACGGCTGTTAACATTATAGGCGGCATGATCATTGGCATGGTCCAGAACAATCTGAGCTTTTCGGTCGCTGCCGACACATATACCCGGCTGACCGTCGGGGATGGGTTGATCAGCCAGATCCCGGCCCTGATCGTTTCGGTATCCGCCGGTTTGATGGTCTCCAAGGCAGGGCTGAGCGAAAGCACCGAAGTGGCCTTGGGCAGTCAGTTTACGCAGTATCCAAAAGCCTTGGGCATGTCATCGGCTGTTGCGGGCCTTCTGGCTGTTATCCCGGGCACACCGGCCCTGCCCTTTCTGCTTCTTGCAGGCATAACCGGCGGAGCCGCATGGTTTACAGATCACCGCCACCACAAAGCCGCCATACATGCGGCAGAGATGGCCGCCCAAGCAGAACGTGAGGCTGCACCGGTCGCAGAAGAACCTATTTCCAGCGCCCTGCGGATTGATATGGTTCGTCTCGAGCTTGGATATGGGTTGTTATCCATGATCTCTGCCGGGGGCAACCAAAGGCTGACAGACCAAATCAAGGCCCTGCGCCGCGCACTGGCTACGGAAATGGGATTTGTCATGCCCAGTGTCCGGATCCAGGACAACATGCAGCTTGCGGCCAATGAATACGCGCTTTTTATCAAGGAAGTCGAGGCCGGGACCGGTGATCTGCGCCCCAACATGCTGCTAGTCATGGATCCACGCGGTGAAGACATAACGCTGCCCGGCGAAAAAACACGCGAACCGACCTTTGGTCTGCCTGCTGTGTGGATCGAAAGCTCCAATCGCGAGGAAGCCCTGTTCCGGGGCTACACAGTTGTTGACCCTGCAACGGTTATCACCACACACCTGACCGAAGTTGTCCGCGATAACATGGCAGAACTTTTGTCCTATGCTGAAACGCAAAAACTTCTTGATGAGCTGGACAAGGATCACCAGAAGCTGATTGCCGACATTGTCCCCAACCAGATCAACATCAACGGGATCCAGAGGATCCTGCAAAATCTTCTGGCGGAGCGGGTTTCGATCCGTGATTTGCCAACCATTCTGGAAGGCATATCCGAAGCATCGGGGATCAGCCGGAATCTGACAATGATGACCGAGCACGTCCGCATGCGGCTGGCCCGCCAGCTGTGCGATGCCTGCACCGATGAAGAAGGGGTTATCCCCTTGGTCACGATGTCGCCAGAGTGGGAGCAGAACTTTGCTGAAGCGTTGGTCGGTCAGGGTGAAGAGCGCCAGTTGGCTATGCCACCATCCACACTTCACGAGTTCATCAACAGTGTGCGACAGGTCTTTGAACGCTTTGCCATGCAAGGGGAAACCCCGGTCTTGTTAACAAGTCCGATGATCAGGCCCTATGTGCGATCAATCATTGAACGCTTCCGTCCCATGACCATGGTGATGAGTCAGAACGAAATCCATCCTAAAGCTCGTATCAAAACACTGGGGCAGGTATGATGGCAGACCGCGTTTCCCCATGTAAAGCACGGCTCTCCTCCAAGTGGGGAGGCATAGCATGCGGATGAAATATTATACAGCGCCCTCGATGGCTGAGGGTATGGCCATGATACGGGCAGAGCTGGGGGATGATGCCATCATTATCTCGACCCAGAGAGCCAATGGCAGTGAAGGTGTACGTATTACCGCAGCACTGGAGGAAACCGCGCCGGATGAGGAAATCAACGAATACCTTGCCTTGGGGACACCGCCCTCTGCGTTGACCGAAACAATCCGCGAATGCCTCTCCTATCACGGCGTCCTACCCCGCCTTTCAGAACGCATTGTGGCCGCAGCAAAGGCCATTGGAACCGATGATCCCACACTGGCGACGGCCGGTGCCCTGGATGAACTGTTTGCTTTTGCCGCATTGCCGGCAAAACGTTCGCCAGTGCCCGTCATGCTGGTTGGTCCTCCGGGGACAGGCAAAACAATCACGGTAGCCAAACTGGCCGCACGGGCACGTATTGCAGGCCGCTCTGTTTCTGTTGTAACGGCGGACTCGGTCAGGGCCGGTGCCCTGGAACAGTTGTCTGCCTTTACCAATATTCTGGGCGTTGAGTTAAAGAAGGCACGCGGCATAACCAGCCTGGAAACGATGGTTGCAGAGGCTGCGGCCTGCAGCGACCTTGTTTACATTGATACCCCGGGCCTTAATCCGTTCAGCCCGGAAGACATGGGTTTTCTGCGTGGCCTGACCCGTGCCATAGAGGTGGAACCCGTGCTGGTACTGGCGGCGGGGGGAGATCCTGTAGAAGCAACGGAAGTCGCTGAGGCCTTTGCTGCAGTGGGAGCCACACGCATTCTGGCAACCCGTCTGGACATGACACGACGGCTGGGGGCCGTCCTCGCTGCAGCTGATTCCGGACAGTTCATGTTCTGCGATGTCAGCATCAATCCACATGTTGCCAATGGATTGTGCCCCATCAATCCAATCTCCATGGCACGCCTTCTGGTTCCGCCGGGTGATAACTCGCTGACGGCTGCTCCTGATGACTGGGCCAGCCGTAGACCTGCAACACCACCACAGCAGAAAACCTCGTGGAATCACGATACTCCAACTCTGATGGACGAGCAGGAGGAGCCCGTGGACCTGCCCGACCCGGATCAGGATACCAGGCCAATGTTCGCCATCCACGCCGGGGCGGATATTCAAGAAACAGGAAATGACATGAGTGAGGCCCGCGGATGACTCTTCAGACCGATTACGGACAGGCGCCCGTTCTTGCACCATCGGCTCCGGGCCGGCACAGCAGCAATATTATTGCCATTGCATCCGGCAAGGGCGGGGTCGGTAAAACATGGTTCTCGATCACATTGTCGCACGCCTTTGCCATGCGCAAACGCAAGACCCTGCTTTTTGACGGAGATCTTGGGCTTGCCAACGTGGATATTCAGCTTGGGCTGATGCCCCGGTATGACTTGGCCAGTGTCATCACCGGACGCGTAACCCTGAACCAGGCCTTTACTCCCTATCAAAGCGGGGGGTTTGATGTTCTCGCTGGTCGTTCCGGATCTGGTTCGCTGGCGAATATCCCGCTCTCGCGTCTGCAGGTACTGGCCGAAGACCTTGAGCTGGCCGCCCCGGCATACCACAAGGTGATTATTGACTTGGGGGCTGGGGTAGAAAAAAGCATACGCCAGCTTTCACGGGCTGCCGGAACCATTCTGGTCATTACCTCGGATGAACCAACATCGCTGACCGATGCCTACGCGTTTATCAAGGTAACGACCATGGAACGTCCGAATGCGGATATCCGGGTTGTCATCAACGCCGCCAATTCCGTTCGTGAAGGGGAACGCACCTACGCAACCCTGCGCAAGGCCTGCGAGGGGTTCCTGAAAATAAGCCCGCCCCTGGTTGGGATTATACGCAGGGACATGCGGGTTCGGGATGCAATCCGGAACCAGACGTCCATTCTGCTGCGCTCCCCGGGGGCAGATGCCGCAGTTGATGTAGAAGCAATTGCCGACCGCCTGCTGGCGGGGTGAGCAAGGGCTGGGAAGGAGAGCATATGTCGAATGTTCCTCCGCCTCCCTCCTCGGGCTCCCCCTTGCCTCAGACGCCATCTGTTTCCGGCTCTGTCACCCTTCTTTCTCCCCCTGCCCCAGTGGCATCACTACCCGCCGGTACAAAGATCGAGGCAGTCGTCATTCGCACGCCGCAACCGTCTCGTCACGACGTTCTTCTTGATACGACCTATGGCCAAATAAAAGCCAAGCTGCCTGCTACACTTACACTTGCAGCGGGAACACGTCTTGTTCTGGAGACAACAGAAGCCCGACCCGGACAGGCTGTCATGCTCCGCATCATGGCTGTGAACCTTGTGCCATGGCTATCCCCCAAGCCTGATACTCTTTTGGGATCCCCTCCTCCTAGACCTGGTGTAACTCCAACAGCTGCAGCTGTATGGCAAACATCATTACCCAGGCACATACCTGCGCAGGTTATTGCCGCACCGGATCGTTTCTTCCCGGTTCATGCTGATCGCAGTTCAGCCCCCTTGCCTCCGTGGCCAATAGGGACAACTGTTCTGGTCCGCCTCACCCCTATTGCGTCCGACAATGCCGGAGCAGCATCCGCGTCATCATCCATACACTCTCCTGCCCCTGCCTCTCAAACAGGACTGCTGACAGGGCAAGGTTCCATCAC
The DNA here is from genome assembly GCF_012102705.1 of Haematospirillum sp. H1815. Taxonomy (GTDB): domain Bacteria; phylum Pseudomonadota; class Alphaproteobacteria; order Rhodospirillales; family Rhodospirillaceae; genus Haematospirillum. Next base: position 75,788 of record NZ_JAAVTA010000004.1, read on the forward strand.
CCAACCTGGGCTGCAGGGCACTCCATCCGCTGTTCCTCCCGGAGCATCAATACCCACTCCCGGATCTATAACCGGGATTATCGCCCCACACACCAATTCCGGGCATACCATTATTGCCACTCCCATGGGCCTGCTATCCATGGATCGCCCTCTGTCCCTGCCCGCTGGTACCCCTGTTACGCTGGATGTTATGCAGATTACCCCACAACCCGGTCGTCCAGACATCATACCGTCAGCTGAAAGCATGAAGATCGGCCCCATATCCGCGCTGGGCTGGCCCGGGATGGAGCGGGCCTTGGCCCTGCAGAGCAGCGGACCTGAAGGTATCAAGGCCTTGCTCCACCACCTTCCAACCAGCGACGGACGCATGCTGCTCGCTCTTATGGCGTTCAGCCAGTTATCGCGCCCGGTTGGCAGCATGCGCCCATGGACGGGGGAGAGCGTGCGCGACATTCTTGAGCAATCCCTGGGGCGTGAAAGCGCGCGTACCCTTTCCGCAGAACTGCGCGAGATGATACGCCCCTCTACAGACGGGGGAGGAGACTGGAGACTGCAGAATCTCCCCTTCCTGAATGGAAACAGTATTGAAAAGATTGCCCTTATCAGCAGGCGCGACGGAGAGCAGGACAGTGAAAAGGACACAGCGAAAGTAAAAAAAGGAGAGCGGTTCCGTTTTCTGCTTAATCTTGATCTTTCCCGCCTTGGCCCCATGCAATTTGATGGTCTTTACCTGTATAAGGATCGCCGTCTGGACCTGCTGATCCGCACGCACGTTCCCTTGGATACAGAGATCAGAACCACCATGCTGTCCTTGTATACCAACGCATCCCAAGCCCTGAACCTGGTCGGGAGCCTGTTGTTTCATGTCTCAACAGCCTTCGCCGGACCGGCTGATGCCATACCCGGACACCCTGATCCAGGCCCGGGCCTGATTGTATAAGGAAACGGGGACAGCATGACGTGCAGATCATTTGACATGCATGTAATGCCTGTACTAAGGATCAGGACGTGAAGGACAGTCCGTACAGATTCAAAGGATACGAGGAGACCGTACGGAATGGCTGCCAAGCTCACCGGTGATCCCAAAGGATATTACCGCGTTCTGGGCCTTGATCCCGGATCGGATGGCACCGCTGTCAAAACAGCTTTTCGTCAAATGGCAATGGCGCTGCATCCAGATCGGAACAACAGCCCGGATGCGCACGAAAAGTTTCATGCCATCACCGCAGCCTATGAAATTCTCTCCAACCCCGAGAAAAAGGCGCAATACGATGCGCTGTCCCAGAATGCTGATACAGCCGAAAAACAGCAGACACAGCATAAACGGCAAGCGTCAGCAGGAACAGGGGCACGGGACAAGCAGAAGTCCGAACGTACAGGCCCCAGATCCTCAGCCAATCAAACCAGACAGGAAAACCCGCAAGACCAACGGCGGAAACGGACATGGTCCACCTCCTCCCCTCCTCCCCTTCTTCCTCTCTCCACATGCGATCGCTGCCGCCGTGTTGCAGCACAGCCGCGTTACGTTATTTTTCCACTGGTTCGCGGGACATTGGTACGCAGTCTGCACTCCAGCATCGAGGGTCTGTACTGCCGCCGCTGCGCCGATATAACCGGCTTACAGGTTTCTGCCCGGAACTGGCTTTTGGGCTGGTGGAGCCTGTCTGGACCCGTTGATACCATTCATGCCCTTTGGGTAACCGCACGGGGAGGAATTCTGCCTGCGGATCGCAACTATCGGGCCCTTATGCACCAGGCGCGCGCCTTCCTGGCCAGGCAGGACAGGGACATGGCCCATAATATCGCACGGCAGGCCAGGCAATTTGCCACAACCGTCGGGCAGCAGTATATGGCAGATAGCCTTGTCCCTGCCTCCCCACAGTCGGCAGCCCGCCAACTGAGAAATCGATGGAGCGACGTTGGCATTTTCCGTCTGCTGCAGTTGTCGCCACTGTACCTAGCCGGCGCCGTAACAGCTGTTGTCAGCTGGAATACAGTCCGCGATGGCGAGCTGCCCCCTGTCAGGCCTGATCAGGACAAGCCTGGAAACACTGACTCTGTATCCCCGTCGTCACCATCCCTGAAAGCGGGGGGGCTGCATGAAACCATGGCCGCAGGCTTGGCCATACGCAGCGGACCGGGGACAGGTTTCCAAAAAACGGGAGAACTGGCAGCTGGTGCCATGGTTCTGGTGACAGAGATGGATACCGGCGGTAACTGGGCCCGCATTATCACACCGGAAGGCATGTCAGGCTATGTTCCGTCCCGGTTTCTTAACCCGGTTCATATTCCACGCCAGCAGCGAACAACGGGAACACAAAGGGAATAGGAGGAAGTATGCCTATAGTAAGGCATACTGGCAGAATCAGGCGAAAAAGCCCGATCATGGGCTGGACCCGTCTCTGTCAGAGCGTGTATGCTGGCACAAGTCTTGTTGCGGATGACTCTCACTTTCCATAAAGTGCCTGTCTCTCCGGACAATCGGGCAGCGCGGGAATCAAGGCAGCGCTGTTCCAGAATGCCTCGCTAGGGCGGACAGGGTTTTTTGAAATGTATAAAATAAACGTAAAAGTATTCCCGACAGACACCATACGCCTTCTGACTATCCTGGCGGCCGTGACGCTTTTCTGCGTGTTTTCCCTCCCGTCCCAAGCATCAGCGACCGATGCCACAGAAGCAACAACCGCTGCAGTCGCAACCGCCGGAGCCGTTGAAGCCGCCCTTTCAGCACTGCCCCATGATCTTTCGCTGGGCGGTATGTTTATGGCTGCCGACAGCGTGGTCAAAGCTGTTATGGGATGTCTGGCTCTAGCCTCGGTTATGACATGGACCATTTGGGGGGCAAAAAGCCTTGAATTACGCACGGCAAAACGCGACCTATCCCGTGCCATTCACGCACTGGACACATGCCGTACAGCGGAAGAAGCACGCACTGTATTCCGCGACCATACCGGCTTGTGCCACACAATGATCGAGGCTGCCATTACTGAAATCACCCTGTCCGGGGAGAGCGGCAAGGACGGCATCAAAGCTAGGACATCTTCACGGCTTGAACAGATTGAGGCCAATGCTGGACGCCGTATGGCCTCAGGTCTGGGTGTCTTGGCCAGCATAGGGTCGAATAGCCCATTCATTGGTCTGTTCGGCACTGTCTGGGGAATCATGGATAGCTTTATTGGTATTTCAAAGGCACAAACAACGAACTTGGCGATCGTGGCACCAGGCATCGCCGAGGCTTTACTGGCAACGGCAATGGGACTGGTGGCAGCAATCCCGGCGGTTATCCTGTATAATCTGCTGGTTCGTTCGATCGGAGCGTACCGTGGTCTTGTTGGCAATATGTCGGCAACTATGCTGCGTTTGGTCAGTCGTGAGCTGGACCTGCGCTCGGACAGCTCTCCCGATATTCATCAGCCACGCAACCATCAACCCTCCCCCGTCCGGGTGGCAATCCCGCGCTCTGCTGCGGAGTAAGAAAGCATGGCCGGCCCTGTTCATAATAGTCGTGATGAACTAATGGAAAATCACGCTATCAATGTGACGCCCTTTATCGATGTTGTTCTGGTGCTGTTGGTCGTCTTCATGGTAGCCGCCCCCCTGTCGACCGTTGACATACCCGTTGATCTGCCATCCTCAACCGCAATACCAACACCTAGACAAGACAATCCCGTCTTTCTGACAGTGACCCGCGACGGGAACCTTCTTCTGGGGCACGAGACACTGTCCACCACCACGCTCCCCACAGTACTGGACGCACAAACCGGTCAAAACCGTGAACAGCGTATTTTTCTTATGGCAGACAAGGCGGTGAATTACGGAACAGTCATGGCCGTCATGAATGTACTGCGGGACAATGGATATCTGAAAATTGCCCTGACCGGGGTGGAGGGAGGACAAAATCCGTGAGGAAGCACACAGCATCCTTGCCATGGGAGCCAGAGTCCTTCAATCGCTGGGCGAGCTGTCTTGGTACTGTACTTCTGGCTCACGGCCTTCTTGTTGCTGCCGCACTGGGGACCTGGATCACACCAGAGCCGACAGCAGGCTTTGTCACAGGGCAAACTTTGCTTGTTGACATGGTACCAGCACCGTCAACCTCTGCACCACTATCTCGTGCGTTAGAAGAACCACACCAACAAGAACAAAAGCTGCAACCCGTTCAGGCAGCAGAAGTGATGCTACCCAAGCCGGCCCCTAGGACAGAAACGCGCCGCCGCAGGACCAATCCCAAGTCTGCCGCATTACATACGGAACAGAACCCGGTACAACAGGACCAGTCGCAGGATACGGCAAGCCAACAAGCATCTTCTTCCAATACCAGCGTCATAACGCAGCCCAACAGCTCTGCTGCGGCCAAGATGTCGCTCTGGCATGGCCAGATCCTGTCACATCTTGAACGCCATAAGCATTACCCCCGCCTTGCAAAAGCACGCTATCAGGAAGGCACGGTTGTTATCCGGTTCAGGATTGCCAGAACGGGGGATGTTTTGTCCGTGGCCCTGGAAGAATCATCGGGCTTCCCGCTTCTGGATCAGGAAGGCCTGGATCTTGTAAGGCGCGCAAGCCCTCTTCCTCCCCCTCCGCCCGGAACGGAAAGCTCTGTTCTGGAGCTTGTCTCTCCGATACAATTCTATCTGAGATAAGGCCAAAGATCCCGGTGACACATCTTGGTCAAGTATGCTGGTTTTGCGTGAGTATATTTGCGATACTCACTGTGGTCTTCCTGAATACTAGAATACCCAGTCAACACTCTATCGCATGACAAAGGGTGAGCGCACATGTTCCAGACCATCAGTCCCTGTCAGGTATGGCGGATGTTGAGGTTGGCAATGGTTGCGCTAATGCTTGCGCTGCTTCCTGTATCTGGCCCCTGCCTGGCGCAAGAGCCTATAGAAGTGCGGACACCTGCCCCGGAAAACCCGGATGATCCCCGCTTTGCCTGGTCTGTAGAGGTCCTGAAGATGGCTCTACAAGCGACAGAGCAAGACTTTGGTCCATGGAAATTGGTTCTGGAATCCAGGGTCTCGGATCGAACACGACTGGAAACGGAGCTTGAAAAGGGAGGGCTGATCAATGTTGCTCTTCTCCCCAGCTGCACGATCAGTGACAAACGGTTCATGCGGGTCAGTCACGTTGCGGACCGGGGTCTTCTGGGATACCGAGTTGCTATTATACGGGCCGGTGAGCAAAACAAGTTTTCCGGCGTCAAGACCCTGAATGATCTTGCTGCCTTCCCCGTTGCCTCTGGCCGGAACTGGCATATAAGCAAAATTTTCATAGGTAATGATTTGCCCGTGACTCTGTGGCCTGATCTGGATGGCCTGTATAATCTCCTGTCTATAGGTCGGGTGGATTATTTGTCCCGTAGCGTCTACGAAGTCATGCGTGAGCTTGATCACTACAAGCAGATATACCCGAATCTGGCGATCGAACAAACACTGCTGGTCCGAACCCCGATTGCTATGTGGCTTTACGTGTCAGTCGGTGAAGACAAACTAAAAGAGCGCCTGGAATCCGGGATGGGCCGCATCTTGGCTAGTGGAACCCTGAAGACCCGGTTTGACGTATTGTTCCGCAAGGATCTGGAGGCCCTGAACCTGAAGAGCCGTCGCGTTATTATGCTGAATGATCCAGATGCTCACGGTCCCACACTGGCAATTCCAACCACAGAGTTACTTACGGGTCAATAAACTGGTCCGCCCCCCACGACGGCGATAAATCTCAAGACCAATATCATCTTGCAGGGCACGTTCCTGGCGTTCACGCATGGATGTCTCACGCCCGATACGGTTGTCCTCGGCAATTTCACTGGTCTTTAGTTCCTTGAATGCCTCGGCCAGCGTGTCACGGGCAGCACTGATCTGCCGGCGAAGGTCTTTCAGGGTTTTTTCAAGAGTCTCACGGCGCTCCTTGGCCCAGCGCACATAACCACCATAAGTCAGACCGGCACCCAAGGGATCAGCCGCTGCCGCATGACGCTCCTTGATCCCCTGCTCTTCCAGAGCAAGCAGCAAAGCAATAAGCTGCTCCTCAGAAGCGATGAGACGCGCCAGAAAACGACGTTTCTCATCCACATCCCACTTACGCAGACGCACAAGACCCTTCAGGGTACGCGACATAACAGCCCCCCTTCTTATCTGCTCTCAGCTGCCATCTTAAACCCCACGGCCTCGGCCAAGGCCGTATACGTTTGGTCCAGCGTTGCGGACTCAGTCTTTCCCTGACCCAGCACGGCTTCTATACGGGGATACAGGGCTATCGCCTCGTCCACTTCCGCATTGGATCCATCTTTGTAGGCACCAAGGCGTATCAGTTCACTCATATCCTCATAAACAGACACAATCCGGCGGCAACGGGAAACCAACTGGTTTTGCCATTCCGTGTTGCAGCCAGGCATGGTCCGGGAAACGGATCGCAGAATGTTCATGGCAGGATAGCGACCTCTCTCGCTGATGGACCGCTCCAACACAACGTGCCCATCCAGAATACCGCGCACAGCATCCGAGACAGGCTCGTTATGATCATCTCCCTCAACCAGAACTGTGAACAGACCGGTTATATTGCCTTGCCCGGGACCTCCGGGGCCAGCACGCTCCAGCAACTTGGGCAATTCAGCAAAAACGGTTGGCGTATACCCCTTGCTGGCGGGTGGCTCTCCCGCAGAAAGGCTGATCTCGCGCTGGGCCATGGCAAAACGGGTCACACTATCCATCAAACAGAGGACCTCGGCACCCTTGTCCCGGAAATACTCTGCCACCGTCATGGTCAGATAGGCTGCCTGCCGCCGGATCAAAGGGGGCTCATCAGACGTGGCAATCACAACAACAGAGCGGGCCAAACCTTCAGGCCCCAAATCATCTTCTATGAACTCCCGGGCCTCACGCCCACGCTCTCCTATAAGCCCACAAACAATCACATCAGCTGATGAGTACTTGGCCATCATGGACATAACAGAGGATTTCCCCACGCCGGACGCAGCAAAAATCCCCATACGCTGGCCAACGCAGCACGTTGTGAAGGCATTCAGGCACCGAATACCAAGGTCCAGCTTCCCCCCTACTCTCTGTCGTGCATGAGCCGGTGGCGGCGAGGCCCGGACCGGATAGGCAACGGGGCCCGACAACAAAGGCCCCAAACTGTCAGCAGGCTCAGCCATAGCGGTTATGACACGCCCCAGCCAGGATTCATGCGGATAGACAGCCGGAGCGGCAGCCATTACCTCGGCACAAGCCCCCAAACCTATCCCGTCCAAGGTCCCAAAAGGCATCAGCAGAGCCCGACCATCGCGAAAACCGACAATCTCACCAGGCACCATGTGCTGGTCCCGCCTTGTGAGCATCACACGGTCACCGACTGAGACAGATGTTTGTATACCACCAACTTCGACCAGAAGCCCCTGCACAGCAACCACGCGACCAAAAAGTCTGTAATCAGGCAAGCGAGCAATGTCTGTCAGCAGATTGCTTATCGGTATGGGCATACGAGGATCTTTCCGCCATGAATCACAAGACACTGTGTCCTGTTACACTACGGGCACACAGACACTTGGTGCTTGCACGTAACAATCAATCACTCTATCGTTAATGTCGGGTTAATCGGATGTCCGGATTCAAAGAACAGGGATCAAGACATCTGCGCAGAGCATGAGGGTGCCCCATGCGCGTTCTTGTCGTAGAAGACGATACAGCCACCCGGCAGAGTATCGAACTCATGCTTCGTAAAGAGCAGTGGGTTGTTGATTCCACCAACTTGGGCGAAGATGGTCTGGAAATCGGCAAGCTCTACGACTATGACATCATCTTGCTCGACTTGGTCCTCCCGGACATGGACGGAATGGATGTCATCCGGCAGTTGCGAGCTGCGCGGATTGAAACACCCGTCCTGATCCTGTCCGGCCTTGACGAACCAGACAGAAAAGTCCGCGGGCTTGGCAGCGGTGCCGATGACTATTTGACAAAGCCATTCGACCGCTCAGAACTGATCGCGCGCATTCAGGCAATCGTGCGACGCTCAAAGGGTCACTCCCAGTCCGTTGTTCGAACCGGACGCCTGTGCGTCAATCTGGATGCCCATACCGTCACGATCGACAGCAATCCCGTACACCTGACGGTCAAGGAATACGGTATTCTTGAGCTTCTGGCTCTCCGCAAGGGCACGACACTCACCAAGGACCAATTTCTCAGCCATCTTTACAATGGCATTGATGAACCAGAGCTGAAAATTATCGATGTTTTCATCTGCAAACTGCGTAAAAAACTTGCCGTAGCATCCGACGGGGACAATTACATCGAAACAGTCTGGGGACGTGGCTATGTGCTGCGCGACCCATCCGCTGCCGCCGATACAGCAGCGTCTCAGACATCCGATGCTGTATCGGCCTAAAACAAGCACATACTACGCAAGAATTTCAGCATCAAACAGGTATGGGGGTGTCAGAAGATATTCTTGGCATACAATCAGTTGTGGCTCCGCCTCTTCCCGACGAACGGTCTCTTTAATAATGGCATGCAGCGAGGATGCCGCATGCGCCATGGCCTGAGGAACCGGCACATCATGTAACAAGGCACCGGTCAATAATGCGGTGAAGATATCACCGGTTCCGTGCATACTGGCCTTGACGGGAATACGTTCGGCACGAACCAACCAAGCCTGCGCAGCAGTTACAGCCAGGCAACCAATCTCGCCAAGATCAGGCAAAGGAAGGCTGGTCGTGACCACAAGACGGGGCCCCCGTCCAATAACAGCCTTGGCTGCCTTCAAGGCATCTTCAACTGTACGAACATCCAGGCCGGCAAGGAGAGCCAACTCAAAACGGTTTGGAACCACAACATCAGCCATTGGCACCAAATAATCAGCAAAGAAGGCTGGAATATCCGCAGGTGCATACAAGACCCCGGTTCCGGAAGCATTGTCATCTCCCATCACAGGATCACAGACATACAAGCTTTCCGGGTTGGAATCACGCATACGACCAACGGCCTTGGCAATGACCTTTCCCAGCGCAGCGCGTCCGAGAAAACCCGATATCATGGCAGAGCATTGCCCAAGAATGCCATTCCCCTCCAGGCCCGACAAAACATCGCGGACATGCGCCGGACGAAAAATATCGCCGCGGACATCGGGATAACCAAGACGGCTGGACAGCTGACATGTATGAACGGGCCACACCTCAAATCCCATGCGCTGCAAGGGAAAGACAGCCGCAGCATTGCCGACATGGCCATAGGCTACATGCGACTGCACAGATACGATACTACGGACAGGAGGAAACATGCCCAAAAAACACCCCTGAAGAACAAACCTGCATCGCACAAAACATCGAGACCGATCTTTCCAGTACCGCACCGTGTTGCGCTCACAGCACCAGAATGAACCGGTATATCTCCGAACAGAAAATTTGCTAAGATGACGCCATGGGGTAACATCTTATAACTATCGGCATCATAAAAAGAAGTCATGGCTGTACGTTCCATGAATTTTAGCAGCTGTTGTCACCTCTTTGCATCCGTCATGGCCTCGCTCATTCTCACTACCGCTCTAGAACACAATCTGGATTTCGGGGGGAAGAATCCATGGCCAGTACACCGACATCACATCGCCGCTTACGCACAAAAGCCGGCGCACCGGTTACCGACAACCAGAACAGCATGACCGCAGGCCCCCGGGGGCCACTCCTGTTGCAGGATGTATGGTTCCTGGAAAAGATGGCGCACTTCGACCGTGAAGTTATCCCCGAGCGCCGGATGCATGCCAAGGGATCAGGTGCCTATGGCACCTTTACCGTTACCAAGGACATCACCAAATACACCAAGGCGAAGATCTTTTCCAAGGTTGGCAAGAAAACCGACCTGTTCATACGCTTCTCGACCGTTGCAGGGGAACGCGGTGCCGCCGATGCTGAACGTGATATCCGGGGATTTGCCATCAAGTTCTATACTGAGGATGGAAACTGGGACCTGGTAGGCAATAACACACCTGTTTTTTATCTGCGCGACCCGCTCAAGTTTATCGACCTCAATCACGTGGTAAAGCGTGATCCACATACCAACCTGCGCAATGCCACATGGAAATGGGACTTTTTCTCCCACCTGCCTGAAAGCCTGCACCAGTTGACCATAGATTTCAGCGATCGTGGCATCCCCCGTTCATATCGTCATATGCATGGCTTTGGCAGCCATACATTCAGCTTCATCAATGCCAAAAAGCAGCGTTTCTGGGTCAAATTCCATCTGAAATCACGGCAAGGCATCCAGAACCTGGACCCCACAGAAGCAGCTACCCTGATCGGGCAGGATCGCGAAAGCTCTCAACGCGACCTGTACGATGCCATTTCAAACCGCAAATTCCCGCGCTGGCGTTTCTGTGTACAAATCATGCCGGAAAAGGACGCGGCCAAATATCGCTTCAATCCTTTTGACCTGACCAAGGTCTGGCCTCACAAAGATTATCCCCTGATCGAGGTCGGCGAGCTCGAACTGAACCGCAATCCTGAAAATTACTTTTCAGAAGTGGAGCAGGCAGCCTTCAACCCGGCTGATGTTGTGCCCGGCATTGGGTTCTCGCCGGACAAGATGCTACAGGGCAGGCTTTTCTCCTATGGGGACACACAACGCTACCGGCTGGGTGTCAACCACCATCAAATCCCGGTCAATGCATCACGTTGCCCGGCACATGGGATCTACCACCGGGATGGACCCATGCGCGTTGACAACATCAACTCCGGGCGCGTGACCTATGAGCCGAACAGCTTCGGATACTGGAATGAACATCCGGAACATGCCGAACCCCCGCTGAAAATTGAAGGCGATGCGGATCATTGGAACCATCGCGAGGATACAGATTACTACAGCCAACCACGCGCCTTGTTCGAGCTGTTCGACAAGGGGCAAAGAGAAAGGCTGTACCAGAACATTGCTGCTGATATGGACGGAATATCCAAGGATATCCAAAAGCGCCAGATTGCCCTCTTCAAGAAAGTGCATCCAGACTACGGGGCTGGCGTTGCCAAGGCACTTGGCCTGAAAGAAGGTGGGTCAAGTGACAAAACCAAGAAAGCTGCAAAGGCAAAAAAAGAGACAAAGAAAAAAGCAGTGATCGCCAAAAGCAAAACGGCAAAGTCAGGAACACGTAAGAAGTAGACCTAATGCAGCACCTGTCATCTCACACGATGGCAGGTGCTGCCTAAGCGTCTACAGCATCCGGATGCCCCGGTGCAGTTTCCCAACCAAGACCCGGCAGTGCAATCGCCCTGTTTCCATACACATCGTCACGAATGACAATCACGCCTTGCTCCTCCAGATGGCTTAACAAGCCACGGGCGCGACGGGATGACCGGCTGCCCCTGGCCTTGGCAATATCCGCATCGGACGGACAAGGGCCCTTCTCAAATGCGGCCTTGGCCAACATCAGGAACAACGCCCGTAAATCTTCAGGAATCAGATCTGCGGCCGCCATCACACGATTCCAATCCTCTTCCGGCATGCAACGCTCGGTCAACCCGGCCCGCACAACAGCCAGACGGCGCCGGAAGCCAGGAAGATCAAGGCCCCGACCGCTGGCGCCATGACTACGACAGCGGACCAGGAAATCCTGATACAGGACGGCGACTGAACGATAGGGCGCATCGTCATCAGACAATAGATCGCGGAGCACCATGTCGTAAAAAGCGCTCTGTCCAATTTCAGCGATAGGCTTGACTGCCTGGACCGGAGCCGGTGCAGCAACAGGACAAGGGGCTGGAAGGGAGTCAGCTTCTCCAGCTTCGACAAGAACAGACGACAGAATCTCTTGCCCCTCATCTTGGGCACGCGCCAACGGCATGTCTGATATCGGAGGGGTAGGCTCCGTCATCACAGGGGTAATCCGCACACAAGACACAGGCCGAATATCATGCCCTTCGGAAGCCATCAGCAAATCGCGGGCCTGCTCTCCCAGCGAAGGAGGTGGAGACAAAAGACGCGGGCTGGAAGAGCGGCCCGAAGTCTCGACCGCACCGATACGGATGGGCAAGGGACGACGGGAAAGCGCCGGACCAAGCGCAATAAACTGCCCCCTCTGCAAATCACGGAACATCTCGGCCTGGCGCCGCTCCATCCCCAGAAGATCTGCGGCACGTGCCATATCGATATCCAGGAAGGTCCGCCCCATCAAAAAATTTGAAGCCTCGGCGGCAACATTCTTGGCCAGCTTGGCAAGGCGCTGGGTTGCAATAATCCCGGCAAGGCCCCGTTTACGCCCCCGACACATCAGGTTGGTCATCGCCCCAAGGGACACCTTGCGGGCCTCATCCGATATTTCTCCCGCTGCAGATGGCGCAAACAGCTGCGCTTCATCAACAACAACCAGAGCCGGATACCAGAACGTTCTATCTGAATCAAAAAGCCCCCCAAGAAAGGCTGCAGCCGACCGCAGCTGCCGTTCTGTTTCTTGGTGCTCCAAGGTCAGGACAACGGAAACGCGATGTTCGCGGACCCGGCCGGCCACTTTCTGCAGGCCATTCTCGGAATGCTCGGCCGCATCCACCACAACATGCCCAAAACGTTCGGACAGGGTTACAAAATCACCCTCAGGGTCAATAATAACCTGCTGGACATGACTGGCCGCCTGCTCTACCAAACGGCGTAACAGGTGTGACTTCCCCGATCCCGAGTTTCCCTGCACCAGCAAACGTGTTGCAAGCAGCTCTTCCAGATCAAGAAAAGCAGGGGTTCCCGTCTGCGTCCGGCCCATATCGATGCTGACGGTCATGGTCTCTCCGGTAATGGTCAACACAGCAAAGGGGCGAATCTGTCTATTGGGGCGTATATGTCAACCCTTGAGCCAACAACAAAGTTGTCTGTACAGCCCTTTGCCTCCTCCTGCCCAAGGCACCAATTACCCAGCCTTTCTGCCATTCAGGTCATGGAAATGGGCTTTCACACCGTAGCAAGGCGGATGATACCGGGGCTTTGGATTGCAGAAGCCCCGTGTCTGGGGCACGATACCGGACAATCCTTTGGAAACTGTTCCAATCATTGACAAGAAACGAGACGAAGAGCTACATCACCGACGCACCGTAAACCAGAAATTTTCCGCACCATGCGCATCCAGGGTATTGCGCTCCGGCAGGGAAACCCCGCAAGAGGCTTGGGCCATGAAAGCTGATACCAGACCAGTATCCCCGCACCTCCAGATTTATGCCTTCAGGCTGCACATGGCGATGTCCATCAGCCATCGCATTACCGGCGTTGCCCTGATCGCAGGAACCGCCCTGCTAATGTACTGGCTGTGGGCCGCGGCATCGGGCCCTGATGCCTATGCCCACGCGGCAGCCCTGATTGGTTCTCCTCTGGGCAAGCTCCTGCTTGCAGGATGGAGCTTTGCGCTGTTTTACCACGTATGTAACGGTATCCGGCACTTGTTCTGGGATGCCGGCAAGCTTTTCGAAATTCATGAAATACGGGGTTCCGGCATTGTTGTTCTCATTGCCTCTATTGCCCTGACCGCCCTGGCCTGGGGCGTAGGCATGATGCACTGAGCCGGACAGGGAGTTGAAAATACCATGACCTTGCGCACTCCACTTTCCCGGGCCCGCGGGCTTGGATCTGCCCACGAGGGTGCACACCACTGGTGGCAGCAACGTGTCACGGCGGTTGCCATGATCCCCCTCGTTTTCTGGTTTGTTGCCTCGCTGGCATCACACGTAGGGGCCGACCATGCAGCGATGCGGGGCTGGCTATCTTCGCCGCTCAATGCAACGCTGCTGATTGCGCTTCTGGTTGCCGTTTTTCACCACGCCCAACTGGGCCTTCAGGTGGTGTTTGAAGACTACGTCCACTGTAATGCGGCAAAGGTTGCCGGAATTATTGTTACCAAACTGCTTGCAGTCTTGTTCGGCATCTTTTCTGTTGTTTCGGTGCTGATGATTGCAATGGGAGGCCGGGGCTGATGGCTGCATATACCTTTATTGACCACACGTATGATGTTGTTGTTGTCGGCGCAGGCGGGGCTGGTTTGCGCGCCACATTCGGCATGGTGGCTGCCGGGCTGAAGACGGCCTGCATCACCAAGGTTTTTCCTACGCGCTCACATACTGTTGCCGCACAGGGCGGCATCGGCGCTGCCTTGGGCAACATGGCCGAGGACAAGTGGGAATGGCATATGTACGACACAGTCAAAGGATCAGACTGGCTGGGCGACCAGGATGCCATTGAATACATGTGCCGCGAGGCTATACCTGCTGTCCACGAGCTGGAGCACTTCGGGGTTCCCTTTTCGCGTACTCCCGAAGGCAAGATCTACCAACGTCCCTTCGGCGGCCATATGCGTGATTTTGGCAAGGCCCCGGTACAACGGGCCTGCGCTGCTGCGGACAGGACCGGCCACGCCATTCTGCATACGCTGTACCAGCAAAGCCTGAAGCACAAGGCAGAGTTCTTTGTTGAATATTTTGCCCTTGATCTGATCATGGATCCATCCAGTGGAGAATGTCTGGGCGTTGTCGCACTCGACATGGCAACCGGTGCCATCCACCGCTTCCGGGCACACCAGACGGTATTGGCAACCGGGGGATATGGCCGTGCCTATTTCTCCTGTACATCCGCCCACACCTGTACCGGAGACGGAAATGGCATGGTTGCCCGCGCCGGGTTGCCTCTTCAGGACCATGAATTTGTCCAGTTCCACCCCACCGGCATTTATGGATCAGGCTGCCTGATTACAGAAGGTGCCCGTGGAGAGGGCGGCTATCTGACAAACTCCGGCGGCGACCGTTTTATGGAGCGTTATGCACCAACGGCCAAGGATCTGGCATCACGCGACGTCGTATCCCGCGCCATGACCATGGAAATCCGCGAAAGACGGGGTGTTGGAAAAGAGCAGGACCATATTTTCCTGCATCTGGAACATCTGGGTGCTGATGTTCTGCATGCACGCCTGCCCGGCATTACAGAAACCGCCAAAATTTTCGCCGGGGTTGATGCCACGCGTGAGCCGATCCCGGTTCTGCCAACCGTACACTATAACATGGGCGGCATCCCAACGATCTACACTGGCGAGGTTGTGCGCCCCAAAGCGGGAAGCCCGGATAACCTGTGCGGGGGCTTGATGGCTGTCGGAGAGGCCGCCTGCGTTTCCGTTCACGGGGCAAACCGGCTTGGTACAAACTCCTTGCTGGATCTTGTTGTCTTTGGGCGCGCCGCAGCACACAGGGCAGCAGAGCTGATAAAGCCGGGATCCAAGCACAAGCCACTGCCCGCCGATGCCGGACAGAATGCGCTGGACCGTCTGGATCGCGTGCGTCACGCAAAAGGGCCGCGTCGCGTGTCTGATATTCGCCTTGACATGCAAAAAGCCATGCAAATGGATGCAGCTGTGTACCGCACCTCCAAATCCCTGCAAGAAGGCGTGGGCAACCTGAAGAAAATCGCAGGCACCATGCCGGATATGGGCATTACCGACCGCTCGCTGATTTTCAATACCGACCTGATCGAGGCGCTGGAGCTTGAAAATCTTATGGCCTGCGCCAATGCCACAATGGTTTCTGCCGAGGCCCGAAAAGAATCACGCGGGGCGCATGCCCACGAAGATTACCCGGAACGCGATGACCAGACGTGGATGAAGCACACGCTGGCTTATGTTGACGAGAAATACTCTGTCCGCTTGGACTATCGGCCGGTGCATACCTACACGCTGTCGAACGAGGTTGAGTATATCAAGCCGCAAAAGCGCGTTTACTGAGCGCGCTGGCTGAAAGGGAAAACACCATGGTTGAATTCAACCTACCTGCCAACAGCCGGGTTACTGAAGGAAAAACTGTCAAGGCCCCGGCTGGTGCCAAGAACGTCAAGACCTTCCGGATTTATCGCTATGATCCGGACAGCGGGCAGAACCCGAGACTGGACACCTTCGAGATTGATCTTGATGCGTGCGGCCCAATGGTTCTGGATGCACTGCTGAAAATAAAGAATGAGATTGACTCGACACTAACCCTCCGTCGCTCCTGCCGGGAAGGTATCTGTGGCTCATGTTCCATGAACATCGACGGCACAAATACACTAGCATGCCTGAAACCTATTGCTGATGTCGCAGGTGACGTAAAGATCTACCCGTTGCCGCACATGCCTGTGGTCAAGGATCTGGTGCCGGACCTGACCCACGTCTATGCCCAGTATGCCTCCATAGAACCCTGGATGCAGGCTGATACCCCCTTTCCCCCGAACGGGGAGCGCCTCCAGTCTCCAGAAGACCGGGAGAAGCTTGATGGACTGTGGGAATGCATCCTGTGTTTCTGCTGCTCCACGTCCTGCCCCAGCTACTGGTGGAATGGTGATCGCTACCTGGGACCTGCGGTGTTGCTGCAGGCTGCACGCTGGATTAATGATTCCCGTGATGAGGCAACAGGGAAACGCTTGGACGCGCTGGAAGACCCGTTCAAGCTGTATCGCTGTCACACGATCATGAACTGTACCAATACGTGCCCGAAAGGCTTAAACCCAGCCAAAGCCATTGCCGATATCAAGAAGAAGATCATCGAGCGCTCACTCTGATCGAACGCACGAACACTATCCAGAAGGGGAAGCATGATCGCGCTTCCCCTTTCTCTTTTCTCAGGCCGGTGCCGCATCCTCGACAACCAGCTGGCACTCATTCCGCCCCTGCCACGTATCCAGACGCAGGGACCCGGCCAGATGGTACGCTGTCCCTTGGGCATTGAGCAGAGCAACACCAAGATCGGTATCAACGCTGCGGAAAGCAATGGCCTTCAGGCGCCCGCCACATGCACCGGTCAGGGTCATCCGCACATGACCTTGCCCGACAACATCTGCACGAATAATACGGGCAGAGGGCACAACAAATTTGGGCGGTTCATTACCCGCTCCGAACGGACCAGCTTTCTCGACGGTCTGCAAAAGATCAGGCGTGGCCGCACGAATATCTACAGCACCATCAACCTCAAGAACGGATGACAAGCCCCCCTCTCTCAGCTGGCTTGCCAACCTGTCAGCCAGAAACTGACGGAATTGGTCTAAACGCTCTGCTTTCAGGGAAAAACCCGCCGCCATGGCATGACCACCACCGGCTTCCAAAAGGCCGGCTTCACGAGCAGCAAGAACCGCTCGTCCCAAGTCCAAGCCAACAACGGAGCGCCCTGATCCCTTGGCCATCCCCCCATCAAGCGCAACCACGCAAACAGGCAGATTATAGCGCTCCTTCAAACGCCCCGCGACAATACCAATAACACCGGGGTGCCAGTTTTCTCCGACCACCATAACCAGCGGATCATCCGTGTTTGTGCGACTCTCTGCCTGTTCGATGGCCTCGAACAGGACAGCAGCCTCTATATCCTGACGCTCTGCATTATACTCGTGCAGACGCAAGGCCAGAACGCCAGCCTCGGCGGGATCGTCACACGCCAGAAGCTTGGCCCCAAGATCTGCTTGTCCTACACGCCCACCGGCATTAACACGTGGCCCCAGAAGATACCCCAGATGAAACGCTGTCGGAGTTTCGGTGATCTTTGCCACATCGGCCAAAGCTACCAAACCGACATTACCGCGACGCCCCATCACCTCCAGCCCACGCGTAACCAAGGCCCGATTGACCCCGACAAGGGGGACCACGTCGCAAACCGTACCAAGGGCAACAATATCGAGCCATGTCATCAAATCAGGCTCGAGCCGGGATGAACTGCTGTACCAACCCTGCTGACGCAGCGCACGGTTGACGGCAACAATCAACAGAAAAACCACACCAACAGCAGCCAGATGCTTGTGCTCGCTGGGGTCATCCAGACGCTTGGGGTTAATAACCGCCACCGCTTCAGGCAAGGTCGGCTCTGCCTCGTGATGGTCGACCACAATAACATCAAGACCCGCGGTCGCTGCAGCCTGAAGCGGCTCAAACGCTGTTGTTCCACAATCAACTGTTATCACCAGATCGACACCGCGCTCCCTGAGCGCAAGCATGGCAGCGGTGTTGGGTCCATATCCCTCGGCAATACGATCGGGAATATAAAGAACGGGTTGCAGGCCAAGTGTCCGCAAGAAACGCAGCAGCAAAGCAGATGAGGTAGCCCCGTCCACGTCATAGTCACCAAATATGGCAACCGTTTCACCTTCCCTGATAGCAGAGCACAAACGCTCTACCGCCTGTGTCATGCCCTTCAGATGGAGAGGATCCGGCAAAAGAGCCTTCAAGGTTGGATTGAGGAACAAGGGCGCTGCATCCACATCAACACCTCGCGCAGCCAGCATGCGACCAACAATACCAGGAAGCCCGAAACGCTGGCTGATGGTTTCAGCATGGCGCTCGTCACCGGCACGCAGACACCACCGACGGCCAGCCAATGACCGCTCCACATCCAGAAATGCAACCATGGTTTTCTCTCGCGCGTCCTACATATCGACAGGCAGAAAGCCTACCTTGCGATCAAAATTATGCAAGGCCTCAACCCAACGGACCGTTCCGGAACGCGAACGCATAACCAACGAATGTGTCCGCGCCCCGTTATACCACCGCTGCACACCACGCAACATGGCACCATCCGTTACCCCTGTTGCGGCAAACATAACGTCCCCCTTGGCCATATCGGCAAGGCCATACTTGCGATCGAGATCCGTAATACCCCAACGGGCGGCACGCGCACGCTCATCATCGTTCCGGAACAAAAGTCGCCCCTGCATCTGGCCGCCAATACAGCGCAAGGCCGCAGCAGCCAAGACACCTTCCGGGGCACCACCGCTGCCAATATACATATCAACGCCAGACCCCGGCGTTGCTGTTGCGATCACACCCGAAACATCTCCGTCCGGGATCAGGGTAATGCGTGCACCGGCTTCCCGCACAGCTCTGATCAAGTCCTTGTGACGTGGGCGATCAAGAATACATACAACCAAGTCCGAGACCGATGCCTTCCTGGCAGATGCCAAGGCTTCCAGATTATCCTGTGGCGTTGCATCAAGATCGACGAGATCATCCGGGAGACCTGCCCCAACCGCTATCTTGTCCATGTAAACATCAGGAGCATTGAGAAAACCCCCATGTTCAGCACAGGCAACAACAGCCAGCGCGTTGGCTCCTCCGGTTGCAACAATTGTGGTCCCTTCAAGCGGATCCAATGCAATATCGACTTTAGGCCCCTGCCCTTGCCCGACTTTCTCCCCGATATAGAGCATAGGCGCTTCGTCGCGCTCTCCCTCTCCAATCACAACGGTTCCGTCAAAAAGAATGGAATTGAGGGCACGACGCATGGCGTCAACAGCAGCTTGGTCTGCGGCCTTTTCGTTGCCACACCCCATCCAGCGGGATGCTGAAAGAGCCGCCGCTTCGGTAACCCGGCACATTTCCAGTGCCAGATTCCGTTCCAACCCGGGAACCGATGTACGTGATGTATCAGCCATAACACCGGCTCCGCTCACCCGTGATCAACAAAACAGAACTATGCCGCAAGAATTCCGGCAAAAGAATGTCAGAAGGATTCAATGCGGATAACCTGCGGAGGCTCAACAACAGCTGCAATGATACGGATCCGGCGCAACGCTTCATTCAAGGCAGCCTCCACCGTCTCATGGAGGATCATGACCACCGGCACCGCTTCACCCGGCGCACGACCTCTCTGGACGACCGCTTCCATCGAAACCTTGGCATCACGCAAGGCTGCAGCAATCTCGGCAAAAACACCCGGCAGATCTTCGACCATCAGACGCACATAATAAGCACCCTTGCGGGCTTCCATGGTCCACTCCGGCAAAGGCACAAGATCAGACACCGGAACACCAAAGACAGGACCAACACGCCCCGCCGCAATATCCATCAAATCAGCCACCACAGCAGAAGCGGTCGGACCACCACCGGCACCCCTGCCCTCCAGGACCGAGCGCCCGACAAACTGACCCTCGGCGACAACGGCATTAAAAACACCCTCTACGGCAGCAATGGGGGCATCCTTGCGAACCAAGCACGGATGTACCCTCTGCTCGATACCACGATCTGTGGCCCGGGCAATTCCCAGCAGCTTGATGCGGTATCCCAGCTCGTCAGCAAAGGCTATATCCATGGCTGTCAGCGAACGAATACCCTCGACATAAATGGCATCAAAGTCCGTACGTGTACCAAATGCAAGGCTGGTGAGAATGGCAAGCTTATGAGCTGTATCAACACCATCGACATCAAAAGATGGATCTGCTTCCGCGTATCCCAGCTTCTGGGCATCCAGAAGAACATCCGCAAAATTCCGTCCGGTCTCGCGCATGTTTGTAAGGATATAATTGCAAGTACCGTTCAGGATACCATAAACGCAGTTGATCTGGTTGGCAGACAGCCCCTCCCGCAAGACCTTGACGACAGGAATACCACCAGCAACAGCAGCCTCCCAGCCCAAGGCAACACCCTTCTTTTCCGCAAGGGCAGCCAGTTCAACGCCATGGTGAGCCAACAAAGCCTTGTTGGCCGTAACCACGTGGTATCCACGCCCCAAGGCTGCCCTGACAACCTGTCCAGCTACACCATCTTCGCCGCCTACCAGCTCGCAGACGACATCAACATGGTGTTCGGAAACCAACGCCACAGGGTCGTCGTACCACGTAATCCCTTCCATGGAAAAACCGCGTTCCCGGCCAGGGGTTCTGGCAGAAACCGCAACAACCTCTATCGGGCGCCCACAACGGGCCGCGATAACCGGGGCATTTCTCTGCAAGACCCTGATCGTTTCCGCACCAACTGTACCAAGACCTACAACAGCAACCTTCAGGGAATTGGGCACGAGAAAACAAGCTCCTTGGAAATTAAGAGGAATTTATATAACCGGACGGTCCATAACGCGCCCGATCTCGGATTCCAGCGATACGCCCACACCCTGGCGTTGCAGAAACCCCTTGATATTGCGGACAGCCTGGCGGATCCGGTGTTTGTTCTCAACCAAGCCAATGCGGACATGGCCATCGCCATGCTCCCCGAAACCAAGGCCAGGAGCAACCGCGACCTTGGCCTCTTGCATCAGCAGCTTGGCAAATTCAACAGACCCGAGATGACTGAAAGCGGGTGGAATAGGTGCCCAGGCAAACATGGAAGCCGGCGGGCTGGGAACCATCCAGCCTGCATGGTGCAGCCCCTCTATCAAAACATCACGGCGCTGGCGGTACATAGTGCGGATCTGTTCCACACAGTCCTGAGGACCATTCAGGGCTGCTGTGGCGGCCACCTGAATGGGTGTAAAGGCACCATAGTCCAAGTAACTTTTGACACGGGCCAATGCCTTGATCAACCTTGGATTCCCCGCAGCAAAGCCAATACGCCACCCCGCCATGTTGTAAGACTTGGACATGGAGGAAAACTCCACTGCCACATCCTTTGCACCCGGAACCTGAAGGATGGATGGCGGGGGATTCCCGTCAAAATAAATTTCACAGTAAGCAATATCGGACAGCACAAAGATGTCATGCTTACGACAGAACGCGATGATATCCTTATAAAAATCAAGCGTTGCAACCATTGCTGTCGGGTTGGACGGGAAGTTGACGATGACAGCAACCGGCTTGGGAACACTGTGGCGTACCCCACGCTCCAAGGCGCGCAAAAACTCTTCATCCGGACAGGCGGGTATTGACCGCACAGCTGCACCGGCAATGATGAAGCCAAAGGCATGAATGGGATAACTGGGATCCGGAGACAGGATCACGTCACCCGGGCTGGTTATGGCTTGGGCCAGATTGGCAAGCCCTTCCTTGGAACCGATGGTGACAATCACCTCGTCTTCGGAATCAAGGCTGACATCAAACCGACGACGGTAATACCCTGCCAAGGCCTTGCGCAGACCAGGTATACCCCGGGACTGCGAATAACAGTGTGCCCTTGGATTAGTGGCAGCTTCGATCAATTTTTCAACGATATGGGGCGGCGTCGGCTGGTCGGGATTCCCCATGCCAAGGTCAATAATATCTTCCCCGGCAGCACGAGCTTTTGCTTTCATCGCGTTGACTTCAGCAAAAACATAGGGCGGAAGGCGTTTTATACGATGAAATTCCTGGTCCATGTCCCGTTCCGGAAAAAAAACTGCGCACTTGATACTGCACTGTTTACCGCGTCACACAAACGGAAGCGATAGTTGTTTTTCAGAAAACAGCTTTCCAGTGATCAAAATACGATCAAAGCAATTTTCGGGAACATTCATAACAAAAAAAGGAAAAACATAGAATATCAATAACCAAACCAGATCTGGGTATAACGCCCCCCTTCATCCAAAGAAACCTCCGATTCATGACTTTCCCTGTCAGCTGTGACAATAGCCGATACATGGAGAGCCGTAGCAGGAATTCCCTGGGCTTGTAGAACATCGACCACGCTGCGAGCCCGCTGCAGGGCTGTACCATAAGATGCAGCGTGACCAACCACATGGACGGTCTCATCTGCCCCGCGCTGATGCCTGAGATGTGCAACTTGGCGCAGAATGTCATGGCCTGTGCGGTCGAGAGAAAAAGATGCGGGCTGGTATTCAATGGTTGCCACCAACGTAGCTTTCCCGGACTCTTGGGCCATCCTTTCAGGAATGATCATCCTGCCAGGTGGAAGAGCAGATACGCCTTGAGAATCAACAAGCACAGTAACGGGAAATTCCGGCTGAGTATCAACGACAGGCTTTGCCACGAAGGCTTTGCCCCCATTACTTGGGGTTGCTGATGGAGCAACACTATCAGCAACAGACCCCGCTTTTACAGTATCAACGGGCTTTGATACAGCAGGGGGAGACGCTGTATCGACAGAATCATCAGACTTAACAGCAGAACCGCTAAGCATCTTTTGCTCTGAAGGCTGCTCTCTCTTCCTGCCCGGTAAATAATCTGGGCGGGATGGAGCAGCGACCAACCCTTCAGACTCATGAGCCTGATCACGTACAAGGTCCGGATTCGTCCCGTCAGCCTTGGCAGGCATAACCACTTCCAAGCAGCAGATCAGCACAGCAAGAAACCAAGACATGACAGAAAGATGCACATAGAAGGCCCTGAACATGTCTTGAATACCCCCTTGCCAGAAACCCGTTCCATACCCCACCCGGATTTATTATAACTCCCAAGCAAAACAATCTACTGAAAGGTAGTGAAATTCACAAAAACTATCTTCATGATGGTATCTTCTCGTTCCTTCCCCAGATCCTGATTTCTGGGCCCTCCTCTTTCGTCTGCCTGATTTGTGACCCATCACCAAGACCTGAACGATCAAGGACCCAGGAAAGAAAAAGCCCATGCCGGACAAGAGCCCTGATCATCCAGCGCGCCCGGACGCCCAGATCCCAGACCCCACGGACATATCCCGGGCCTTGTCCAATATTGCAGAACGCAGCCAGCGCCTGATTCAGGAATTTATCCGGCGTCATCCCGAAAATGTAGAACCAGATACGCTCGACCCTCTCAATATTGCCGGTGCATTCTTGGAAATGACAACCCGCCTGATGGCCGACCCCGCCAGGCTTGTCGAAGCTCAGGTGTCTCTTTGGCAGGACTACGTCAATCTTTGGCAGAACACGGCCTTGCGCATGATGGGTGAAAAAGCCCCCCCCGTGGTAGAGCCTGACAAGAACGACAAACGCTTCCGTGACGAGGCATGGCAAAATAACGAACTCTTCGACTTTATCAAACAGTCATATCTTCTGACAGCGCGCTGGATCCGCAGCACCGTCAAGGATGTTGAAGGTCTTGATGAGCAGTCAGCACGCAAGGTTGACTTCTACACACGCCAATTTGTCGACGCGATGGCTCCCTCCAACTTTGTTCTGACCAACCCGGAAGTTCTTCGCATTACAGCCGAGACTGGCGGGGAGAACCTGATCAAGGGCCTTGAGCATCTGCTGTCTGATCTTGAACGCGGGCGCGGGCGGCTCCGGATTTCAATGACTGACGAGAATGCTTTCGATATCGGCCGGAATGTTGCATCCACACCGGGGCAGGTTATTTTCCAGAATGACCTTATCCAGCTTATTCAGTACGCGCCATCAACAGAAACTGTGAAACATGTACCCCTTCTTATTATTCCGCCTTGGATAAACAAGTACTACATTCTTGACCTGAGAGAGAACAACAGCCTCGTCAAATGGTGTGTTGATCAGGGTTTCAGTGTCTTTGTCATCTCGTGGGTCAACCCGGATGAACATCTGGCGGCAAAGTCTTTTGAAGATTACATGACCGAAGGCCCACTGGCTGCAATAGAGGCAATCAAGGCCCAGACACACACGGAATCCATCCATGCCTTGGGCTATTGCCTTGGCGGCACACTGCTGGCAAGCACATTAGCATGGCTCAAGGCCAGGGGGCAAAACAAGTGCGTAGCCTCTGCCACCCTTCTGGCAGCCCTGACCGATTTTTCCGATCCCGGTGAGATCAGCGTGTTTATTGATGACGAGCAGCTGGAAGTTCTGGACAGCAAGATGTCAAGGACAGGGTACCTTGATGGCGCAGACATGGCGAACAGCTTTAACATGCTGCGCTCCAACGAGCTGATCTGGTCTTTTGTCGTTAACAACTACCTGCTTGGCAAGGAACCGTTTCCTTTTGATCTTCTTTACTGGAACAGCGATTCCACACGGATGCCGGCATCCATGCACAGCTTCTACCTGCACAACATGTATAGGGAAAACAATCTGGTCAAACCTGGTGGTATTACCCTGAAGGGAACACCGATAAACCTCCGCTGCGTGGATACCCCGGTCTATATGCTGTCCTGCCGCGAAGATCATATCGCCCCATGGAAAGCAACCTATACCGCAACACATATTTTCACGGGGAAGGTACGCTTTGTATTGGGAGCATCAGGCCACATTGCCGGCGTTATAAACCCTCCGGCAGCCGGTAAATATGCATACTGGACCAACGGCCAGAAGGCCAAAACACCGGATGACTGGCTGCAGAAAGCCAAGGAACACAAAGGAAGTTGGTGGACGGACTGGATGACATGGCTCAAGCCACAAAGTGGTGAAGACGTACCGGCCAGAGACCCCGGACAGGGCCCACTGACACCACTTGAACCCGCGCCGGGCCAATATGTCCGCATCCGTGCCGGCTGAGAGTCTCTCAAAGTGAGACGATCATCTCCCTGTACTCTTTTCCCAGTGCAGAGTAATGCGCGCACTGACTGACGATAAAGTCTGTCTCGTCCGGCGTCAGATCCCTCATTTTACGGGCAGGACTCCCTCCCCATAATTCCCCGGACGGTATCCTGCGCCCTTGGGGTACCAAGGCACCGGCAGCAACCATAGCCCCGCTTTCCACCACGGCAAAATCCATAACAACGGCCCCCATGCCTATGAAGGAGCGACTTTGCAAGGTACAGGCATGGATAATACAGTTATGACCGACCAGAACATCATCCCCTATAGCGGTACCAGACTTCCCGCGTGAGACGTGGACAACCGTCCCATCCTGAATATTGGAGCGGCACCCAATCCGGATCTGGTGAACATCCCCCCGCACCACAGCCCCGAACCAAACCGAAGATCCCGCACCAATCACCACGTCACCAATCACACTGGCACCCGGGGCGACAAAAACCGTGGGGTCAAGAACGGGTGCCACACCACGCCACGGCAGGATGATAGGGTTTGTCTGCATGCGAAAGCTCCTTTTGCCTGCGCAGACTTAATACAAGTGCTGCCCGCCGGTCACAAAAATTTCGCTGCCATTTATATAACCAAACTCTGACGAACAAAGCCGAAACACACAAGAGGCGACATCCTCGGGTGTTCCCATACGATCCAGCGGAATACGTGGAATCAGAGCCTCATACTCGCTCGACACCATTTCTGTTTTTATCTCTCCGGGGGCAACAGCATTAACCCGGATACCCAATTGGGCCATTTCAGCCGCCATCTCCCGGGTCAATCCCGACAGGGCACTTTTGCTTGTGGAGTAGGCAGAACCGGCAAAGGGATGCACAGCATGCCCTGCAATCGAGGTAATATTGACAATTGCACCCTGCCCCCGGTGCAGATCAGCAGCAAACCCCCGTGCCAAACGCAGGGGGGTGAAGAAGTTAAGCTCGAAGACAGAGCGCCACCCATCGAGATCACCATTCAGGACCCCCAAACGCTCACGGAAAGGCGTTTTAGGGGAGATCCCCGCGTTATTGACCAATGCATGCAACGGATCACCACCCAAGACCGAATGCACCTGCTCCACCAAACGCTCGACAGAATCAGGGCAGGATAAATCGGCACAGAGGTGCTCGCTCCATTCCCCGGGACGCGGCACAGACACAGCACCCCTGGCACAGGTTATAACCCGCCACCCTTCATCACAGAAACGTAAGGCGGTTGCCAAGCCAATGCCACGGCTGGCGCCACTGATAAAAACAGTCTGCACAATAGCCACAATCGATGCCCTTTACTCTTCCCCAGTCAGAAGACCATCACTATGACACAAAGCATGACAGATATCGGTCTACATATTGGCCTGAACAGGAAAATATCCCGATTGAAAGGACAACGTTTCACTTCTATACATCCGCGCCCGAGCCTGCTTCCACCAATGAGGGAAGAATACCACCATGGGCCTTGTCACGCCCACACTGCCTGCAACCAAACTGCGCGATCCCAGGGTTGATTTCTTCCGGGGCCTGGCGCTGGTATTCATGTTCTGGGACCACCTTCCAGACAATCCTCTGGGCTTGATCACAATCCGGAACTTCGGATTGAGTGATGCCGCTGAAATCTTTGTCTTTCTCGCCGGATACTCTGCGGCTATGGCATGGGGGAACCTTCTGCGACTGAAAGGGTACTGGATTACGGCAAAACACATCCTGAAACGGGCCGTAACGCTCTATGGAACGTATCTCCTGCTGACAGGGTTGCTCGTTGCCAATGTCTGGGCCCTACAGCTCCTGCCACAATTATCAGCACATAAAGAGGAATGGAGCCAACTGCCGATCTGGCTGAATGACACACAAGCGTGGTGGGGCATTGTAACCCTGCAATACTGCCTGCCACTGCTCGATCCACTGCCACTCTATGTCATTCTTCTGCTTGGCATGGTTATTACAATACCCCTTCTCGTCTACCGTCCGCTTGTTCTCGGTGCCTTGTCGGCATGCTTGTATGCATCAACCCTGTTATTTGACCTTTCTGTTCCGGGAACAGCCGCAAATCCCCTTTTCTTCAACCCCCTTGGGTGGCAGTTTCTTTTTTGTCTGGGTAGTCTGTGCGCGTTATACGGTGATTGCTTCCTTCCATCCTCATACTCCTCACGTACCCGCACCATAGCCCTGCTGATTCTCGGCACCAGCTTCCTGCTTTCCTGGAGCTGGAAATTTCCGGAACTGCACGACGCTTTCATGCCCCAAACGTTAGCGGCATGGCTTTATCCCATTGACAAGAGCCTGCCAGATCCCTTGCGCATCTTTCATTTTCTTGCCCTTGCCTGGATTGGCAGGGCGATGATCCCGTCGGGGACATGGCTGGATCACACGTATTCTGTTTGCCTGAGAAGAATGGGCCGTCACTCCCTGCTTGTTTTTGGCACCGGCGTTATCATCACGCCTCCCCTGACTATTACAGCCCGGACGGTGGGAAACAGCCCTGTCGCCCATATTGTGACCGGCCTTGCCGGAACGATGCTCCTGGCACTGCTTACAAACGCCACAGACAGGAAAGCGGGCATTATTCCAGTGCACTCATCCAGAACAGCCGCAAAAACAGCCTGAAAAGTTTTCTGGAAAGACACAATATCAAAGACCCACATACAGACAGAGAGTTTCTGACGAATCGATACTGCCAGTAAAAAATGTTAAGCATTCCCCCTGCTTCAGAAAGGATCATCCAGAAAAAATCATCGTTAAATTATGGGGTTGCGTGTTTTTACAGGGGCATGCCATTCAATGAGGGTGTAGTATGCATCCGTGCTCTCCTGTTCGAGGGCACATGCCCCTGCACCGGGTGTGAGCGCCCCTCTCTCGCCTCGCATGGAGCTTCGGCTCTGAAGGACGCTCTCGGCAACTCGATATTCCGAAACACTTGGTGCGGGGGCTCCTCACCTGCTATTCGGCGTGCGAGCACAGGTCCCCTGTCCGATCAAGGATCAATCAGATCAGCCATCATTGCCTTCACAACCAGGTGAGTCCGGCTTGTGGCATCCATCTTCTTCTTCGCATTTTCTATGTGATACAGGACCGTTCTCTCGGCCAACCTAAGAATCTGACCGATCTCCCAGGTACTCTTTCCTCGCGCAACCCAAGTGAGCACCTCAGCTTCACGATCTGTCAACACAGGCAAGTCCCCCAAAAACTTACGCCAAACCAGCTTGAGCAACCCCTGTGGCAAAAGCCGGACTACACAGACACAGAATCAACTGCACGCTTCCTTCTTGCCAGGCAAGCATACAAAACAAGACGGCGAAAGAAGCCCCGACACAAACCCCGAAGGGCATCCTGCAGGAACCTGCGTTGAACGCACCGAGCAGTTCAACCAATAAGGTAAATCCGCTTCGGAAACCAACTATAAGGAATGGGGATACCGGATCAAAGCCCCAAAGACAAAACAAAATCAAAAAACAAGCAGCAGGCGCGGAAGAGTCTCTCAACCGCGCCTGTCTCAATCATTCCCGATTGGCTCTTGCCAAGGTATCAACCAAGGCCCGGATTTTCTCTCTCTGGTTGGCCGGCATATGCCAATAAGACCGAACAAGCTCAAGACTCTCTGTCTTGTTCATAAGGTCACCAACCGGTCGCCGACCCCGTCCGCCAAGGGCAGCAGGATCAATAACATCAGCGTTGCGCTTGCGGGAACGCAACAATTCTTCGGTAATATCCTCGAAGAAGTAGAGCATCGAAACACCAAGCGCCTGACATACATCAAAAAGGCGGCTGGCACTCAATCGATTCAGACCTCGTTCATATTTCTGAACCTGTTGAAATGATACACCAATGGCTTTGGCCAATTGTTCCTGCGTCATGCCCATCAAGGTACGGCGCAGCTGCATCCGCGAACCGACATGGATGTCGATCGGATCAGGATCTTTTTCACTATTCACGTTAGACACCTCTCAACAACTCGATAGCACTTATAAAGCACAACCTTGCAGAGAAGGTCAATTACCCGCGCCACACACCATACAAGAGGACTATGAAATAGCCATCCCAAGTAGCTCTTATATCCCAAAAGTAAATATGAATACATACATTATAACGCCAAGGTATGCCAAAAAGAGATCAATCATGAATTGCAAATAACCTCAGAGCCCCAATGTCCAGGATGAGACAACACAACCATCAGCATGCCAAAACAATGAGATAATCCGGCACAGTATGCAGCAGGGCTCTTGCAACGCCACGAATACGGGAACAGAATACCCAACCAGCCTTAATGCAGGGCGCTATCTCAGGGGGGGGAGGGACAGTAAGTATGCCGACAGAAGTTCGCAGGCTGCTTTTCACACAAGATGAGGTATGCAAGGCCATGTCAATAGATATGGACGATCGGCGAGAGGAAGATGAAAGCGGCACTGTTATTGGCATAGAAATTATCAACAGCGATCCAGTCAACGTGCGCGGCGTTATTCAGATGCAAAGCGGACGACAGGTATCCAAGAGCTACGATGCAGCCCTGCTGTGTTCTGCCTTGATTGCCTGGTGTATGGACCAAAAAATCCCGATCGCCCGCAAGGCTCACAAGGCAGCCCGCATAACCCGGGATAAAACCATCGCCTTGGACCTGACAGTCTCTGCGCCTCCCAAGTAACCCCTCATTCTTCCTCTTCTTCAATATCCGTGACGATGACCGAACCGCTCCAAACCGGAGCAAGTCCCTCGTCAGCCACAACGACACTGGTGGATCCCCTTAGACGTCCGACAATAAACAGCATGTTGGGGTCTCTTAGGTAAAGGTTGGCAACCTCCGGTGCCGAAGAAATAATAATCTTCCCTCCAGCCGGCAAGCGGATGATTTCCAGAGAATCTCTCACCACCTTCACGTCATGAATCTTGTCCGGGTTGATAACGGGTGCTTTTGCCTTTTCATCTTCCCAAGGCATCCTGAAGGCTTGGGCCATTACTGGACCAGATAAAAACCATAAAAACATAGACACGAAGATAACAATAAACCTTAAGATACGCACCGCAACACTCCCCTGCAACAACCCTTTTCTACACTGCCAAAAAGGCTATCCACTTGGCAACTCTGCCGACGGGGGAACGCCCGGGTAGTCATGATCACAGGAATTCCTTGACAGGAATACGCCCCGACCGGATTTTCCGGATGCTTCATTTGTCCCCTTCATACAGGACTAGGCCCCCAATACACCAATCCTATCAGGAGAAAAGCCTTGATTCCCCGTTACTCCCGCCCCGAAATGGTTTCTGTCTGGGAACCTGCCAACCGGTTTCGCATCTGGTTTGAGATCGAGTCTCACGCTTGCGATGCTCAGGCAAAACTGGGAATCATTCCACAGAAAGCCGCTGAGTCTGTCCGCACATACGGCGACAAGCCATACACGCCTGAACGGATCGCACGGATCGATGCCATAGAACAAACAACAAAGCACGACGTGATTGCCTTCACCACAGAGCTGGCTGAACATATTGGTGAAGATGCCCGCTTTGTGCACCAAGGCATGACATCTTCGGATGTTCTGGATACCTGCCTGGCTGTACAGCTGACACAGGCATCAGACATTCTTCTGAGAGATATCGATGCCCTTCTGGATGCCCTCAAGACCCGTGCCTTGGAACACCGGTTGACGGTTTGCATGGGGCGAAGCCACGGCATTCATGCAGAACCCGTAACAATGGGGCTAAAGTTTGCAGGCTTCCACGCCGAGTTCCAGAGAGCACGCGCCAGATTGCTCCGGGCACGGGACAATATAGCAACATGCGCTATTTCCGGGGCTGTCGGGACCTTTGCCAACATCGATCCTTTTGTTGAGGAATACGTCGCAGAGAAACTGGGGCTGAAGCCTGAACCTCTGTCCACCCAGGTTATTCCCCGTGACCGGCATGCTGAATACTTTGCAACCTTGGGGGTCATTGCTTCTTCCATTGAACGGATCGCAACCGAAATACGTCATCTCCAGAGGACAGAGCTGCGCGAGGCTGAAGAATTCTTCTCGGAAGGACAAAAGGGCAGTTCTGCAATGCCCCATAAACGCAACCCGATCCTGACAGAAAACCTGACAGGACTGGCGCGTCTGGTACGTGGCTATGTCATCCCCGCGATGGAGAACGTAGCCCTGTGGCATGAACGCGACATCAGTCATTCATCCGTCGAAAGGATGATTGCCCCAGATGCCACCATAACCCTTGATTTTGCCTTGGCCCGGCTGACCAGCGTTGTCAGGAACCTGGTCATTTACCCCGAAGCCATCGAACGCAATCTCAACCAGATGGGTGGCCTTATCTTCAGCCAGAGGATCCTTCTGGCTCTTACGCAGGCGGGCGTCAGCCGGGAAGATGCCTATGCACTGGTGCAACGCAATGCCATGAAGGTCTGGCAAGGAAACGGTGATCTTTTGTCCATTCTCAAGCAGGACAAGGACATCACCACCCATATACCGGAGACGGACCTGATAAAGCTGTTTGACCTTGGCTATCATACACGCCACGTGGACACTATATTTCGCCGGGTTTTTGGGGATAAAATTATCTGAAATTGAAGACCAATCAAAAAGCCCGGCGTTATGCCGGGCTTTTTGCAGAGCAACAAGCAAAACAAGACTCTACCCATCACGCAAGATGCTATCCCTTGCCTCAGCCATTATTTTCTCGATCTTCACTTTCAGATGTGCCTCCGTCATCTCCACATCTTGGCTCTGAAAGTCAGTGAGTATCTTCCTGATCACACCCTCCTCTCCGGCTTTCTCCAGAGCGACCGCAACAAGGCTGCGCGCGTACTCTTCGGCCCCACCGCCAGCTATTCCCAAGGCTTCGGCTACCCATAGACCCAGCATTTTATTACCCCGGGCCCGAATCCGGAATGCCAGATCCTGATCATGCCCGAACTGGGCCTCAAATGCTTTCTCACGATCGCGAAAAACCTCAGCCATGCTGCACATATCCCCCATTGCGGCCAGAGATCACGGACCAAGACCCCGTAAAAGGAGAATCTGGCCACCCAAGAAAACCCGGGGATTTACTTCCATCCCCAATTCATTGCCCACCGAAGATCCCGAAGCTCTACAGGGTCCATTGTAACAGACCCCTGTGCATAAGGACAAGCTCATGGAACAAGATAATTATATGATATAAAAAGGAATCATAACGTAGTGCATCATACTCATACCCACACGGGCACACTGCTCTTCCCCAAATGCCCGACTCTGACAAAGGTCCGGAAGACTATCAGTTCACCATTGTCGGTAACGGTGGCGCCTGCTATACCGCTTCCGAACCGGAAGAACCCCGGCCTGCCCTGCTTTTTGGCGGACGGCTTCATCCTTGTACCTATTCCGCTCTCCTGCCGTGCGGCAAGGTGGAGCCACGAACGGACAATCGCTTACGATGGGACGTCGCAGACAGATTTATGAAGGAAAAGCCAAAATTTTGTTCGAGGGCCCCGAGCCCGGAACCTTGGTGCAGTACTTCAAAGATGATGCAACCGCTTTCAATAACCAAAAAAAGGGTACCATTACCGGCAAGGGTGTTCTGAACAACCGGATTTCTGAATACCTGTTCCAGAAACTGGGTGACATTGGGGTCCCGACACACTTTATCCGGCGCCTGAATATGCGGGAGCAACTGGTCAGGGCCGCAGAAATCATACCGATCGAAGTTGTTATTCGTAACAGCGCCGCCGGCTCCCTTTCCAAGCGGCTGAGCATTCCCGAAGGCACACTGCTCCCCCGCACAATCGTCGAGTATTATTACAAAAATGATGAGCTGGGGGATCCCATGGTTTCCGAAGAGCACATCACCGCTTTTGGCTGGGCCACGATTCAGGACATTGACGAAATTCTTTCCGTCAGCCTGCGCATCAATGACTTTCTCTCGGGTCTTTTTCTTGGGGTCGGGCTACGCTTGGTTGACTTCAAGCTTGAATTTGGCCGGATTTATCACGAGAGTGGCGAGCCACAGATCATCCTGGCCGATGAAATCAGCCCCGACAATTGCCGTCTGTGGGATGTAAAGACCAACGAAAAACTGGACAAGGACCGCTTCCGCCGTGACATGGGTTCTGTGGAAGAGGCCTATCAGGAAGTGGCGCGCCGCCTCGGAATCCTGCCCGAAGGTGGCCCACGCGACATGCCCGGCCCCGCAACCATGCAATAAGGCAGGGCTGGACTCTACCCCGAGATTTCTGCGGAAGGACTAAAATCCGTGAAGGCAACGGTACATATCACACTGAAGAACGGTGTTCTCGACCCCCAGGGCAAGGCCATCGGAAACGCGCTGAAAAACCTGGGCCTGTCAGGAATACAGGATATCCGCCAAGGCAAATATATCGAACTTGAACTGGCAGACAGCAATCCGGAGGAAGCCCGTGCACTGGTGGAAAAAGCCTGCCGGGATCTTCTGGCCAATACCGTTATGGAAAATTACACCATCACCATAGAGCCATAAGCCGGAATCAGGTGCGCCCCTGACCGGGGTGACCTGAACTACCACCCCGTCTCCTGACATATAGCAGGATATCCGATGAAAGCCGCCGTTATTGTATTTCCCGGCTCCAACTGCGACCGAGACCTTGCTGTCGCTCTGGAGAAAAGTTCGGGCAAGGCTCCGGCCATGATCTGGCACCGTGAAAGCCAGCTTCCTGATGATCTTGACCTTGTTGCCATCCCTGGCGGCTTCTCGTACGGGGATTATCTGCGCTGTGGTGCCATGGCTGCACAAAGCCCTGTCATGCGTGAAGTCAAACGCTTGGCCGCACGGGGAACCCGTGTTCTGGGGATCTGTAATGGATTCCAGATCCTGACCGAGGCCGGCCTGCTACCCGGTGCCTTGATGCGTAACCGTAATCTGGCTTTTATCTGCCGTGATGTCTTCCTGAGAACAGAAAACAATCAAAGCTCCTTTACGGCTCAGTACGCGTCGGCGCAAGTCATTCGCATCCCGGTGGCCCATCATGATGGAAACTTTTTCACCGATGATGAAACCCTTGCCCGAATTGAAGACAACGGGCAGGTCGCCTTCCGTTACTGCACGGTCGACGGCGTTGTGGATGAGCGCGCAAACATCAACGGCAGCCGTAACAGCATTGCCGGCATCCTTAATGAAAGCAAAACGGTCCTTGGCATGATGCCCCATCCTGAACGACTGGCTGACGAGAAACTCGGCGGCATGGATGGCAAGCCATTGTTTGATTCCCTGGTGGAGACCCTGTCACGATGACCGCACTGACTCCGGATGTTATTGCCAGCCATGGCCTGAACCAGGACGAATATGCGCTGATCCTGGAGATCATGGGGCGGGAGCCCAACCTGACCGAGCTTGGGATCTTTTCGGTCATGTGGTCGGAGCACTGCTCCTACAAATCATCCAAGAAATGGCTGAAAACACTGCCAACCAAGGCGCCGTGGGTGATCTGCGGACCGGGTGAGAATGCTGGCATCATTGATATCGGCGAAGGGTTAGCTGCTGTTTTCAAGATGGAAAGCCATAATCACCCGTCCTTTATCGAACCCTGCCAAGGGGCAGCAACGGGCGTCGGCGGCATTTTGCGGGATGTGTTCACCATGGGTGCTCGTCCGGTCGCCAATCTCAATGCCCTGCGCTTTGGTACCCCGGATCATCCCCTGACACGCCACCTGATATCAGGCGTTGTGGCGGGGATTGGTGGATACGGAAACTGTGTTGGCGTGCCCACTGTCGGCGGCGAGGTTAACTTCCACCCGTCTTACAATGGTAACATTCTGGTCAATGCCATGACGGTCGGCGTTGCCCGCCAGGACCGTATTTTCTACTCTGCCGCAGCAGGGGTGGGAAATCCGGTTGTCTACGTTGGCTCCAAAACCGG
This sequence comes from Haematospirillum sp. H1815, assembly GCF_012102705.1. Classification (GTDB taxonomy): domain Bacteria; phylum Pseudomonadota; class Alphaproteobacteria; order Rhodospirillales; family Rhodospirillaceae; genus Haematospirillum. The sequence continues at coordinate 110,688 of NZ_JAAVTA010000004.1, forward strand.
GCGCGATGGCATTCATGGCGCCACCATGGCATCGGCTGAATTTGGTGAGGGGGCCGAGGAAAAGCGGCCAACGGTACAGGTTGGCGACCCGTTCACGGAAAAACTCTTGATCGAAGCCTGCATGGAACTGATGGCCACCGATGCGATCGTGGCCATTCAGGACATGGGGGCTGCCGGGCTTACATCGTCTTCCTTCGAAATGGCCTCCAAGGGCGGCATGGGCGTGGAGCTGGAGCTGGACAAGGTTCCTATGCGTGAACCTGGCATGACTCCCTACGAACTGATGCTTTCTGAATCTCAGGAACGCATGCTGATGGTACTGGTTCCGGGCAAGGAAGATATGGCCCGCCGTATCTTCGAGAAGTGGGAACTCGACTTCGCCATTATCGGCACCCTGACCGACAGCGGGCGCATGGTGCTGAAGTGGCACGGCGATGTGGTCGGTGACCTGCCGATTGATCCCTTGGCCGAGGCCAGTCCGGAATATGATCGCCCGTGGGTCCCTACCCCACCACAGCCAGAGCTGACACCCGATGACGTTCCGGAACATCCGTGGACAGAGGTTCTGCCAAAGCTTCTCTCCTGCCCCAACATGGCCAGTCGCCGCTGGATATGGGAACAATATGACCACATGGTGATGGGCGACACCGTAGTTCGCCCAGGTGGCGATGCGGCTGTTGTCAGATTGCACGGCACAAACCGCGCCCTGGCCATGACGACCGACTGCACGCCACGTTATGTCAAGGCTGATCCGGTTGAAGGCGGGAAACAGGCTGTGGCCGAAAGCTGGCGGAACTTGACGGCATCCGGCGCCCGCCCTCTGGCCATTACCGACAACATGAACTTCGGCAACCCGGAAAAGCCCGCCATCATGGGGCAGTTCGTCGGGGCCTGCCAGGGTATTGCACAAGCCTGCACGACACTGGACTACCCCGTGGTTTCGGGTAACGTGTCCCTGTATAATGAAACCAGCGGCCAAGCGATCTTGCCAACACCAGCCATAGGCGGTGTCGGGCTGATCGAGGATCTGGACCGAACAGCAACCATTCCATTCCAGGCACCAGGGCAAACGATTATCCTGGTTGGTCAGGGAGAGCGACGGGGCTGGCTGGGGCAGTCTCTTTACCTGCGCGAAATCCTTGGCCGGGAAGACGGTGCCCCGCCGCCGGTTGACCTGCACCACGAACGCAAGACAGGGGACTTTGTGCGCTCCGTGATCCAGTGTGGCCACACCCGCACGGTGCATGATGTATCCGATGGCGGCCTGCTGGCTGCGGTTGCTGATATGGCGATGGCCTCAGGCATCGGGGCAGAGCTGACGGTTGACTTTGGCGGCCCGCTGCACGCAGCCCTGTTCGGGGAAGATCAGGGCCGCTATGTTGTGGTGACAGAAGATGGAGAACCCGCACGCACCATACTGGCGATGGCAGCCGGAGCCGGGGTTTCAGCCCGCGTGATCGGGCGCACCGGCGGTGACCGCATCACCGTCAACGATCAACCTGGCCCCACTGTGAAAGATCTCCACCATACCCACGAAGCTTGGCTGCCGGATTACATGGCTGGCTGAAACCGGCACCACAACAACACAACGAAAAGGACGACACACTCCATGGCCATGCACGCCGCTGATATCGAAGCCCTGATCCGCGAGGCATTTCCCGATGCCGACGTGGTGATCGAGGATCTGGCCGGAGACGGTGACCATTATGCCGCCCGGGTTGTCTCCCGCGCTTTTGCCGGCAAAAGCCGCGTGCAGCAGCACCAGATGGTGTACGCTGCGCTGAAGGGCAAAATGGGCGGAGATCTGCACGCCCTGGCGCTGCAAACCGCCGTACCGGAATAAACGCCATGACACCGGTCGATCACCCCCCCCACTGGCACGCGTGGACCCCGCAGGAACGGGCTGCGGTGATCGACCGGGATTCCCTGCGCCGTCTGGTGCTGGCCTTTTACGACCGCGTGCGGTCACACCCCGACTTGGGGCCGGTGTTCGAGAACACGATCCAGGGCAACTGGCAACCACACCTAGACAAGATGGTGGAGTTCTGGTGTTCCATGATGCTGGGCACCCGCACTTACGACGGGCGCCCCCTGCCCGCACACTTGGCTTTGCCGGATTTGCAGGATCATCACTTTACCCAGTGGCTGGCCCTGTTCCGCGCCACCGCAACTGATGTGTTCTGCCCTGAACCGGCGGAGCAACTGTGCATACGCGCGGAACGCATGGCGGCATCATTCCGCATGGCGCTGGCCATCCAGCGCGGCGAGCGTTTGTTCTAGCCCATCCTGTTTTTATTCCGTCACAACATAGCCTGTGTTCTGAAAAGCACGGGCCATGTTTTTGCGTACTTTTATACAAAAAAGTTACGAAATATATTTTATTTTATACGGTAGATTTCGTATAAGTAATCGCGTTAATAGAAACAGTTCATTTTGGTACGCGGTTCGTGTGCCGTTGTTGTCTGGCGTTCATGCACAAGGATTATTCCCCCGTTATGTCTGAAATCCGTACAAACCTTCTGGCCACCACCGCTTTGGCCGCTGCCCTGTCCCTGCCCGGCGTGGCGTATGCAACAACCTGCGACACTGATGATGATTTCAAGGCAGACCGGACAGGCGATATTATCAAAGTCTGCGTTACTCAAGCCAGGATAAATGGCAAAAATGCTGTGCTGACAGCTGCAACAACCAAGGCACAGAATGCGCTAGCAAAGGCGGAGATAACCGTAACGGACTACGACTCTGTGGTCGGGAAAGAAACAGATGTTCGACCTTCAGAGAGTGTTGCGTCAGAGGTAGAAGGCTTTGATTTCAATACAAGATTGTCAGAAGAAGCTAACCCCCAGCCCTTCACCGGCTCCGCAAGTACCCCGGGGCAGGAAAAGCTGCCCGAGTTGGCCAATGCTGTGGCCACAACCTCGAGCGACTTTGACGCAACCATTCTGAGCACACATACGGTGGCTTTTAATACGGATGGGAATCTGAAGGACACAGCTACTCTTCAGCAAGAGAAGGTAACCAGGGCAAAATCCTACGCAAAGGCTTGGCTGGAACAGAAACTGGGGGAAGCGGCCTCAAACAATCTGTGGACTGCGGCAGGTTTGGATATCCCCGCAAATGATGGGGACAAGACTTTCAAAAATTTTCTGGCGCAGGAGAAAGTCTACAAGGACTTGGCAGGAGAAAACGATGCGCCAACCGACACGACGGGATACGCTGCGGTTCTGGATGCATTGCTAGCACAAAAAGCGACAATACAGGGACAGGAAGAAGAGCCTGCCCATGCCATTGCCCGCCTTGAAGGTGAGATTGGAACTGCGCGAAAAGCCGAAATAAAGAATACCGCGCTAGCCTCTCTAAAGGATACAGATGTACAAGACCTGAAAGGCCGGATTGATGACCTGAGTGGATTGAGGATACGAACCGTCGGGGACACCGCTGTCATCTTCAGAACTCTGATTGGCGCGAATACCGATGCCCTTGACGGCATCAAAGCTGAAGCGGACGCCATAACCAGCGGCCTGACGGCACCGGGAGAAGGCTTCGCAGATAGTAGCGTCGAGAAACACGCCAAAGCTGTGTCTGATCTGCTGGGCGATAATACCAAAAAGAATGACGTTAAAGGCGTCCTTGAAAAGATCAAAACGGCGGGCCTGACCGGGACTGTTGCTGATGTCAAAATTGCCGTAGGAGCAAAAGGCGCTGCCGCAGAAACCCTCAGCACGACAAATAGCGATATCGCTGCCTTGAAAACCGCTCTGGGCACAGCAAGCCTGCTGGATACTGACGATACTACAGTCTTGACTATAAACGGCACCACCACACTCGGCACATTGCGGGGCACACTGGGCACAGCCAAGGCGAAGGCTGTTGAGGCTGTAAAGGCTGTAAAGTCTGACTGGGATGAAACCGCTGAGATCAACGAGAACGTCCGGAACGGTTGGACTCCTGAGCAAAAAGCGGCCTACACCGTATGGGAAAAAGCCAAAGCCCTGGAAGGCAAGCTGGATGCCACAGCTCTTGATACAAACCTCAAGGCTGTTGATCATAATTGGGCAGCAACCGACAACACGCCGTTTTCTGATCTTTCTAGCTATGCCTCGGATGACAAGGTCAGCGCCCTGTCCGGTCTGGCAGGCGTAACAGATGCAACGTGGACTGATCTTGAAACCCTGCACACGGGCGTGACCGGGGCCAACTTGCACACCGGGGGGGCTGTTCTGACGGTAACGGCAGATACCAAACTTGCGGATTTGACTGCGGCACAGATTGAAGCTGAAATAAAACGGCTTCCCGGTCAGGGTAGTTGGACGGATGATGGACGGGTTTTGTCGAGTACGCCAGTCACCCGCCTCGAGCGCCTGACCAAAGCCTATCGGGACCTGAAGGCGATAGAGGCGGAACAAACAAAAATCAAAGAAGAGGCAAAGGCGGCTGGACTTGGGACTCTGGGCGATCAACCCACCTTGGGGGCCGTGAAGGACGTTCTGGAAAAAGCCGAAAGAAAGTCCTTAGAAGCCGTTACGACGTCATCCAGCGTTCTGGAAACGCAGAAGAAGACTGTTGCTGTTTTCAGCAAGCTTGGGGACGCATCGCCCACCGAAATCATAAAGAAGGCTGGAGAAAAAGGCCCGAAACCGGCAAACCTTGCCGCTATTGCAGTGTACGAACTAGGCGACATCACAGGAATTAATGATCTTGGTAAAAAGATTGAGGCCCTTGATGCCGCAATCAACGCCCTTCAGGCCGCAATCGACAACTACCGTACCATACAAACAGCGAATACAGCAAAAACGACCTTGGAGACGGCCAACGCCGCCCTGCGGACCAAATTGGTTGCCCTTGGCGTAACAAATCTGGCCGGTAAAAATGCCGACCCCAAACTGGAAGCCGCGTATCTGCAAGGCATAGCCAACGAAGCCATCACCAAGGCCATCGCCTACCGGAATATTCAGGACGCAAAGGTTGCAAAAGACGCAGCGGACAATGCCGACAAATTCCCTGCATATGGCACGGTGGATGCCTATCGCGAAGGCGGCAAGATCCATCTGGAAGCCAGTGGCGCTGGTGTTATCGGGAAGGCCAGCGGCGGTATCTATAATAAAGAGGATATCTTCCTGACAGGCCGACTGGACTTGATGAAGGTTGCATCAGATGGGGACATCTGGCTGAAAGATAATGAGCTGAAAAAAATTCAGGCCCTGAAGGGGCACATGCGCGTTGAAAGGGACGGTGATGGAAACTTCCACATCACGCATGACACGGCCGCAGACTCCGCAGGGAATATCGGTGAGGCCGGCAAGCAGATTGGCGATGGTCAAATTGATACCGCGAATGGTGAAATCGTTACCCACAATGAGGTCCATGTCAAACGGTTGCTCTTGAAAGGCGAGGGTACCTTTGCTGTCACGAAAGCCGCCAGCGGTGATGTATGGACCTTGGATTCAAAGCGGACATTGTTGCTGGCAGGCGATGCAACCGGCCTGCAAAAGGTGGTGGGTGAGAACGACGGGGACGGAACCGTCCTGTTCTCTGCTAACGCTGACGAAGTAAAGAGCCAGAAGACCCAGCTGGGTGAAGCCGGGAAAAGACTGGGGCGGGTCGAATACAGCGGCGGTACCCACAAAAGGGAAGTCGGGGCACCGTCTTACGACTACGTGAGGGACGTTTTCATCGACAGGGACACTGTGTTTGAAGACAACATCGCCGTAACGTATTCCAATAACGTTACCAACCAAGGCACCCACAAGACCAATGCCGCAACAACGGTCAAAGGAAGCTACACCAACAACGACACCCACGACATCAACGCCGCAATGAAAGTTGAGGGTGATTATACCAATACTGCCGGAAGTACACTGAACCTGAACAACAGGCTGGACGTTGTCGGAAAATTCACGTCCGGAAACGGCTCCCAGGTCAATATGTCGGCAGAAAACCCGAATGCCGGGATCAAGGCCCATAGCTTCGACTTTGACCAAACAACACTTAATGTTTCCGGCGTGGTCAATAATGCCATTCGCGTGTTTGAAGGCACTGTCACCGAGGACGAACTGAAGGAAATCATCCTGAAGATCGAAAACAATGCCTATAACAACATTCTTGATTACAGGATGGTCAACAAAGGCAACGGGTCTTACCTGATTGGCTCTTCCAACAGTGCAAAAACGGCAGATCTGGTATCCAGCAGCGGGGCCAGTGCAACCGTGGCCAAAGCCTTTGCCTCCGGTCTGGCTGTAGCTGAAAAAACCGGAGACGGTGACCTGCGCCAAGCTTATGAAACAGTTCTGCTGTCTGGAAATGTCGCTGATATCAAGCTGGCCGCCGAGCAAAGCACCACCAGCAGCAATGTTGCCGCAACCCAAGCCATTACCGGTGCTTCGCGCGCAGCAGCCGGGGCTGTCTCAACACGCCTGGCGGCAACCCGCGGGGAAGCACAGACCGCCGGCCTTCAGCAAAGCGGCGTTGCTGCCGGTGATGATACCAGGCGCAACGGGGCATGGATGAAAGCGACTGGCGGAATTGCCACCCAGAAGGCCCGCAATGGCATAGCCGGAGGCCGCACCAACACCTATGGGGCCACCATCGGGTTGGACAACAAGGTAACGGAAACGCTTCGTCTGGGCGGGGCGCTCAGCTATGCCCAGTCTGATGTCAAAGGAAAGGACAGCGGCCAATCCAAGACCGACATCAACTCCTATCAAATTGCCTTTTATGGGGCTTACGAGCCGGGTCGGTATTTTGTCGAAGGTCAGCTGGCCTGGGCCTACAACACCATCAAGACATCGCGTCGGATTACCTTTGGCGGCCTGAACCGTACCGCAAACGGTGAATACGATGCGCACCAGTACTCGGCCAGCACCGCTGTCGGCATGCCTCTGCACAAGGGAGCGGTAACCCTGACCCCGAAAGCCGGGATGTTCTACAGCTACAACAGCCCGTCCAGCTATACGGAAACCGGGGCCGAAGGGTCGAACCTGACAGTCAACCCACCCTCGACCCAAATTCTGGAAGGAAGTCTGGGCGGTATTGTTGCCTATGATCATACAATGCGATCCGGAGCAGAGCTGCGGCCGGAACTGCGGGCTGCGGCCCTGTATGAATTCCTCGGCGATGATGCCACGGCCACAGCCAAGTATGCCGGGGCGGGCGCAACCATCCAGACACCGGGCCTCAAGCCCTCGAAACTGGGCGGTACTGTCGGAGCCGGCATGGGCTATACGACGTCCGATGGTGTGTGGGAAGTACGTGCTGATTACGATGCAGAAATGCGCGCCGGCTATATGTCTCATAACGGCATGTTGACCGGACGTCTTAACTTCTGACCTTGGAAAACACTGGCAGAGGTGCCCCTCTTGGGACCTCTGCCAGAAACTTGCGAGATCTCATGAATAATAAAAAGCTCCCCGGCAATTACCCGGGGAGCTTTTTTATGCAGAAATAGAGGCAAAAGCTACGAAATGCCGCCCGTGGGATGAGGCAGCTTTTCGACTTTGGCCAGAAGGTATTCAAGATCGGACTTCTCAAGATCAACGCCAAGATCACCATACTGGGTCAGAATTCTTTCCAGAACCCGGCGCTGGTGACGCTCAATATCCCCATCCTCGCCATCAAAGTCTGTTTCGGCAATAACATCAATGGCAGCGCGAACGGCAGGATACATGCTCTCCGGCATACGGCACTTCTGGAAAATACCTTTCAGGCCCAAGGCACCGCTGTCATGGATCAAACGACGTACGTTGACAACAGGAAGGCGGGAACGGGCTGCCATCGCATATTCAAAGAAAACCAAATCACCCATGCAGATGGCACGCACAATAATCGAAGGCGTCAAACGCTTGTGATCCGACATCTGCCGCACCAAACGCTCTACATCGTCTTCCGATGATTCGGACGACAGTGAAATAACCGCACGCTCCCGCGTTTGCATCACCAAGTCAGCAGCTAGGTCCGGGGGCAGTTCATGGCGGTGAAGAATATGCTCCTTCAGTGCCTCCGACACACGGTTCACCAAGCGCTCCGTAACGGTTACCGGCAAATAGGCACGGGTTGCCAATGGCCTATGCACAACTTCATGGTCTCCAAACCGCTCCACAATTTTCAGCATGGACTTCTCGGTCAGCTCGGCACCGGCATTTCCCGCCAACGTGGCTGCCACGTCTGCATCACCCCGGTTCACCAGTTCATCAGCGACATTTGCCTCAACAACCCGGCGCTTGGCTACAGCCTTGAGAACGTCCTGACTTTGCTGACTACGGACAATTTCAACCAGATCTTCGGCGGTCAGTACCTCGGAAAACTGCAACAGGGGCAAGGACACACTGTCTACATCCCGGGCCAATGACAGGGCAACATCACGCGGCACCATCGAATTATCCTTGAGATTCAGCGCGAGGGCTTCACGAACACGCACCTCAGCATCCTGCACCATGATACGAAAAATTTCTTCGGCAATTTCACGCTCGGACTCCGAGAGATCAACCGCATCAAACTGACGGGCAACCTTGGACGCCAGATCCACCCGGATCTCAGGGGACGGCTCCCGCAGCAGGTTTTGTACATCTTCGGCTGTCAGCTGAATATCTGCCATTGCATCCTGCCCATCTGCCTTGTTACGGAGCTGGCCGCACCATATACTGCTTCGCACTTGCACAAAAAGCACAGAGAAATAAAGGGCCTGCCCCTGCTTTTCTTCTTTCTGTATACCACGGGTCAGGGTGGCACTTCTACGTTTCCTGATCAAGACTGATCCATTAAAAAATGCCTTATTTTGTTGACGTTAAACGCAACCCTTTCTATTACCTTGGCAATCAGCTACCATTGGGTTCCTCTTCGGAACAGCTTGAAGTGCCTCTCCCCGAAGAGGTGGGGTGCCCTTGGAATGCTTCAGACCCAATACCCAAGGAAAAAATATGCCCATCGATATTCGGAGCCATATACGATCAATCCCGGACTTTCCCAAACCGGGCATAAACTTCTACGATATATCGACCTTGCTGCGTGATCCCGATGCTTGGCAGGTCACCATGGGGCGGCTGGCCAAAGCTGTCGGGGCTTGGAGGCCGGATGTATTGGCCGGCATTGAATCGCGTGGTTTCCTGACTGCAGCCCCTCTGGCACTAAAGCTGGGATGCGGGTTTGTCATGGTGCGCAAGCGCAACAAGCTACCGGGGCCAACAATCAGTTATTCCTATGATCTGGAGTATGGCACTGACACAATCGAAATACAGGCCGATGCCATACAGCCTGGGCAGCGTGTCGTTGTTCTTGATGATCTCTTGGCTACTGGGGGGACAGCTAACGCCGCCGTGAACCTGCTAAGAAAGGTCGGCGCCGAGGTCGTAGGACTGGCCGCTATCATTGAACTGAATTTTCTCAAGGGGCGAGACAGGCTGGACGTTCCGGTCGCAACGCTGGTCGACTATGACACATAGCCTCTGGGTCGAAGAATAAAAGCCGTTAGTTACTTGGCAGGCTCTGCACCAAGACACGGAACATTGCCTGCCCCTTTTACAACGGCGTAAGCACCACGCTGGTTGGGAACGGGCTTGAACTTGTCCGTGATGCCCAAGACAGTCTCGGCACCGCCCAAGTAAAGAACGCCATCGTCAGACATCAACTTGGCAATGCCTTCAAGGACGCGGCCCTTTGTCGCCTGATCAAAATATATCAAGACGTTACGACAGAAGACGACATCAAAACCTCCCAGCGAACTAAGATCACTCAGAAGGTTGAACTCCCGGAAGTTAACCATTGCCCGTATACCCGCATCAATCTCCCACTGGTCGTCACGCTTGTGGAAGTATTTGACAAGTAGAGTGATGGGCAAGCCACGTTGAACCTCAAACTGGCTGTAAAGGCCTGTCTTTGCCTTTTCCAGGATTTCTTTGGACAAATCTGTGCCAATAATTTCTGTCTTCCATCCTGCCAGCTTTGCTGCCTCTTCCTTCAGAATCATGGCAAGCGAATATGGTTCCTGCCCAGAAGATGCCGCAGCACACCAGATACGGAAGGACTTCTTGGTTGCGCGCGTACGCAGAAGGTTGGGAAGCACAATGTCCTTGAACTGATCAAATGGCTTCTGGTCCCTGAAAAAGAAGGACTCATTTGTTGTCATGGCTTCGGTCACATCAGAAGCCAAGGCTTCATCATTAGCCCGCAGCTTTTCTGTCAGCTCCTCAATCCCCTTGAATCCGCGCTTGCGGGCAATGGGCATCAGCCGGCTTTCCAGCAGATACGACTTATCTGCGTTCAGGACAAGCCCGGAGCGGTCCTTGAGGAGTTTGGCGAGATATTCGAAGTCTTCTGGTTTCATGCTCATGCTCGCCTTGTGGCGAATTTCTGGATGTAGGAACCGATCTCATCAATCGGAAGGACAGCTGAACACATACCTGTCTGTGCCGTTGCGCCCGGCATACCCCAGACAACACTGGAAGCTTCGTCCTGCGCAATGACGGTACCTCCGGCCTCGGCAACCACCTTCCCGCCCTTGGCACCGTCAGCCCCCATACCGGTGAGCACACAGGCCAGAACCTTCTTGCCATACGCCTTGACGATAGAGCGGAACATGGGGTCGACAGCAGGCCGGCAGAAGTTTTCCGGCTCGCCCTGTTCAAGCTGGACGTAGCGCTCTCCACCCTTGCTGTCGATCAACATATGCCAATCACCAGGAGCAATGTAGATCATGCCACCATTTATCTTCTCACCCTGCGTCGCCTCTTTGGCCGCAAGACCGGCAATACGGGTAATATGCTCAGCCAAAATGGCCGTAAATGTTGGTGGCATGTGCTGGGTAATCAGAATGGGCTGTTCCACTCCCCCGGCTGCCTTCAGCGCTGTCAGCACCGTAAATAGAGCCTGTGGCCCCCCGGTCGAGCTACCAATGGCAATAACATCAGGGCGTTCGGTCGATGCCTGGCGCAACTGAATCGGTGCCGTAGGAGACAACAGGCTGACGCGCGGTGCAGCAGCAGGAGCTGCCGTCGCTGGCTTGGCTGCTGCAGGCGCCGCCGGAGATGCAGCCGCAGGGGGCGCCGTACCAGCCCCGAATGTACGCCGAACGCCTGTACCCCGACGCGCCGATGCCCCCAGAACCTTGACCTTGCTAACCAAAAGCTCCTGAAAGTCACCGGCCCCTGTCAGTTCCTTGGAAGAGCTGGGCTTCGGAATATAGTCCGTTGCACCAAGCTCCATGGCTTTCATGCTGATTTCCGCGTTCTTGTGCGTCAGTGTCGATGACATCAGAACACGAATACCAGGCTTCTTTTCAATAATTTTCGGGAGTGCTGTAAGGCCATCCATAACCGGCATTTCGATGTCCAGAACAACAACCTCGACATCGATACGATCCAAGGCCTGCAACGCAGCCTGACCATTACCAACCGACGCAACAACCTTGATTTCCGGATCAGCCTCAAGCATGCGGGTTTCAAGACCACGCACAACCGCAGAGTCGTCAACAACCATCACGAGGTACGGCCCATCACCGCCTGAAGAACCTGCCCCTCCTGTGTCCTGCGCAAAGGCCAAACCCCATCTCCTTCAAAAGTCCCAAGGACACCACGCGTCAGTCAAGAAGACCAACCTGGGAAAATTTGGCCTGCAGGATTTCACTGTCAAATGGCTTCATGATGTACTCGTTGGCACCGGCCTCTATAGCTTCCTGAATGTGGGCTATGTCGTTTTCTGTTGTACAAAAAACAACAACAGGCTTCTGCCCCCCCGGAAGCCGCCGAAGCTCCCTCAGGAAGTCGATACCGCTCATAACCGGCATGTTCCAGTCCAAGAGAATGGCATCAGGAAGCTCCTTGCGACATATGTCCAAGGCACCTTGGCCGTCCTCGGCCTCCAGGGTCGTAAACGACATTTCCTGAAGAATCTTCTTGGCTACCATGCGGATAACCTTGGAGTCATCGACGATCAGACACGATTTCATGCTTCTCCGTGCCCCTCCTTGCAGGGTTCCCTGTCAGCCGGCACCCGCGCCGGATCTTGCACTCTGACAAACCACCATTCCATGGCAGGAAACAACTCTCTGCCCGAATACAGCTTGCCTGTCTTATGCCGCAGCCGCACCAAGAATCTGTCCCAAAGTATTAATCAGGGCATCCCGGTCAAACTTGGCAACATAATCGTCAAATCCTACTTCGCGGCCACGCTCAAGATCACGCTCTGTTGCCCGCGAACTCAGGGCAATCAGTGGAATTGTCGCGAACCGCTCATCCTTGCGCAAGGCCTCCGCAAATTCAAAGCCATTCATGCCCGGCATTTCGATATCCGAAACAACGGCATCAAAGCGTGCACCTGAATTCAGGATAGCCATCGCTTTTTCGGCGCTGTCGACGGTTGTAACATCGTAACCCGACACCGACAGAAGTGGCGTCAAAAGATTGCGGAAGAACGGACTGTCATCAACCAACAACACAGAAGGCCCACCAGCGACACGATCCTGACTGGATGGAAGCTGCGGCTTGCCGAACCAGTCACCAAAGGCCCGTGTCAGATAGTAACCGGTATCGATCACATCTGTTGCACGATCACCGATAATGGCTGTCCCAATGATGCCTTGAGTTTCGGCCTTCAGTTCGACCTTCAGGCGATCCTCGACGATGTCGACAATCTCGTCCACCATCAAGCCCATGGAACGATCGCGATCCGAGAAAACAAGAATAGGCTGGCGCCCTTCTTTCCGGAACTCAATGCCATCGGTAACCGTGACCAATGGCATCAGTTGCCCGCGATACTGCACAACGGGCTTGCCAAAGGAGTATTCGACCTTTTCAAGCTCAATCTCTTCCAACCTGGCAACCAGCGCCAGGGGAACAGCTTTCAATTCGGCTGTTGCTGCGCGGAAGATAAGCAAGCTGGTCATATCATCCACACGGGCACCCTCGTAGGCAGATGCCCCCTCACCACCAGCAGAATTCATCGTTACTTCGCCGGTTGCAGTGGCAATACCGTTCGGATCCAGGATCATGATAACAGACCCGTCCCCAAGGATCGTATTCCCGGAGAACATGGAAATATGGCGGAGGATGGGAGCAACCGGCTTGACGACGATTTCTTCGGTATCAAACACGCGGTCGACAATAATCCCGAAGGTATAGGTCCCGACTTGGGTAACAACAATAAACGTTTCGTTCAGGTCGTTGTCCACATCCGCCAGACGTGCGGCAAGGTCATGGATATCGTCCTGACGCAGCTTGAGTAGATTACCCAGGGAGACAAGAGGCAGCAAACGATCACGCAACCGCAGCACAGGTGCACGGTTGATCTTTTCGATCTTGGTTTCGGAATTCGCTGTCACCCGGACCAGTTCCAGCACACTGATCTGGGGAATGGCAAAACGTTCTGCCGCACATTCCACAATCAGGGCCGAGACGATCGCAAGGGTCAGCGGGATCTTGATGGTAAACGTCGTGCCCTTTCCATAGATGGTCTTGAGCTCGATGGTTCCACCAATCTTTTCGATATTGGTGCGAACCACGTCCATACCAACACCACGGCCCGACACGCTGGTAATCTTCTCGGCCGTAGAGAATCCCGCCTTGAAGATAAACTGCGCAATCTGCTGTTCGTTCATCGAGTCGAGATCGGCTTCGGAAGCCAGGCCATTCGCAATAGCCTTCTCCCGGATACGGTTGATATTCAGCCCGCGACCGTCATCAGAAATCTCGATAATGATGTGCCCACCTTCGTGGAACGCATTCAGCTTGATAATCCCGACTTCGCTCTTCCCGGCGTTACGGCGGCCTTCGGTATCTTCCAACCCATGGTCTGCGGAGTTGCGAACCATGTGGGTCAAAGGATCCTTGATCAGCTCCAGAACCTGGCGGTCGAGTTCGGTTTCAGCACCATACATCTGGAGATCGATCTTCTTGCCGGTTTCAATCCCCAGATCGCGAACAATACGAGGCAATTTTGACCAAGCATTACCGATAGGCTGCATCCTGGTCTTCATCACGCCTTCCTGCAAATCAGACGTAATGTGAGACAACCGCTGCAGCGGAGCTGCAAACTCGCTATCATCGCGGCCACGAATCATCTGCAGAAGTTGGTTACGTGTGAGAACCAGCTCGGAAACCAAGGTCATCAGATTTTCAAGCAGGTCCACGTTGACGCGGATAGACTGTGCCGCAATAGAGTTTTCACCACCGCCACCGCCGCCACCCCCTGCGGGGGCTGCAGGAGCAGCAGCCTTGGCCGACTCCTTCGGCGGCTCTTTTGCTGCTGCGGGAGGCTTGGCGGCTGCAGGCTTCTCAGCCTCAGGTGGGGCAGCAGCAGGCTCTTCGGCAGCCGGGGCAGGCTTGGCAGCCGCAGCTTCCTTCGCACGCTCGGCGGCTAGCTGGGCATCAAGCTCTGCCTGACTGGTTGCTTTCTTGCCTTGGGATACAGCCTGCTGGACCTCAGCCAGCAATTCTGCTGCCACCGGAAATGCTTCTGCTGCTGGAGGTGCTTCAGGGGCAGAAGGAGGCGGTGGGGGAGCCGCAGCAGCCGGAGCACCGCCGCCCGAGGTATTCCCCTCGGCCATGGCGTTCAGCTGGTCGATCAGATCGCGGTCATTCCCTTCGGGTTCTGTCTCGTTGGCTTCCAGATGTCCCAGAAGTTCCTTGATTCGGTCGATAGAGGCCAAAATAAGGGTGACAGCCTCGGCCGTGACAGTCAGCTCACCATCACGGAACTTGCCCAGAACGTTCTCCCCCGAATGGGCCAACGACTCAAGGCGTGGCAATCCAAGGAACCCGCACGTGCCTTTTATGGTGTGAACCAACCGGAAGATATTGGACAAGATGCCCGTATCGTTGGGATTCTGCTCCAGATTCACCAACTCAATATCAAGCGTGGCAAGGCTTTCCGCTGTTTCGGTCAGGAATTCACTGAGCAGGTCGTCCATTGGTATCTCCCCAATGCTCTTCCACGAGAGCGCCGAGAACGAAGCCGTCAAAAACCACCATATCCGGCGGTGCGGCGCACAACGCCCCTCCCTGACCGGATAATCCGGCACCCAGAACGCTTTTGTAACACGGAAAAAACGGGACCAGAAGGGTTCTTGCTGTCCATTGCCACAGCGCCATCAAATGGAAAACCTCAGGATTACAAGAAACATTATTATAAACGCATTGGTGTTGCGCAAAGGGTTATTTCCTGCTTTGAAAAGGCGTGGGACAGGCACCATCCAGCCCGCATGGCAAGCTGATGAAGCAGGATAACCGGGGCATTGCGTGGTCCGGGAACAACGGGCTGCCCAGACAAAAGATGGTCAAGATCCGGGATAAGGGTAACCTGTGTCCCTGTAGCCGCAACCACAACGCCTCTATCGAGGTGCCCTCCCCCGGAACGGACAGAAATGGACCCACCACGAACAAGATGGTCAGCCGTCAGCATGATCATGCAAAGAATCATGCGCCCGACGTGACCCGGGGTAGATGGTCTATCAAAGTCATCACCCCAGAGCAGGGTGATACCGCTTTTTGTTGCCCGGATCCACTCGTCACATAGTGTGGCCAAATCGGCAAGATCGCGCTCTTCTGCCAGCGACATGCCAAAAACCGTACGCAGGAATCGCAGCCGGCTTGAAACCGCATCAGCCGATCCTTTCAGAAGGGCAACTGTTTCACGGGCCAACCGTGGATCATCTTCATCTGCCATAAGCTCCATGCCGGCAACAACAGCCCCGACAGGCCCGGCCAGATCATGACACAGACGCGTACACAACAAGTCCGCAAGATCAGCATCCTGCATCACAATGGCTGACCCCCTGTTCTGGTATGAACCCTTGGATTACCCCAAGAAACGATGGACCATACCACCCCAAAACAACAAGATGAAATACAACAGAAATGGCCCTCCATTCATGCCTTTTTCCGCTTCGTGCAGGCAGATAATGTCCAGAGGCCGGGTAATTCACCCTTGCCGCCAGAAAGGAAAGGTGGCAATCAGCGGCTCATGAAGACCCCTGTACCCGATACTGTTTTTGCACACCTTCCTGTCAGCGCTGTTATTCCGGATTTGCGGGCGGCACTGGAGAAAACAGGACGTGTGGTTCTGCAGGCACCACCCGGGGCCGGAAAAACGACATCCGTACCCTTGGCCCTACTAAATGAGCCTTGGCTTGCCGACAAAAAGATCATCATGCTTGAACCCCGTCGCCTGGCCGCACGGGCCAGTGCCGCCCGCATGGCGGCCATGCTGGGTGAGAAAGCGGGAGAAACCGTCGGCTTCCGCATTCGTCAGAACCGCTGCGTATCAAGCCATACACGGATCGAAGTTGTGACCGAGGGCATTCTGACCCGTATGATCCTGGAAGATCCGGGGTTGACCGGTGTCGGGTTGGTCATCTTTGACGAATTTCATGAACGCTCCCTGCAAGCTGACCTTGGCCTTGCCCTGTGCCTGGACATCTCGGAAGCACTGCGTGAAGACCTGCGTCTTCTCGTCATGTCGGCTACCCTTGACAGTGCGCCGTTGTCTTCCCTTCTTGGCAAGGCCCCCATCATAACATCGGAAGGTCGCACCTTCCCTGTATCCACCCGTTTTCTGCCACCACGGCGCGGGATAAGCACAGAGCACGCCTGCGCTGAAGCCATTCAGACCCTTGTGGAGGAAGAACAGGGATCCATTCTGGCCTTTCTTCCCGGTGAGAAGGAAATACGCCGTACCGCACATATCCTGTTATCAGCAGGCCTTCCCGGCCACATTGATGTACACCCGCTTTATGGAGCCATGCCACCTCACGAGCAAGACCGTGCCCTTGCACCGGCAGGCACAGGACGTCGCAAAATCGTGCTTGCAACGTCGGTTGCAGAAACATCCCTGACCATCGATGGCATACACATTGTGGTGGACTCAGGTCTTTCACGCCGGTCCCGCTTCGATGTCGGCAGCGGAATGGGGCATCTGGTCACCACCCGGGTCAGTACCGCTGAAGCTGCCCAGCGCCAGGGGCGTGCCGGACGACTGGGACCGGGACTGGGGTGCCGCCTGTGGAGCGAAGCGGAAGATCGGGCCTTGGCACCCTTCCCACCGCCAGAAATCACCGAAGCAGACCTGACACCGCTGCGCCTGGATCTTGCCGTCTGGGGAGCACGGGCAGAGCAACTCCGATGGCTGGCTGCTCCCCCTGCTCCAGCCTTGGCCCGTGCCGAAGATCTTCTGCAGGCCATGGGGGCTCTTGATCAGGATGGGCGGATAACACAACACGGAAAGGCAATGGCAGCCTTACCGCTGCACCCGCGCTTGTCCCATATGGTCCTGTCGGCTCAGTCTTTGGGTTTGGGTGGACTGGCCTGCACCATAGCAGCCGTGCTTGCCGAACGGGATCCCGCCCGCGCCTGTCGTAATGCCGATCTACGGCATCGCCTGGAGCTGGTTCAGGGCAAGGCCAAGGACGCATCGGTCGACCACCGCGCCCTGTCGCGTATTCGCGATCTGTCATCCGGGTGGCAAAAAAAACTGGGCCTGCAAGAAGAAACCGGAACAACCAAGTCTGGCCTGGTGGCCGCACTGGCCTTCCCGGACCGGATCGGAAAACAAAGGGCACAAGGCACTTACACACTATCCGGCGGACGAAGCGCGGCACTGCCCCCGGATGACCCACTTGCAGTGCATGATTTCCTGGTTGTCATGGACCTTGATGGCCAAGGTGCCAACGGACGTATTTTCCTGGCCGCACCCCTTGAGCGGCAGGATCTGGAATCCCTGTTTGCTGATTCCATCGAAGAACAGACCATAACATGCTGGGACCCACGAACTGGCAGCGTTCTGTCCCGGGTACAACAGCGCTTGGGTGCACTGGTCCTTGGCGAGAAGGTCAACAACGCCCTTGATTCGCACACAGCGGCACTGGTCATGGCTGAAGGCATCCGTCAAACAGGCCTGCATTGCCTGCCATGGGACAAGCAGAGCCAGCAATTCCGTGCACGAGTCACCTTTCTGGCCCAACAGGACAAGGACAACTGGCCCGATATGACAGATGCAGGACTTCTGGACAGCCTGTCGGACTGGTTCGTCCCGTTTGCAAACGGGCTTACCCGACTGGAGCACCTGAAGCGTCTTGATCTCCTGTCTGCCCTGACAGCCATGTTGTCCTGGACGCAACGCCAGCAGCTGGAACGCGCTGCCCCCTCCCATTTCACGGTTCCGACAGGGGAGCGAATCCCCTTGGACTATACAAGCGGTGAAATACCAGTCTTGTCGGTGCGGATCCAGCAGCTGTTTGGATGCCGCACGCACCCCTCGACAGGAGAAAGCATGATACCTCTGACGGTTCATCTGCTATCTCCGGCCGGGCGGCCATTGCAGATAACCCGTGACCTGCCGGGATTCTGGACCGGGAGCTACCCGGCCATACGGGCAGAAATGCGTGGACGGTATCCCCGCCACCCTTGGCCCGACGATCCCCTGACAGCTACGCCAACCAACCGGGCGAAACCACGTGGAAATACCTGAGAGCCATGATTGATCCTGTTTGGCATACCCGTATCGCGCATGCGCTGGAAGCCCTGAAAGAACAAGGGCGATACCGTTCCCTGTGCACCACAGAGACAGAAAATAGCATGTCCGTGAGACGCCACGGACGCAGCCTTATCAATATGTCATCGAATGACTATCTGGGTCTGTCGCACCATCCTGCCCTGATAGAGGCTGTCTCCCACGCAGTGCAGGAAAGCGGGTGTGGCGCCGGGGCATCACGCCTGATCTGCGGCACCCTACCCTTGCATGACATGCTGGAAGACCAACTGGCCGCGCTGAAGGGAACGGGCTCTGCCCTAGTGACAGGATCAGGGTTCCAGACCAATGCCTCTGTTCTTGCTGCCCTGCTGGATCAGGGCACGACAAAGACCGCTCCGCTTGTTCTGGTGGATCGCCTGGCTCATGCCTCGATCCACGATGGTCTCAAGCTGGCCGGGGTACGTCAGCTGAGGTTTCGTCACAATGACCTGTCTCATCTCTCTGATCTGCTGAAGCAACACAGCCACCAAAGCGAAACACGGATCATCATTACGGAAAGCGTTTTCAGTATGGACGGCGACCGTGCAAACCTGCCGGAACTGGTAAAGCTAGCCCAGGAACATGGTGCTCTTCTATACGTTGACGAAGCACATGCCACAGGCGTTCTGGGGCCGGATGGAGCCGGACTGTGTGCTGACCCCAACGTCAAGGGCAAGGTTGACATTGTGATGGGTACCTTTGGCAAGGCGCTGGGCGGCTATGGGGCGTTTGTTGCAACCTCTCCCCTTCTGCGCGAGTGGCTCATCAACCATTGTAGAGGGTTTATCTATGCAACCGCGCTGCCACCACCGGTTCTGGCCGCAGCACTGGCCGCGCTGAGAATCCTGCCTTCCCTTGAGAACCAGCGCCGCTACCTGCTGGAGATAGGCAACACACTGCGATCAGGGTTGAGACAGATCGGGATTGATACACTGGACTCCGATACCCAGATTATTCCCGCCGTCATTGGCAATGACCACGACACACTGGCCGCAGCAGCCATACTGGAAGAAAAGGGTTTTCTGGTAGTTCCCATCCGTCCACCAACGGTTCCCCCCGGTACAGGACGCCTGCGGATTGCCCTGTCGGCGCTACACACCCGTGACCAGATTGATCGACTGATGGACGCTTTTCAGGCCTTTGCACGGTGCGGCGCATGACACGCATTCTTCTGCTTCATGGCTGGGCCGGCTCTGCTCAAGACTGGAAGGAGGTGCAGGCCAATTTACCGAACAACTTGGATACAGAATGCCCCGACGCAGGGTATTTCGGCCAACAAAAGCCATGGTCCGGACACAGGCCTGACCTTATTGTGGGGTATTCCCTTGGATGCCTGGACGCACTGGATCACCCGGATTTGAACGATATTCCATGGATAGCGGTCAATGGATTCACGCGGTTCTGTGCAGGGGTAGATTTCCCGGAAGGAGTGCCCGCCCGCATTCTCCAGCGCATGCGGAAACGACTGGATGAAGATACAGCATCAACGGTCATAACCTTTCTATCCAGTATCGGGGCTTCCCGTTTCCTAGATAACAGCGCGACCTATAACCACGAAGCCTTGTCTGCCGGGTTGACCCGCCTTCTTGAGGCAGACAGACGCCCGGCACAGCCTGCCCTTGCGCTGGCCGGAGACAGGGATCCTCTTGTATCTGTTGCACACAGCCGGGCATGCTTTGGTGATTCCGCCGCGATCATCCAAGAGGGTGGACACAGGCTGTTACATAGCCACCCACACATTGTTGCCAACGCTATTGTCAGGATCATCCGGTCATGAACACGATCGCCTGGAAACAGAAGGTTGCCCGGCGTTTCAATGATGCAGCAACAACCTATGATGCCGCCGCCGCCATCCAGCGCCACATTGCAACAACCCTTGCTGAAAGCCTGAAGGCTATTAACCTGCCCTCCTGCCCTGTTGTTCTGGAAGTTGGGTGTGGAACCGGTTTCCTGACTGAACAGCTTGCACCGGTCCTTCGCCCTGCCCTTTGGCATGCCACGGATATTGCGCCTTCCATGGTTCAAGCCTGTCTGCGTCGCATGCAGCCCCATGCCATAAACCTGAATGGCCGGTGCATGGATGGGGAATGGCCGAACCTTCCCCCACAATCCGTCGATCTTGTGGTGTCGAACATGACAGCACAGTGGTTCTCTGATTGTCCCGCGGCTTTACGGCGGCTTTACAGTTTATTGCGTCCCGGGGGAATTCTGGCAATGACCCTGCCCGGATCGCAAACATTTGCCGAGTGGAGATCCCTGTGCAGGCAGGCTAGCGTGCAAGCTCCCGCACCCCTGGGGCCAAATCAGGATACATTGGCCATGAACCTGCCCCATGCGCATATCTCCGCACATAGTGTGCCGATGTCCTGTGCAAACCTGTTCGAGTTTCTTGGCCATCTGCGCCATACCGGGGCCCGTACAGCCCCACAACAAGCAGCACCCATGACCGTATCCCAGATGCGTCGCCTGATGCACATAACGCAGGGGCACCCCCTGACCATGACCTATGAAATCCTGACTGTTATATGGAGCCGGCCATGAAGACAACATTCCGCGGCTTTTTTGTCACCGGCACCGATACAGATGTCGGAAAAACTGTTGCCTGTGCCTGCTTGGTCAAGGCAACAGGTGCCCTGTACTGGAAGCCGGTACAATCCGGTACTGATGATCTGCCGGGCGGAGATACAGCAACAGTAGCCAACCTGACAGGCCATCACCCGGATGATTTCCCTGCGCCTGTTTTCTCTTTCAAGGCTGCCCTGTCGCCGGACCAAGCTGCACGGCTTGAGGGGAAGACCGTTGAACCAGCACACCTGGAGAACAGGTTTCCCTCCGAAAGCCCCCTGATCGTTGAGGGTGCCGGCGGCCTGATGGTGCCCTTGACCGATCGGGTCCTGATGATCGATATCATGAAAAGATTGGGGCTACCCGTTATCATCGTCGCCCGGACAGGACTGGGAACCATCAACCATACCCTGCTCAGCCTGGAAGCACTCAAGGCACGCCATATCTCTGTTGCAGGGGTTCTGTTTTGCGGGCCGGACAACCCGGACAACATCAGCACGATCAAGCGGCTTGGACAGGTTCCCGTAATCGGCCATATTCCCGTGCTCTCCCCACTGGACAAGACATCCATCCGGCACGCGGCAGAAACCCTTGACCTTTCGGCCTGGATGTAACAAAGCAGAGCAATGATGATGGATATGGAAACCAGCAGTCTGATTGCCCTGGACCGGGCTCACCTGTGGCATCCCTTCACCCAGGCCATGACAGCCCCGGATGCCATACCCGTACGGTCCGCATCAGGGACCGTTCTGACAACGACGGATGGGCGCCATATCCTGGACCTTATTTCATCGTGGTGGGTCAATCTGCATGGGCATGCACATCCCGCCATAGCCCGTGCCGTGGCAGAGCAAGCCGCCACACTGGAACATGTTATTTTTGCAGGGTTTACACACGAGCCAGCCATACGCCTGGCCAGCCGCCTTGCCGCACTGCTACCAGACCCATTATCCCGTGTCTTCTTCTCTGACAATGGCTCAACGGCCGTAGAAGTCGCGATGAAAATGGCTTTCCAGCATGCGGCCAACAAAGGAGAAAAGCAGCGTACCCGGTTCCTGGCTTTCGAGGGCGGATATCATGGCGACACCGTCGGGGCCATGTCAGCCGGGGCCTCGTCAAACTTCTTCCGGGCCTGGAAACAACTTCTGTTTCCGGTTGATATCATGCCGATTGCCGGCCACGATTCCTCCATGGGTCATGATTTGGTCGAAAATGGGGAAGAGCGTGCCCTAACAGCACTGGAAGCCCACCTTGACCAGCATGGGAAAACAACGGTCGCAGCCCTGATCGAACCTTTGGTTCAAGGAGCCTGCGGCATGCGCATGCACCGCCCGGCCTTTCTGCGTGCTGTCACAGAGCGCCTGCGCCATCACGGTATCATGGTTATCTTTGATGAGGTCATGACAGGTTTCGGACGAACCGGAGATCTGTTTGCGTGCGTAAAGGCAGGGGTTACACCCGATTTCATATGCCTCTCCAAGGGGTTGACCGGTGGCTTTATGCCCCTGTCCGCCACGGTAACCAGTGATTCTGTTTACCAGGCTTTTCTGGACGAGTCCGTAGACCGCGCTTTCCTGCACGGGCACTCTTTTACGGCAAACCCGCTGGGATGTGCTGCAGCCTTGGCATCGCTGGATCTTTTGATAACAGATGCCTGCAAGGATGCGCGCCACCAGATTGAAACATTCCACCGCAGTACATTGGCAGACATTGTGGCTGAAAGCACGTTGACGCGTCGCTTCCGGGTTACCGGGACCATTGCAGCCTTTGATCTGGAATGCGCCGATCCTGGCTATGCATCATCGTTGGCACCGCGATTGAGAGACCTGTTCCTGCAAGCCGGTATGCTCATCCGCCCCTTGGGCAACACGGTCTACCTTCTTCCACCGTACTGCATCACCAATGATCAGATGGAAAAGGTGGCCACATCAGTCAGAGCCGTGCTGCAAACGCTGGAAAAACAGGCACCTGTTCCGGTTGCCTCCTTTGACATGTTCTGAAGGAAATCAGCGCTCGTCCATATTCATCAGGTCCTTGATAATCCCCTCCAGCTTGCCGCTGCGCTGATCCAGCTCCCTAGCCGCTGCCAGTGTAGAGCTTGAGGCTTTGCTGGTGGTGTCAGTTGCGGTACAGACATGCGCAACATTACCGCTAATCTCTGATGTAGCCGCACTCTGCTCTTCGACAGAAGCCGCAATGGCCGCAGAGATCTCTGACAGGTTCTCAACCTGCCCCATCAGATGATGGGCAATGTCTTGGCATGCTTTTGTTGTATCCTTCAAGAGGCCAATACGGTCACCAACAGAAGCCGCAGATTCTGCTGCCTGGTGTGCCAGGGAATGAACCTCTTCGGCAACAACGGCAAATCCCTTGCCCTCGAAACCAGCACGCGACGCCTCTATGGCAGCATTCAATGCCAAGACCTTTGTTTGACCGGCAATTGCAGCAATCATGGAAATAACCGTATCAATCTGTGTCGATGCCTCGTCCATAGCATACACTTGATCCAACATCTGCCGCATCTCTTCCTTGGTTTCATGGCTGATGCGGGCCGCATCACACAAACGGGCACTGATTTCATTGATGGACACGCTGAGCTGCTCCACGGCAGCCATCACAGACGCTGCCTGGTTGGATGTTTCCTCAGCAGCAGCAGCACCTTCTGTCGCCTGAATCTTCAGGTCTGTCGATATAGTATTAACCTTGGAGGCCAGCTCCATAACCATGTTGGCAAGACGCTCTTGCTCGGTGACAAGCGACCACGTTACCATGGTACCGATCACAGCCCCTGCATGATCCTTGACCGGATTGACGCGAAGGTCCATTGCCTCGTCCCCGACGTGGACAACTGCACGGTGCTGCCGGTCACCAAGCTTCTCTATAATCTGCCTTTGATATTCCGGGCGACGGTGGAAGATATCATAGCTCTTCCCGATAACCTCCTCGGCCTTACAGGGCAAAAGGTGTTCTATCTTCTTCAGGGTCTCGCGACTCTTCTTGTTCGTATACGTTATAATGCCATTCTTGTTGCAGAGAATAATGTTCACGGGCATGAGATCCAGCATCTGCAAACGTGCGTTATTTTCTGTTTCCACACGCAGGTGCTCGGTCGCCAACGACCATGTCAGACACACTGCGACATAGCGCCCCTTGCCATCGTAAATGGCTGAAAGCTTCAGTTCCAGCTTGTGCGCCCCCAAAGACACGATAGCCCGGTGCGGAAGATTACCCGGATCTGCAAGCAAGGCACGCTGATGAGCGGGATTTTTATGAAACGCATCAATACTGGTGCCGATCAGGCTGCTGAGAGGAACCGGCAACCATCTCTCCAAGGGAGCAAGAATCTCCATACTACGCTTGTTGGCAAACTGAATAGTCAGGGTTTCACTGTCAGCAATCATGACAGCATCGGGCAGTGCATCCAGTGTTGCACGCGACAGCATCTGGATAAAATCATTGTCATATCTGGAAAAAAACATGACGCCCCCGCCCGATACCCTGTATGAGACGGTGTCCATACTCGCATTGACAGTCCAAAATACATTCTACCGCCAAAGGAACTGTATCCAAGCAGACAGATATGGATACACTCATACACAAAAGATAATGTGCGCGAATACCCTGACCCTTCTCTGAACCATGAAAGCAGGCTAGGGTCCGGCAAACGGGAAACAGCAGAACAACGGACCACTACGCCTATGTCGACTATTGCCTCCTTGATTGCACAGGATCTCGGTTGCCGGGAATCCCAAGTCAACGCCACGATTGACCTTCTTTCTGCAGGAGCAACCATTCCTTTTATTGCCCGCTACCGCAAGGAAGCAACAGGCGGGCTGGACGATGCACAGCTCCGCTTTCTGGAAGAACGACTGGGATATTTACGTGATCTGGAGGACAGGCGAAGCACCATCCTCAAGAGCATCGACAGCCAAGGCAAACTGACCGGTGACCTGCGCGCCAGAATTGACGGTGCCGATACAAAAGCCAAGCTGGAGGATATCTACCTCCCCTATCGCCCCAAGCGCCGTACCAAAGCCACCACAGCCCGCGAAGCCGGGCTTGAGCCATTGGCCAATGCTCTTCTTGAGAATCCGGGACACGATCCTGAAACCAAGGCCCGCAGCTTTGTTGATGCTGACAAGGGAATTACAAACCCTGCAGAGGCGCTGGAAGGGGCACGCCACATCCTGATTGAACGGTTCGCTGAACACGCGGAACTCGTCGGAACCCTGCGGGAGATGATGTGGTCTGAAGGGATTTTATTCTCCAATGTTATCAAAGGGAAAAGCGACCAAGGCAACAAGTTCACGGATTACTTTGACCATCGCGAACCCGTACGCCATATAGCAGGTCACCGTGCGCTGGCCATGTTCAGGGGCGCCGCGGAAGGTGTTCTCCGCCTGTCATTACGCCACCCGGACAGTGATGAGAAGACAGGAGACAGTGAAACCTGCCTGCGTTGTATTGCCAGCTGCTTCGGCATTGGCAACAAGGGACGGGCAAGCGATCCGTGGCTTGTCGAGACCGTACGGGCCGCATGGAAAAACAAGCTGTCCGGACATATTGAAACAGACATAACCACACGCCTGCGTGAAAAAGCAGAAAAAGAAGCGATACAGGTCTTTGCTGCCAATCTGAAAGATGTGTTGATGGCAGCCCCGGCAGGTATGCGGACAACACTGGCCTTGGACCCGGGGTACCGTACAGGGGTAAAGGTCGCAGTTATCGACCAGACCGGAAAGGTGCTTGAAACAACAACAATCTACCCACATGAGCCCCGCAAACAATGGAATGAAGCGTTGGCAACACTGGGCCGCCTGGTCATCAAACATCAGGTACAGCTGATTGCGGTCGGCAACGGCACAGCAAGTCGTGAAACCGATACATTGACCACTGAACTGATCCGACAGATGCCGGAAAAGCGGGTCACCAATGTTACGGTGAGCGAGGCCGGTGCCAGTGTGTACTCTGCTTCGGCCTGGGCATCACGGGAACTGCCGGATCTTGATGTCTCGCTTCGCGGTGCGGTCTCCATAGGACGCCGCCTGCAGGATCCCCTTGCAGAACTGGTCAAGATCGACCCCAAAAGTATCGGCGTCGGCCAGTACCAGCATGATCTGTCTCAGCCGGAACTGGCCCGGGCACTGGATGTGGTTGTTGAAGATGCCGTTAACGCTGTTGGCGTGGACCTGAATACAGCCTCGGTGCCTCTCCTCAGTCGTGTGGCCGGCCTCTCGGAACGACTGGCCGAGAATATTGTCGCCTTCCGCGACAGCAACGGTGCATTCAAGAACCGTCGGACCTTGCTGAAAGTAGCGGGGCTGGGGCCAAAGACTTTTGAACAGTGCGCCGGCTTCCTGCGCATTTTCAATGGCGATGAACCCCTGGATGCATCGGCGGTTCATCCGGAAGCCTATTCCGTTGTGCAAAACATACTGACCGTTGCCAAAACGACCATCGCGCATGTGATTGGCAACCTTTCCCTGCTCCACACCTTGCGGCCGGAATCCTTTGCCAACGATCGCTTTGGTACTCCGACCGTCATTGACATTCTGAAGGAACTGGAAAAACCCGGACGCGATCCGCGACCGGAATTCAGGACAGCGCAGTTCCGTGATGGCGTGGAGAAAATGGCTGATCTTGAGCCCGGCATGATTCTGGAAGGAACCATTACCAACGTTGCCAACTTTGGGGCCTTTGTGGACATCGGTGTACACCAGGACGGGCTCATCCACATTTCCGCCTTGTCCGACCGCTTCGTCAAAGATCCAAGAAGTGTTGTAAAGGTCGGCGACGTCGTAAAAGTAAAGGTTCTGGATGTTGATCTACAACTTAAACGTATCGCGTTGACACGGCGGATGGATGAAGAACCCAGCAAGCCACGTAACCAGCCCCGGACACCCGGACTGGATGAAACCCGGAAAACACCACGGGCACATTCAAAGGACAAGGGTAACGCAACGGGTCAAAACACTGACAATGCACTCGCCCATGCCCTAACCAAAGCCGGGTGGAAGACAAAGCCGAACAAAAAGGAACCCCGGTCATGATCCGGTCTGCAAACACACCTGCCACAGACGGAAAAACGGAACGAAACCTGATCACCCCGCATGGCCTGAAGGCGTTGAAAGAAGAGTACCGCCACCTGTGGGCCGTTGAGAGACCCAAGACCGTAGAGGCCGTATGGCGGGCTGCACAAAATGGCGACCGGTCAGAAAATGGTGACTATCTGTATAACAAGAAACGCCTGCGGGAGATTGACCGACGGGTCCGCTTCTTGCTGAAACGGATAGACTGTGCAGAGGTAATCGATCCATCACGGCAAACAAACCGGTCACAGGTTTTTTTTGGTGCCACAGTGACCTTTGTCAATGAACGCGATGAAGAAAAAACCGTCACCATTCTGGGCAAGGACGAGGCAGACATGGCCACCGGCTCAATCAGCTGGCAATCCCCTGTTGCCCGGGCGTTGATGAAAGCCGGTATCGGCGACACCGTAACCGTTCGCACCCCTGCCGGCATCAGTACACTGGAAGTCCTGTCGATCGCTTATCCACGCCCGGACGGATCCTCTGAAGAGGCATGACTGGGTGACAGACAGTGACTGTGGTCTGAAAGAACCTCGATCACACGGCAGGCACGGACTGTATGGCCATTCGGGTGCTCGGACATATGCTCCAGCTCTTGCTCCAGACGCTGCAACCTGGCAATGCGGTCGCGTACACGGTGCAGGTGGCGCACGGCGATATGATCCACTTCATGGCAAGGTTTTTCCGGATGATCAGACAAACGCAAAAGCTCGCGAATGTCATCGAGGGTAAAACCAAGCTCACGGCTGTGCCTGATAAAGCTGAGACGGTCCAGATGCGCCGGCCCGTAAACACGCTGATTACCGGCAGTACGATCCGGAACAGGCATCAGACCGATCTGCTCATAGTACCGGATTGTTGGCACCTTGCAGCCACTCTGCCTGGCCAGGTACCCAATGCTGAACAGATCTTGACGCGCTCTCACACTCCGTCCTTTCGACATACAGGACAAGGCGATCAGGGTGGCCGATCAGGGCCAAGGGCACAAGAGCAAAGATAAACGGCGATACCCCACTGTTGCAGCCCGAAACCGAGTATGAAATAACGGGTACTCCTGCCGCGACAGCCGCCCAACATTGTACGGAACACCTGCACGGATGATTGTTGTTCGCAACCTTTGTCATACCTATCCGGGATCACGACGCCAGCCGCAGCGGATGGCTCTGAATAACTTGGACCTGACCGTTGAAACGGGTACCCTGTGTATCATGTCCGGCCCGAACGGCAGTGGGAAATCAAGTCTTTTTCGCATGCTGTGCGGGCTGTCACAGCCTTCTTCGGGGTCAATCCATATTGATGGATCCGACGTACTGGTCAATCCCGGGGCTGCCCGGCGTATAACAGGGGTGGTTTTCCAGAGCCCCGCACTGGACAAACAATTGTCCGTTGCCGAGAATCTTCGCCTGCATGCGCGTCTGCATGGCTTGGGGGCAGAGGACTACAGGACACGCTGTGCTCAGGCCTTGGCATGGACAGACCTCGCCAATCGACTGGATGAAAGGGTAGAAACACTTTCCGGTGGGCTGGCCCGACAGGTCGAACTTGCAAAGTGCTTGTTGACACGCCCTCGCATTCTTTTGCTGGATGAACCAACAACAGGGCTGGATCCAGCCAGCCGGCGCTCTTTCCTGAACACACTCAAACGCGTGCAGCAGGACGAAAACATAACAATCCTGATGACCAGCCATGTCTTCTCCGATGCCGATTATGCTGATACCGTGGCCATCATGCACAATGGTAGGCTTCTGGCCCATGACAGCCCGGATATGCTGAAAGCCCGGGTCGGGGCAACCATGGTGGTGATGACCCCACGTGACCCACAAGCCTTTGCGACCATCCTGTCCTCGGAATTCGGACAACCGTCATGGCGCTATGGCGACGAGCTGCGCATCGACAATACAAATGCCGACAAAGCAGCATCCTTGATCAGTGGTATTCTGGAACATTACAGCGCCGAGGTTCTGTCGATCGGGGTTCGTCAGCCGGATCTTGAGGACGTTTTCGTACACGTGACCGGCAAAAAAGTGGTTGAGCACACCAGCTTCCCCGCCCTGGAGAAAGTTCCATGAACGCACTGGTTCTTCCCGCTTGTTATCTGGCTCACCGTGAATTCATCCGCTTTATACGCCAACCGCACCGCGTTGTCGGAAGCCTGGGACAACCTCTTCTGTTCTGGCTGTTTCTTGGAACCGGGTTCTCTCCCTCCTTCCGCCCCCCAGGCATGGATGGGATCAGCTATGTGGAATACTTCTATCCCGGCGTGCTGATGATGCTGATCCTGTTTGCCTCAATCTTCTCGATCATTACAGTCATCGAGGACCGGGAGCATGGCTTTCTTCAAGGTGTGTTGACCGCGCCGGTGCCACGGATGGCAATTGTGCTGGGTAAGGTTGGTGGCGGAACCAGCATTGCCCTTTTCCAAAGCCTTATTTTGCTGTTGGCGGTTCCATTTCTGGATCTCCCCATTACAGCCAGCGGACTGCTTCTGGTCTTGCTGGCTATGGTGTTATCCGCACTGGGCTACGCCGCTCTCAGCTTTGCCATTGCATGGACCATGAAATCAACATCAGGTTTCCACGCCATCATGATGATCTTTCTGATGCCACTGTGGCTTCTGTCGGGAGCCCTGTTTCCGGTTACAGGTGCTCCGCTGTGGCTGCAGATCGTCATGATCGCCAATCCAGTTGCCCATGCCCTGACCATTATGCGCATTCCGTTCTATCAAACGGCTGCAGAATGCCTGTCCAACCCCGACTACCTGACGTCACTGTCTGTTGTAACAAGCTGGGTTGCCATTTGCTTGTGGTTGGGGGCCAAGCGCGTTGCCCACCGCGACAAGGGAATAAGTAGCGTGGCTGCTGCATCTTGAAGAGAACACGTCAATATTGGATCCGACACAGTGCATTACCCTGCCAAAATTGAAGTCGCTCACCGCCCACTGATTGACAGCCTTGTTGATCGATCACGCCCGGCTTGGGATGCTTACACCCGGCATGCTTTTGTTCGGGCACTGGGCGATGGAACTTTGCCCCGCAAGGCTTTCCTGCACTATCTCAGGCAAGATTACATCTTTCTGGTTCACTTCTCGCGGGCATGGTCCTTGGCTGCATTCAAGGCTGAAACCGTCGAGGATATACGCCAGTGCGCCTCAACCGTTCATGCCCTGACCACGTACGAAATGCCGTTGCATGTGCAGACATGTGAGGCAGAGGGCATTACCCTGTCCGATCTGGAAAAGACGGATGAAGAGGTTGCCAATATCGCCTATACCCGCTTTGTCATGGATTGCGGCCTGCGCGGTGATCTTCTGGACCTTCTGGTGGCATTGACTCCGTGTGTCTTCGGGTATGGTGCCATCGGAAATGCGCTGGCCTTACAGAACAAGGACAGGCCGTCGCAACATCCCTATGCAGACTGGATAAGAACCTACGCCAGTCCTGAATATCAGGATGTATGCCACTCGGTCAGTACTCTTCTGGACCGGGTTGCCCATAAAGCACTGGGCGATCAGCCTGACACATCACCACGCTGGACAAGCTTGGTCAGAACGTTCAATACCGCCTGCGTGCTGGAAAGCAACTTCTGGCAAATGGGCCTGAACCCGCCCTGATATCAGGCAACGGGAACCGAAGACCGCGTCGGTACACCACAGAAACGGACGGGGCTCCCGGCAGGAATGCCACTGACCATCGTATCACGCATGGCAAAAGCACCGCGCACAACCGTATGAACAGGACGTCCCGTGGCGTGAAACCCGTCAAAGGGCGTCCACCCACAGCGACTGGCAATCCAGGAATCGCTGATCGTCCAGCGCTGCTTCAAATCCACAATCGTCAGATCTGCATCATAACCAAGCGCAATCCGTCCCTTCCCGGCTATTCCAAAGACTCGCGCAGGTCCGGCACTGGTCAGATCAACAAACCGCGCAAGGGACAAACGGCCACTGGCGACATGGGTCAGCATGACCGGAACCAGTGTCTGGACACCGGTCATGCCAGATGGACTGTCGGGGTACGGGCGTGCCTTCTCGTCTAGGGTATGGGGCGCATGATCAGACCCAATGACATCGACAACACCATCCGATACAGCCTGCCACAGGGCCTCACGATGCGCCGCGTCACGGATCGGAGGGTTCATTTGCAAACGTGTGCCAAGTCTCTCGTAATCCCCGGGGCCGGCAAATGTCAGATGCTGAGGAGTCACTTCGACGGTAGCAAAATCACTGCATGCTGCCAAAAGCTGCATTTCTGCTGCCGTTGTCACGTGCAACACGTGAACCAGTCGGCGGGCCTTTCTGGCAAGTTTCAACAGACGGGTTGTTGCCAGAAGGGCAGTTTCTTCATCACGCCACGCAGGATGCATGGCAACATCGGCACCACCATTGACAATACCCCTGCGTTCTTTCAAACGCTCCTCATCCTCGCAATGAACAGCAATCCGGCGGCAACCTTGCGACAAGACATCGGCTAGGGTGTCATCATCAGCCACCAGCAGGGAGCCTGTTGACGAGCCCATAAAAACTTTGATTCCCGCACAGCCGGGGATACGCTCCAGCTCTGCCAAGTCCTGCAGATTGCCCGCTGTCGCACCAATATAGAAGGCATGATCACACCATGAACGCCCCACAGCCCTGAACAACTTGTCAGCCAAGTCTTCGGCACTGACGGTACCCGGCTGCGTATTGGGCATTTCAAAGACGGCGGTTACACCGCCAAGGACAGCGGCACGGCTGCCTGTCTCCAGATCCTCCTTTTGCTCCAGTCCTGGTTCGCGAAAATGAACCTGGCTATCAATAACACCAGGCAAGACGGTCAGGCCACCCAAGTCAACAACATGCTTCCCCCGGGCCCCCAAGGAACCAAAAGCCGCAATCCGCCCGCCCCGGATACCGATATCAGTCAGGACAGCACCGCCCGGCATCCAGACGGTCCCACCAGACAGGACAAGGTCAAAGAGTTCGCTGTTCTGGATCATCACAACACCCGGAAGATTGATTGCTGCCCGTAAGTAGCCACAGGTAGCATA
Organism: Haematospirillum sp. H1815; assembly: GCF_012102705.1. Taxonomy (GTDB): domain Bacteria; phylum Pseudomonadota; class Alphaproteobacteria; order Rhodospirillales; family Rhodospirillaceae; genus Haematospirillum. The sequence continues at coordinate 142,856 of NZ_JAAVTA010000004.1, forward strand.
TACACCCAAGGTTGTCTACTGGCCACATAACCTTCCTCACGCAACTCTAGAGAGGAGATGACAAGACATGAAAAACATCACCGTCCATCGCCTGCCCCATAATATGGCGGCGATACCACAAATCCAGAAATAACAACGACCAAGCGGCAAAACGCTCCCGCCGTCCAGATGCCATAAACAAGGAGCGAACAACAGCAGGATCAGCCACGCGGCTGGCCAACTCTCCCCTGGCAACCAAGGCCCCTAACTCCTGCCCACGGGCCGCTATCCACTCCCCGACAGGCACCGTAAACCCCTTTTTGGGTGCAAACGGATTGGCCTGAGGCAAGGCATTTTCCAGCCAACGGCGCAAAATATACTTCCCCTGCCCTCCACGTATTTTAAGGGACCGTGGAAGGCGGGCCGCAACCTCGGCCACGACCGGATCCAAGAACGGCACGCGCCCTTCCATACCATGAGCCATTAAACAACGATCAAGCTTGGTCAAGAGATCGTTGGGCAACCAATCCGCACAATCAACATACTGCGCACGCAAAAGTCGATCATGAACCGTACGGTTTGCTTCTTCCTCGGATGCCTTGTAGCCGGTGCGCCATGAAGGGAAACGACCGAGATTTCCACACAACCCTTCAAACAGTCCACGACGACGCATCGCCCGGGTAAAAGGCCACGGCCGTGAAGCTGCTCGGTAACGGCCATAACCGGCGAAAAGCTCATCCCCTCCCTCACCAGACAGAACAACCGTTACATAGGGACGCGCTGCCCGCGCAAGCAACCAAACAGGGATAATGGCATAGTCGGTTGCCGGATCATCCATACAGGCAACAATCCGGGGCAAACAGTCCCAGAAGTCCCGATCGGTTACCGCCAGCTCGATATGCTCTGCCCCGACAGCTTGGGCAAGAGAACGCGCATGATCCCGTTCATCATGCACACCCGTTTCCGGAAAACCCGCCGTAAAGGCCAAAACCGGGCGCTCGTTCAGACGGGACATCAAGGCGAGGAGAGCCGCACTGTCAACACCTCCGGACAGGAACATGCCATAAGGCACATCAGATCGTTGGTGCACGGCAACACTGTCCGTCAAAGCCTGATCCAAAGCCCGAAGAGCTTCTTCTTCCGTTTCAAGAGGAGGCTGGCTGCTGCGTAACGGCAGGGACTGGCGGCAGCTGTCAACAATACGCCCCTTGCGGATCATGATCATCTCGCCGGGAAGCAGACGACGAATACCGTCAAACAGCGTCCGACTTCCCGTTGTGAACTGTAGATTTAGTAACTCACCAGCAGCATCTGCGCACAGAGACGGAGCCACAAAACCACCCGCAACCAGCGCCTGAGCCTCGGACGCAAAGGCGACGCCATCAGCATGCTCAACCACATATAGCGGCTTGATCCCGAATGGATCCCGCCCAAGCAGCAGCATATCGTCCGCAGAATCATACAAGGCAAAGGCAATCATGCCCCGTAAAGAAGACGGAAATGAATGGCCCTGGCAATCATACAGGGCGAGAAGACTCTCGCAGTCCGAACCCGTACGGAAAGGAGCGGCTGGCATATCCTTGCGGACAGATGGATCATTGTAAATCTCGCCATTGGCGACCAGAACGCGGCCACCAGGCCAGAACAGTGGCTGGTCACCACCAGCAGGATCAATAATGGCCAAGCGAGTGTGCACCAACCCGACAGGGCCATCAACATGCACGTGAACACCATCGGGACCGCGGTGAGCCAAGGCATCGGCCATAGCTCTCAGCCCAGCCTCCGGCACCGCCCCATGGGCGGCAGAAAAACCTGCTATGCCACACATCAGGCCGACACCCGGGCAAAAAAGTCCCTGTACTTGCCGACAACAATGCTTTCGGTGAACTCTTCCGTGAAACTTTTACGCCCCTCTTCAGCAAGGCGCGCCAGAAGGTCACGATCACGCAGGGCCTGACGAATAGCATCCGCCATCGCATCAACATCATCCACCGGGGTTAAAAGCCCATTCACGCCATGCTTGATCAGTGCTGCCGGTCCCTGACTTGCAGCAGCAAGAACAGGCCGCCCTTGCGCCCAGGCCTCCAGCACAACGTTCCCCAAGGGCTCGTGGCGCGAAGGGCATACAAACAGGTCGCACGAGGCATGAAAAGCCGGGGCATCATCGCGCCATCCCAAGAAACGAACACGCGGGCGTACACCGACCTCATAGGCCAGTGCCTCCAGGCGTTCCCGCTCAGGCCCATCACCAGCAATCCATAGATACACGTCTGACAAACGCGCAAACGCACGGATCAGGGTATCAAACCCCTTGTTTTCGTGCAGACGCCCCAGTGCAAAAACAATAGGCACACGGTCAGGGGTATAAAATTCAGCGCGATTGACCGGCGGCGCCGTACGTTCATCAACGAAGTTGGGTAGATAGTGGGCTCGCTCTACCGGCCAACCATGACTTGTCACATAGTCAACAAGGTCACGGGTATTGCATACCAGATGATCACACGACTGATAATACTTCAGGTCGTAGTAGCCACCCAAGCGGCCAACATGCACGAACGGAACAGAGATCTGCGTTCTGGACGGACAAAAAGACGTTGCCCTGTTCATCCAAGTCAGCACAACTGCCGGCTGGAATCTCTCAATTTCCCGACGGAAAGCACGGCGTGTAGAAAAATCAAACCGCCCGCCAAAACCAAGAGCCACCGGATCAAGGCCCCCCTCACGCAGGCGGGCCATTCTGTTGCTGTCCGGACGCAAGAGTATGTGCTGCTGGACACCCGCACGATGAAGGGCCAGAACAAGCCGCTCAAAAAACAGCTCCGCTCCACCATTCGGGGCACCGGCCATAGCCTGCAGGATCCGAAGATTTACCATCTGTGGCACACAACTCCTGTCATCATACGGACGGCTCGCCTCCTGCAAGAGACGCTCAAACCTCTTCCGTTTCCTCCATGGCCTTTATGTACGAAAGCAGCGGATACAGCGCCGTACACAAGGCCACAACCAACCCCATACGCCCCTCACGATACCCCTTGCGGAACAGATAGACCCGTAAAAAACGCGATAGTGCCGAGCGGATAGCCCCGGCCAGAGACCCTGCTTGGCCGGATTCCCGCAGGTCAACAGCACGCGCTGAAGTATACCGGTCAAGACGGTGCAGCATATCGGAAATATTGCGATCGACATAGTGCAACAGCGGAGTTGTCAGAGCCGGACCGCGCGTACCAGACCATTGAAGGGCCGGGTGAACCCTCTGCCGACCCCATATTTTCACGCCACGCCGGAAGAGTGCCGGACACCCTGCCTTCCCGAAACTGGATCCCCACCCATGACGAACCAAGCGTGTGCCAATGTAATTGTCGACGGGAACAACGTGCCAGTCGAAAAGGGAGGATGCAATGACGGCACGAATTTCAGCAGCCAAGGCAGACGATACGTGCTCGTCTGCATCCACTTCCAGAATCCAGTCTCCACGGCATGCCTCTATGCCCGCATTCCGACGATCGCCTTCAACCGGCCAGGCGCCCTCTATTATCTTGGCCCCGGCAGAGCGGGCAATATCAGCCGAACGATCGGTACACCGATCAAGAACGACGACAATCTCGTCGGCAAATGTCAAACGCTCTAGGCACGCTGGCAGACGCTCTTCCTCATTATGAACAACAACCAAGGCTGAAAGCCGGGGCAATTCCTTCATGACCGGGTACGCCTCCACAGCTGACAGGCGGCATCAAAAACACTCTCGACAGCAAGGCCATCCATTAACGTCCCCGTTTTGCGATGGTCAAACCCGGGAGGATAGATGGTCTGAAGGGTTTCCGGCGTACGAACAAACGCCGCATTAGGCCCCCATGGACCGTACAGGCACTCATCACTGGGGCCAAAGAGACCAAGTGTCGGGATACCGGCAGCAGCAGCCATATGCATCAGCGCGCTGTCATTGCCAACATAGAAAGAACAGCGCCGGAGACAAGCCGCCGCAACAGGAAGAGACAAACGGCCAACAAGATCAAGACAACGATCCGATGGAAGGGTACGGGCAACCTGCTCTGCCTGGTGGCGTTCATCCGGTGCACCGAAAAGGGCAACGCGCGCCCCAGGCAGGATACCATCCGGTGCCGTCAGGCGCGCAACAAGTTCTGCGAAACGCTCGGCACGCCAGATCTTGGCAGGCCAGTTTGCAGCCGGCCCGACGGCCAGCACTGGTAACCCCTCGGGAATGAGTTGACATGCTTCCTGCTCATCCTCACCTGTGGTCCACAAAACAGGCAAAGGAGGATCATCCGCCAAACCAACAAGAGCACCGGCAGCCCGAACTCGATGAAGCGCTGCGGTATCACGACTGGAAACCAGTCGCCGCCCTACAACCGGCAAGCACCATGCCAAGGCTGAACGACGCAGATCAACCACGACATCCCAGCGGGTTGTGGCAACCTGTCGCCATAAATCCAGCCAATGCCCGCCCCAACGGCGCTTATCCATGATGATCAGGCGTTCCAGCTCAGGCAAACCCGAGAACAGAGGGGCCGCCAAAGGGCCACAGGCAACAGTGACCCGAACCCCCGGCATAACCCCAACCAAATGAGCCAGAAGACCAGAAGACAGAACCGCATCCCCGATCCGGGTCGAGGTGACAAACAACAAACGGCTCATACACAAACCTCGGCGGCAAGAGTCTCAAGAAAAACAGCCGCATCATTCCATGATCGATGGCGGAACGATGCCCCTGCTGCTGCAGACAAACCAGAAAACACACCATCATCCTGCAAAATCTGCACGGCCACGCCAGCCAAGGCTGCATCATCGGGGACACAATACCCGGATACACCATTCTCTATACGGTCAACAGCCCCCCCAGCCGGTCCAACAACAGCTGGAACGCCACAGGCTTGACTTTCGGCCAGCGTCCAGCAGCACATATCATCATCACACGTAGGGTAAAGATGTAGCCGAGCTCGGGACCAGAGAGTGGCCAGATCAAGGTCGCCGGGCGGAAGACAGACTTCAACACCCTTGATGGCCAAAGCCTCAACGCGCTCAAACAGGGGCCTCAGAACCACAGGCACATAATCCGGACCGGATCCAAGGAGACGCGACACGACCAACAACCTTGCCCCGGGAACATGGGGCCTGATCTGGTCACACCAAATATCCAGAAGGCGGTCCAGCCCACGTTGCGGATGCGTGGTAACAACCGCGACAGGATCAATAGAGGCAGGCACTCCCGTACCCCGGCCCAAGAAGGGGGAGCGAACCCCAACCGGCATAATCCAAGCGGGATCGTCTCCACTCCAACGGCGATGCTGAGCAGCACCACAAAACAGAACGCCCGCCCTCGTAGCCAGGATACGCGCCTGCACAGCTGGATGCACCATATATTCAGGTGATGCCGTAACCCAGAGCAACTGCCGCCGCGCCGACACCTGACCCAGCAAAGCTGGATTCCGGAAGGCAACAGAAACATCTGCCACAAGGTCTGTCGCCTCGCCTACAGGGACGTAGGCTATCCCGTTGCATTCAATGCGCCGGGATACACGACAAGCAACAGAAACCCCGTGCCCACGGGCGGACAAGGCATCAGCCAGCCCGTGCAAAGCCTTCTCCGCACCACCCAAAGCATGATGATCGGGGGAGAAAACACTGTAATCAGCAGTGCCATCAAGAAAGCAAAAGCGCATGTCCAAGAAAACAGCCGGGTGACCAACGAATGCTTTTGCTTATAAGAGGTTGCACACCAGATTACCAGCCCCGGTCAACCGACCGACCGAAAAACACGGCCGACAGGACTTTTCTCTTGCTTGACTCCATAAGCCCGCCCACATAATCAGGGCATAATCACAGAACTGACAGGCCTGAGACCACGAATGTCACCAGAAACTGCTCCGTTTCATGAGCTTGCTCACCGAGGCGCCCTGATCTTGTCCGGCGATGACCATCGCACCTTCCTGCAGGGTCTGGTTTCTGCCGACATTCGTACGGTTACGGAAAACCACAGCGCGTGGACAGCCCTGCTGACCCCACAGGGAAAATTCTTGCATGAATTCTTCATTTATCAGCATGGCAGCACCCTGCTGCTGGAGGGAGAGCGGGAACGACTGGAAGACCTGCAGACACGCCTCCTGCGCTATCGGCTTCGCGCCAGGGTCACCTTGGAATCCGCACCGGACCTAGCCGTCTTTGGTACCCTGCCACCATTTCATGGGCCACTGAAGAACCTGAACCATGCAGGCGATACCACCGCATTCGGGGATGGTATCGCCTGCATGGACCCGCGCCTGCCAGCCGGTGGTATACGCATCGTTGCATCGCGCCAGGCCATTTCAGAGACAGGGCTGCCCACAACTGACATGGCCGAAGCCGCATGGGAGCAAAACCGCATACGCAACGGCCTGCCTGATGGTAGCCGGGACATAGAACCCGAGAAAGGCTTCCTGCTGGAATATGGCTTCGATGAACTGGGCGGTGTTGATTTTCGCAAGGGCTGCTACGTTGGCCAGGAAACAACCGCCCGCATGAAGTGGAAGCACCTGACAAAGAAACGCCTTGTCCCCCTGCGCGGGGAAGGTAAAACCATGCCACAAAGCAACAGCCCGATAACTCTGCCTGATGGTCAGGTAGTTGGCGCTATACGCAGCAGCACGCCTGATGAGACCGGAACAGGCTTTCTTACGATGGGTGTTGTACGCTTGGATGCCATCCAGGCGACTGATTTATGCTGCAACACCATGCGCCTGAAACCCTGCCCTCCGGCTTGGCTGCGCCTTCCGGACAACCGCTGAGGCAAGGCTAACAGAGGCTGGTTAATCCAGTTTGCGTGACAAGGCATTGAGAAGGGAAATGACGACCCGGCTTGCCTCATGCAGTTCATCAAGGTGTACAAGTGCGTTGTCACGCTCTCCGGAATACCACGCCTGAAGTGCTTTCCGGGCTTCAGCATGAACCGTGGCGTGGGGACCCTCCAGGGCAGCATACTCCGGCAACGCCTTGATTCTTTGATCATCCAAGGCATCATACCAACGCCCCAGGCGACAGCTATGGTGATCCGGAACGTCTGTGGGCTGCCACTCCCCATTGCCCATCAGAACATCAACAACCCTCTTCTTGAACAGAATATGGTCAACGCGGGCCATTTCGCACAATCCCTGTGCCGATCCCTCGACGAACCACTCCTTGGCACTTTTGCTGACGGCAGCATTACTGGAGTGGATACTGTCTGCAACCTTTGTCACCAAGCTCACATTGTCACGCGACATTTCTGCAACGGCCGTAATACTGCGGGCAATTTCACCCGTTGCCTCCTTCTGCTGCCCCAGTATTGTATTAATCTCCTGCATTTGCCGTGCTGCCTCTGTCACCTGTGACGATACGGCGTGCATTTTCTCCTGGATGGACTCGATCGCAGAACGCCCCATGTCAACAGCACGGGTGGAACGTGCCATCGTTTCACGGATGGTTGTCATGCCAACACGCAAGGCATCAATACGACGGGTAATATCTTCCGTAGCCCGCGCTGTCTGATTGGCAAGCGTCTTCACTTCGTTTGCCACGACAGCAAAGCCCTTGCCCATCTCACCGGCACGGGCTGCCTCGATCGTAGCATTCAGGGCCAGCAGATTCGTCTGGCTTGCAATGGCCTCAATCACAACCAGAATTTCACCGATCTGCTCGGAAGCCGTCGACAGATCACTCACACTCAAGGCTGTTTGCTCAACGGCCCCCGCAATATCCCTGATCGCATTCCGTGCCCTTTCGACATCACTGACCCCTTCCCTGACCAAGGCATCCGCGGCAGATGCCTCACCCGAGGCGGTGCCACTGTTGCGGGCAATTTCCTCGACACTGGCCAGAAGTTCGGTCGCAGCAGAGGAAATAGCTTCACCCGAACTGCTGGTAATATGCGAATTGCGAGACAGTGATGCCAAAACAACGGCAGCATCATTGACATCGGCAGCTGTATCAGCCATCTGCCGCAGAATAAGAATGGAATGCGCATCCTTTGCTGCAGAAGGTATAGCCTGCACACTCTCGCTGCCTGAGGACCCCATCAGATCAGGCACAATACGTCCGTGCAGGCTGCGGATCGCAGCATCACAACGGGACGGACGAAAGCGGAACTGACGGGCAAGGGCAGACGAGGCCATGGATAAAAACATGGATGTTGCCAAACGATAAACCGGATCCTGCGGAAGATGCGGTGCGGGATACTCCGTCACACCAACCGACAACAGCCCATCCCAACGGGCGCGGAAGGAGGACACACCCGAAGATCCACCCACCGCATCAGATGAAATATGGGCCAAAACAGCATCAGAAACCGCAAGTACAACACGCGCGGCATCCTGCAATCCACGTTCAGTAACCCATGCCTCTGTACCCAATGTGTCTTTATGGCTGGAAAGGCTTGTCATATCAGGTGTCCGCTTTACTGCCACACGCCAAAGGCAGGTGCAACACCCGCCCACAGAAATCACTGTGACACAGCGGAAACCAAGCAACAAACGGGATGCATACCAGCTTGACTATTCCGCCAAGACAACACAGCGCACCCTCTTGAGCGCCCCATCACGCCGTACTGTCTGCAAGCTCCTTATGTCCGTTCCCTATACGACGGCAGGCCGAACGTGCTGCAGCCAAGCGTGCAATGGGAACGCGATACGGAGAGCACGACACGTAGTCAAGGCCAACACCCTCGAAAAATTCTATCGAATCCGGATCGCCACCGTGTTCCCCGCACACACCGACCTTCAACCCGGGATGAGCCGTACGCCCACGAGCCGTTGCAATCTTGACAAGCTCCCCCACTCCTTCGCAGTCTATCGACACGAATGGATCCTTGGCATAAACACCATGCCGGTGATAGGCATCCATGAAGTGAGCTGCATCATCGCGCGATATTCCCAGGGCAGTCTGGGTCAGGTCGTTGGTTCCAAAACTGAAGAATTCAGCATCATCAGCAAGATCACCTGCACGTAGAGCTGCGCGTGGCAGCTCTATCATAGTGCCAACCTTGTAAGGAATCGTCTTCCCACACCGGTCAAAGACATCCTTGGCAGCTTGGTCAACAATCGCTTTTGTCAGCTCCAGTTCGCGGCGGGTTGCAACAAGGGGAATCATCACTTCCACCATGGACGGTGCATCCTTGGGAGAAACCTCAACCGCAGCCTCAAAAATAGCCTGACACTGCATTGCATAAATTTCAGGGAAAGTAATCCCCAGACGACAGCCGCGATGCCCCAACATGGGATTGGACTCAGCCATCTGGGCAATGGCTTGGCGTACAGTACGCACGTCAACGCCCGCAGAGTCAGCTACCTCCTGAATATCAGCATCTGTATGAGGCAAAAACTCGTGCAGGGGTGGATCCAGCAAGCGTATCGTGACCGGAAGCCCGTGCATAATACGGAAGATCTCGATAAAATCAGCCCTCTGGTACGGACGCAGAAGATCCAGCGCCTGGCGTCGGCCATCCTCATCCCGGGCCAGGATCATCTGACGTACATGCACAATGCGTCCAGGCTCAAAGAACATATGTTCTGTACGGCAAAGACCAATCCCTTCAGCCCCGAAACTACGAGCCACGCGCGCGTCAGCAGGCGTTTCCGCATTGGCACGGACGCCCATACGGCGGATGCTGTCCGCCCACTCCATCAAAAGAGAAAAGTCTTTTCCCAGATCCGGGCGAACCATGGGAACAGCCCCGTGAATAACCTGACCGGTCGAGCCATCCAGCGTCAGGATATCTCCCTCCCGGATTTCCCGTCCCAGCACGGTCATCACACGATCTGTGACATTGATCCGCACAGCTCCGGCCCCGGCAACGCAGGGACGCCCCATGCCACGGGCAACCACAGCCGCATGACTGGTCATCCCCCCACGGGATGTCAGAACACCTTCGGCCACATGCATGCCGCCAATATCTTCCGGACTGGTTTCAACACGCGCCAGAATAACTTTCTCCCCCCGGCGAACCCATGCTTCTGCATCGGCTGCGCTAAAGACCAGTTTACCCGAAGCAGCCCCCGGGCTGGCCGGCAAGCCCGTTGTCAGAACATCACGGATAGCCCGTGGATCAAGCATCGGATGCAGAAGCTGGTCAACCTGCCCCGGATCAACCCGCATCACGGCCTCTTCACGCGTGATCAGCCCCTCACGTGCAAGATCAACCGCAATCTTCAAGGCAGCAGCAGGTGTACGCTTGCCTGTCCGGGTTTGCAGCATCCACAGCACCCCGCGCTGGACTGTAAACTCAATATCCTGCATGTCGCGATAATGCTTTTCCAGAATACGGCGTATCGCATCCAGCTGACAAAATACGTCTGGCATAAGCTCTTCCAAGGCAGGAAGATCAGATTGATTGGCCTGCTTTCCCCGAATTGTCAGATGCTGTGGCGTCCGGATGCCAGCCACGACATCCTCTCCTTGGGCGTTGACCAGATATTCTCCGAAAAACGTATCGTCACCGGTCGACGGATCACGCGTAAAGGCAACACCGGTCGCACAGTCACTCCCCATGTTGCCAAACACCATAGCCTGCACATTGACAGCCGTTCCCCACGCCTCCGGAATATCGTGCAAACGGCGGTAGGTTATGGCGCGCTGGTTCATCCAGCTGGAGAAGACAGCACCAATTGCGCCGCGTAGCTGATCGTACGGGTCATCCGGAAAAGGCACGCCAGAACGCTGCTCTACCAGAGCTTTGTATGAACCCAAGAGCTCTTTCCAATCCTCTGCCTGAAGATCGGTATCAAGGACATAGCCACGATCAGCCTTGAGATCTTCCAGCAGTTCCTCAAAATAGTGATGTCCAATACCCAGAACGACATCGGAATACATCTGCACAAAACGGCGATAGCTATCCCATGCGAAACGCGCATCGCCAGATGTTTCAATCAGACCAAGAACCGTATCGTCATTCAGGCCAAGATTAAGAATGGTATCCATCATGCCGGGCATGGAAGCACGGGCCCCCGACCGAACCGACAACAGAAGCGGCTGTTTCCGGTCCCCGAAAGACGCCCCCATAATAGAGGCAATATGGGCAACTCCTGCCTCGATAGCATCATCCAGGCCAGCAGGATACGTACGACCATTGGCATAGTAAAACGTACACACGTCAGCCGTAATAGTAAAACCGGGAGGAACCGGAAGCCCGATCGCAGCCATCTCGGCCAGATTGGCACCCTTTCCGCCCAGCAGATCCTTCATGCCGGCACGTCCCTCGGTCCGTCCACCACCAAACATATAGATCCACTTGGACATCCTTGCGCCCCTTGTCCTGCCTGACTTCCTGTCTACCCGATATGACACCCGGGCTTCACCTTGAAAAAATGGCCGGGACAAGCCCGGCCACGTCTCTACACCACGGCTTCGGCAACCGGGCCGCTTCCCTCAACCAATGCCAAATCTGCGAGGCCAGTTGTTACCGCACCGACGGCTGACAAAAGTCGCAACCGATTGCGGCGTAAATCAGGATCGGAATCATTCACCGTCACATTCTCAAAGAAAGCATCAACCGGCCCACGCAACCCCGCAACCAAGGCAGCCACCTTCTGGTAGTCCTCAGCATCCAGGGCCTGATGAATGCCAGGTTCTGTCGCCGACAACACAGCGGCAAGAGCTTTTTCCTCATCCATGACCAAAGACCGAACATCAACAGGCCCGGTATGCGGCCCGTCTTTCCGATCTTCTATACGGACAATGTTCGTCGCACGCCGCCACGCGGCAAGCAGATTGGCACCATCATCCGAACGCAACAAACCGGAAAGGGCTTCTACGCGCTTCACAAGCCTGACCAGATCATCCTCGTGACCAAGGGAGAGAACCGCTGACACCAAGTCATGCCGCAAGCCTTTCTCTCTGAGAAAAACCTTTAATCGTTCCGCAAAGAACGCCATCAGATCTGTGGCCAAGACATCCGACGACGCAACACGCGGCACACTGTAAGCATCCAGCGCCTTGAGGAATACAGCACGCAATGGCAGGCGCAAGCCATTCTCCAGAACAAGCCGAATAACCCCCAGAGCTGCCCTGCGCAGGGCAAACGGGTCTTTTGATCCGGTTGGTTTCTCGTCAATGCTCCAGAAGCCAGCCAAGGTATCAATCTTGTCCGACAAGGCAATGCATACCGAAACCGGAGCTGACGGGCAACGATCCGACGGCCCCTGCGGGCTGTAATGCTCCGCAACGGCATCAGCCACAGCATCTGGCTCTCCGTCAGCCCGGGCATAATAACGCCCCATGACACCCTGTAGCTCGGGAAACTCACCGACCATACCAGTAGACAGGTCAGCTTTGGCCAGAAAAGCAGCACGATCCACAAGAGCGATGTCTGCCCCCATGTACCCGGCAATCATTGCAGCCAAGGAACGGATACGCCCTACCTTCTCCCACTCTGTACCAAGGCGGGCATGAAAAATCCGTTCCCGCAGCGTATCAACACGTGCATCCAGACGGACCTTGCGATCCTGGTCCCAGAAAAAACGGGCATCTGACAAACGCGCGCGGAGGACACGCTCGTTACCAGAAACAACCTGCTGCCCTCCATCCTCTGTTTCCATATTGGAGACAACAACAAACCGTGGAGCAAGCGAACCATTATCCTGAACAGTGGAGAAATATTTCTGGTGTGCCCGCATGGACGTTGTCAGAACCTCGGCCGGCAGATCCATAAAGACATCTTCGATGGCTCCACTCAGCACAACGGGCCATTCAACCAACCCCGTAACTTCCCGCAACAGGGCGGCATCCTCTTTCAGGCGAACCCCGTGACGATTGGCCAGAGCTGTGGCCGCAGCCTCTATCAAGGCAGAGCGGCGCGCCGGATCCAGAACAACCTTGGCGGCGGCCAGTTTCTCAAAATAGTCCGCAGGACCTGTAACCGAGAAAACGGCAGGCGCATGGAAGCGATGCCCCCGCGTTACGTTACCGGCAACAAGACCAGCAAAAGAGACCGGAACCACCTCGGCCCCGAAGAGACACAGAATAGAATGCAACGGACGAACCCAGCGCTGCGGCCCAGTCCCCCAGCGCATCGACTTTGGCCACGGAAAAGAAGCCAAGGCCCCTTCGATAGCCTCTTTAAGGACCGATGACATAGGCCGCCCGTGGCTGCAAACAACAGCAAACAAAAACGTTCCCTTGGGCGTTTCACGCTTCTCGCATTGATCCAGGGTTACACCGTTGGCCACCAGGAAACCCTGTATCGCCTTTTCCGGTGCATCAACACGCGGCCCGCGCCGCTCCTCCGAGACATCCGGCGTAGCCTCGGGCAGGCCATCAATAACCAGCGTCAACCGGCGTGGTGTCACGTATGTCTGCGTCTCCGGAGCAGAGAAGCCCGCTTTCTGCAGCCCGTCACAAACCAGACGCTCCAAGGCCTCAGCCGCAGCAGCCTGCATACGGGCCGGTATTTCCTCGGACAGCAGCTCGAGCAAAAGGGACTGCGCCATGATATCAGCCCTCCACAGCAACAAGATGGCCACGCGCTTTCAACCATCCTTCACAGCACGCCTTGGCCAAAGCCCGCACGCGACCAATGTAGGCTGCCCGTTCTGTCACAGAAATGACCCCGCGCGCATCCAGAAGGTTGAAACGATGTGATGCCTTGATGCACTGGTCATAAGCCGGTAGCGGCAATCCGGCAGCCAACAGGGACTGACATTCTTTTTCAGCGTCACGGAAGTGATTCAACAGCATGGTGGTATCGGCATACTCAAAGTTATGGGCTGAATATTCGACCTCGGCCTGGTGGAAAATGTCGCCATAGGTTACGCCAGCCCCGTTGAAATCCAGGTCATAGACATTCTCGACCCCCTGGATGTACATCGCCAAGCGCTCCAGACCGTACGTAATTTCGGCCGGAACCGGGTTACACTCGAAGCCTCCAACCTGCTGGAAGTAGGTAAACTGGGTCACCTCCATCCCGTCACACCACACTTCCCACCCCAGGCCCCAAGCCCCGAGCGTCGGGCTTTCCCAGTCATCCTCGACAAACCGGATGTCATGTTTCATAGGATCAATGCCCAGTGCCCGGAGAGAGTCCAGGTAAAGCTCCTGGATATTGTCCGGGGACGGCTTCATGATGACCTGAAACTGATAGTAATGCTGCAAGCGGTTGGGATTTTCGCCGTAGCGCCCGTCCGTCGGGCGGCGTGAAGGTTGCACATACGCGGCATTCCAAGGGTCTGGCCCCAGAGCTCTCAAGGTTGTTGCGGGATGGAAGGTCCCCGCCCCCACCTCCATGTCATAGGGCTGAAGGATCGCGCAGCCGTGACCGGCCCAGAATTGCTGGAGGGTAAGAACAAGCTGCTGGAAACTGGGGGATTTGGACAAAGGGCCTAGTGCGGGCATACGACAAGGTTCCGGGGGGTACAATACCACAGGGTTGAAAGGAACCTGAAAACTACCTGCCCCGACACATACGGTCAAATCCCTTTTAAGAATGGGTCCATTCGCGCTTTCCCGCGTACTACGGCAAAGCCATCGCGGCATCTACAGAAAAGCCGTCACGCAGGACAGCCTGCGCAGCATCCGTAAAGTCACCGGAAACATTGTGCAGGACAAGGCCGGGCAAAAGACGCAACGGCGAACCTGACCCCTTGCGGGCACGGACCAACACCCTCTTTGCCTCCTGACCAACGCGAGGCCACAAGGGGATGATCTCCACCCCTCCGGCACGCCCCTGCAAGGTTGCCAGCATTTCCCCCAGACGATCCATACGATGCACAACGACCAGCCACCCACCTGGCTTCAGGCAGCGCAGACAAAAGATAATCCAGTCCCGAAGGGGCACATCCTCCATGTGGGCATGCGCGCGCCCTGGATCGGAAGGAAAAGTACCCTGTCCGTGATACGGGGGATTGGAAATTACAACATCGAACGACGATCCGGGAACGGGGGCAGGTCTGCTGCGCAAATCTGCGCACAGGACGCTGCAGCGGTCCTCATACCCGTTGGCAAGAACCGACTGTCGCGCCAGATCGGCATGGGATGGGACAAGCTCGACCCCACACAAGGAATCAACCGGCAGACGCGCCAACAAACACAAGGCCGCCGCCCCTGTTCCCATTCCTACATCCAGAACTTTCCCGCAGCCGGACCCCGGAACAGCCGCAGCCAGAAAGACAGGATCCAGCGCGACACGATAACCCTCCAAAGGCTGAAGAAGGCGCACACGCCCTCCCAGCAACTTATTCTCTTCCACCATTGCTTTTATCATTCTGGTTACCGTTCTATATCCTGACAAAGTGACCGCAAACCATCACCGGCATCAGACTGCACAAAAAGCATTTATGACCACAGGGGCATTGTTCCTTGACCGCAACAGCGCCGAAATCCTATGCTCCGGCGCACACTGTAACTTCTCCAGATTATTCAGGATTGGCCGTGACCAACCCACCAAACGCCGAAACAATAGCCTGTCCGCAGACGGCAGATACCAACGCCCTGGATGTGCTGAGCGACCTTGTTGCCAATGACATGAAACGCGTCAACGAGACAATTGTCCAGCGCATGCAAAGCCCGGTTGCCCTGATCCCCCAGTTAGCGGGTCATCTTGTTGCGGCCGGGGGCAAGCGTCTACGCCCGATGCTGACCTTGGCAAGCGCGCGCCTGTGCGGCTATGAGGATGGAGAAGACCACATTCGCCTGGCAACCTGTGTAGAGTTCATCCACACAGCCACACTGCTGCATGATGACGTGGTGGATGAGAGCGTCCTCCGTCGTGGCCAGGCCAGCGCCAATGCCCTTTTTGGTAACAAGCCCAGCGTTCTGGTCGGGGACTTTCTGTTCTCAAGGGCCTTCGAGCTAATGGTCGAAGTTGGCAACCTGCCCGTCCTGGGCATCCTGTCCCGTGCATCTGCCGTCATTGCCGAAGGCGAAGTACAGCAGTTGATCACCACCAATGACATTGATACAAGCGAGGAGTCTTATCTGGAAGTCATCAGCGGCAAGACCGCAGAATTGTTTGCAGCCGCATGCAAGGTTGGCGCCGAGGTTGCCGGACGCACGCATGCCGAGGCCAGCGCTCTTTACGCATATGGCATGGCCTTGGGGCTGGCCTTCCAAATTGTAGACGATTGCCTTGATTATTCCGCCAATCAGGAACGCCTGGGAAAAACCGTTGGCGATGATTTCCGTGAGGGCAAAATTACCCTGCCGGTTATCTTGGCCCTGCAACAGGCCAACAGTGACGAACGTGCATTCTGGAGCCGGACACTCGGGGAGCTACAGCAGAATGAAGGAGACCTGGGGCAGGCCATGGCATTGATGAAACACCACGGCGCCCTGGAAGCAACCGCGCAACGGGCGCGTGAATACGGCGAGCAGGCAAAGGAAGCGCTGAAGATTTTCCCGCCCTCTCCCATGCATCAGGCTCTCCGTGATATTGTTGGCTTTTGCATCAGCCGGGCCTGGTAGAGGGAAATCTGCAACATGCAAACAATGAGACCTTGCTGCACCGTTCCAGTAAGGTTATAAGCACCTTCCTTTGTGCCCTCAGGGATGCATGGATAGCGGAGTGTAGCTCAGCCTGGTAGAGCACTGTCTTCGGGAGGCAGGGGCCGGAGGTTCGAATCCTCTCACTCCGACCATTTAAAAAGCACTGCTTAAAAGCGGTGCTTTTTTTGCGGAATGTGGGACATGCCACCAGACAATTGTTCTTGCCAGGGAAATTCGGGAACGTTATAAGCACACGCCTTGGCGCTGCAATGTAACGGAGTGTAGCTCAGCCTGGTAGAGCACTGTCTTCGGGAGGCAGGGGCCGGAGGTTCGAATCCTCTCACTCCGACCAGATTACGGCCCCAAGCAGGGGGAAATCAGCGACTCTCCATCAACCTTTTAATACGGGCGACCCAAACAAGGGACTTGTATTGTTTACCCTGTTGACGGAACTACCGTATCGCCTCATATCCTTCACACCACATTTGTTTGGAAAACGGCGCAAACACGCCAGACAAGGACGATATCATGTCAGATCATCCGATTTTCAAGGACATCCAGCGCGACATCGACGAGAACGCCGTTGTCCTGTTCATGAAAGGGTCCCCAAACTTTCCGCAGTGCGGTTTTTCCGCTGCTGTCGTTCAGGTTCTCAATCACTTCGGCGTTGATTTTAAAGGAATCAACGTTCTGGATAGCGATGAACTTCGTCAGGGAATCAAGGAGTTCAGCAACTGGCCGACCATTCCCCAGCTGTACATAAAGGGCGAATTCATCGGCGGCTGTGACATCGTGCGCGAAATGGCAACAAACGGCGAGCTTGTCAAGATGCTCCAGGATAAGGGAATATCCATCAATTCCTGATTCACATTGAACCGGGTTGCCGCAACACCAGCAGCGCCCGGTTTCTTTGTGATCTCCAGCACATGAAAAAAGCCACCAATCAGGGTGGCTTTTTTGCATCCAGCTTCTCGAACGCCTTAGCGACTGTAGAATTCAACCACCAGATTGGGTTCCATTTGCACCGGGTAAGGAACATCAGCCAGCTTCGGCGTACGAACAAACGTACCCTTCAGCGCCTTGGCGTCCACTTCCATGTACTCAGGAATATCACGCTCGGACGAAGCGACCGCTTCCATGACCAAGGCCATTTCACGGGACTTTTCACGAACGGACACAACATCACCCTCACGGACCATATAGGACTGGATGTTGACCCGACGGCCATTCACGCGCACATGGCCGTGGTTGATGAACTGGCGCGACGCAAAAACGGTCGGCACAAACTTCATACGGTACACAACGGCATCCAGACGACGCTCCAGAAGACCGATCAGGTTCTCGGAGGTATCACCCTTGCGACGCACGGCTTCGGCGTAATACTTGCGGAACTGCTTCTCGCTGATATTACCGTAGTAGCCCTTCAGCTTCTGCTTGGCCATCAGCTGAGTGCCATAATCCGAAGGCTTCTTGCGGCGCTGGCCATGCTGACCCGGACCATACTCACGCTTGTTGATCGGAGACTTGGCGCGGCCCCAGAGGTTAACGCCAAGGCGGCGGTCTATCTTGTACTTTGCGGAATGACGCTTCGACATAACAGGTCGTTGCCCTTTTAAAATCTATACGTTGTTGTCCCGATAGTCCGGCCCCGGATGCATACGAAACGGGCGGCGGGGCAAGGCATCCAAACCAAAAGCCATGCCCACATTCTCGGAAATGGAGGCTGGCATTATCGCGATCGATATCGGGATGTCAAATGATGAATCAGCCGCAAGACCGGTTCCGGGCTGATCTGAACAGCTTCCAGTATACACCACCCACACAAACACCACCCCCAATTACGTTGGCGAGTGTCACGATACCAAGATTCTTCAGGGCGCTAACCACATCAATATGGGGGCGGCTGTCAAGGGCCAGCTTTCCGATATCCATCCAGAACGAATCCGGAGCTCCGTACTCGATCATCAACCCCATGGGAATAAAGTACATATTGGCAACACAGTGCTCTCCCCCTGCGGCAACAAAGCCGGCAATGGGCAACACAATCACTATAATCTTGTCCGCTACTGTACGACCGGCATTAGCCATCCATACAGCCATACACACCATGATATTACACAGAATTCCCAGAAAGAAAGCCTGACCAGAAGGCAGCGATGCCTTCGCAGATGCAATATAAAGAGCGTTTGCGCCAACAACGCCATGCCCCTGCATGTACTGTCCACCAAGGAAGATCAGACCGGCAAAAGCCACGGCACCAACAAAGTTGGAACACCACACCACCGCCCATGAACGCACCATATGCCCAAAACTCAGACGCCCGCTGGCAACAGGCATCGTTATCAGGCAATCACTGGTAAACAACTGACCTCCGCCCAGCATAACCAAGGAAAGCCCAACAGTGAAACAGAAGCCTCCCAGCATTTTGGTAACCCCGTAGGGCAAGGCTGAATGCGGATCACCCGACATGACGACCGTAGCGAAAAGCGCACCGACCCCGATAAAAATACCCGCCAGGACTCCTTGAATCATTTTTCCCGACAGACTGTTCACAGCTTTCTTGTATGCAAGGTCCTCGTTTTGCCGGGCGAGCAGGTCCGGAGGCAAGACATCAGGCGTCGAGTAGGATGAGGACAAAGGCACACAAGAGGTCTGCTCATTGACAGCTGTGGGACTGACAGCCTGAACGGCGTGGTTCATGGAATACTCTCCGTAGAATACTCAAAAAGAGGGGTACAGCATGGAATGCTATACCCGGATTATTTTTGGGCATATTAATCCGGGCGGCGGGAAAGGAAACCTGCAGAACAAGCAATGCCCCCATGCGCCAAGCCATGACCAGACGGACAACGGCTTGACACCCCGCTATGAGGATAAACCGGGGAAATGGTACTCTTTCAGCTCTATGCAGGCAGAACCGGGCGGCAGGGTACTTCCATGACACAGACAGCAGACTGCTATGGCGTTCACTGGACCGATGGTATTGCCTGGCTGCACCAAGGCGGCGAACCGACAACCCTGGTTGATAAACCGGCACAACAGGTACAAGGCATTGCCCGCGAAGACCGCTGTAATCACGCGATTCCAATCCACGCCACATCAGCCGCCCAGCCACACAGGGAAATGCTGTCCACGGTCTGGAAAGACCTGATGTTTCAGGCCATGCTCCCTGTTCCCAAAACAGGCCCGGGGATCTGGTATTTTGACGTCGAGCTTCTCTACCCGACGCTGCTGTGCAAGCTCTCAAGCCCTGTCTTTGCGCCAATACGGGCCATGGCCAACATGACGCTGGAGCAAATTATCGATGCGATGGGCCAGAGCAACGTCCAACCGCTGCTTCTGACCGGGGTACGGGACCGTCATGCACAGCTGGTTGAACGCCTTGTAGCAGCAGCCCCGGCCCTGCCCCGCACTCTGATCCTGATTGGCAAGGCCGAGATGCCGCTTTCCCACTCATTCAGCATGCTGCCCGATCTTCCCCTGCAAAACCTGATCCTGCCGCCATGGGAACAGCTTGGCGCCAATATCCTGCGCGATTACATGCTCGGCCGCCTGACCAGCGAGGGTGGTGCCGGCTATGGCGCCTCAGAAAGCAGCAGCGCCGCAACCTGATCCTATTCAGGATCGGCATCACCTGCCCCGGAATGAAAGTCCGGTGGAGTATTGCTTCCGTTGCTGTTGCGGGGCGGACGATCGGGACGACGCCCCCAGCGCAGCTCCCGCACGATGCCATGCAGAGTACGTACTTCCTGCGAACTCAGTCCATTGCGGGCAAAGATAGAACGAATATTCCGCACCATACCCGGACGCTTCTCGGGAACACGTAAAAACCCACTGGCATCAAGCTCCCGCTCCAGATGCTGGTAAAGACCCGACAGTTCCTCTTGTGTCGCCAAGGGAGACTGCCGTTCTGGCGGGCGCTCGGACGGGGTTTCATCAAGCCCCGTAAACCATTCATACCCGACAAGCAAAACTGCCTGGGCCAGGTTCAGGGAACAAAACCACGGATTCAGGGGTATTTCCATGACAGCAGATGCCAGTGCAACATCGTCGTTCTCCAGCCCTGTCCGTTCCCGGCCAAACAAAATACCGGCTGGCTGCGATGGCTGGGCTGCCAATGCCAGACGCATCTCAGCCCCGGCCTGACGCGGCGTTACAAGACGCTTCATCATGTCACGCCGCCGCGCTGTCGTTGCATAAACGTGCACAAGGTCAGCCACGGCATCTTCGGTCGAATCATAGATACGGGCCTGCTCCAGAACCGCATCGGCACCGGAAGATGCTGCCCGGGCCCGCTCCGTCAAATGATCAGGCCGGGGACGCACAAGACGCAAATCACCCAAGCCACAATTTCCCATGGCGCGGGCACAGGTCCCAATATTTTCCCCAAGCTGGGGCTCCACCAAGATAATGGCCGGTGTCACCCCCCGTGCAGCCGTTACATCCTTTGGCAACAAGGCCCTTCCGCGTTCCCGCCATCCAGCCTCGGCCGGAATATCACTCATGGTCGATCATTCCTCGTTGCTCCAATAATTCCGGTATCAATGGCAAAACATCATGCCGGGGCTGCCCGGGCACAAAAGCCGGGTCATAGACCAGCTCTGCCACCATGCGGCCGGCAGGAAGAAATCCAAGCCCGTCAGAACGACTGCGGAATACATCAGATGCCGTGCGGGCATCAATCCCAAATCCCAGAGCCTTGGCCAAACCATACCCCAGACATGTGGCACGCGCGGAACGCCCCACATCATCGCGAACCAGCAGGACGACATTGCTCAAGGCAGGCCCTTCTGCACCCAACACGGTACAACCACGGCGACGATCGGCGAGTTCAGCCACATGGGTACGTGGGATCACATTCTGAAACGCCAGATCGGCCAAGACTTGCTCTGAAAGAACCAAGATACGCAGGGAGGCATCGGATGGATCTTCCAGAAGGTGACGAGAATTCTCCGTAGCAGGCAAATCAACCACGGAAAGAGACAGGCCACGAACGCTGTTCCACGCCGTAATATACTCCCGCAACGCCATAGCCCAGGGACGCTCGTCATCATCACGCCCCAAGGGCTGACCCCGTACACCTACAGTAACGGGGACCGTCCAGCGCCGAAGCACAGGCCCCTGCCCCGTCGGTCCCTGCTCCCCAAACCCGGAAAAGGCAACGGAATCGAAAAGCCTCATAACCTGTTCTGGCTCCGGTGATCCCTGATGACGGCCACCTACGGCCGAGAACCAGGCAAGGACAAACATCCCGAGAATCAACCCCACCGTCAGGAACGCCACATTCCGGAACATGATATAACCGGGAGAATGCATTTAAAGTACCACCTGTCCGCTACCACGATTGCCACTGCTGCAAGGTGAAGCAAAGACGCAGCTGCATTCAAGACTTCTGTGATAAGAACGAAACAGAATTCACCTTGCGCCGTCAATCATTGATGGTAAAAGATTCCAATGCTCACGTATTTGTTCATCAGACCACAGCAAGGCACACTCTTTTGATGACCCTCATTCCTTGGCTTTTTCTGTTTGCCGGCGCGGCGTTGCTATGGCTACCCAACCGCTCCCGCCCGCTGTCATATGCCTTGCTGATCGCGGGCTATGGTGCAGCAGCCCTAAACGGGCACCTTGAATTTCCGGCTTTGCTTCCTGTCCTTTTTCTGGGACTCAGTGCCGTATTGATTCAACGGGAACGCTGGATCCGGGCCGCCGGCTTTGCCCTGTTTACACTCACAGCAACAGCCCTTGCCCTGCACAAGGCTCCGGGATTCGAGAATCTTGAAGTCATCACAGCTGATGTGCTGTCAGAGGGAGCCGCCCCGGCAAGCCTGTGGCTGAACCTCGACAAGCCATTGGTCGGGTTTTGGCTCATGCTATTCCTTCCTTGGTGCCTTGTCGGACCCCATACGAAACGTCCCGTGATAAAAACAGCCTTGGTCTTGGCTGGCACGGTATCCGTATGCCTGAGCCTTGGCTTTATCACTGACAGTATAACTTGGGCACCCAAATGGCCTGAGTGGGGATGGCTGTGGGCGCTGAACAATCTTCTTCTGGTTTCGATGGCCGAGGAGGCTTTCTTCAGAGGCTTTGTACAGGGAGGGATGGAACGCCTCTGGGGCCACAAACGGTACGGAAAAACGCTGGCCCTGGTTCTTGCAGCGCTCCTGTTCGGGCTTGCCTACCACCGCGGTGGAATAGCCTGGGTAAGCTTGGCAACTGTTGCCGGCATTGGCTATGGCCTGGCATGGCGTGCAGGAGGGTTACGATCTGCCGTGGCCACTCACTTTGGCCTGAACCTGATCCACTTTAGCTTGTTTACCTATCCCATCCTGGCCAGCGCCACCTGAAACCTGGTCGAAAAGAGGGCGGGCCTGCAAGCCCGCCCGCCTGTTTCGTGCCTGACTTGATCAGGATGTCGTTTGCTTTTCCATAACTTCACGCAAGGGACACCCCCGGTCCATTGCCTCAGCCACCCAGGCACCAACGCGGTGATGGGCATCACGGAAGGGAACGCCTTGTCGTACCAAGTCCTCAAGAATGCGGGTTGCATCCAGATAACCTGACTCTGCCGCGCGGCCCATTGCATCCGTCCTGAAGGTAAGAGACTTCAGAAGGGTCGGCATGATCCCAAGGCATGCGACCAAGGTATCGACGGTATCAAACAAACCTTCCTTGTCTTCCTGCATATCCTTGTTGTAGCTCAGCGGCAGGGCCTTCATTACCGTCAGTATGCCCATAAGGTTCCCGAACACCCGCCCGCTCTTTCCGCGAACAAGCTCGAAAACATCGGGATTCTTCTTGTTGGGCATCAAGGATGATCCGGTTGAAAAAGCATCATCCAGAACAACAAAACCAAACTCGGTGCTGGCCCATACAATCATGTCTTCGGCAAGCCGTGACAGATGCATCATCACGAGAGCGGCTACACCATGAAACTCGATGATGTAATCACGATCGCTGACGGCATCAATCGTGTTTTCAATAACGCCATCAAAGCCAAGCTCGGATGCAACAAAGGAACGGTCCAGCGGCAAGGTACTGCCAGCCAGGGCACCTGCCCCAAGGGGGCACTGGTTCATCCGGCGTTCCCAATCCTTCAACCGCCCGAGATCACGCCCGAACATGGCAGCCCACGCGCCGAAGCATCGCCCCAACGGAACAGGCTGGGCCTGCTGCAGGTGCGTATACCCCGGCATGGCATCATTGATGTGACGCTCCTCAAGCTTCAACAAGGTTGCATGTACAGCCTGTAGATACCCTTGTACCTTTTGTCCGGCATCACGGGCATACAGACGCAAATCCAGCGCAACCTGATCATTCCGGCTCCGCCCGGTATGCAGCTTCTTGCCGGTATCACCAATCTTTTCGATCAGGCGCTGCTCGACGAACATGTGAATGTCTTCAGCCGTGGAGTCAGACGGGATTCCCCCCTGCTCCAGTTCCCCAAGGATCTCAACCAGACCTGCATCTATGTCGTCAGCATCCTGCTGCGTAATCAGACCTTGCCGGGCCAGCATGCGCGCATGAACTCGGCTACCCTCGATATCAAACCGATACAAGCGGCAGTCAAACGGCAGGGATGCATTGAAACGGGCAACATTCGGGTCCATCGGCTTGCGGAACCGCCCACCCCAGACTGCGTTGGTCATACCGGAACCTCCTCCTGCGTTCTGGACTGCCGGTGCACCATGCCATACACCTTGGCCGGCAAAGAGAAAAGGTTGATGAACCCCTGCGCATCGGCCTGGTTATACAGGCTGTCTTCCTCGAACGTAGCCAAGTCCGCATTATAAAGACTGCAGGGAGACTTCAAGCCCGCATACTGAACATTCCCCTTGTACAGGCGCACGGTGACGGTCCCGGTCACGTTCTTCTGGGTTTCATTGAAAAAGGCATCCAGTGCCTCCCGACTTTGGGAAAACCATTGCCCTTCGTATACCAGATCAGCATAGACAGGCTTCATGGACTGCTTCAATCGCAGCATGGCCCGGTCAAGACAGGCTGTTTCCAGGATATGATGTGCTTTGTACAGAACGGCAGCAGCAGGTGATTCGTAAATGCCCCTTACCTTCATGCCAACCAAGCGGCTTTCAATGATGTCGGCGACCCCGATGCCGTGCCTGCCTGCACGCACGTTCAAGGCAGAAAGAAGGGATACGGGATCCATTGGAACACCATCCAGCGAAACCGGCATCCCCTGCACAAACTCAAGAGAAAGAAACTCTGCCTCAGAAGAGGCTTTCTCCAGCACCTCGGTCATCAGCAACACGTCATCGGGCTGTCCTGTATCCAGCCTTTCCAGACATCCCCCTTCATGGGACACAAACCAGATGTTCCGGTCACGGGAATAGGGCGACGACGGGCTGACCGGCACCTCAACACCATGTGCCTGGGCATAGCGAATGGCATCCTGGCGTGATGTGATAGACCAGCTTCTCCAGGGGGCAATGACCTTGATGTCCGGCGCCAGCGCATTAATGGTGTATTCAAAGCGAACCTGGTCGTTCCCCTTCCCGGTCGCGCCATGCACAATGGCCGATGCACCGGTGGAACGGGCCACCTCGACCAGCTTTTGTGCAATCAGGGGGCGGGAAATAGTCCCCAAGACATACTGCTCCTCGTACAAAGCACCCGCCTTGACAAGGGGCCACACATAATCCGTTACGAACGCCTTGCGAACATCCACCACAACGGCATGGTCAGCCCCTGTCCGCAATGCCTTGTCACGGATGGCCTGCAAGTCTTCCCCCTGCCCCAGATCAACAGTAACAGCGTTGATCTGGGCATTCGGGTAATGCTCCTTCAACCACGGAATCATGACAGAGGTATCAAGGCCACCCGAATAGGCCAGAACGATTTTGTCCGGATTGTCTTTCATTCTTCCTGTTCCTGATAAAAAGACTCCAGATACCCAACGGGGTCATCCAGATCAGAGGTAAGGGTATCCACGGCAATCCTGCCGTTTCTCAGAAGCACAACCCGGTCGGCAACACGGGTCAGAAAATCCAGGTCGTGGGATGCAATAACCATTGTCACGCCCATATCCCGGACAGAGCCCAGAAGCTCCGCCACACCGGACGTCGAGGCCACATCAAGACCAGATGTCGGCTCGTCACACAGCACAATATCCGGCTCCATCATCAAGGTACGGGCCAAGGCAACCCTTTGCTTCTGTCCACCGGACAAGTGCCGTGGATACGCCGCAATCCTGGACGTCAGGCCCAAGTGTTCCAACAGAACGGAGGCACGCTCAAGACACGCAGCCCCCTTGCCCCGTAACCGTGGTGCATACAGAACATTGTCCAGAACCGTCATATGCGGAAAAAGCTGGAAGTCCTGAAACATGAAGCCTGTCCGGCCATTGCAGTGAATGATACCGGAATCTGGCTTCTCCAGCTTCTGGAGAAGGCGAAGCAGGGTTGATTTCCCGCTGCCCGACGGGCCTGCCAAGCCGACAATACTGCCTTTCTCAACGTCCAGATCCAAACAATCCAGAATCACTGCACTCCCGAAGGATTTCGATACGGTCTCAAGCCTGAGCATAAAAGCCTCTCTTCTCGACCTTGCGGCCAAAATGCTCGATCAAAAGAACCAGAAGGTAGTAATAGGCACCCGCAATACACAGCGGCAGGAAGTAGGTAAAACGCTCTGCCCCCAGAATCTGGGCCATCCGCATGATATCCAGACCGCTGATCGTACCAATCAGCGCGGTTTCCTTAAGCAGGGCAATCACCTCGTTTACCAAGGCCGGGAAAACATTGCGCAGAACCTGAGGGAGAATAAGATCCTTCCACATGTAGAAGGTTGGTACTTCCAAGGTGCGGGAGGCCTCAAACTGCCCGGCGGGCAGGCTCTCGATACCCGAGCGCAGAATTTCGGCGATGTAAGCGGATGCATTCAGGCCAAAGGTCACTATCCCAGCCGTCAGCACACTGAACTTGATCCCAAGGACACCCGGAAGAGCAAAATAGACAAAGGCAAGCTGCAGGATAAGCGGCGTGCCCCGGAGAACGGAAACCCACCGGTCAATCACAGCAACCCCAAAACCCCGGTACCTCAGGATGCTGATGACAACGGCCAGGGAAAAACCCAGCAACAGCCCCCCTGCCAAAAGCTGCAGGGTCAGGGCAACGCCCTTGCCGATAAAAAGGACATGGGACATCAGCTCTTCCATGCTGAATCCCCAAGCCACTTTTGTTTCAGCTGCGCAAGCTCGCCGCTTTCCTCCAGTTCGGTCAGTGCTTGGTCAACCAGCGCATGAAGTGGCGATCCCTTGGGGAAGGCAATGCCATAGCCCGTATCGGAACGACTGATCACCGAAGACCCCAGAACCGGATTTCTGGCAGAAAATTCCACTGCCTGGATAGTGTCAATCAAAACCAGATCAACATGCCCGGCCTTCAAGGCCTCTATTGCCTGGTTATTGTTGTCCATCGCCACGATGTCAGCACCAGGCACATGCTCCCTTAACCAGATCTCCATAGTCGAGCCCAGCTGGCAGGCAATCGTCTTGTTATTTAAGGCTTCAACAGAAGAAACAGGATCTTGCAGCGGATAAACAACCGACAAGCTTTCCGTATAATAGCTTTTCGAGAAGTCGAAACTCTTCTTGCGCTCTTCTGTAATACTGATGGTCGAGATCGCCGCATCGACGGTCCCGCTTTGAAGTGCGGCCAGAACCGTGCTGAACTGCATATCCTCAAAGACCGCGGTTTTACCCAGCTTGGCAGCAATAGCGCGGGCTAGGTCGATATCAAAACCTTTTATCTCATCACCTTCCATGTATTCAAAAGGTGGATATTCTGCCGAGGTTGCAAAACGCATCACTCTGGACTGATTCTCATCAGAGCAAGCTGAGATAAGAGTTAATGCAAAAAGAACTGCAGACAGCACCTTACTCACAACGAAACCTCATTCATTTTATATTCATATTTTGACTATAAGAGCGCATCTATTGCAGCGTCAAGAGCAATCCGGCTATAATCTCAAAAATATGAATATAAAGTCATACAGGGACCACGGAATGACGCATGATCCTGCCCTTGATAGGCATGTTCTGAATATTATTCAGAGCCACACCATCTATGAACAAAGTGAAATTCAGGAGATTCTAGAGAAAAGAGGCTACAAGATTCCGCAAGCTACCCTGTCCCGACGGCTCAAAAAGCTGAACATCGCGAAGGTATCGGGGCAGTACAAAAGCCTTGAGGTTTTTCAGGGAGCCCTCCCTGTCATCAAGGGCATACAGGTCTCGGCCCTTGGACTTATTATCCTGCACACACATCCAGGACAGGCAAATAGCATTGCCTATGCCCTTGATCAGAAATACATACAACCCTCATCAGGAAAAGACAGCGACCACCCGGGAATCCTAGGGACCATTGCCGGCGATGACACCGTTCTGATCATTATCGAGAGCAAATCAGCCTTGAAAAGGGCGCTTGATCATCTGTGCGCAGACTTTCCCTACCTTGATCGCCCGACCGTCCCCCAAATATAAGACGGGGTCATCAGACCCTGTTCACTCTTGATCAATCCCCACCAATGCGGCCAATTGCACGTGCCAGCACGATGTAAAGACGCCCCATATCGGAACTGGTGAAGACAGCCGTCAGCACATCACCACGATCATTGCTTCTTGCTCCCTTCAGAAGAGACTCAAACTCGGTGACATAACGGGATGCGTATTGACGAAACTCGCGATTCTCGGAGTACAGCTTTTTGATGGCCTGAACCTGTGAACGCGTAATCGTGCGGGCAGCATGGTGGAGGAAGACGTTTTGCTCGCCCTTGTAAAAGCGCTTCCACAGATCTTCTTCCACCGATGGCGTAAACAGTCGTGTAATGTCCACCGCCGTAGCCTGAAGACGCTCAATCACATACGATGTTTCGGTCAGGAAGCGCTGCACATCAACATCCTGACGCACAACCATCAACTCGCTGGCGCGCTCCTTGGCCTCCTCGGCCGCAGCGGCCAGAGCACTGGCGCGTCGCGCAAACTCATCACCGGCCCGACTTGCTTTTTCGGTCACCGTAGCGCTGATCCGTGCAACAATATCACCACTCTCCCCCAGTGAGCGGGTGACACCCTGCAACCGGTCTGCCGCTTCATCTGTTGCACGGCTCAAGGCATCAACCTGCGCCCGTAACGTACCCCCGGCTCCATTTAGGGTCTCCATCGTTGTACGGGCAGAGACAGCAAAGTCATTCGCTCCGCTGGTCAGACGAACACCAGCTGTTTCCACTCTTTCGACACCGCCATCTATGGTGGCCTCAAAACTGGCCAAGGCTGCAGCCAAGGCACCACGGACTGCATCAGCACGCAACAAGGCCCCATCTGCCGTCTCGCCAAACCGGCGGGTTTCCGCAGACAAATCAGCAGCAAGCGTGCGAATGGTTACAATCGTCGCATTCGCAGCCTCGCCAATCCGGGCAGCTTCATCGCCAAATGCCTGGCCGGCAGCAGCAAGGGCGCTGACCCCGCTTGCCATACCATCGGTCGCAGCCCGAACACGGCTGACAGCATGATCAGACTCAGCTGCAACGGCACGCGTCGCTTCCTGGATCTCTCGCGAGGCATCTATGGCCGCGCCACCACTTTGCTTCATGGCTTCGGTCACGGTCTCGATCTCGACAACCGAACGCGCTGTTGTCCGGGTAATATCAACAGCACTGCGACTGAGAAGATCAGCCAAGTGACGAATCCGCTCAGTTGCCCGGTCCGTTGCCTGCGATACCACCTGCCCCTGCTCGTCACAGGCCACGCCCGTATTGCGGACCTCTTCTCCCATACGACGGGCAGCATCCTCCAACCCCTTGGCCTGATTATGCAAAAGGCGGCGTACACCTTCTGCATGAGCTGCCGTATCACGAATGGCCGCCGCAGCGGCGTGAGCCCCCTCCAGAGCATCCGTTGTCACATCGCGGAATGCATTGAAGTCACCAATCGCCGTAGCAGCCGCTGCATCAAGTTCCTGGGCCGCAGCATGGGCACTGCGGGTAATATCCTGCTGGCGATTGTGCAAGACATCCGCCCTGCGGTCCACGCCATCACCCAACTCATTCATCTGCTGTATGACAACAGCTGTGGCATCAGCCAAGGAACGCGCCCGCTCCGTCATGGTCAGGATAACGTTGTCAATTGCCTCCGCCCGCTTGGTCAGGCCGTGCGTTGCCTTGGCGGCGCCAACCATCAGAGTGGTTGCCGCGTGATTGAAGGTATCTGCAGAGACCTTGGCAGAAGCCAGTAACGCATCCTGACGCGTTACCAGATCATCAACAACCCGGTTGCGCTCGGCCAGATCTGTACCAAGAACAGCTAACTGCTCACACTGACGCCCCAATGACGCCGCCAACCCCTCCGCCGAGGTATCGGCCTGGCGGGCAGCTTCGGTCAAACTCGCGTAGTGATGTGACAGGGAGGAATCCAGAGTGGCCGTAACGTCCCGGACCTTCTCCACCAGCTCCGAAACTTGGCGGACCTGGCTGGCTGCGCGCTCCAGCGCCGGGGTTGTTCTGGTATCGACATCCTGGATCATATGCGCCAGCTCGCGCGTTTCGCGCCCCAAGATATCGCGCAGGGCAGAAGCTTGGCTTGCTGCGGCATAGGTCGCTTCCGACAGCTCTATGGCCTGCGCCCGTAAAGCACCAGCCACCGTCGCAACCTGGTTCTTCGCATGATCGGCCGGGTACGTCAGCAAGGCTAACTGGGCACGCAGAACCTGTGCCTCGCGGTGGATCTGCGCACCACGCCGGAAGAAAGCGACCAGAAGCCACAAGAACATCAAAGGCAGAACATACACAGCGGACAAGGCCGCTACCTCAATTGGCGGCAAACGTCCCAGATCCGGAACGGGACCAAAAACACCACTGCCCCACCAAGCCCCAACCGATGTCCACACCAGACTGATCAGGGTGGCAAACCGTATGGCAAACGGGGATTCCTGCTCATCGGGCACCAAGGCAGACGCGGCAGATAATTCAGGGGCAGAACCAGTATCGGGAAGAAGAGCCGGACGAACGGGCGTGGGCGCATCCACACTGGCACCAACGGACTGCGCACCTGCTTTACCCGCGCGCGCCATATCCTGCCCGGAAGAGGGCGCACCGGGATGCGGAGCCTGAAGCTTGAAGTGCACGATCTGCGGCTTGACCGGATCAACACAGATCTCCCCTGCCTCGCGCTCGTCCGATTGCACATTGTCGGTCATGACACCTCCTGCCCGCTCCGCTCCGGGTATCTGTATCTCATGCCCTGAAACAGAAACGCTACTACAGTCAGGCAAAATTGTTGCCGGATCAATATAATCTGCGCAGTATCGTGTTTCCGAGACAATTCAACAAGAGTCATGCCGTGCTGCCTACGCCGGTTTCTGCACCCCGGACACGGATGCCTATTCTGGGGTGTCCCCTGTCACTTCTCTCTCCGCATCAGGCCGCACGGCAGATCGTGCTCTGGGCACAGAGCAACCAGAAACGCCCTGCGCTTGTGCTGTTCAGAGATGTGCACAGCCTGCTTGCCGGGCGGGATATACAGGACATACGCCAACTGGAACACGTGGCCGATCTGGTCCTGCCTGATGGCATGCCCTTGGTCTGGATCGCCCGCACACGGGGATATTCCTCAGCCCGGCGCGCCTATGGGCCGGATATCATGCACATTCTGTGTTCTCTCAAAACGCAGATCCCCCTCAGACATGCTTTTCTGGGTGGAGCACCGGGTGTTGCAGAAAAGATTGCCGCATCCTTTCCGGACCTGCCTGTCGCCGGCATGCTGGCACCCAATATTACGGATGGGTCACGCTTGGATTTGGGGCTGGTCCAAAGGCTGAATGCCATGAACGCTGACCTGTTGTGGGTTGGCCTGGGAACGCCAAAACAAGATTTATGGATTGCGACCCATCACCCTTACCTGAATGCGAAGGTGATCCTGGGAGTTGGTACCGCATTCAATTTTCTGGCTGGCACAGTACGCCAGGCACCACGCTTTTTGCACCCACTCGGGCTGGAATGGCTGTGGCGGATGGCCATGGAACCAAGACGCCTGATACCCCGCTATGTCAAAACCATACCGCGGTTCAGCTGGCTGGCCTTTCGGGAACTCTGTTCAATACAGCGCCGATAAACTTCCAGCAACGGATCTACACTGGTGAACAAGGATCGCGCACGTCGATACCCCTCAGCCCCAACTGCCACATACTCAATCAAGGCCCTCTGAATTGCCGTTGTCAGAGCATCTGGGTCCCCGGGCGGAACGAGGAAACCTGTAGGGCCAAGAACCTCGGGCAGCCCTCCGATAGCCGAAGCAACAACGGCAGCACCAGCAGCCATGCCTTCCAGTGCCGTACGCCCGAAAGGCTCTGGCCAGAGGGAGGGAACCACAACAACCTGTGCCTTCTCTATTGCACGATAGATGTCGGCAACCGGTACATGCCCATAGACCTTGATCCGGTCACAAGCCCGAGCCTGCGCTTCCATCGGCCCTGTCCCATAGATACTGACAGGAACAGAGGGATCAAGCGCCCGAACAGCCTGCAGAAAAACACCAACACCCTTCTCGGGTGACAAGCGCCCTGCATACACAACTCCGCTGCGCTGTGCGGGGGGACAGGGAACCAGATCCGGCGCACTATTCGGCACCACAACAGCTTTGCTGCGATCAAGGACCGGGGCCAGAATATCGCGCAAAAAAGCCGAGGGCGTAACAAAAGCAGAAACCTGGCCCCAAGTCTTGCGCTGCCAACGCACCATGTACGCAGACAACAAAGTCTGCATTCGGCTGTTACGCCAGCAACCATGATAAATCCCCGGAACAGGGGAATCACGACACGCCACACACAAGCCTTCGCCCCGCCACAATGTTGCAGATGGACACAGCAGACGGGCATTACGCAGATGCTGGACAACAGGGATTCCACGATGAAAAGCAGCATGGTGTACAGCCGTTGTCGCTGCCGGAAAGAAATTCTGGACGTGCAACAGATCAAATGAACCCTGCTCCAGCATACGGGCGACACGATGCCCCCATACGCCGGGCCACACAGTTCCGCCACGCCCCAGGGCAGGTGCAATCATCTGCGTAACCTGAACACCGGCAGAGCGCAAACGTGTGGCTTCAAGCTCAACCGAAACATCCTCGCCTCCCGCAAGGCGATAGCGGGCATGAAACATCAAAACACGCATGGCAACACCGTATCCTGGAGCTGTGCATGCAAAACCGGTAACAGAGACTTCATGATCATGCGGGGCACGAGCTGCGACAAACAGGCATGATCACCGCGCCAACAAACTCTTGCCGGTGCACCAGGCAAACCGCAGGGTTGACACTCTGGTCCCAGACGCAGGACAGGAACACCGGGAGGATCCCAAGTCCGTGCCGTCGGGCCGGCAATACCGACAACCGGTACACCCAGCGCGGCGGCCAGATGCAGCGGGCCACTGTGCACACTGACCACAGCCCGGGCACCGGCTATCCCGGATAGAAAGTCACCAAGGGAACGCCCATCCTCAACACCTCGACGGACAAGCCAGGGGAATCCCGTCGCAGCTTCCAGATACGGAGCAAGCCGATGCATGACATCCCATTCCTGCAAGGACGTGGCAGCTCGTACATGAAGCTCTCCGTAGGCAGTTGTGCCTTCCACGCGCCCGGGCAAACGGGCCGAACGCATAACAGGGCACACGCCCCCCATGAAACGGGCCAGGTCATACAGCATGTCATAAACGGGGCGGTGCGGATCAAATGGCAGGCGATGTGTCAGCAGGCATTCTCCCCGGCTGATGCCAGAAGAAAACCCTATACGGCACGGAGAAACACATGCGGCAACACCATGAACCGCCGCTGTTTCATCGTACGACAACAACGCTTTATCTTGACGCCCAACCTGCTTCACCAGTTCGGGAACGCAACGCAAGCCTGCTACACCAGACAGGAAAGCACGTGGCACAGTGACAACACGCACACAACCCAGTACCGGATTCAGGACAGTTGCTCCAATAGGCGATAACAAGACGGTTATATCCAGATCCGGACGATCCTTCTTCAAGGCCAGAAGAACCGGCAACAAGGCCAAGCTGTCCCCTATACCCCCAACCCGGGCAATCAGAACACGGGTCATGTGTGTAACCTGATTCTGGCCAACAAGCGGGCGGCAACGCGATCCGGTGCCCGACGACAAGCCAACCAGCGCCCGACGCGGCCCATACGGCAACAACGATCCGAATTGGCAAGAAGCTGCCGCACGGCACGGGTCATATCGGGAACGGTTTCTGCCACTATCCCTGTTACGCCATTCACAAGCCAACCACCGGCCGCAGCAGAGGGTGTAGCCACCACAGGAACAGCGCAGCACAGGGCTTCCCAACCAACCAAGCCATCGGTTTCATAATCCGAGGGAATCAACACAACCGAAGCCCGCTGGTAAAAAGGAACAACGTCCCGCTGTAATCCGTGAAAAATAACACGATGCCCAACACCGGCACGTTCCGCGAAAGCCATCCAACGCGACACAGGGCCCGCCCCGACAACATCCAGAACCACATCATCCGCCAGCGGAACGATAGCCAGAATGGCCCGGTCAAGGCGCTTGCGGTGCCAGGCTCCACCGACAAACAGAATTCGTGTTGATTCCTTGTTGGGGGGAGATTCTGCGGGAACAAAGCGATACGGATCCGATGCATTCGGCACAACGTGCATCCTGTCCGGAGATATGCCGTGCTTCCGGATCAGATCGCGGGCCAAGGATGTGGACACAGGAAACAGAAAGACAGCCCGGGACGGATGAAGGACACAACGCTCCAGTGTCATGGCGATCCAGTGGCGCCATCGCTCATCAACATAGCGGATACGTCCGGCAAGCCCAGAAACGGCGGCCAAACGTGGATACCAGCGTGATGACAAAAAATGGAGCAAAGCGGCGTCTCCTCCCCCGTACAGGGGACTGTCGAGCAGGACATAGTCCATTCCCCGCCGCAACCAGCGACGGGCTATCCACCAGACAAGCAAGAAAGTCAGAAATCGTAAGGATCCATGCCAGACCGGAAGAGTGGGTAAACGAATCAAGCGTATTCCCGACGGCAAGGTGGCCTTGTCGGCAACAGCCGTAACAACCGTCAGGCGTACTGCTGGATGTGACGCCAAAGCCTGCACCAAGCGCCAGACAGCAACATCTTGCCCTGATCCAAAGGGGCGCAGGGATTGCGTAACCAACATCAGACGCATGGCATAACCGTGCAGCGCCGGTTGACCGCCAAGCCCAGCGCACTCCAGAACAAGGCTGCCAACACAACAGATTTACCCCCCAGGAAGACAGATGCAAGCATCAGCGACCAGGCAAAGGACACCATGCCCTGCCCCAAGGCATCACGTCCCTTGCCACGACTGGCTGATACCAGGATAGCTATCACCAGAACCAGCAGGGCCATTCCTCCGTCTTCGACAAGATCCATGGCCCGGCTGTGATGGTAGACATCTCCCGCATGCGGACTCTGTTCCGGAGCAAACTTGGTCATGGCAGAACCGCTGGCTCCAAACCCATACCCGACAAGGAGGACCCCCGGGTTATGAAGCACCTGATCAAGCCAAGCCACCTGCGCGTGCCAACGTTGCAGATAGGTCCCCGTAACAAAGACCCGCCCCACAAGGCTGTGAGTATGTTCCCACCGAAGGGCAACAGCCTGTATAGCTTCAAGGCTAGGAACGCATACCATCCCGATCAGCAGCAGCACCAGTACACGAACCAGGACAGATCGCAACCGCCCAAGAATACTGCCCAGCATGGCACCAGCCAGCACAACCCATGTAAAGCGCACCATGGTGAGAACCGTACCAGCCGCACACAAAGCAGCCAACCCTGTGCGGACCAGAATCTCGACCACTCCACCAGGTCGGGGACGAGATAAAACCCAGGAAAACGCCATGAAGACACCCATATCCGTTCCGTTGCCAAAAAAGGCATACGGGCGTAACCACCCGGCTTCCAGATTCCCCAGGCCATGAGCGCCCGTCACGCCAACGGCACCACCACGAGCCAGAACGGACCGTCCGGATTCAATCCAGGCCAGATCCAGCATACCCGGCCCGTCCACCATCTGAAT
Organism: Haematospirillum sp. H1815; assembly: GCF_012102705.1. Classification (GTDB taxonomy): domain Bacteria; phylum Pseudomonadota; class Alphaproteobacteria; order Rhodospirillales; family Rhodospirillaceae; genus Haematospirillum. The sequence continues at coordinate 178,367 of NZ_JAAVTA010000004.1, forward strand.
ACCCCCCCAAACAAGCCCCGCAATGACCAGAAACAGGGGCAAGCCGTAACGTGTTCCGGCTGCTGTTCCACACTGTCGGACCAGAAAATAAAAAATCAGACAACCGTACTCTTCTTTCCAGTGCGCAAAACGCACCATCCATGGGACGCGGGGATCCAGCAGAGCAAGCCCCAAGGTCAGGGCAAGAAGAGCGAAGACCAGATAATCGGTTACACAATCTGCGGGGACAGACCTGCCACTCACCGTTCCCAGAAAGAATACAAGAACAACAAAAACATCGGCCACTATGATCAGGGTGTACCAAGCGAGCTCGCTCTGCCCCAGCCACGGGTCAAGAAACAGAAGACGACGCAAACCATAATTGATGGCCAGTCCTGTCAATGCTGCACTGAAACGGTGTCCTTCACCGCAGGCCGCGTACAACAACAGGCTGCTGTACGCCAAGCCAATCAGCAACACTATCGCCATGGCCATGCCAACACCACCGCGTTTGTAGCGTACGACAACGCCAGAAGAGCAAGGAGGCAAGCGATGCCATAAGGAGCACACAGCGGCAAACCAGCCATGCAGATACCGCCAGCACAGAGGGTTGCCAGAAGAACCCGTGCATTATCCTGCCTGGCACGCACAAAGATACCCGCAGCGGCTGCCAGTGAAGCAGCCACCAGGTAGGTACAAGCCAGAACACCATCTGCCACGCCAATGCCATGGGCTGGCAACAGGACACGCAAGGATCCTGGATCATCTCCGGCGAAACAAAGACCAATGCACCACAGACAGGATAATCCAGACAGGCTCGCTCCAAAGACAAGCGCACGTGCCTTGGCCAATCTTCTCTGTTCTTCACGCACCAGCCGGGCAAGGCGCGGCTGTAGATACCCTCCAAGGAATGCCATGCCTTGCAAGACAGGCATCATCAGAAGCTGAATCCGTCGCCAGTCGCCAGCTCCTTCCGGCCCGTGAAAAGCCGCAACAGCCAGCACAGGCCCTTGCTGCACCACCAAGGCAACAGGCAACGCGAGCACCAGACAAATCCCCTTGCGCATATACCACGCCAACACACTCTTCAGCACACGCACGCGCAAAGGCGAAAAATGGGCCAGACATCCGATGCTCGTTATTGACAGAACCAGGACCAGGTTATGCGGCGTAAGATCACCCGACAGAACAAGAATACAGGTGGCCAGTGGATACAGCCCCACCCAGATCCACACCTTTGGACCTGTGCAGATACCAGCCTGCATAAGGCGGCGGTGCAGAAAAACAGTCGCCAGACCGGGGGAAAGAAAGAAACCGGAAACCGGCAGGGTAAGCCACTGCTTACCTGAAAACCCAACCATCAGGATACCAGGCAAGAATGCAGCAAGACCAAACCAACCGAAGATAGCCTGCAACATGCGTCCATGCGTGCGACCGCACCGCCCGCGCTGGCTGAAGGGATCCAGAAACACAGCGGTTAGAATCGAAACACCCACCCACATTCCCGACAGCAACAGGGCAAACCGCCCATGATCTTCTGGAGAAAGAACAGCAACAGCCAGGACAGACAAGCCAAAGACAATACAGCCACTACAGACATGGAAAAGAATCGACTGCGGAAGAAGGGCTCCATGGCGCGAAAACGCAACGCGCATAACGTGAAATGAATCCAGTAGAAATCTTTTGCGAAAGTTCAAACCGGAATGTTCATGCTTCGTCCATCCATATGAATTCATTGTCTGTTATTCCGGCACACACTGCTTCACCACGCACTATCATTGTGATAACAGAACGGACCATTTTCTACTACAGAGATGTAATGCGTGAGCGGTATTCAGGCAGCAGGACAACACAGGGATGATGGCGCACTCGACACCGTCCTGAGGCTTCTGTGGCGGCGACGGCGCACTGTCATCTCGCCTGCGCTTGCTCTGATGGCAATGACACTTATTGCAGGCGCGATCATGCCGCGGCATTATACCGCAACATCTGTCATCATGCTGGACCGGGGACAGCCGGAAAACGTAACAGGTGTCGCAGGTGTGAATCCTGCCTTGCCGCGCGAACCTGTCTCCATACTTGGGGAGATCGAGGTTCTGCGCTCTCCAGCGATTATCTCTGCCCTGATAAAGGCTGAAGATCTGGAAAACGACCCAGAGTTTGTTCCAGCCCTCGCATTATCAGAATCCACAGCATGGCTGAATGGATTCTTGGCCGCGCTGAAACCAGAACCCGATCCCATACCGTTAGGCGCATCCCCAGCACTGCATGCCGTACGCAAGGCAATATCTATCAACCAAATGAACCGCGCCCTAGTTATCGGCATTTCTGTCAGCACGCGAGAGCCAAGCAAATCAGCACGACTCTCCAATCGCCTGGTCGAGCTGTACCTGGAACATCAACGCCAAGCCAGGACAGAAGCCGTTATGTCGGTATCCAGCTTTCTCAATGATCGTCTGGAAACCCTGCGTCAGGCTGTCAACGACGCCGACGCCAAAGTCACCGCATTCCGGAGTACACATGGCCTTGGCCAGAACGGGGAGATTTCCTTGGCCGCACAGCAGCGCACAGATCTCAACAACCAACTGGTACAGGCCCGTACAACCCGGGTCAGTACGGAAGCGCGCCTGGAACGCCTACGCTTGGCGGCACACCATGATGATCTGGAAAACATGCCTGATGTCCTGCTGTCTCCCACAGTACAGAATCTGAAAGCGCGAGAGGCGGAGCTCAGCCGCACGCTAGCTGATCTCAATGCACGCTATGGAGAGAAACACCCCTATATCCGCGATACTAGGGCACAACTTGAAGATCTGCACCGGCGTATAACCGGCGAAGCTGTTACCATTTTACGCAGCATGGAAAATGAGGCATCGATTGCCCGTATCCGCGAACGCAGCCTGACAGCAGAGCTTCGGGATCTGGAAAACCAACGGCAGACAGAAGGCGAAGCCATGATCCAGCTCAGGGAACTGGAACGGGAAGCCGAAACCAGTCGTGCCCTGTACCAAACGTTTCTGACGCGCATGAAGGAAACCGGCAGCCAGACCGGACTCGACATACCAGACACACGGGTTGTCTCCCGCGCTCCGGTTCCTGATCGTCCCGGCGGCACACCACGCGGTGTGCTGGTTATTGCATCCTTCTTTGTCGGCCTCCTCCCCGGCCTCGTCCTGGCCATTCTGGTCGAACGCTTGGATCGCAGGCTGCGCCACCCACGTGATATCCCCCAGAAGCTTGGCCTTCACCTGTCCGGACTGATGCCCCGCGAAACTGCAGCGCCACGCAATACCGTGCCACCGGGCAGCACAGCCGAAGAATTGCGGGCCCTGATCGCCCGGGTATGGCCAGCCGGTGATGCCCCTGGACCATCGATACTGGGGGTCACATCGACCCTGCCCGGCGAGGGCAAAACAACGCTGGTATACCGTCTTGGTCAGGTCCTTGCACGCAGCGGACGCAAGGTTCTGCTTGTTGACGCCGACCTGCGCCGCCCGGCCCTGACACTGCTGGCAACAGGCAACCCAGTGGATCCGGATCATTCTTCAGCACCAAATCTGATGTCTGTTCTGGCGGGCACACAGTCTCCGGAAAGCAGCATTATCCGCTTGCAACAGAAAAGCCTGTTCCTTTTACCCGGCGCCATTGCCGGGGCCGTGGCTCCTGATCTGCTCGAAGGACCGGGCTTTATGAGCCTTCTCCGTTATATGCAGGACAATTTTGACATCGTACTTCTTGATGCGCCCCCCGTTATGCCGGTCGCAGATGCACGGGTTATGGCGCGCTTTTGCCAAACCATGCTGTTTGCCGTGCGCTGGGAAAGCACACCCAGCGACGCAATCCAGCAAGCCCTGGAATTGCTCGATGCCTCCGGTGCCGGTGTCCCCCTGATGGCTGTTATGACCATGATCGACCTGCGTAAACAGGCAACGTATGGCTATGGTGGGTACCGTAAGCATTATTCCGCCTATCAGGAATACTATGCATACTAGGAAGAACCGCCTTCCTGCCATGATCTATGGGCTGATACTGCTGCTGGGTTCAACGATCATGACGGTGGAATGGATCCTTGTCCTGCCCGGCTACAGCCTGATGGAGGACCTGTCCCGCAATCACTCTGTATCAAAATCACAGGCACGCCTTCTGGCAACTATGCCCGGCCATATTCCCGAGGCAGCGAGACAGCGCGCGGCCGGCCGTGCCCTGCTGGGACAGTGGGATCAGGCACAACAACAGCAGGAACAGTGGCTTGCCCTTTCCCCTGCCGATGCTTATGGATACCTGCGCCTGAGCATCATCGCCCGTATGGCAAAGGATATAGACACATCAACCCGCGCCTTGGAAATGGCTTTTGGAACTGGCCGTCACGAGCGGGAACTCATGCTGCCAAGACTGTTGGAAACCGTAGCCCAGTGGAACAGGCAAGAACATCCTGTACGGGACATGGCAGTGAACGACCTTGCCATGCTATGGCGGTGGGATCGCCCTGGATTGACCCGATCCCTGCCCGTGAACAAGGCCTGGCCCCTGTACAGTCGCGCCTTATCGGGCACTGCGGCCTTTGCGGAAGCGATGGCCCTGCGTTCCACACCCCAAACCAAGTAACAGGGCAACCCATAGACTGTTGGCTGGAATTTGGGGAGCGAAATCAACCAGCCCCTGAACAGCAGCCAGAGCAAGAGCCGAAATCCCAACAGCCGGAGCCGGGTCAGTGCGTACAGCCCGGGCCTGACGCCAACAGATACGCGCCTGGCCAAGAACCACAAAAGCCAGAACCAGCAGGGCTGGTATCCCGATCTCGACCGCCAGCTCCAGATACATGTTGTGAGCCCGGTCCCAATGCTGGACCGTTGCGATATCACGCCAGCTGGTAAAGATATGATCAAAACCACCCCCACCGACACCAGACCACCACTGGTCTGCTATTCCGCGTATAACACAGTCCCACACATGGAAACGGTCAACGTGGTCCAGATCTGTTGCGAGCCAGCGGTCCGTAACAACACGCCCGGACACCAAGATCAGAATCAGAAGAAGGGAAAGCATTCTTGCGCTGTCTTTATGCTGTGGTCGGCGCAACCAGACCAGTACCACCAAGGCAACAACCAAGGCTGCAAACCCGCCACGGCTCCCTGTCATCAACACAGCAACAAAGGGAACGGAAACCATGGCAAACCTGTATAGGCCCGACATACGATCCGCAGATCCCAAAACCACCAGACAAACCAAGCCAAAGAAGCAAGCCGCGGCATTACGGTTTATAAACGGACCTGTCAGCACCCCGGTATAAGCTTCCTTCTCCCACAGGACCAACAACCGTCCCGGCAACAGCGTTTCAAGAAGAATGGAGACAAGAGCCCAGATCAGGCCACCTACAGCCATACCACGCAGCACCCGCACGGCACCGTCAGCTGTATCACGGGCCAAGACAAACCCGAGAAAGAAAACGCCACCAAGAGAAGCCAGACGCAGTGCATGCTCAACCGCCGTCAAAGGCTGCACGGCCAACGGCACCAGAGAACCCATCACAGGGTAGCTTACAACAGCACCAGGCCAGATCGGCAAGGCCTGCAGCAGCATCCACGCCAGAACACCCGAGAAAAGAAATAAGGAATGCTGCAGACGCACCGGGACGTCACGGCGTGCAAGAACTGCCATCATGCCGGCACCGGCGATGATTCCCGGCAAGTGCCAAACCCAGGGACGATTGCTACCAAAAGGAAGCGGTACCCACAGGGCAAGACCCACCAGAACGGATGGCAGCCACACATGCCACCCCGGAGGATGATCAGAAAAATCTCTGGTGAACATGAATGATGTCTCCGGGCTGAACCGGCACCGTCAAGGAAACTCTCCGGATTTTGGCATCATCACGGCGAATGCTGATATCATCCTCGTCCGCGCGGTAGGTAAAGCCACCGCCCAAGGCAACCGCTCCCATAACAGACAGCCCGCTGGCCCATGGATAGGCGCCCGGTTTTTGTACTTCTCCCAGAATGTAGAATGGACGATGGGTTGTGACCTCAAGCGCCACATTGGGTTGACGCAACCACCCGTCTGCCAAACGACTGACCAATGTTTCCTCTGCTTCCTTAAGGCTCAGTCCGCCCAGCGCAACAAACCCGAGCAGAGGCATCGCCAAGCGCCCGTCGCTATCCAGCGAGAATGTCCCGGAAAGATTCTCTTCACCAAAAACCGTTACGCGCACCGTATCGCCCGGCCCCAGACGGAACATATCGGTTGCCGTGACATGAACAGGCATCAGACATATCAGCGCCAAAAGAACGACAAGCCATCGCATTATAAACGTACCCCCACACGCGTGGACAAACGGAGCCGTTGGTAGCTGTACTCCGGCAGAGATGATGCTTGGTCGTCATCCCGGACATTAAGGCTGAGATACCAGTGTGGCCCGAAAGCAAAGCGCGCCTCAGCCTCTATGCTTTGGAGGACATCGCGCCTCTCGCGGCCGAACCAGGACAGCCACGGAGCGGCCTGCCAATCCGATGTCTGACGGGACACGCGCAGACCAATTTCCAGGTTGCGCAACATTTCATGGCTGATACCAAACCTTGCCTCCTTGGACAGGGCACCGGCCCATCCATAAACAGCACCTTCACGGACCATGTGCTCATACAAACCAGACACTGTTGTCAGAGGTGTTGGCGCAAACACAAAGGAGGCCGATCGCACAGATCGGTTTACAGACGGAAAAATGGGGGACAACCAGTGAACCGAGGCACGCCCCGTCGTGATTTCAGCAATCAGGCGTTCGTTGATATCCATCCCGATACCAATGAAGCGCCGCGCTTCACCAAAGCCGAACTCCATGCCATAAGGCTGACGCATGTCATTAATTGAATAGTGGCGATCTTCACCAACGAAAAGATCAAGCTGGTCAATAGGAGAAAACCCGGCACGATAAGAGGTACGCATGTCATACCGGTCCCGGTCATCCTGTTCAAGCAAGCTGCCGTCGAACATTGTACCGTCATGATAATCATCACGCTGCACACTGCCCCCCACCATACTGAAGGCACGCACATGACGGATGAGAGCACGCGCCTCCGCCCGGTATATGTCAACAGCAACGGGCTCAGCCGCAGCACGTGGCCGAGAGGGATCTCCTGGCATCTCATAACGGCGGCGGGCAGACAGTTCGCCAGTCATCCAGGAACGATCCCATGCCCTTCCGGTCAGGGATGTATAGGCACCCGCATTGTAACACGCACCGAAAGAACTGGACACAGGCTGCACATACTCCAGCTCGCCGCCTGTTGTCAGCTGCCAGACATCAGGCCCTGCCCTGACCCTGACATCAACCGACGTCACAAGACTGGCAATACCATCAGCCTGTGAAGAGGAGCGGGACTGCGGATTGCTGTCCCACAACACGGCTTCATGCATACCAAGATCCAGGCGCATACCATGCCCCTCCCACCCCGGAGGCTGGTAAAGGCGCCGGCGTTCATCTGCCTCTTTCGCTGCTGTTGTTATGGCGGGAAGCCCGGAATGAGTCTTAAGGTCACCAATGCCGGCATGTGCCGGTACCAGCACCAACAGCGGCATAACAAAAAGAAAAAAAGCTCGTAGCAACACACGTCTCATGACGGGCTTGGCAAAAGGAAGGAGGGAACATGTGGCGACGGCAACAGAAATAATCTGTGCAGAAGCTCAAACCCCTCGTACGAACGTGATGGAGATGCATCACCACCCATACGAAGGTCATGATCACGCACCATGACCCGGCTTGGATCCGGAATGTCCTGGATGCTGTCTGGTAAGGGATCCAGTGTTGCTTGCCTTATGACAAGCATGACACGGCGCAATGCTGCCATCCCATGTTTCATGGCTTTGTAATCGTCTGGCTGGTCCACCGGAACATCACGCAGGGCATAGACCGTGCCCCATGGACCAGCCTCCACCTTCCCCAAACGGGCAACAATGCGTTGGAGGACACGAACATCCGCATGCGGAGCTGCTGTACGAACTGCGGCCAGAACATCCGCCGTATGACGTCCTTCTGAGGCAGCAAGAGCAGCAGCCAGAACGGCTGCAGCCAAGCGGGCCTGCTGTTCGGGTAAGGCACGCATAACAGCAGCGCTGGAAACAGGAGCTGCCAGCCATGGTGCCAGACGCACAACCAACGCAACCAGGTCAGGCCCCAATTCAGGGGCCTGCTCCGATAATGTCAAGACAGAGTCCAGAACAGCCGTATCATCTCCGGACTCAAGAGCTTTCAGAACCCTCGTGTACCCCGGCACAGGGGCAGAGCGAACCGATTGAACAGGAACGAACAGAAGGGAGACCAAACAAACAGCCTTCCAGAATCCCCTGTAACAAGACACAGCGCACTTGCCCCGGATACGTCACGAAATCCTATTTATACAAAACACTCAACATAATATTCAATCAAAAGAGATAACCTGCATCATAAAACGGTGAGGTCAGAGGCTAACGCACCTCCTGCCCTGCCATAACCTGCTCACGCATGGATCCAAAAACACCAAGCATGCCCAATGATGGAACCGGAGACAGGTATGTACCGACAACAACGGCCACGGCAGAGAAGACGAAACCAGGCACTAGTTCATAAAGGCCGAACAACGGGCCCGGAGCAGCACCGAACCATTCGCCATGGCTCCACGCAATCACGGTTACGGCCCCCGTTAACATCCCGGCCAGAGCCCCATAGCGGGTCATGGAAGGCCACAACAGGGACAAAAGAACAACAGGACCAAAAGCCGCACCAAAACCAGCCCAAGCATAACCAACCAGCCCCAGAACGCGGCTTTGCGGGTCACGGGCAATCAAGATTGCCACAATGGCTACAACCAGGACCATGGCACGCCCGACCCAGACCAGCTCTGCCTGACTGGCATTTTTGCGCACAAACGGCTTGTACAAATCCTCTGTAAGGGCAGAGGAACAAACCAGAAGCTGACAGGACAAGGTACTCATGACGGCTGACAGAATAGCCGACAACAAAACACCTGCTATCCATGGATTGAACAGTACCTGTGACAGCTGGATGAAAACGCGCTCCCGGTTCTCGGTAACAGGGCCGGAAAGGCCTGTATGTTCAGCAAAATAGGCTGACCCGAAGAATCCAACCAGTACCGCACCCACCAGGCACAGGATCATCCAGGTCATACCAATACGCCGGGCTCTGGGAATGGAGCGAACCGAGTCAACGGCCATAAAACGGGCAAGAATGTGGGGCTGCCCCATATAACCCAGTCCCCACCCCAGCAGGGATACAATGCCAACGATGGTCATATTACCAAACATATCGGTAGCTTGCGCATTGACCTGCAGAACCTTGTCAACAGCACTATCCAGCCCGCCAAGCTCTCCGACCACAACAAATGGAACCAGCAGCAGTGCCATGATCATCAAGGATGCCTGAATGGTATCCGTCCAACTGACAGCCAGAAAACCGCCAACCAGCACATAGACGATGGTTGCTGCCGCACCGGCCCAGAGCGCCACTTCGTACGACAGCCCAAATGTTCCTTCAAACAAACGGGCACTGGCGACCATGCCTGATGCACAGTACATCGTGAAAAAGAACAGGATAAGTACAGCAGAGATCACCCGCAGGACGCGACTGTCATCCTCGAAGCGGGCTGTGAAATAATCTGGCAACGTCAGGGCATTGTCCGTCAGCTCTGTGTAAACACGCAGCCGCCCGGCAACAACACCCCAGTTCAGCCAAGCCCCCAGAACCAGCCCAACAACAATCCAGCTTTCTGAAAGCCCAAAGGCAAAAACAGCACCGGGCAGACCCATCAGAAGCCAGCCGCTCATATCCGATGCGCCTGCCGACAGGGCCGTAACAAACGACCCAAGACTGCGCCCACCAAGAATATAATCAGAGAGATTACGTGTATAGCGCCATGCAAAAAAGCCGATGCCAACTGTTAAAAGGAGATAAGCGACAAAAGTCACTGTTGTCGGATTTCCGAGACCCATAATGCACCCTGCTCTGTTGTAAAGCCCCCGGTACATATGTTCCCAAACCCACCAGGCAACACACCGGGACAACAAGGGCCGGGACATAAAAGCCAAGCCACCGGCAAAGACACACCAGGGAAGAGAACAATGTACACACTTTTTTCATTCCCTGAAATCTAGCCCAGGTCATACAATTACGCAATCAAGGGTTCTGATCTTTACGGAACCAAGGCATCCGAAGGCATATCCATGCCATGTGTATGCTGCTATATGTCTTTTTTTCCCCACGCTGCCCTCCTGCCTCTGAAGACGCATCATGACACGTTCAACTCGTTCGAAAACTATTGCTTTTCACAAACCCTATGGCGTGTTGAGTCAGTTTACACCAGAGGTATCAGGGCAAAGGACTCTGGCTGATTTTGGCCTTCCTCCCGGGGTATATGCAGCGGGTCGGTTGGATCAGGACAGTGAAGGCTTGCTGATTCTGTCCTCCGATCGTCGGCTTGTGCATCAGTTGCTGGAACCCAGCCATGCACACCCTCGTATCTATTTGGTACAGGTGGAACGCATTCCGAACGAAGAGGCTCTCACCATGCTCCGTACCGGAACAGATATAAGGGTGGGGAGCCGGATATACCGAACACAACCGGCCACCGTTGAATTGATGCCCGAAGATTTTGATCTGCCGCCAAGAAACCCGCCGGTACGTTACCGCAAATCAGTTCCCACCGCTTGGCTACGCCTGACGTTGACCGAAGGAAAGAACCGACAGGTCCGCCGGATGACCGCCGCAACGGGATTCCCGACCCTGCGCCTGGTACGCGTGCAGATCGGCCATCTTGCACTGGGTGATCTTGAACCCGGACAATGGCACACAGTCCAGGCACAGGACATTCTCGGCACAACACCCGTCCCTCCGGACCAAAAAGTATAAACATATCTTTATACGTTATTGACAGTTGCATCACCTCATACCTATCGTCTTTTGGTCGAGGTTCTTCGGGACAGCACCCGAAGCTAAGAGGGAATCCGGTGCGTTCTCCAAACTAATCCGGAGCTGCCCCCGCAACTGTAGGCGAAGAGTAGGCCGTCGCTACGTGTCACTGGGACTTCACGTTCCGGGAAGGCCAGACGGCCACAAGGACTCGCAAGCCAGGAGACCTGCCCCGACCTATAACGTCCTCGGGCGGGGTGTCCCGGTGGTACGCCTGAGGGTGTACAGGTTGCTCTGTACCAGTCGCCTTTCTGCGTGTCCGCTTTACCTTGCCCCAACACCATGGGGGTCAAGCCGTGACTATTTCTTCTCTTTCTGTAGCAACCCTTGGCATGCCGCGTATCGGTCGGCACAGGGAATTGAAGTTTGCCCTGGAAGACTTCTGGAAAGGCAATATAGCGGAAAGTGCACTTGTACACACCGCAACCAAGCTCAAGGCCAGAAACTGGGCGCGACAGATTGAACAAGGCGCAACCATTCTGCCATCAAATGATTTCTCCCTGTATGACCATGTCCTTGATACCAGCACCATGGTTGGTGCCATACCGGAGCGATATGACTGGAAAGGCGGCCCGCCGGGACTGACAACATACTTTGCCATGGCTCGCGGAACACGTGGCACCGCAGGAAAGGAATGCCACCATGCCTGCAACCCGGCCTATACAGGGGCCGGCATACCAGCCCAGGACATGACAAAGTGGTTTGATACCAACTACCATTACATGGTTCCGGAATTCACACCCGGACAACCCTTCCGTCTTTCATGCCTGAAGGCTGTCAACGAGTATCGGGAAGCACGCCTTCTGGGGTACAGAACACGACCGGTTCTTCTTGGGCCTGTTACATTCCTCAAACTGGGAAAGAGCACCGATCCCATTGTCTCCCCTCTCCGTAATCTTGATTCATTATTGTTAGTGTACATTGATCTTCTGACACGCTTGTCACTTGAAGGAGCGGACTGGATCCAGATCGACGAACCCTGCCTGATTACCGATCTGGATGACGAAGCCCGAACCGCATTGCAAACAACATATCAGGCTTTTGCACGCGCCTTGCCCAATCTGAACATCATGTTAACCACATGGTTTGGCGGACTGGGGGATAATCTTGATCTGGCAACGCTGCTACCCGTAGCAGGGCTGCACCTGGATCTGGTGCGCGCCCCGGAACAGCTGCCTGAGGTCATACGCAGGTCAAGGCGTGAGCAGATCCTGTCACTGGGGGTCATAGACGGACGCAACGTATGGCGCGCCGATCTGGAAGCCATACTGGATCAGCTGGAGCCCGCGGTAAAACAGAAAGGCGCAGAGAACATTCAGCTGGCTCCTTCCTGCTCATTGCTCCACGTGCCGCTGGACATCAGCGTGGAGACCGATATGGACAGCGATATCAAAAGCTGGCTGTCCTTTGCGGATCAGAAGATCCACGAACTGGCGGTTCTGGCAACGGCCCTTGCCCGTGGCAAGGAATCCGTACGTGGTCAGCTGGAGGCTGCATCACTGGCCACCCGTGCCCGCAAGACCTCAGACAAGATACATTGCAAGACCGTCCAGGACAGGGTCAACGGCATAAAGCCACACATGACAAAACGCAAAAGTCCGTACGCTGTGCGGGCATCACAGCAACAGAAAGACCTTGCCCTCCCTCTCTTTCCGACCACGACGATCGGCTCATTTCCTCAAACCGGGAAGGTCAGGCAGGCACGGTCAGCCCATCGCAAAGGAATACTAACAACCGAAGACTATGAGCTCTTCCTGAGGAAGGAAACAGAGCGGGTTGTTCGCTGGCAGGAACAAACGGGACTGGATGTTCTGGTTCACGGCGAGTTTGAACGCAATGACATGGTCCAATATTTCGGGGAGAAACTGTCAGGATTTGCCTTCACGCGGCACGGATGGGTGCAGTCTTATGGCTCCCGTTGCGTCCGCCCCCCCATCCTTTATGGCGATATATCCCGCCCCGAACCCATGACCGTCACATGGTGGTCGTGCGCACAGGCTGTCACATCACGCCCGGTCAAGGGCATGTTGACAGGGCCGGTCACGATCCTGAACTGGTCATTTGTGCGGGACGATATTCCCCGCAGCACGGCTTGTCGCCAGCTGGCGCTGGCTCTGCGGGACGAAGTGCTTGACCTGGAAAAGGCGGGTGCCCGCATTATCCAGATAGACGAAGCTGCCCTGCGTGAAGGGTTGCCACTGCGGCAAACAGAATGGAACGCATATCTGGAATGGGCCGTTGCATGCTTTCATCTGACCTCATCAGGCGTCTCAGACCATACGCAAATACATACCCATATGTGCTATTCAGAATTCAACGACATCATGGAAGCGATCGCGGCCATGGATGCCGATGTTGTATCAATAGAAGCATCCCGATCAGGCATGGACCTTCTTGAGACTTTCAGGACATACCGCTACCCAAACAGCATTGGCCCGGGCGTGTACGATATTCACTCTCCACGCATTCCGGGAACCGATGAAATTGTCGCACGCCTTGCCATGGCACGACAGTATCTGCACGATCGACAGCTGTGGATCAATCCGGACTGCGGCCTGAAAACAAGAGCATGGGATGACATACAGCCTGCCCTGCTCAATATGGTTGCAGCCGCGCGCAAACTTCGCATCAGCCAGAATCAGGAACAGCGAAATGTCCAAAGCGCGTTAAGCACATAGTGCCATACAAGGAGGAAGCCGGTGACCACAACCTGGGCAACCAGATAGGGCCAGAGCAAGACGCCTGACAGAACGGTCATCAGCACTCCGTTCCACAGAAACCCGGTCCCGGCTACCACGAAAAAACGTGGCAATGTCTCGACATGGGGCCGGGTACTGCGGAACACAATGACACGTCCGGCTCCATAATTCGTCAGGGCACCGCACAGAAAACCGGCAACAGATCCAGAAACAGGATCAAAAGACAGAAGTTCGACCAGAACGATCAGAACACAATAGTGCACGACGGTACCAAAACCGCCAGCAACAGCAAACAGCATGAACTGGCGCCAGGACAACACCACAGATCACCGAACGATCACGGGATACTCGGCCGGGCGATCCTGCACAGGCCTCAGGTCCTTGACCACAGCCAAAGGAACCCCGAGACGGCGCACCTCGACAACAACATCCCCATCCATGGCCGCATCACACCCCATCTGGGTCGCCGAGACAAAAAAATCAGCCTGCAGCCAATCGGCAACAACGCGAAATCCCGGCCCAAGAACAGCATCGGCCTGCACGAGTTCAGCACAAACAGCAACCCGGTATTCTCCACCTGTATCACGAGGTAGAGCATACTGTTGCAGCCCGACAAGAGCATCCTTCACGCTGCTTGACCAATAGTCCATCTCCCACCGCCCGACAGCACCGGAAAGCCCCCCGGCAAAAATATTGTAACCCACATATCCGTAGGGATGGATCAGAACCAACGGAACCGCTGACAGCAGAAGAACAGCTCCGAAAGCAGCAAAAAAGAACCTTCTTGCAGCAACAGACGAAACAGCCGCGACACGGGTACAGACCGCATACAAACCAGCTGCAGAGAGAATGACAAGGGGAGGAACCACAAACAGAAAGTGACGAACACCGTTATAAAGCGGCGGGTTTGTTATCAAGGCAAGAAGAACGGGACACGGTACGGGAACCAACCGGCTCCCCATCATGGACTCACGACTCAACGACCAGACGCAAAACCTCGCGGCTACGCTCGTTCAGCTCTGCTATTGGCAGCATGGTTTTCACGGCCTTGCCCGAACCTTTTGCATCG
>NZ_JAAVTA010000005.1 GCF_012102705.1 Haematospirillum sp. H1815
CGTGGATGACAAGGCCGCAACCGTAAAGGCCGACCTGGAGCAAGCCTTCGCCGCCGCCGATGCCGCACTCAAGGCACAGATCGAGGGCACAATCACCCAAACCGCAAAAAACATAAAAGAGCAGGTGAGCGCGGCCACCGAAAACACCCCTGGCCTCGTCCGTTTGGCGACGGCGGATGAAGTCAAGGCCGGAGCGGATACGGAAAAGGCCGTCACCCCTGCGGCACTGGCCCAGGCTTTTCCGGCCCCGGTAGGCAGCGTGATCATGCATGCCGGGCGGACACCCCCGCCATCTTACCTTGTATGCGATGGACAAAAATTGTCACGAACAGACTATGCACAACTGTTCGCAGTGATCGGAACCACGTTCGGAAGTGGTAACGGCCGGACAACCTTCTCCCTGCCAGACCTCCGCGGTGAATTCCTGCGCGGTTGGGATGGAGGAAGAGGTGCCGATCCGGGGCGGACGTTCGGAAGCTGGCAGAAAGGCTCATTGATCGCCGGGAATGAGAACACTGATGTACAGGTGCATGCATTCGAAGCCGTATCTCGAAGCCGGGATGGCTTGGGATGGGACAGGCCCAGCATATCCCATTACTCGGGTCGGTCTACCTACGCCCATACAAACATCGTGCAAGCAGGCGGGCTTTATACCGAAGACCACTACGGCGTCACCCGCCCCCGCAACGTCGCCCTCCTCCCCTGTATCCGCTATCAATGAGGTTTATGATGCCTTACACAATCTATCGCACAATCGATAACATTTATGTTGGTGAAGATATTCTTGATGACAGCCATCGTGATCCACGTTCACCCGATAACTGGCTGATCCCCGCCGGGTGCGTCACCGTCCCGCCGCCTGCCCTTGCCGATGGCGAACAGGCCCGCTGGGATCAGGATGCCTGGGTGGTTGAGATCGCACCGAAAGAAGAAAAATACACTCCCAACCTCACCAGCATGGTACAATCCATGGCTTGGGGCCTGTTGTGCAGGACTGACTGGTACATTATCCGCCAGATGGAAACCGGCAAAGCTGTCCCTGAGTCTGTAACCACGCTCCGCGCTGCCATTCGTGCCAGCTATGACAACATAGTGGCTATGGATCCCATCCCCGACGATTACTACGCCGATAAATACTGGCCACAGCAACCGCCGGACTGGCATTAACGCGACAGACCGTTACAAGAGCACCTGAACACATGATCAAGCAGGACCGCCTTCCCGTAAGGTGGCCCTGTTTCTTCGTCTGCATCTGAAAAGACAAAACATATTTTTGAAAACTTTATGACGAACTTAAGCCATTTTTCTATATAATAAACAATGTACTGGTCTCTTGTTACAAATGGCAGGAACACTCGTTATTTTATGCCTTGAAAAACAAGATCAGAAACACAGGCAAGGGTGCATCAGAAAGAGGCAGCCCTGCGCCGCATACACGAAACGCTGCATAGCATTTTATTATTTATTGCAAGGAAATCTTACATGTATCCCATAGATTATAACTCCTACCGCTCTGTTGCGGGATTCAATCGCCGGGTCCGTTTTCTGGTCATGCATTATACGGCTATTGATTTTGCCGCATCAGCGCGCGCATTGACTGGCAAAAATGTCAGCGCACACTACTTGGTCCCCGATCCGACTGATCCGACATACAAGGCTGCCGGCTTCAACGATATGCGAATCTTCAATCTGGTGGACGAGAAGGAACGCGCTTGGCACGCCGGGCGCAGTGCGTGGGCAGGACGCTCCAACCTGAATGACACCGCTATCGGGATTGAAATCGTCAACCTTGCCAGTGACAGCGGCGGGCAGTTCACATTCCCACCTTACAACCCGGAGCAGGTTGAAGCTGTCAAGCAGCTGGCCCTGAACATCCTGGAACGCTATCCGGATATCACCCCGACCAATGTGATTGGCCATTCTGACATTGCACCGGGACGAAAGAGCGACCCCGGCGCAGCCTTCCCCTGGGAAGCCCTGTATCAGAGCGGCATAGGCGCTTGGTACAACGACGAAACCAAGCAGAAGTATATGGCACAGTTTACGGCAGGAGGAATACCGGACCGGAACAGTGTGATTGGCAAATTCAAGAAGTATGGCTACGACACGTCTGAAGCCGGTACAGACAGTGGTTTCCGCAACCTGGTGCGCAGCCTGCAACTGCATTTCCGTCAAAGCAATTATGACGGGGCATTGGATGTTGAAACCGCAGCAATCCTGTATGCTTTGGTCGACAAGTACTTTCCAGCCTGAATAAGGCACTGCCTACTGGTATGGAGGCCCCGATCCGCAAGGACGGGGCCTCTTTTTATCGAGAAACAACCCATCATAGAACACTATAGACAGAAATGATATACGTTGACAATTCAGAGAAGAAAACAAAATATGGAGTTAACATAATAAAATAATAATAAATACAGTCGATTAACAGTTAACATACAATCACCTTAACAAGGAATCGTATGCACTTTTACATATAACGGAAGATCGAATGCTATTTTAACAACCCAACCAAAAGGAAATGTCCGGTGAATGAAGGATCTCCGTCGCCCGCAATCAGCGCTGCACTGGCCCGTAACCTGACCACCGCCCGGAACGAACGAGGCATGACGCTTGGAGGTCTTGCCGAAAGTAGCGGTGTCGCAGATTCCATTCTTTCAGGCATTGAATGGGGCAAACAAACGCCTACGATCGAGCTTGTATCCCGCCTGGCCAATGCACTGGGGGTTTCCTTTGGATGTCTGTTACAGAGTACGGATCATCCAGTTGCTGTTTCCGAGAACGGCGTTCAGGTCACACTGATAGATCGTCAGGACACCCCGCGCATTATCGAAACATACCTTATGGACCTGTGCCCTTCTGCAACACGTTATGCCGGCGGGCATCCAGATGGTGTGGAAGAGCAGATAACCGTGCTGAGTGGCGTTCTGACTGCTGGCCCACGGGAGTCACCTTCACGCCTGATACCGGGCCAGAGTCTCCGCTTCCGCGCTGACGGCTCCCACATATATCGCTCCGGAAGCAATCCGGTACGAGCCTCGGTTACCGTTATCTATCCGGAACATAAACACGATGCTCCGACAGTTTTTGATGTCAGCCTGCCATGGCCGGATAACGGTGATGACTGGCGCATTGTCGGCAAGCTGCTTGAACGGGCCCATATCGAGGTACAGAACGGCGTAGACATGCGGCGGATTCTCTTTACAGGTTGCCCGCTTGATCAGGATGATGCCATCGAAAACCTGGAACAATACGTCCTTGAACACAGGAGAAAAAAGGGAAGCAATGCCTTGCAGGTTCATGTTCTGCAACACCCTCTTCCGGGGTTATGCATATTATGGCGGGGGAAACGGTTGAGCCCCCTCAATAAGGACAACAGCCACACGGCATGGGACACAGCATACCGTATGGCACAGATGGCAGCAGACAACACCGCCTTCCCTGCCCCTGATCCCATAACAAGAGCGGAGTTGATGCAGATTGCAGGAACAGGCCCAACCCTGCACGCTGCCTTGGCGGCAGAGGCACTGACCCTGCATGGTCTTCCCTCAACCCCATCCGGTATTTCGTGCAAGGATCCGGCTATCAGGTCAAGACCACGGACAGGGGACGGCATCCTGTTTGAAGACCGGATTGATGTTGATGCATACGAAGCCTACGAACTGGTCCACCCCGCGTATGCCCGTCAGGTTCTGGCACTGGCCGGCGCTCTCCAGAGAGCAGGCGTTTCACCACGCGCCCGTCTTCTGGATATAGGAACTGGCCCGGGCCTGCCTTTGGAGATGCTGCTACAGCTGATGCCCGGTCTACAGGTTACAGCCCTTGATCCCAGCGAAACCGCTTTCCGGCATCTGCAAAAGCGCTTCTCGGGTCATCCCGGCGTTACCATGTTACAATGCGGCATTGACAGCTTTGAGAATACAGGGCCCGTCTTTGATGCCGCTATATCGGTGGGTGCGTCACACCATCTGGATACGGCCCTGTTCTTCCGCGCAACAGCCGATACACTGGCTGATGGTGCGTCGTTTGTTGTAAGCGATGAAATGATAGCCCCGTTCAGAACCATGGAGGAACGTCAGCTCAATCTGGTCGCGCATCACCTTCACTATGTTGCTGACACACTAGTTCCAATTCCGTACGCTTTTCTGTCTCCGGAAGAAGCTGAGGTTGTCCGTGCATTCCGCAGGCACGTACCAGTCTGCTTGTCCTTGGCAACTGCGCGGCTATCTGGTGCTTTATCGTATGTACGGGATCTTTTCAGAATCGTAGACAAAATACCTCTTCCGGAACCAGTCAGTCACCCGCTTATGGCTTTCTATCGCTTCCACATTCTGGAACTTCAGGCTCTGGTCGCAGGTCTTGACTACGAAGTTGAACAAAAAACATATGCACAGCGCCTTGTCGCACTTGCTGACGCAGAAGGCTTCAGCTGTGTCCATCATCAACGGCTGTACAAAACACAAGGGAACGGAGAATGGGACGCAGGAACACATCTCTTCACATTCCACAAGCAATGACGGGATATGATCACGCCTTGGTACGTGGAGGACGGGCCTCTCTTCCTGTTGTGGTTGGCTACCTGCCGGTTGCCATGGCTTTTGGTACGGCAGGAACAGCTGCGGGGATTGAACCAGTTGTCACAACCTGCATCTCTGCACTTGTTTTTGCAGGCGCGAGTCAATTTCTGATTCTGGCTGCCCTGACCTCGGGGGCATCCGTTGCACTTGTCATTGCGCTTTGCACCGCCCTTAATGCCCGCCACCTGTTATATGGATCAATACTGGCGCCCAGAATCCCTGCCAGTCACCGGACCCATATGCTGCTGGCTTTCGGCCTGACCGATGAAGTCTTTGCCACAGCAGTGAACGGTTCACGTCGTGTAGATGCTGAACTGCGCAGCCGATGGCTTGCCGGACTGACATTGGGATCCTACGCTGCATGGGTTGGCGGAACGGCTGCGGGGGCTTTTCTGGGAACTGCGCTGGAGTCCTTGGCGCCATCGGTGGCGGAAGCAATGGGCTTTGCTCTTCCCGCTTTGTTTCTGGCCATTACAGTTTTGAATGTATCGCAGGATTCCGCAGGCCCCATGATGATATCAGCCGTGATCGCCGGTACGGCGGCCTGGCTGGATTACACAGCAGCAGGAATACTCTTGGGTACAGGGGCGGGTGCGTTAAGCACCTGGATAAAAAAATGAACTGGACCAACAATCAACTATGGCTTGCCATCGCCACCATTGCGGCCTTGACCTACGGCAGCAGGGCATTGCCGTTTATATGGCGCAACATTTCGATCTTACAGCCAACATCCCCTTTCGGACGGCGCCTACCTGTTCTTGGATCTGTCCTGTTGGCCGCGCTGGCTTCTGTTACCATTACACCCGCCTTCAAGAATACGATTGACGGAGAACAGCTCTGGATTTTTGTCTTCAGCATGGTCGTAACCTTCGCAACTGTCTTGCGATGGCGTGAGGCTGGGCTGGCTGTTCTGGCAGGTGTACTTGCATTCCTTGCATGTTTGACAGTTCCTCTGAATGGGGAATCCTTATACAGCTTGTTGCCCTGAATTAAAGACCGCGCATGATACCAATGAACTCATACGTGGAGATGTTGGGATCATGGATATCGCGGATGTACACGTGGATTCCATACAGAACGTACACGGCATAACCATACCACCCGAAAAAAGCGTTGCCACTATATCGCGGTGATATGCAAAGCATAAAATTTATAACTGTACATGTAATTTCAAGAGGCGTAGAGTCACAAAGCCTCATTTTACCTGTACCAAGAACAGGAAAAAGAGAGTACTGCCATTAATGGAGGAGAAAATGGCACAACGCTATCTTCCAACAGCAGCCAAAATTGATGCCACAACCTATAGCGACTACAAAGCGCAGGCGGCATCTATAGGATCAGTATTTGATATTGAAAACCGCATTGTTCTGGATGGATATGATGTAGAGTCTGACAACTCTCTGCATGAGTTTTTCATCTATCCGGATGATATGAATGAAACGGCAGAGACCGTCCTTGTCGGCACTGCAGATTTCTCAGGCGCCAATATCTGTTGGCCTATTGATATACGATAAGACGATATCCAAAAAGATCATCCACAGGGCACAGCATCGCCCACGATTCTGTTTTACAAGGATGCTGCTGTGTCCTGTTCTTGAGCAGAGATGTCAGGGGAACAGTCACTCACGCTCGTCAAGCGCATAACCGGCTGATCGCACCGTACGGATCAGATCGATTCCGTTACCCTTGTCCAGGGCCTTGCGTAAACGTCGAATGTGAACGTCTACTGTTCTGACCTCGACATGAATGTCTTGCCCCCATATCCGGTTCAGCAGCTCTTCGCGCGAGAACACACATCCGGGATTTTCCATCAAGAACCGCAACAAACGAAATTCAGTCGGCCCCAGATGAACAGGCTGCCCTGATCGTTCCACCCGCAGTGAGACAAGGTCCATAACCACATCACCATACGACAAGGTATCGCGACTGCGAGCAGGTTGTGCCCGCCGTAAAAGCGCTTTGGTCCGTGCCAAAAGCTCGGGCACAGAGAATGGCTTGGTCAGATAATCATCTGCCCCCGTATCAAGACCACGTATCTTGTCGGCCTCTTCCCCACGGGCCGTAATCATGATAACTGGAATATGTGCTGTTTCGGGGCGGCGACGCAGACGACGGCATACCTCCAGCCCCGATAGTCCAGGCAACATCCAGTCCAAAAGGACAAGATCAGGCAAGCCGGTACGAATAGCGGTCACAGCCTGCTCCCCATCATAGGCCTCGTCAACGGCATACCCTTCCTTCTCAAGATTGTAGCGCAGCATGGTCACAAGAGAAGGTTCATCCTCGACAATCATAATCCGGAACTTCATTGCCCTATGTGTCCCGGAAAGAACCAGAAGGCTGAACAGGAGCCATAAATTCACCAGCCTGATCGCCCTTGGGCCGCGACATGGGCAGTACGCGCCCCACAGTCAGAAAATGTACGGTTTCAGCAATGTTCGTCGCATGGTCCCCAATCCGTTCTATATTCTTGGCGACAAACATAAGGTGCGTACACGCTGTTATATTGCGGGGATCCTCCATCATCAGGGACACCAGCTCCCGGAACATGCTGGTATGAAGCTCGTCAACCTCCTGATCCCGGTGCCACACGCCCAAGGCTTTTTCGACGTCCCGCTCGACATAGGCATCAAGAACTTCCTTGATAATTTCCTGCACCAAGCGCCCCATCAGGGGAATAGAAGCCAAAGCCGGAACAGGCGGCAGTTGGTTGATCACCAAGACTCTCTTGGCAACATTAGCTGCATAATCCCCAATCCGTTCCAGGTCAGCTGAGATTTTCAGGGCGCTGACAATGGCCCTCAGGTCATCGGCCATGGGCTGGCGTAAAGCCAGAATACGCACTGCAAGCGCGTGGATATCCTGCTCCAAGGCATCAATACGATGATCTGCAACAATAATATCTGTCGCCGCCGGAGAATCACGCCGAACAAGGGCTTGGACCGCCGCCGTAAGCTGCGCCTCGGCCATCCCACCCATCCGCAAAATAATATCGGATAATTGGTTCAGTTCGTCTTCAAAAGAGCGAACTGTATGCATCTCGGTACCGGACATAGCTGTTTCCCCGCGCTGTGGATACCGTGGTCTATTAACCAAAGCGGCCTGTAATATAACCTTGCGTCAGCTTATGTACCGGATTGGTAAAGACCTGTTCGGTATCATTGCATTCAACCAAGGTACCCAGATGAAAGAAAGCCGTTCGCTG
This sequence comes from Haematospirillum sp. H1815, assembly GCF_012102705.1. Lineage (GTDB taxonomy): Bacteria > Pseudomonadota > Alphaproteobacteria > Rhodospirillales > Rhodospirillaceae > Haematospirillum. Next base: position 7,783 of record NZ_JAAVTA010000005.1, read on the forward strand.
TGACACACGGGCAGCCTGTTGCATGGAATGAGTCACAATAACGATGGTAAAGTTCTCACGCAGCTCATCGATCAATTCCTCGATTTTCGCTGTCGCAATAGGATCCAAGGCCGAACATGGCTCATCCATAAGGATCACTTCAGGACTGACTGCAATAGCGCGGGCAATACATAGGCGCTGCTGCTGCCCCCCCGACAACCCGGTTCCTGGCGAATCAAGGCGATCCTTGACTTCATTCAGCAGACCCGCACGCTCCAGACTGGCAAGCACAATTTCATCCAGCTCATCACGTGTTCCCGCCAACCCATGAATGCGTGGACCATAGGCTACGTTCTCATATATTGATTTCGGGAAGGGATTGGGCTTCTGGAACACCATGCCAACACGGGCCCGCAGCTGCACGACATCAACACGACGATCATAGACATCTTCACCGTCAAGGGTGATCAAACCCGACACCCTGCACCCATCAATCGTATCATTCATCCTGTTCAGGGTCCGCAGGAATGTTGATTTTCCGCAGCCAGAAGGACCAATAAAAGCAGTGACTTCGTTTTCACGGATATCAAGGCTCACCCCCTTGATGGCATGCTTGTCTCCATAAAAAACATGAGCATCACGGGCCGCAACCTTGGCCACCTCCCCCTCCAAGGCCAGGGGAGAACCTGATGTTATATGGTTTTCAATCATGTCAGCCATAACCTACCAACGTCTTTCAAATTTCTTGCGCAGCAAAACCGCGGCTGCATTCATGACAATCAAGAAGCCAAGCAAAACGATAATAGCGGCAGATGTCCGCTCTACAAATGCCCGCTCGGGACTGTCGGCCCAAAGATAGATCTGAACGGGCAAAACTGTTGATGGATCAGTGATCCATCCTGGCACATCGGCTACAAAGGCCACCATACCAATCATCAACAAGGGCGCGGTCTCACCCAATGCCTGGGCCATACCGATAATGGTACCAGTCAGCATGCCCGGCATAGCCAGAGGCAAAACATGATGGAAGATCATCTGCAACTTTGACGCCCCCATCCCCAGCGCCGCCTCGCGAATGGATGGTGGAACAGATTTCAAGGCTGTACGCGCTGCAATAATGATAGTGGGCAAGGTCATCAGCGTCAGAACCAGCCCCCCTGCCAAGGGAGCTGAACGCGGCAGACCGAAAACCTGAAGAAAGACAGCAAGCCCCAGCAGACCGAACACAATAGAAGGAACAGCAGCCAGATTGTTGATGTTCACCTCGATCAAGTCTGTCCAGCGATTACGCGGAGCAAACTCTTCAAGATAAATCGCCGTACCAACCCCGATGGGGAAGCTAAGAGCCAGTGTCACCGCAAGAGTCAAAAGGGAGCCAATCAAGGCACCCCGAATTCCCGCTAGTTCCGGTTGCCTGCTGTCACCAGCCGTGAAAAGCATCTGATTGAAAACCCGCGAGACACGGCCCGTATCCGACAAGTGATCAAACCAAGCCATTTCCTGATCACTGATCCGGCGAGCACTTTCAGGGATATCACGGGCGATGTTGCCCTTGGCCAGCATATCCATATCAGCAGAGGCCAAAACATCAACGCGCACCGTCTTCCCGATCAGCAGGGGATCTGCCAAAACCATATCACGAAGCTGGTAAGCTGCACCGGTTGAGACAAGTGAATACAATTCACGTCGGTCACGGCGGGCCTGAACATCGGGGAAAAGGTCCCGCAAGGCGGCCTTGACCAAGGCATCATAATCCGCGTCAGACAAAACCGCGATATCAAGGGCCCCATCCGGATCAATCACGCGTGCATCAAACGTAATGTCCAAGGATATCCTGGTCTGCTGGAAAGCCCCGAGACCGGAGCCCAGGATACTGGAAAACAGAACCCCCAGCATGGCCAGTGACACGGCAACAGCCATCAAGCCACAAAAACGGAAACGCATCTCCGCCGCATAGCGGCGACGCAGACCTGCATTGACAACATCGGCAATGCGGTGTTGTGGCAGCCTACGCACCATGGAACCGCCTTGATCAGGTACAGTGTTGGACATACTCATCTACTCGTACTGTTCCCGGTACTTGCGTACCACATGAAGGGCAACAACATTCAAGGCAAGGGTCATAACAAACAGGACCAGTCCAAGAGCAAAGGCCGCAAGGGTCTTGGGGCTGTCAAACTCCTGGTCACCGACAAGAAGCGTCACAATCTGTACCGTCACGGTCGTCACGGCCTCGAAAGGATTGGCCGTCAGATTGGCAGAGAGACCTGCGGCCATCACAACAATCATGGTTTCACCAATAGCGCGGGATACAGCCAGAAGAATTCCGCCGACAATGCCGGGCAACGCTGCGGGTAAAACCACGCGCCGGATGGTTTCCGAACGTGTCGCCCCCAAACCATAAGATCCCTCGCGCATGGCACGTGGCACGGCTGTAATCACATCATCCGAGAGCGAGGATACAAAGGGAACGATCATAATTCCCATCACGATCCCGGCAGCCAAGGCACTTTCTGATGAAATGGTCAGGCCGATGTCCTGCCCGATCCCACGAAAAAGAGGCGCAACGGTCAATGCTGCAAAAAATCCGTACACAACCGTGGGAATGCCTGCCAGAATTTCCAGGACAGGTTTGACCACACCACGAACGCGGGCTGGTGCATACTCCGCCATATAGATGGCAGCCATTAAACCTACTGGCACCGCCACCAACATTGCGATCAACGAAATCAGCAACGTACCGGCAAAGAGGGGAACGGCACCAAAACTTCCCGATGAACCGGCCTGATCCGCACGCATGGCCGTCTGCGGACTCCATTCCAGCCCAAAGAGAAAATCAACAGGGGTTACATAGCCAAAGAACCGCCAGCTCTCAACCAGAAGCGACAGGACAATACCCACCGTGGTCAGGATCGCAATGACCGAGCAACCAATCATAAAAGCCTTGACGGCATTTTCTACACGGTTGCGCGCACGGAACAGGGGCGTAACCCATCTGAGCGCAAGAAAGCCGCTGAGAACCGCTGTGGCAAGCGAAACCAGAATAACCAGGGTAAAGCTTATCTGCTTCAGGAAAGCATAACGCAGAGCTGCAGACTGAATCTCGGGGACAGGCGAAAACGCAGAAGCACCTGAGGCAATATTGCGAATATCATTCAGGACCAAGCTTACCCGGGCCGGATCGGGACCACTGGCACCGGCCAAGATATCCGGCGGCATTTCCGCCAGAACAAGGCTGGTTACGACCTTGTCTTCCGCAAAGAACCACACAAGAAGCAAGAGCAATGCAGGGATGCCAACCCATAACGCCATATAAAGACCATAGTACACAGGCAGACTGTGTAACCTGCGGATCTCCCCACTAACCAAGCGAAGGGAGCGTCGCCGCCCAAGCCAGAAACTGCTCAAGGACAGCAGGGAGATAATGAGAAACAGTATGAATATTTGCATGGAAGCCTTGTTTGCCGTTTGCGGGCACATTGACCGATAGCCCCTAAGGTCTACTCTCTGCCACAGAGTATCACCGGGAACAAGTGGACATACCCGCAAACAGCTTTTGCCCTGTTACTTTCAGAAACTGCTGATGTCCAGTCTGGTCAAGCCCATAACCGAGGCGGCCCAGCGGGCACGCTCTGCATCAGGCATCGGGACAAGCCCCTTGTCACTCAGATACCCGTCAGGGCCCCATGCCTTCTCGGATGTAAACTCCTTGAGAAAAGCCTCGATCCCAGGAATGGTGCCGACGTGGGCCTTCTTCACATAAAACTGAAGAGGACGGCTGACCGGGTAAGTACCAGACGCAATATTTTCAAACGTTGGTATCTGACCATCAATCCGGGCACCCTGCACCTTGTCCCCGTTCTCTTCCAGGAACGAATACCCAAAGATACCAAAGGCATCCGGATTGGCTCCCAGCTTCTGAACGATCAAGTTATCGTTCTCCCCGGCCTCAATATAGGCACCATCTTCACGCAGCGCCTGACAAGCCGCTTTTACATCACGACCGGCCGCCTTCAGTGCGTGGGTTTCGGGCAGCTTCTCGCATGCCACATCCATGACCAGCTCAACGAAAGCATCCCGGGTCCCCGATGTTGGCGGCGGCCCCAGAACCTCTATGAGTTTTGCGGGAAGAGCAGGGTCAATATCAGACCACATCTTGTACGGATTGGAGACCCAGGTTCCCTTGACCGGAACATCCCGTGCCAAGGCAAAAAACAGCTGTTCACGGGTTGCGGACAAAGGGGCGGAAGCCTTGGAGTTGGCCAGCACAATACCATCATAGCCGATCTTGACCTCAACAATGTCCGTGACGCCATTGCGGGCACAGGCCTCCATCTCGGATCGCTTGATCCGGCGCGAGGAATTGGTGATATCAGGATGCGATGGACCAAGCCCCGCACAAAACAATTTGAAACCACCACCGGACCCCGTCGCCTCTATGATCGGTGTCTTGAACTGGCTCCTTTTGCCAAAGTTCTCGGCTACAACCGTCGAAAAGGGATAAACCGTGGATGATCCGACAATGCGGATCTGGTCACGGGCAAGAGCCGTACCGGACAGGGTTGTCAGGGCCACAGCCGCAGCAACCAGAGCACGTTTTCCAGAACTCACAGGAGCCTCCTGAAATACACCCAAAACGCAAGGCCCGGTATCAGCAACAGCCTGTTTTTATTGGTATCACCGGACGTGCCCTACTATAGGGCCTGTCCGCGTCATATTCATGACAGGATCATGACAGTTTTGTTAAAGATTACTTAGCTATTTAATATCAATGAATTAGAATGAATGTCAGGGCCATGGGAAACAACGGGGCATTTCACGGCTGTACAAAAACAATACACTTTCTCGCAAATAGCACTTGATTCTGCCGCAGGGTTGGTCATGGTGCGCATCATGACTGACTTACCGAAAAACCGCTCTGTTGCCTTGGCCGTGTTTCAGGCTGTCCTGAGGGATAGCCGCCCCCTTGACGAACAGGCCGATGCACTCAGCCAGGCTCTTGAATCCAGGGACCGGGCCTTTGTCCGCCTTCTTGTCGCCACAACGTTGCGGCGCTTGGGGCAGATTGACCTTGTCATCAATCAGTGCCTGGACAAACCCATGCCGGCCAAACTGGCTACGGTACGAGATGTGCTTCGCCTGGGGGCAACTCAGCTTCTGTTTCTGGAGACCCCGGTCCACGCCGTTGTAGATACATCGGTCGAGCTGGTCAAACGCGGGCGCTTTGCGCCTTATGCCGGCCTGACAAATGCTGTACTGCGCCGCATATCCAGGGATGGGGCCCGTATTTCGGACTCTGTTGATGCTCCACGCTTCAATACACCCAAGTGGCTCTGGCAGGATTGGAGCAAAACATGGGGGGAAGAAACAGCCCGCCAGATTGGGCTTGCACACCTGTCTGAAGCTCCCTTGGATATCACACTCCGTCCGGACCAGGATCAGGCTGTATGGGCAGAGCGACTGGACGCGACCCTCCTGCCCTTTGGTACTCTGCGGCGTATCATGGGTGGCAATGTTGCTGACCTGCCGGGCTTCGATGAGGGTCAATGGTGGATACAGGATGCAGCGGCCTCGCTGCCCGCGCGTTTACTGGGTGATGTCCGTAATAAGGCGATCATTGATCTCTGCGCTGCACCGGGCGGTAAGACCATGCAGCTGGCTTCTGCCGGGGCTACAGTTACTGCGGTTGACCGATCGGCACGCCGTCTTCGCCGGGTCGCCAGCAACCTGGAACGACTGGGATTGAGTGCAACCCTGATCGATGCCGATGCGACGCAATGGAAGCCGGATACACTGGTTGATAGTGTATTACTGGATGCCCCCTGCTCGGCAACCGGTACGATCCGCCGCCATCCAGACGTTGCCCGCCACAAAAGGCCTGATGATGTGCGGAACTTGGCCGCAACGCAAACAGAACTGCTGCGTGCTGCAGTTGACATGGTTCGCCCCGGAGGGCTTGTCGTATACTGCACATGCTCCCTGCAAAAAGCTGAAGGGGAGGAGATTGTCACAAGTGCCCTGTCAGCGGGCCTGCCTATAGAGGATGTCCCTGTTACCGCCGAAGAGACAGGAGGATTAAGCGCCCTGATCACACCGGAGGGCTGGTTGCGAACTATGCCTTTCCACAACAGTGAGAACGGCGGCATGGATGGATTCTTTGCGGCACGGCTTAGAAAGCTGGAAGCCTGAAATCCTCATAACAGCACTTACAGGACAATACGACCATCCTTCATCAGAATCGTCCTGTGCGCCCGCTGTGCCTGCCGTTCGTCATGTGTGACCATCACGACTGTCTTGCCGCTGGCGGCTATGCCCTGCAGCATATCGAGAATTTGTTCACCATTCTGGCTGTCGAGATTTCCGGTCGGCTCGTCAGCCAGAATGATAGTGGGATCCCCCACAAGGGCCCGTGCAATGGCGGCTCTCTGCTGTTGTCCACCCGACAGCTGGGCCGGGTAATGCTTTGCCCGGGCCTCCAGTCCCACCGCCTTCAATGCGCTCAAGCTGCGCTTGTGTCGTTCTATCTTTCCAACGCCCCGATAGACCAACCCCAGCTCCACATTCCGTTCGATATTGAGGTGCGGAATCAGGTTGAATGCCTGGAACACGAACCCGATGTGTTTGCGGCGCAGTTCCGTCAGCAAGCTGTCACGTTCTTCGCTGATCTTCGTGTTCCCGAACTGGATCGTTCCTTCACTCGGAGTATCCAGCAAACCGATAATGCTGAGCAAAGTCGATTTCCCCGAGCCTGACGGCCCCATAATCGAAACAAACTCACCACCATCAATATCAAGGCTTACGTTTGTCAGAGCCCGGGTTTCCATCTCCGACGTCCGATAGGTCTTTCCGACGTTTTCCAATCGTATCACACTGCAAACTCCTAGTTCAGGGTCAGGTTCTGGTAGTTATCGAATCCCTGATAACTTGACGTTATGATGCATTCCCCCTCGGTGAGACCCTCAAGCACCTCTACGGCGTCAACAGTTCGGCGACCAGCCTTGATAGTCCTTCGGGTAGCGGTTGATCCATCGACAACAAAGACCCAGTTGCCTCCGGTTGTTTCCCAGAACGCCCCCAGCGGAATTGTCAAAATGCTGTCGTTCTGCTGCGCCAGCTCCAGTCGGCCAGTCATCGCCTGCCCCCGCGTGACACCCGGGAGGGAAACAGACGAGGCAAAATCAGCCTCAACCTTGAACTTCCCCTCCGTAATACGCGGGGAAATGCGCGTGACGGTCAACACTACATCGGCACCACCAATCGACCCAAGAACCCTCTGCCCAATCCGGACACGGTCAAGGTAAAACTCATCAAGCTGTGCCTCGACCTTGAAACCCTCGTTATTGTCAATCTGTCCTACGGATTGCCCGGCTGTAAGGTGCTGCCCCAAACTGACATCAAGGTGCGTAAGATAGCCCGTAATCGGTGCGCGCAAGGTCAGGGCATCAAGCTGTGACCTGGCAGTACGGATCGTTTCATCAAGACGGCGGGATGTCTCGCTGATGGAACGCTCGATCTCCTCAGCTTGCAACTTGGTACGCTCAAGCGCGCGACTTCGAATTTCAGAAAGAGCTGTCCAGTAGGCAAGATCCTCGCCAAGGCTTTTTTCCTTGGCTGCCGGGCTGACGCCTCTCTCCGACAACTGCTTCTGCATCGTATATGTCCGCTGCAACTGTTCGACCCGGTATGTCGCCTCTTTCAGCTCGGCTTCAGCGTTGCCGAGCGCCTGCGAGAGATTTAACCGGAGCGACATCTGTTGATCGAGATGATTGATCGCGTTGGATTCCTGCGTTGAGATCGACAGCTCCAGCGTTGGATTTGAGGTCCTGACAAGAGGAGCACCAACCTCGACATAATCGCCGGCGCGCTGAAAGATCTCTTCAACACGTCCCTCCTGCACAAGGTCGAGATAAACGGTCTCCCGCGGCAAAATGCGGCCTCGCAGGGGAATGAATTCAGTGAAGGGCCCTGTTGTGGCTGTCGCAATCGTCAATCCTTCCGGTGACACCACAAGAGTCGAGGCAGCCCGGCTTGACAGGACATAGAGAGCGACCAGGCTGGTAAAAAGCAGCACGGCCGTACCACCGAGCATATAGGGCCAACGGCGACGACGCTGGACAGGCCGGTCGGTCGCAAGCAGAACAACCTCCTCAGGGAACTCATCCACCAGCTGATCACGTGAAAATAAAAGCCGCATGGTTAACCGCCTACTGTCGCAGTGCGGACGCTGGTGCGGTGCCAGACAGCCGGATTGTATGGTGCACCATGGCCAGCATTCCGATCATCATGACACCGGTTGCCGACAGCAGAAAGGGAGATGGGCCCAAGGCGATTCGATGGGTATAACCACTCAACCACGAAAGAGCGATCGCGGCCGAAACCGGTATCCCTAGGACGATACCCACGATGACCGGCATAAAGAACCGCATTGAGATATAGGCCGTGATATTGCTCCGCGTGGCTCCCAGCGCACGACGGAGACCAACCTCCCGGCGCTGTCGGATAGACAGAAGCGATGTCAGCGCATAAATGCCCAGGCACGATGTGGCCATGGCAACAAGACTGAGAGCAAAGAGAGCCTGCTTCGCCTTCTCAAGAGGCCGATAGAGATCGGCAAGTCGGTCGTCCAGAAAACGGCCATTGAGCACGGCGTCGTTACAAATCTCCCGCCAGCGGGCCATGATCTGCTCCATCACGGACGCATCCTGCGAATTGTTGAGTACAATCGCTATAAATCTGCCTTTTTCACCGACGGGGAAGTAGACCATCCGTTCAAGGGGGGCATCAACCGATTTCATGGTCATGTCGGGAACCACCCCCAGAACCTCGAAAGAAAGGGGTTCCTCCGACCATGTTGTAACAACTGTGGCACCAATGGCCGATTGCGCGTCCCGGAACCCAAGCGCAGGTAGAGCCGCCTCGCTGAGCACAATGCCCCGCACATCAGCCTGCCCGGCTGTGGGGTCGGCAAACAACCGTCCTGCTATTGGTTCAAGACCAAACGCCTCGAAAAAAGACGAATCTACCGAATTTGACGAAAAACTACTTGGCGCTGCCTGGCCTTGGTTCATCAGTGACAGCATCGATGTACTGAAGTTCGTTGGCACAATCTCTGACAAAGATACAGAGCGAACGCCCGGAATGCGACGGGCCTCATCGCGAAATGTCGCCAAGGCTGAAGGCGGCAGGCCCGTTGCACCCGCATCGATGATAAAAACGCCGGTCCCTGCGGCCTGAACACTACTACGAACGGCAAAAGAGGTCTGCTCGGCGACAACAAGCGAGAGGACAGCGATGATGGTTGTCAGGGAGAACTGTACCACAACGGGGATCGTCTCCCACGTGACCTTTCGCTGCGGCATGTCTTGTTTGAGAGCCTCCACCGGAGACATTCGAGCTGCTGCATTCGCGGGCAGTATGACTGCCATGCCCGCCACAAGAGCAACGACAAGCGGTGGCACCAACAGGACAGGAAAATCGGATAGACTCACCAGTACGGTCGTTCCAGACAGACTGGCAATGATCGGGTGTCCAGCCATGATCATTGCGGCAGCAAGCGCCATCGCTGCGATGGTTACCACAGTCCCTTCTCGAAGACTGCCAAAAACAACCTGAAGCCTGGTTGCACCGAACGTCCGACGCACCCCGTATTCAAGAGTTCGCGCCTCGGTACGGGACATCATCAGAACAGAGAAGTTAATACAGACAATCACGGTGATCATTACGGCAATTGCAGCCAGAATGCCAAGCATCGTCCGGCTTCCTCCCGGCTTCAACTCACCGGCCGGAAAAGAATTCAGGTGAATCTCCGAAACAGGCATCATGCCGAGGGCCGGTTTGACAACGGCCATCGCTTCCGGCGGCATGACCGGGGTTATGGCCAGAAGACCGAAAAGCCGGGATGCGATGTCCTTCGCTCCGATGCCATCCCTGAGCCAGAAGTAGGTGTAGGCAATGCTCTCACCGGGGCCGGCCAGGCGACTTTGCTGGTTCAGAACTGTAAAAGGGGTTCTGCTGCTCACCAGCATGTTCAGGTCAAGGTGCGTATTGCGGGGGACCAGATCCAGAACCGCTGTTACCCGCAGGCTGTCGCCTGTATCAAGCTCAAGTATCTGCCCTGCAGGATTTGTATTCCCGAAGTATTTCTGCGCTGCTTCGCGGGTAAGAACGACACTGCCGGGCGCATCCAAGGCACCTGGCCCCGTTCTCTCACTCAGGCTCAGACCAAAGGCATCAAGGAAGTTCGGGTCAACAACCTGGACTGTTTCTGAATACCGTGTTCCATGGCGTGCAATGACCAGTGTCTCACGCGACAGGCGCGTCACATCCTCCACACCGGGAATCTGTCTGATGGATTTGGCCAAGTGTGGACTGACGGAAGGCAGTGGAATCGTTTGTGCACCAGGTGGTGAAATCACCATATGGAGACGGTATGCCTGTTCGCTGCTACGGACCCATGTATCATGGGAAAGCTCCGCCCGGATCATCAGAATGCACAAGCCAACCGCGACAAAACCAACAGCGGTTCCAACAAAATTCACGACGACCGGAATGATGTCCCGTATCGCACTTAACCCGAAGAACTCACGCACCCGATTTCGCACTCCTGCCCCAAACCCCATAAAGAAATGTATCTAACTAATTCAGAACACTCAATTACCCTGTTATCAGAAAAATGGCAGTATTGTGACGAGCACAAATATCTCCACTCACAACAGGCTTGCCCCACCACAAAACAGGTGGAATCCTTCACCAGTGAAACACCTTGCCCGCCGATAATACGGGGAACAAGAACCGATGACTTCCTTGCAGGATTCCCTGTTCCAATCTGTCGTCAACGCATTGGAACAACAGCGACACCAGGAAGCCCTGCAATACCTGACAACGTTGATAGACAAGGAGCCACGACACATAGAGGGACGACGCCTGCTCGGCTTGCTCCTGTCCGGTTCAGGGCAACGGGAACAAGCCCTTCCCTGGTTGGTGGGTGCAGCGCAGGATGCCCCGACCCATCCTGTCCTGGGACACGAAGCCGGTGAACTTCTGCTGGCACTCCAGAAGCCGGCACAGGCCATAGCCATGCTGGAAACATATCTGCAACATCATCCGGGGAATGCGGCTGCTCATTTTTCGCTGGCCATGGCTTTGCGCACAACCGGACAAACAGATGCGGCCATCACACACTACAAGCATGTCTTGGCCCTGGATCCAAGCAGTGGCCATGCGTGGTTCAACATTGGCAATATCCATCACGAAGGGGGGCTTAAGGAAGATGCTATCAAAGCTTGGGAAGAGGCACTCCACGCTGCCCATCCATGTCAGGAAGCACTCTTCAACCTGTGTCTGGGACTGATTGATGCAGGCCGGATACAGGAAGCATCTTCCTTGCGCGGTACAATCAGCATGCTGATGCCTGATCATCCCCTGTGCGAGCGCCTTGATGCCGAACTTGCAGCAACACATGGTGATACGGTCGGGGCCATTACTCATCTACGCCTCTACCTTCAAAAGGCGCCGGATACGCCGGAGGCCCTGATGCGGCTTGCACAGCTGGAAGCCAAGGAAGGTAATCTTGACGGTGCCCGTGCACAGGCCAGAACATTGATGAGAAAAATGGGGGAGACGTGGCAAACGTGCGCCTTGACGGGTGAAATCGAGGCACATTTCGGTCATACGACACAGGCTAGGCTGGCATGGAAACGTGCAGCAGAACTGCGCCCTCTTGACTGGCAATTGTGGAGCAATGCCCTGTTCCTCAGTCTGCATGACAACGAAACAAGCCCCGAAGATGTCTTCCAGGATCACCGCAATTTTGGCCTGTTTTGGGAACAGCAGATCATGCCCCTCCCCCACCACAGCGCAGCAGGCCCAAAGAAACGCCTGCGCATCGGGTATGTTTCACCTGATTTCTGCCACCATGCCATTAGCTTGTTTGTAGAACCGCTCTTTATACAGCATGATCGATCACGGTTCGAGGTTATCGGCTTCCATATTCCACGCCGGATTGACGAGACAACCCAACGACTGAGAGAAATGACGGACCAGTGGTACACCCTGCCACAAGACCATGAACAAGCCGCACGGTTGATACAAAAGCACCACATTGACATTCTGATTGATCTGGCCGGTCATACTGCGGGCAACATGCTGCCCCTGTTTGCCTGGAAGCCAGCACCCCTGCAGGTGAGTATGCTTGGTTACCCTGGAACAACCGGACTAACCCGGGTTGACAGCCGTCCCCTCTACGGCAATCCCCCCAAAAAAACCGATGAGCAGGAATACAGCGTGGAACGCCTGTGGGATCAAGTAGGACCATCAGAAATTAATGCACCAAAAGAGTGCTGGCGTCCAAGCCCCCTTCCGATGCTACAACGGGGGTGGCCACTGTTCGGCTCCGTCAATAAATATCTGAAAGTCGACTCTGAGGCCCGGCACTTGTGGGGACGCATTCTTGATGCATGTCCAACGGCACGCTTGACCGTCATTGCTCCAGGAGCAGACAACCCGGAAACACGAAAAGTCATTCTGCACGACTTCGCTGCCGATGGCTGTCCTGTTGATCGGATAGACCTACGCGAAGAAATGCCTTTAACAGAGTGGTTCACATTCTGTCGAGGCATCGATGTTGTTCTCGATCCCCTGCACTATCGCGGCGGTACAACGACCAGACTCCTCATGGCGATGGGGATCAAGATTGTGCGCCTAGACCTGGCTGAGAATACAGAGGAATACAATAATCCCCTAAATGCCAAAAATTTGGACGAGTATGTCAGGCTGGCTTGCGGGCTGGTATCAAATCCAGAAAAACTGGCAAGGGAAAGAGTGTACGATCAAGAGTGTGAGAAACAACATAGCGAGATATTACAGAAGCATTGTCTATCGATCATAGAAACAGAATTCCTCAGCAGCTGGGAGCAATACCTCCGTACGGCTCCCAGCAACGTCTGAAGCTAATTCACAAGGCAGAATCAGGCATGCCCATCAAAACGGAATATGCCTGCACCCTCCTCTGCGCCACCGGCTAACTGCCTGAAGGGTGCAAACAGTTCGCGCCCGGTCCCAAAACGCTGATCCACAGGAGCAGATGGAGCGGACCGGGCATGCAGAAGAGATGGCTCAACCTTCAGCTCCAGAACACCGGCCACCGCATCCAGCCGAATGATGTCGCCATCCTGGACATATCCAATCATACCTGTATTCAGTGCTTCGGGCGTAACGTGAATGGCGGCCGGAACTTTGCCCGATGCCCCGGACATACGCCCGTCGGTTACCAGCGCAACCTTGTAGCCAAGATCCTGAAGAACCCCAAGCAGCGGGGTTAGCTTGTGCAACTCGGGCATACCATTGGCCTTGGGACCCTGAAAACGGACAACACATACAACATCACGGTTCAACTCGCCCGCCTGGAATGCTTGCAGCATCGCCTCCTGGGAATTAAAAACACGGCATGGAGCCTCAACAACACGGTTCTCAGGCTTGACCGCCGATGTCTTGATAACAGCGCGTCCCAAATTCCCCGACAGCACTTTCAATCCCCCATCCGGGGCAAAAGGACGCCCAATCGTTGTCAGCACAGCTGGATCAGCGCTGTCACGGGCAAGATCCACATAAACCAAAGCACCATCCCGGAGTGTAGGAGCCCGCGTATAGCGCTCAAGACCAGGGCCGGCAACCGTCATGACGTCCCCATACAACATCCCGTTTTCAAGGAGCTCCCGGATCAAGAACGCCATTCCACCTGCCTCATGGAAGGCATTCACATCTGCCTCCCCATTCGGATAAACCTTGGCCAGAAGAGGAATGATTGCAGACAGATCGGAAAAATCCTGCCAGTCCAGAACAAGACCGGCAGCACGGGCCATAGCAACAAGATGCAGGGTGTGGTTTGTGGATCCCCCTGTCGCAAGCAGACCAATCAGAGCATTGGTGATAACCCTCTCGTCGATAATTTCACCGATCGGAGCCGTTTCTTCACCACGGGCCATAGCGGTTACGCGCCGTCCAGCTTCTTCCGTCAGGGCACACCGCAGCGCTGTTCCCGGGGCAACAAACGAAGCACCAGGTAAATGCAGGCCCATAATCTCCATCAGCATCTGATTGGAGTTGGCCGTACCGTAGAAGGTACAAGTCCCCGGTGCATGATAAGCAGCCATTTCCGCAGCAAGCAGTTCATCACGCCCGACACGGCCCGAAGCAAACTCCTGCCTAACCTTGGCTTTTTCTGCATTAGAAATACCGGAAGGCATAGGTCCTGCCGGTACAAAAATCATTGGCAGATGGCCAAAGCACAAGGCACCAGTCACCAACCCGGGAACGATCTTGTCACAAACCCCAAGCAACAAAGCACCGTCGAACATATCATGCGACAATGCCACAGCCGTGGCCATGGCAATGACATCCCGACTGAACAAGGAGAGCTCCATACCCGCCCGCCCCTGGGTAATCCCGTCACACATTGCGGGAACTCCACCAGCAACCTGGGCGAACCCACCGGCTGACGCAACAGCCGCACGCAGAATCTGCGGATAGGTCTCAAAGGGTTGATGGGCAGACAGCATATCGTTGTATGCCGTCACAATGCCGATACCCGGGGCATCTGGCGCCATCAAAACCTGCTTTTGATGGGCTTCGCAAGCCGCAACGCCATGGGCAAAATTGCTGCAGCCAAGCTCCATGCGTCCGGGACGGGAGGCACCCCGGGCGGCACGCAAGCGCTGCAAATAAGCATGACGGGTTTCCCGACTGCGTTCAGCAATACGCCGAGTAACAGAAGCAATACCAGGATGGATAGTCATAACGTCCTCTGAAACAACACCAGAACCATATGCGTCAAGGGCACCAAAGGACCGTCAACGGACAACGCACACTGACCTGCAGGGCACCAATCGGCAAGGAAGCTGACGGACCACCCGCCTCCATATCTTCCCACAGGTGCCGTTTGGTTTCTCCTGTTGCAAGCACCACAACAGAACGAGCATTCACCAGACGCGCGAGCGTGAGCGAGATCCGCTCCGGACCACCAGGGACACCTATTGCAGGGACGCAAAACTGGCCTGCGGCAATGCTTTCAGCCGGCTGTGGCCATGTCGACTCACCAGGGAAAAGAGAGGCAATATGACCATCTTCTCCCATACCCAGGACAACCATATCAAAGGCATCATCAAAAGCCCCAAGGGCACGGTCTACCGATGCAATGCCCTCAGCAGGGGAGCTCTCCCCGGTATAAAGAGGAACCAGCTGTGCACACCGGGCAGACGCCGTCAGCAAGCTGCGACGGACCATGGCCTCGTTGCTGCCGGCATCATCCAGACCGACCCAACGCTCGTCCGTCAACGTGACAGATACCCGATCCCACGGCAGAACGGCCGTAGCAAGGCACGACAGGAACTGTGCCGGCGTCCGCCCCCCGGGCACAACCAAAGAAGCCCGGCCACGGGCCGAAACAGCATCCGACAAGGCATCAGCCACCAAGGAAGCCGCTGATTGCGCCAATGTCGTTGCGTCCGGGAAAACAGCCAAGGCTGAAGTCACGATGTTGCTCATCGGTGCATCTCCGCATCGTCATGCCAGGATCTTAGATCACGTTCAATCATTGCAACAGACGCAGAAGGCCCCCACGTGCCTGCTGCATAAGGGCGGGGAACCATATCATGGCGGGCCCAGCCATCGAGAATGGGCTCGATCCATTGCCAGGCTGCTTCAACCTCGTCACGCCGCATGAACAGGGTAGGGTTGCCACGCACAACGTCCAGAAGCAAACGCTCGTAAGCATCCGGTGTTCTCTGCTTGAAGACATCGGAATAACTCAGGTTCAGCGGCGTCTCGCGGAACCGCATTCCACCCGGCCCCGGCTCCTTGGTCATCATGTGCAGCTTGATCCCCTCATTGGGTTGCACCCGCACAACAAGACGGTTCGGTTGCAGATCACGCCCGGCTGCTCCTGGGAATATCGAATGCGGAACAGGACGAAACTGTATGACAATTTCGGACGTCTTCACGGCCAACCGCTTTCCGGTACGAAGATAGAAGGGCATCCCCCCCCAACGCCAGTTGTGAACCTCGGCCTTCAGGCTCACAAAGGTTTCTGTCCGGCTTTCAACATCCACACCCGGTTCTTCCAGATACCCTGGTACCGCAACACCGCCAATTGCACCTGCCGCATACTGACCACGAATGGTGCGGGCCAAAACATCCTTGCCCTCAATCGGGGCCAGTGCACGCAAAACCTTGAGCTTCTCGTCACGCACAGCCTCATCGCTCATCCGGGCCGGCGGATCCATGGCAACCAGACAGAGGACTTGCAGCAAATGGTTCTGCACCATATCACGCAGAGCCCCTGCCCGCTCATAATACCCGCTGCGCCCCTCCAGCCCGACAGTTTCGGCAACCGTGATCTGGACATGATCGATAAAACGGCTGTTCCAGAGAGGCTCGAACAAGGCATTTGCAAAGCGCAGGGCCAAAAGGTTCTGGACTGCCTCCTTGCCCAGATAATGATCAATACGGAAAATCGCCCGCTCGTCGAAAACAGCCCCGACATCATGATTGATGGCAAGGGCGGATTCGAGATCGCGGCCAATCGGCTTCTCAAGCACCACGCGGGAATCCTGGGTTACAAGCCCTGCCCGGTGGAGATTCCGGCAGACAGGCCCAAAAAGGTCTGGCGATGTGGCCAGATAAAAAACCCGAATGCTGTTGGTGCTCTCGGCCAACAATGATACCAGACCTGCCCAGCCAGCCTCCCCGGCTGCATCAAGTTCTACGTACGCAATCCGGTCCAGAAAAGAGGCAACAGCCGCATGATCAAGATCTGCCTCAGGCAAATAGCGCTGCAGGGCCTCAGACACACGGGCACGATAGGACTCGGTTGACAGGGCTGACCGTGCCGATGCCACAATCCGGCTCTCAGAGTCAATCAGGCCATTGAGATGGCAATAGTAGAGCGACGGCAGGAGCTTGCGGAATGTCAGGTCCCCCGTACCACCAACAACAACATAGTCAAAACCGGGAACTGTCGGTTTGCGCAATGTCTGACCAAAGCCAGACCGCGAACTGGCCATATCGGAAGAAACGTCTGCGTTAGGGGGGCAGATTGAACCTGTTTTTGCCATATTCCTGCATCCTGCGTACATCCAGCACCATGGGCAGGACCTGATCCTGCCCGGCCCTGCCGGGGGTGAATGTAGGATTACTGCGCGACAAGAGCAAAAGAAATTGTCTCAACGCATGCCGTCAGGGTGAAGAACCAACGCCTTGCCACAACCAGACTGGCTGTGTAAACAGGCACTCAGGCTATCGTCATACCCTGCCCCCACCTGAACACCAAGGATCCGACCGTGACAATACCCGCACAGAACATGGCCGCCAAACTGATCCCGGCCAGCGAGATCATCGCCCAATTGTCAAGCTTCGGCGTTGTACCCGTTATCCGGACCAGCACACCGGATCTTGCCATGACGGCTGTTGAATGGCTGCGCGAGGCCGGGATCAGAACATTCGAAATAACCATGACAACGCCGGATGCTATTTCCGTGATCCGAAAGCTGTCTGTGGCATACCCCGACCTTTTGATTGGAGCCGGTACAGTGGTCTCGGCCGCCGCTGCACATGACGTGATTACAGCGGGCGCCCGGTATGTCGTGTCACCCTGGGTCGTACCCGAGGTGGGAACTGTATGTAGCGAACACGGAATTGCCTGCCTGATGGGCACCCTGACCCCAACCGAAGTGGCAAGTGCACTGTCAGCAGGGGCTACGGCTATCAAGATCTTTCCAGCCTCCAGCGTTGGTCCGGCCCACCTCAAGGCCTTGCGTTCTGTCTTCCCCGGCGTCCCCATGATGCCAACCGGCGGTATCGATGCCAGCAGCATCGGCGAATGGATCAAGGCAGGTGCAATATGTGTTGGAGCCGGGGGCAAGCTGGTTGACGAAACCTTGGTACGCAAGGGAGATCGCGAGGCCGTCATGCAGGCTGCAAGACAGATCATGGCTGCGTGCGAGCACGCCCGAAGTGAGTTGGCCCGCTGAACCTAAGGGAAACGCCTGATACCATTTTTCTTGACTCGGCTGGCCAGCTCGAAGAGCACCATGCCGACCAGCATCGCCAGCACAAATAAAAGAGCATCTGTAAATCCGTAGCCTGCCAAGACAAGGGCCGGACCGGGACATATTCCGGCCAAGCCCCATCCAGCACCGAATATAAGGCTTCCAACAACAAGAGGGACATCAACAGCCCGTTTTGTCGGCAGGTAGAGGGCACAGCCGGCCACTCCGCCCCCCCTACGCTCGATAAAACGGAAAGCAGGCCATGATACCGCAATGGCTCCAACCATCACCAAGGCCAGCGATGGGTCCCAATTCCGGGAAATATCAAGAAAGCCCTGTACCTTGGCGGGGTTGGCCATGCCTGATAGAAGAAGCCCGAGCCCGAAGAGTATGCCCGACAGACAGGGCGCGAGGTAAGCCATACCTCATCCCCCTCGTCCGATAGGATTCAGAAGAAAAACAATGGCCATACCCGCTCCTATGAAACAGGCTGTGGCCACCACAGAGCGGATAGAGCAGCGAGCCAAGCCGCAGACGCCATGACCACTGGTACAGCCAGACCCAAGGCGCGATCCAAGACCAACCGCAAGGCCGGCGAGAAGAACTAGAAAAAGATTGTGTGAGGAAAAACGGGGATCAGGAGAATATCCAGATAAATCGGCTGCCACGGTAGAAAACACAAGCCCGGCAACAAAAGCCGTTCTCCAACCCTAGTCTCCCTGACGGGGAGGCAGAAGTCCGCCAATAATGCTGCTGATACCAGCAATACGACCACTGAAAAGCAACAAGACAGAGGTGCCAAGCCCAATCAAGACCCCACCCGTCAAAGACTCCCACGGCGTGAAATTCTCCCAGTCCACAGCCCACTCCCCCAAGAACCTTCCCCGGGCCCTAGCTTCCCCCTATTATGCGATATCGCATAATTGTACGGTCAGGCTAGAATTACCCCCATGATTATCATCACATCATCCATCACTCTTGATGAAGATGAAATACAGGAAACATTCATACGGGCAACAGGACCAGGTGGACAGAACGTCAACAAAGTGGAGACAGCAGTCCAGCTACGTTTTGATATTGCCCACTCAACATCCCTGCCCGATTATGTGAAAAACAGACTCTTGGGAATGGCTGACCAGCGGTTGACCGGACGCGGTGAGCTGATTATCACAGCACAACGTTACAGAACCAGGGAAAGAAACAGAGCTGACGCCCTGCACCGCCTGATAGAGCTGATTCGCGCTGCTTCTGTACGACGCGCAATCCGACGCCCTACAAAACCGTCCCGCGCCTCTCAAGAACGACGACTGAGCCACAAGACAAAACACGCCAATACCAAGAAATTGCGAGGACGCGTGGTGCCCTGAAGCATCCAGGAACCGCATATGGCCTTTCTTGATTTCTCTTGTACCTCTAGCGACTGGAGGCTGTAGCCTGCATAACAGGTTGAAACGGACTTTCTTGTTACCAAGGATACTGCCATGTCTCCCATAGCATCTCCCAAAACAGACCTGAAAATCATGCGGTTACGCGTAGGAGGTATGGACTGCCCGGGTTGCGCGGGAGAACTGGAACGGACGCTAACACGTATTCCGGACGTTGAAGACGTAAAAGTCAGCTTCAGCAATGGGTCTGTTACCATTGCATGCCGAGAGGACACAGGCCCGTCCCTGTCAGACATCGAGGCAGAGATACGCAATCTCGGGATGTTTGTTACGCTACAGGAACCTGGCACAGAGCCGCCGTCACACGGCTGGAAAAATAACCGGAACGTTCACCTTGTGGCTATAACCAGCGTACTGGTCGGAACGGCTGCACTTGTGGGAACGATCGCCCCTGAATTGGCAGACAAGGCATGGACAATCGCGGCCGCACTCAGCCTCCTGCCCTTTGTTCGCCAAGCCTTTTCCCTTGCCGGGGCAGGCAATCCCTTCTCGGTTCAAATGCTGATGACAGTCGCTGCAACCGGTGCCCTTGTGATTGGTGCTGCCGGCGAAGCTGCAACCGTTGTGTTCCTGTTCTCGATTGGCGAGCTTCTGGAAGGACTGGCAGCCGACAGGGCAAGGCGCAGTATCCATGATCTGGTGGCCCTTATACCGCAGACTGCTATCATAGAAGAAGACGGCGCACACAAGACCGTCCAGGCCCATAGCCTTGTTCCAGGACAAATTGTCCTGGTCAGGACAGGTGACCGCGTTCCCGCAGATGGAATCATGTCCGACGAAGGATCGCTTTTTGACCAATCTCCCATTACCGGGGAGTCCATTCCTGTTATCCGCAAGCATAATGCAGATGTCTATGCTGGCAGCATCAATGTCGGAAACCCTGTTCGTATACAGGTCGAAAAAACAGCGCAGAACACAACGATTGCCCAGATCGTCCAGCTGGTAGAAGAAGCACGCAGTACCAAGGCTCCGTTCGCACGCCTTATTGATCGTTTCTCGGCACGTTACACACCAGCAGCCATGCTGCTGGCAGGCCTTGTTATCATAGTCCCGCCGCTTGCCTTTGGCGAAAGCTGGGAGACATGGATCTATCGCGGTCTGTCCCTGCTGTTGATTGCCTGCCCCTGCGCCTTGGTCCTTTCAACACCAGCCGCTGTCGCCGCCGGCATATCAACGGCTGCACGGCAGGGACTCCTGCTCAAGGGAGGAGCGGTTCTGGAAGCCATCGGTAAAACCCGTACGGTCGCCTTTGACAAGACAGGAACCCTGACCTCCGGCACACCACAGATCACAGATATCATTCCTGTGCAGGAAAACAAGGAAAGCATTCTGCGCCTGGCTGCATCCCTTGAGACCGGATCTTCTCATCCACTGGCTTCAGCCATCATCAACCAGGCAAAAGAAGAAAACCTGATCATACCGCAAAGCCGGAATATATCCGTGTTACCTGGGCACGGCGTACAGGGCAACATTGAAGGACGACGCCTGATCATTGGGTCAGCCCATATGCCCTTGGAAGACAAAAGGATACCCCCAACCGTTCTGGACCAGATTGCGGCACTGGAAGACCAGGGAAAAACAGTTGCCGTCCTTTATGGAGAGCAATCTGTCCTTGGGCTCATCGCTGCACGCGATGAGCCACGTCCCGATGCCGCATCAGCCATTAAATCATTAAAAGATGCCGGCATCCATGTTGTCATGCTCACGGGGGATAGCCACAAAACGGCATCAGTCATTGCCAAGGAACTGGAGATCGAAGCAAAGGCCAACCTTCTTCCCGAAGACAAGCTGAGAACAATACGGGAGCTGGAAGGGAATGGTCCGGTTACCATGGTCGGCGACGGGATCAATGATGCACCGGCCTTGGCTGTTGCCTCGGTTGGTGTTGCCATGGGAAGCGGAACCGATGTTGCTCTGGAAACTGCCGATGCCGCCCTGTTGGGAAATCGTGTTGGCGGTATCGTTGATCTCGTGACTCTCTCAAAGGCGACCATACGCAATATCTGGCAGAACATTGCCCTTGCCCTTGGCCTGAAGACTCTCTTCCTGGTCGGGGCAGTAACCGGTACAACAACGTTGTGGATGGCCGTCTTTGCCGATACCGGCGCAACGATCCTGGTCACACTGAATGCACTGCGACTGCTTGGATTCCAAACTGTCTGGAATGAAAGCCAAAGAGCCGGCGAGAACCAACCCCATCATCACCACAAACAGAACCAGGTAGCTTCTGCCTGGAAGCCAGGTTAACGTGGAGAGGGGTGGATCATGATCCAAGGGGCGCCGCATGTTGAGAAAATTATGTTCAGCCATACTGGGGCTGTTTCTGGGAAGCGGAAACGCCATGGCCGGGCAGGGCAGTGCCTGGGATTATACCTTCACTTCGATTGATGGAATCCCAATGCCACTGCGGGCCTATGCGAGCCGTGTCGTTCTGGTTGTCAACACGGCATCTCGCTGCGGATTCACACCCCAATACGAAGGCCTGGAGAAGCTCTGGAATACGTACAAGGACCGTGGCAAAGGACTAGTGGTCATTGGCGTGCCATCCAATGATTTTGGGGAACAAGAGCCGGGCAGTAACCCTGAAATCAAGACCTTCTGTGAAACGACCTTCAACGTTTCGTTTCCACTGACAGAACGGGCTGTTGTCAGCGGTGATCACGCCCATCCGTTCTATCAGTGGGCTGCTCAACAAACCGGAGCAGCGGGAATCCCGCGCTGGAATTTCCATAAATATCTGATTGGTCCGGACGGACGCCTGCTGGACTGGTTTTTGCCAACCACAAAGCCGGATGATCCCAAAATTACCGGCGCCATAGAAATGGCCTTGGACAACGCAGATCGAAATTAAAGCACCACGCGGGAGCATGACAGTAAAGCAGGCCGCATCACATGCCCATGACCGACTTGTCAGCCGCCGTCCTCCTGCTCACGGAGCTGGGCTTTATCTTCGTGATGCTGGTCTATATGGGCTCCAATCTTGATGACCTGGTCATTGACATTATCTTCTTCGGGCGCTGGATCTACAAAAGCCTGTTTGTCTTCCGGCGTTCCAAGCCAATGGCCATAGAGGTCCTGCACCGTGCGCAGCAACAGCCTGTGGCTTTGATGTTCCCGTCGTGGCAGGAATCCGGAATTATTTACTCCTCACTCAGTAACATGTTCCGCACGCTGGACTATTCAAACTTCCATGTTTTCGTCGGAACCTATCCCAATGATCCGGATACCGGGAAAGAGGTTGAAAAGCTGTGCTCTACACTGGGGAATGTCCATCACATCATCACCCCATTGCCAGGACCAACCTGCAAGGCCGATTGCCTGAACTGGATTGTCAAAGGAATCACAGAATACGAGCAAGCCAACGGAATGCGCTTCGAGGTTATCGTCATGCAGGATGCAGAAGACATCGTGCATCCGCTCAGCCTGAAGCTTTTCAACTTCCTGATCCCGCGCTTTGACCTGGTACAAACACCGGTCATCTCTCTGGAACGTCCGTGGCATGATCTGACTGGCGGTCACTACATGGACGAGTTCGCCGAGCTTCACAGCAAAGAAATTATTGTCCGTGAATTCCTGGCCGGGGTTGTTCCGGGGGCAGGGGTGGGAACAGCCTACTCCCGACGGGCCCTGGATGCCGCACGGACAGAACAAGGAGAGGTGTTCAACACCGGCACGTTAACCGAAGATTACGAATTCTCGCTCCGCCTCAAAAAAGCAGGCATGAAGCAGATTTTTGCACGCGTGCCTTTTGTCCGTACCGTATCACGAAAACAATGGCTGACCGGGAAAGAACAGCTGGTCACAATCGTTGACTACATCTGTACACGTGAATACTTCCCCAATGCCTTCTGGGCGGCCGTACGCCAGAAAAGCCGCTGGACAATCGGCATTGCCTTGCAGGGATGGCGTAACTTCGGGTGGGATGGATCCTTGGCAATCCGCTATCTCCTGATGCGGGACCGGAAAATGGTGGTGCTGAGCCACGCCGCTCCGTTCGGGATCTTTGTTGTGCTGGCGCATCTTGGCATTGTTCTGTGGACATGGTTGATGAAAGACAGTTACCAGCCGGCCCCCATCCTGCCTGATGACAGTCCATTCTGGCTTGTTGTGTGGATCAACCAGGTTCTGCTGGCCTATCGCCTTTTCCAGCGCCACTACTGGACACACAAATACTATGGATGGTCTGCCATCCCCATGGTTATCCCGCGCTACTTGTGGGCTATCGCCATAAATTATTGTGCCGTAATACGGGCCCTGCGCATGTTCGGTCACCACCTGCGTACAGGTGAAAAGATCGGCTGGGACAAAACATCGCATGAATACCCTGATGAGGCACACCTGAAGCTTTATCGGCGCCGGATAGGCGATCTGATGATCGAGCGCCAGTTCATTACCCCCGCCCAACTGGAACAAGCCTTGGCCATGCAGAAGGAAAAAGGGGGTACCATCGGCAATATCCTGATGGAAATGGGTCTGGTGAACCAAGACCAGTTTCTGGAAGTTCTTGGCATGCAGGTCAGGCTGGAGGTGCGCGCCATCGATCCATTCAGCGTACCCGATACCATTTTGCAGCGTTTCCCGGCTTCTCTGGCCAAACAGTTCAGCATGTTCCCCGTTGGCTTGTCCGCATCAGGGAACCTTATGGTAGCCGCCCTGTCCGTTCCCACGCAGGAACAGGTTGAAACGGTTGAAACCGCAATTGGCGGGCGCGCCGAATTCTGTTTGGCTGTATCCAGCGAGATCCTGTTTGCCATTCATAGGCGCTATGGCGGTATCCCGGAAGACGCTGGGAAGGGCAAGGGAGGGTCGGGGCCACCGCTGGGGCAACGCTTGGTCGAGGCGGGCGTTATCACAGCTGAAATGCTGGCCGGTGCCCTGCGTGAACAAAGACGCTCCTATAAACCAATGGGGCAGATCCTTCTGGATCTGGATCTGCTTCCCTCACAAGCCGCACTGGATGATGCTGTCAAGAAAGCAGCAGCCGCGGGTGTTCCTTTGGGGCGATGGCTGGCAGAAAACAATATCTGCTCCACTGATGACGTAGAGAAGGCGTTTGCCTTGTCCAAGAAAAGCGAGCGACCTGTCGGGATCATTCTGGTTGAGCAGGGGCATATCTCGGAACAAACGCTGACAGACTTCCAGAACCAGGGCAACAGGCCGGCATGATAACGCAAGGACACATACCGGGCTGGATTCTGGCCAGCATGATCGGCAGCAGCCTGCTGTATGGATCATGCGCTCAAGCTCAGCAGGTACCAACAGCCGAGAAGCGGCTAATACAAATGCTTCCGGAACAAAACTTCATAGAGCGTGAATGGCTGCGACACAGGACCTTCCCGTACGAAGAAAGGGCGCGGACCCTGATCCAGGGCAATCGCAAGGAGGAAGCCCTGCAGGAGCTTGAAAAAGGACTGACCCTTATCCCGGAAGCCCACGTCATGCGCTGGCGTGCGACTGTCCTGGCTGCAGAGCTACAGAAACCAGCCGATGTTCTGCGGCTGAGTGCACCGTTGACGGAAGTCGCTCCTGATTTCAGCCTGCTACGTTTGTTTCGCGCAACAGCCCTGCAAACCTTGGGGCACCGTGAAGAAGCCGCCACAGAACTGACACAGGCCATGGGAAGCGCCACGCTAAGTGTGGATGAACAACTGCGTGCCCTGGAGCTACAAACGCGCACGGCGCCAAACAGCGCCGGACTACAAAAGGCAATGGATGATCTGAAAGCACTCTCGCATAAAAGAGCATTGACCCCACAGGAGCAATTGGCAGCAGCCCGGATCCTGGTTCTGGCCAAACGCGACCGGGAAGCAGCCGAACGCTTGCTCCAGCTGACCCGGGAACAGGACATAGACCAGTCCATAGGGGATGCCGCAGCCGTAGACCTTGGCTTTCTCCTGCTACGACAGGACAAGCCAGAGGAAGCCTACGCGCTTGTCTGGCCAAGACGGGAGCGCCTTGGGTATTCCCCCGCTGTCCTTGGCCTTTTGGCGGAAGCTGCCAGCCGCAGCGGCCACCATGAACAAGCCATTGAACTGTACAAACCACTTCGGAACAGCAGTAATCCATCTGACTTGCAAGTATTGGCTGATCTCCTGGCCCGGGGTGGCCTTCGGGAAGAAGCGGCACAGACCCTTGAAGCTGTAGCAGGACTTCGCCTTGGGACAGCAGACCGGGCCCTGTCACTGAAACGGGCAGCCTTCATCCGTCTGGATGCCGGACAAGAAGAACAAGCGCTGGAACTCTTTATCAAGGCGCTGGAGCTGGACCAAAGCCCGGATACACTGAATTCTGTGGTTCTGACCGCGATCTCGTCCAAGCGTATCAAGGATGCCAGCCTGGTACTGCAGCGGGTCGAACAGGAACAAAACCTTCAGGCCCCGAACCGAGCTGATGTCATCTACGCACACCGCCTGTCCCTGTGTGCAGCACAGCTTGAACAGAATACCCCGGAAGAGTCCGTGCGCTGTCTGGAGGAACTCCGGCACACCATCGGTGATACGCCCGCACTTCTGCAGCTTCTAGCGGAAGCGCAAAGACGGGCAGGGGAGACCACTGCACGTACAAAGACACTCGAAACCTTGGCACAGCTGCAATCTGACAAGGACACGCTGGTCTCGCTGGCCGATGCACGGTGGGCCGAGGGCAATATCCGCGGATCAGCCGAGGCGCTGGAGCAGGCCGCCCATCTGGATCATGAAGCCGCCGCAAGAACAGCTATCGAAGCGCTTGTTCGCTGGAAAGGGGCACAGGAATGGTCGTCGGTAGAGCGTGTTGCGCGCCGCATCCTGGACAAACCTAGCCCGGAAAATGAAGCTGTACGCCAAGCCCTGACAGCCTTGGCTGAAAGCGGAACCGCCACACAAAAGAACCAGCAACGCAAGAAAGCATTGCAGGACCTGTACCATCGCGGACTGATCTCTGTTGATCAACGACTGGATCTTGCCTTCGTCCTTCTGGAAGACAAGGAAACGAAGGAAGCCGTCCGGCTGATGTGGGAAACATTGCAGCACGAACAAAGCCCCAGGGTTCATGTTCTTCTGGCAACAGCACTGGACAGGGCAAAACGCAAGGGACCTGCTGCTGATTTCTACGAAAGAGCCCTGCGGGATTATTCTGGACCCCGCAGCCTGTCGGCCGGAACAAGAAACCTAGTCAACGCGTCGCTGGGCTACCTATACTACGATACGGGACGACCGGACTTGGCCGCCCGCCACTGGAAACAGGCCTTGTCGGGGCAGCACGATCCCGTTCTACAATTACGGCTTGCACAAGCCCTTTTAGGGGCAGGGAAGGCTGAAAGTGCCCTGCAACAGATTGGTAGCCTTGAAGCCTCAAAATTACCCGATGACCTGAAACCCGTGCATCTGGAAACGTGGGCAAGGGCGCTGGCCGCAGCCGGTCGGGACCAGGAAGCCATACAGGTATACCAGACCCTGAACACAACCAATCCAACCAGCGGCCGACGTCTGGAGCAAGCCGTAGTCGAACGACGGCAGGGCCAGCTGGAACAGGCCTTTCACACCTTGGAATCAGCGTATCAAGTCACCCCGGACAACGAAGCCCTGGGGCTGGCCTATGCCTATGCGGCCCGTGACATGGGCGATCACGAACGGGCAGAGCCCTTGCTCAGCCACATTACGGGTGCGAACCCGGACCAGCTCTCCGCGCGGGAGGATCTGGGTTATACCCGTGCAGCCCTTGGTGATACCCAAGGCGCGCAAGATGCTTTTTCCGACGTTATAGAGGATGAGCGCCTGTATGCAGCCATGCGCCAATACACACCCGTTCAGAACCGCGCCCACATTTGGGGGCTAAGGCGGCAAAACAGCATTCTGAACGATAATCTGGCGTTACAGGGCTATACTACGGTCTGCCCGCAGGCCAGCTCATGCCGACGCACAACCAGCCCGGTCGGCGATGCCCTGAACGAGGCACAAGGCGGCGTAGAACTGGCATGGAGACCTCCCTCTGTTGGCTATCGCGACGGACGCACCCTTGCCATCACCGGACGCCTGTTCTGGGGGACCATCAATGGTGCATCTCCCGTGCCTGATAAACACACCACACAGGCTGGGGCTGGCCTGCGCTGGAAACCCCTGCGCGAGCATGACTTCAACCTGGCGGCTGAACGCCTGTTTTCCATCGGATCCAAAACAGAAGACAACACGCTGGTTCGTGTAAGCTATGGCCTGAGCAGCAGCATGGACATACCACCCGATGAACCCGCCTGGACACCATATTACAGCTTTTATGTGGATGCCGGACGATTTCTTGAGAAATCAAAGGCTCGGCTTGTCAGTAGCGAACTCCGGCTGGGAGGGAAATGGCGCATGGGCACACCCTATATAGCAGCACCGTTTGCCCTGATCGGAGGATCCCACACCGGGACCAGCACACTGGACGACACCATTGCCCGCGGTGGTATCGGGCTGCACTGGCGCCTGTGGTACAACGAATCTGCAAGCCATGCGCATCAGTCCTATATCGATGTCACACCACGCCTGACCCGTGACATAACAAAAGACGGGCAGGGAGACAGGCAAACACGTTTCATTGTCTCCGTTCTGGCACGGTTTTAGAGATGCATAAACGCCTTGTCATCTTTGTGCTATGGATGGTCCTGGGGATAGGCTATGCCCATGCTGTCTGCGGGCCAGCAGGAGCCCCGGATGCCACCTTCTACCAGCCACTGGCCATCCACGGTAACCGTAGCCCGGAAGACTGGGATGCCTTTGGGCGGTCCCTTAAACAGATCGGTATTCAGACCATCTACGTACAGTGGTCCATCCTGAACAGCATTGCCTTGTTTCCCCTGTCAGACGCCGTCGGGAAAGAAATGTATGCGAGACATATCAGTCCGCTACCAAACCCGCCCTTGCCGAGTCTGCTGGCCATGGCCGAAAGGAATGGAATTGGCCTATGGATAGGCCTGGATCTTGATCCGTCCTTCTTTCAGGTTCACGAGCGAAATCCGGATCTGTTGCGGGTCTACTTCCTGCGTCGGGAACTGGCTCTGGAAGCTCTTCTGCCAGATCTGGGGAAACTGATTGCAACCAGTCCAGCTCTGCGGGGCTGGTATATTACGGATGAGCTTGACGACCTGCATTGGCAAGATACAACGCGCCGGGCTTTACTTACGGAACACTTGGCCAAGGTTACCGGTCTCCTATCCGGAATCACAGAGCACCCTGTACCCGTAGCCATATCGGGGTTCTCAAATGGTCGAACCAGTCCATCTGTGCTGGCTGAATTCTGGGATACTGTTCTGACAAAAAGCCACATCGATCGCCTTTTGTTTCAGGACAGCATCGGGGCCGGCAAACTTAGCGTGCAGGAAAGTACCCTTTACCGCGACGCCCTAGCCAAGAAACTGGGTCAAAAGGTTCATATGGTTGTGGAGGCTTTTTCTGTACAGCAGCAAAATCAGGATGGAAGCCAGTTCGTCGGCATTCCGGCCTCCACGACAGAAATGCACGAGAGGCTGCGCCTTGCCATGGGGGCCGTCATGGCAAGGCCCGTCCTGTTCAGCGCACCGGAGTATCTTCTGCCATCCAGAGCAGAAGAAATGAGTCAATCCGGGAATATATCAACGGCAGATCGTGACCGCCGCACCAAGGCGCTATACGATCTTCAGGCCAAGGTCGCACAGCAATGCGTGACTAGCCTGCCCGGCATACAGGGTGTGAACAGCAGATGAGTCTGCATGAAAACACTTGTTGTCATTGGAACACGCCCTGAAGCGATCAAAATGGCCCCGCTTGCCAGAGTACTATCGCGTGACAAGGCCTTGTCCTGCCGGGTTGCCGTAACAGGGCAGCATCCGGACTTGGTGCCCCCAATACTGGATTTCTTCGAGGTTCCCGTTCACCACAACATGTCTCTGGCCCGATCACGCCAAGGCCTGGCTCATCTGCATGCCGGCATTTTGGACCAGATGGAGGCCATGATTGAGCAAGACCGTCCGGATCTTGTGCTGGTGCATGGTGATACAACCAGTGCACTGGCTGCCGCCGAGGCTTCTTTTTACAGTGGCGTACCTGTCGGACACGTCGAGGCCGGGCTTCGCAGCCATAACCTCCGCAGTCCTTGGCCAGAAGAGATGAACCGCATCGCCATAGATCAACTGGCAGACCTCATGTTTGCACCGACAGAGCAGGCCAGAACAAACCTGCTGAACGAAGGACGAACCGATGACACGATCACCGTGACAGGAAACACTGTGGTTGATGCTCTGTTATGGGTTTGCCACAAACTCGACAGCGATGCCGCCCTGACAGCGCGCATTGTAGCAACATTGCCGCGCCTCCCTGACGACCGACGGATTATTCTGGTCACAACCCATCGCCGGGAAAACTTCGGCCCCCCCTTGGCACGGATTAGCCAAGCATTGCACACACTGGCCAATCGCCCCGACGTGTGTATCGTCTTCCCCCTGCATCCCAATCCAGAAGTGGGCATGAGGATGAAAGCCTTTCTGGCCAGTCACCCCTTTATCATCCTGACCAACCCGCTGGACTATCTTCCCTTCGTCTTGCTGATGCGTCGCGCCGCCGTCATCCTGACGGATTCAGGCGGCATACAGGAAGAAGCACCATCTGTAGGAACCCCCGTCCTAGTCCTGCGGGACTTGACAGAAAGACCGGAGGCATTGGACAGCGGGGCCATCCGCTTGGTCGGCACCCGTACAGAGTCCATTGTACAAGCTGCCGCCGAAATTCTTGATACACCATCCCCAAAAGAACGCTTACTCGCGGGGAACAACCCGTTTGGTGACGGGAAGGCTTGCGAGCGGATTTGCCAAACTATAAAAAACTGGAAATCACCGGGTAAAAAACGTAAAGCCCCCACCTGATAAAGGGCAGGGACCAACGCTACCATCACACATCGTCAGACGCTGTAATACATCTGATACTCAATCGGATGAGGGGTGTGTTCAAACGCGTGAACTTCCTGGAATTTGAGATCCGTGTAGGCGTCAAGAAAATCGGGTGTAAACACATCACCCTTCATCAGGAAATCCCGATCAACCTTCAGGGCATCTAAAGCTTCCCGCAAGGAGCCACATACCGTGGGAACCTGTAACAGCTCTTCTGGCGGCAAATCGTACAGATTTTTGTCCATGGGATCACCAGGATGAATCTTGTTCTGAATCCCATCCAAGCCCGCCATCATCATGGCGGTATAAGCCAAATAGGGGTTAGCCGTCGGATCAGGGAAACGTACTTCCACCCGCTTCCCTTTAGGATTGGAAACATAGGGAATGCGACAGGATGCAGACCGGTTACGCGAAGAATAAGCCAGAAGAACCGGCGCCTCAAATCCCGGAATCAGCCGTTTGTAGGAATTGGTGGACGGATTTGTAAACGCATTAAGCGCCTTGGCGTGCTTGATAATGCCACCAATATAGTACAGCGCCATATCAGACAGGTCTGCGTATCCGGATCCTGCAAACAACGGCTTGCCATCCTTCCACAGGGACTGATGGACATGCATGCCAGACCCGTTGTCTCCCGCCAAAGGCTTGGGCATGAACGTAGCGGTCTTGCCGTACGAGTGGGCGACCATGTGCACAACATACTTGTATATCTGCATCCAGTCCGCTGACTGCAACAAGGTACCAAACCGGAAACCAAGTTCATGCTGTGACGATGCAACCTCGTGATGATGCTTCTCGACGTCAACCCCCATATCCAGAAGGGTTGAAGTCATCTCCGCACGCAGATCAACACCGCTGTCAACAGGAGGAACCGGAAAGTATCCTCCCTTGATACCGGGGCGATGTGCCCAGTTGCCCTGATCAAACTCCTTGCCACTAGCCCAAGGGGCATCGCCGGCATCAAGCTCGAAGGACACTTTGTTCATATCTACCGTATAACGGACGTCA
Source organism: Haematospirillum sp. H1815 (assembly GCF_012102705.1). Taxonomy (GTDB): domain Bacteria; phylum Pseudomonadota; class Alphaproteobacteria; order Rhodospirillales; family Rhodospirillaceae; genus Haematospirillum. The sequence continues at coordinate 39,132 of NZ_JAAVTA010000005.1, forward strand.
TCAAAGACAAAGAACTCTGCCTCAGGGCCAAAATAAGCTGTATCGGCAATGCCGGTACTTTGCGCATAGGCAAGACCGCGGCGTGCTATACCGCGTGGACAGCGATCATAAGACTGACCTGTTGCAGGATCTACAACGTCGCAAAACACAACAAGCTGCGGTTGGGCCGTAAAGGGATCCATCACGGCCGTCGAGATGTCCGGCATCAAAATCATGTCGGACTCATTAATTTCCTTCCAACCGGCAATGGATGACCCATCAAACATAATACCGTCGGCCAGAAGATCATCTGTCACGGTCTTGACATGCTGGGCTGTGTGCTGCCACTTGCCGCGGGGATCGGTAAAACGGAAATCAACATACTTGACGTCATTTTCCTTGATTTTTTCGAAGAATGTAGCGGTATCAGACATGAATACTTTTCCTTGTCCTGAATGGTTACCGTCCCTCGGTCCCATTGCGTATGCCACACAAAACCACACATCACTCAGACAGCGTCTGGCCCGCGTTCCCCGGTCCGGACACGAATGGCGTCCTCGACCGGCAGAATAAAAATCTTGCCATCACCGATACGTCCAGTCCTTGCAGCCTGTTGAATGACCGCTATCGCCTGCTCAACGCGACTTTCCTCAAGAACCATCTCTATTTTGACTTTTGGCAGAAAATCCACCACATACTCGGCCCCCCGGTACAGCTCTGTATGGCCTTTCTGGCGTCCAAACCCCTTGACCTCCGTCACCGTAATCCCCTGAAGGCCGATATCCCCCAAAGCCTCACGCACTTCATCCAGTTTGAAGGGCTTTATGATGGCTTCTATCTTCTTCATCATGTTTTCATCACACTTCAAACCAAAATGCAGACAACAGACAGACGCTTATGCATGGAAGATCTGCGACCACATAAATAGAAAATACATGTCGCTATCACAACTTTCAATCCCCGCAATGGGGCAACACCATCTTATGCGATATCGCATAGGGGCGATTCATGCCCGGCCGGACCGGGAAGAGTGCCCAGCAGCTGATCCAGAGCATCACGCAGGGCGTGCAAGCGCTTAATATCCTCGTGATCAAGGGATCCAGGGCTGACCTGAAGTCGGGCAATCTGCTTCAATGCCGGAAGCAAAACCTTGGTCGCCGAAGCTGTACCAGCTTCTTTTGTGCTCTTTTGCTCTGGCTTCGCGGACGGAGTATTCAGGTCGATCTTCATCGCCCGAAGCTCACTAACCGTCATTCCTGTCGTAACGATCCTGCCCCAGGCAACACGCGCGGCCTGTTCATCCCCAAGATCAGCAAGCGCAAACAGGGTACTTTTGCTGATCTTGTTCGAGACCGATGGCACCGCCTGCAAAATATCCTCCGGCAAAGAGAGGATATTCAGGGTTCGGCTGATCTCGGATTGTGAGCGACCGAGGATCTCGGCAACCTGCCCTTGGGTATAGCCATGCCGGTTCATCAGCCGCTCACAGCCACGAGCTAGTTCCACCATATCGAGATCAACACGGACAACATTCTCGACCAATGCTATTTCTGCCGGATCTCCGGAAATAATAATGGCCTTGATTTCGTGATGCCCCAGTAGACGGCAGGCCCGCCACCGGCGTTCCCCCGCATACAGGATATGTTTCCCATCTGGACCGGGGGCCGAAACCAGAACCGGCTGCAGCAACCCAAGACGCTGGATAGAAGAGGCCAATGCTGCCAGATCATCATCGTCAAAAAATGACCGCGGCTGATCCGGGTTGGGAACGATGGACGTCAAGGCAAGGGTACTGACCCTGCTTTCCCCAGAAAAGAATGACGTCATCAAGGACGAAACGTGTCCTGTTGTCGTACGGGGTGGCATCTTGCGCGACATGGACTCAGGTCTCCGCAGGAACAGGATGAGCCGGGACAGGCGGCACGGAAACATGGCGAGCTGCTGCCAGCGCAATCAAGTTCTCCGCCAGGTCCACATAAACAGACACGCCCCGTGCACCGGGATATAACTCCAGGATCGGTTGCCCGGCAGCAGCCGCATGATTGTAGTACGTAGTGCTGATAACCGGATCGAGGATCGGAACAGCCGACCCAAAGATGTCATGCAGCTCTTGCATGGTCTCCCGATCCTGAACAAGACGGGGGTCAACCCGTGTCGGCAGAATCCCAAGAATCTCAAGCCCAGGGCGTATGCGCCGCCGGATCCGGTCTATGGCCCTGAGAATAAGGGGAATACCGCGCGTGGACCACGGCGTTGGGTCTGACGGTATCAAAACGTAGTCAGCAGCCGTCAATGCATTAACCGTTGTGGGCCCCAAATGGGGACCGCAGTCAATCACAATGAAGGAAAAACGACCGGCAAGCGGGGCCAGTGTTTCTTTCAAAACCCATTCACCACCAATTTCACGGGTCAGAACAAGATCAGCCTCGGCCAAACGGGACCCACCGGGCAAAAGGAAAAGCGGAATATCATCGCGCACACGCACCACGGCATCGTTGACCGGAAGATTATCCAGCATCACGGATGCAATGGTCCGCCCCGATGCATCCAGTTCATAGTTATTCAGCCCCAAGCCCGCTGTCGCATTGCTCTGGTGATCAAAATCAACCAACAACGTTGCGTGACCGGCACGAGCCAACGCCCACGCAATATTAATGGAACTTGTTGTCTTGGCAACGCCACCCTTCTGGTTGGCCAAGGCCAACACCAGAGGCTGCTCGCACACCGGTTCCTGTACCGTTGCAGAACTGCCAACCAGAAACAAGCGCACGATGGAGGGAACCGGTTCTTTTCCCTGCTCCCACCGACTGATCATCGGCGGGGAATAATTGCGGCTCAGCTCCTTGTTCAAGAAGGCCGCAAACTCAGCCTGGGTTTGTCCTCTACGTTTACGAATATCACGCAGGACATCGGCACTGAGGTCCATAAGATCCCCCGGAGTTGATGTTTTCATCAATATGTCCGGCCAGATAAAGACTGGCAACCATCAATTTGGAAAAATACAATGGTTCGCAGGTCACCAGTTCGCGACAGGCGGCAACTTTCACCGGAACAGCAAGAGAACCAGGCAAAATTTGCCGACCGGATCCGATGCCTCAGACCCACTGGTGCAGGCAGACGATTTGGCACAAGACGTGCTTGGTGAAGGAACATGCCTCAGGGACCGGGAGCCTGCCATGCCCTTTCTCAACGTTGCCGACCTGCCTGAAACCTCCTTTACCACAAACAAGACACAACACACTTTTGCCTCCCCAAGACATCATGATCAATCCCTCATAAGCGCAAAATTATTTGCCAGAACTGTCGGCGAGCAGTGCCAAGATGCCAACCGTCAACGTATAGCCTCCCTGATCGGGGTTGTACGCCCTGAAGAAATTGACGCCTTGGTACACAGGGCGGCTGATCTGAAGGCTCGCTACCTGTCTGCTGTTCTGGACTCAGGAAAAGCACGGGGAACACCCCGCCCGGGACAACACGACGAGCTTGGACATTTGCGGAACGCTCTTGCCGAGGCTGAACAGGGACTGGAAACAGTCCGCAACAGCATCCTGCGCGGGGAACTCTTTGTTGATGGGGTTGATGATGGCTTTCCTTGACAGACAAAACGGCAGGGAAGGGCCCCGGAAAGTCTATTGTGCACTGAACAAAAGAACAATCTGCTTTATCAGACTTACATAATGAGCAAAAACAGGAAGAATACTGACAAACTTGACCGTTCTTTCTGACACCTCCTTGGTCCACAATAAAAGCATCATGGTTCCTTGGAGACTTATGCATGCTGAAAAATATCACCCCCGCCCGCACACTGTTCCTAAGCGTCGAGGGTGTGGCCGCCATCATGAAAAAGAAGGGGGCGGCAGCGTGCATAGAAGGGATTGCGCAGTACATCAGCGAAGATTTTCTGCGGTGGGAAGACTTTGACAAAACCGCCCGGGTTGCCAGTCACTCCGACGATGGCGTCATTGAGCTAATGCCAATTGCAGACAAGGAAACCTATACCTTCAAATATGTTAATGGGCATCCCCGGAACAGCCGTTTCGGGCTTTCAACTGTTATGGCTTTTGGCGTTCTGTCCGATGTGGAAACCGGGACCCCGGAGCTGCTAAGCGAACTGACGCTGACAACAGCCATGCGTACCGCAGCCATGTCAGCCGTTGCCGCAAAAGCACTTGCAAAGCCGCAACCCAAAAGCATGGCCCTGATCGGCAACGGTGCCCAGAGCGAGTTCCAGGCATTGGCTTTCAGCCATCTTCTGGGGGTAAAACGTTTTCATCTGTATGATATCGATCCATCTGCAATGACTAAACTGCAACACAATCTGGACCAGCTTGGCCTTGAGAGTCAGGCATTTTCCTCCACATGTGATGCTGTACAGGGCACAGATATCGTAACAACGGTTACAGCCGATAAAACAAATGCCACAATCATAACACCCGATATGATTGAGCCTGGCATGCACATCAACGGTGTTGGCGGTGACTGCCCTGGAAAAACGGAACTGCATTGCGATGTCCTGAGAAGTGCTCGTGTTTTTGTAGAATACGAGCCCCAGTCCCGCGTTGAAGGTGATGTGCAGCAGATGCCACCGGACTTCCCGGTGACGGAAATATGGCGGGTTCTGGCGGGTCACGCGCCCGGTAGGCAATCACTCGACGATGTGACTATTTTCGACTCTGTCGGTTTTGCGCTTGAAGATTTCTCGGCGTTGCGCTTCATGCGTGATGTCGCAACCACACTGGACCTGTGTGAATCTATCTCGCTTGTTCCTTCTCTTGAGGACCCCCGGAATCTTTTTGGTTTTGCGTATGAAAAGAATGCTGGTCAGACCCGTCCATTGCGTGACGTTGTGGCATATTGAAACCGGAGACAGCCAATGAGTCACCTTTTCTTGCCTGACGTCAGTCTGATTGGTACCCCGACAGATGTCGGCGCAGGCGTGCGCGGGGCATCCATGGGGCCAGAAGCCCTGCGCGTGGCCGGACTTGTTGAAAAGCTGCAACGGTGCGGGGTTGATGTAAAGGACTGCGGCAACCTGCAGGGACCACCCAACCCGGGATCTCCACCTGTCGGTGGCTTCAGGCACCTCGAAGAAGTGATTGCCTGGAATAAGGTCCTCCATGAGGCCGTCTACCAGGAAATACAGGACGGACGCATGCCTGTGGTACTGGGGGGTGATCATTGCCTGGGCATTGGATCAATCAGCGCTGTTGCCAAACACTGTCGTGAAACAGGTAAGGAACTGCGCATCCTGTGGCTGGATGCTCACGCCGATTTCAACACCGCAGACCTAACCCCCACAGGCAACATTCACGGTATGCCGGTGGCCTGTCTGTGTGGATACGGACCAGACGAACTGACTGGCATCGGGGGACACTCACCGGCAATCCGACCAGATCAGGTTCGTCAAATCGGGATACGCAGCGTCGATGACGGGGAAAAACATTTTGTCCGCAGCGTCGGGCTGGAAGTATTTGACATGCGCTGCATCGGCGAAATGGGTATGCGCCATGTCATGGAACAAGCCCTGAGCGGCATCGACCAACACACGCACATACACGTCAGCTTTGATGTTGACTTTCTGGATCCCGACATTGCGCCCGGCGTTGGAACAACCGTTCGCGGCGGCCCCAACTACCGTGAGGCTCGCTTATGCATGGAAATGATCGCTGATACAGGGCGCCTGGGGTCACTGGATATCGTCGAACTGAATCCTGCCCTTGATCACCGTAACATGACCGCAGACTTGGCCGTGGATCTCGTCGAAAGCTTGTTCGGCAAAAGCACCTTGGTACGCGTTGCCCGCACAGGGAAACAATATTTCGGAACACGAGCCGCGGCAGAATAAGCCAGGACCAATAACACCGCATAATAAAAAAATCCCGGACTACTCCGGGATTTTTTTTATAGGTAAAGAAACCCGCTCACTCCAACTCATCTTGTACAGATGAGAAAAACTCTCTTGCCACTACATAGCTTGTAACACTACCACCCGCCGATCCCAAGTCGATAATATATCGTTCTTTCTGCAGCAAGATGGCGGTTAATTTCATGAGTTCAGACAAAGCCTCCATGGCCCCCGAAATCGATGGCGCAATGTACGGCATCAAGCGGTTCTCATACAGCAAGGAATGGAACTTCAAGCCCTATAACCAACCGCGCAACACATGCAACCAACTGCGCGTCAATTCCGATTTCTACGTCTATCGTGAAGCGTCACACGGCTTTGATGGTATCTATGCCGTATATTGCGAAAGCGGCCTTCTCAGCCCGGGCGATGCCTATCATTCGTCCAGACGCTACACTGAAGGCCCCTTCCAATATGGATTTGAAAACGCCATTCAGATTCTGAACCCAGAAACAGGCCAGCCCTTTGATTCCGGTGTCAACTGGGTCAAAAGCTCACCCAGCACAGTCAACCAAGTCCATGACCGGCAGGACATGACGGTTACAAGCGTTGACGACACGATCAGCATCGGTGTTGGCGCCAGTGCATCAGCACAAGGCCCCGGAGGCGGTGTTAATCTTGGATATTCGCATTCTGAGTCCTTCCAGTTATGGAAATCAGACAGCTATTCGATCAAAGACTGGGGCGTCGAAGAACGGACAGAGCCCGTGTCTAACACCGGTCGCTGGTTCTGGCATCAACAGGCTCCTTACGATATTACCAACCTTGGGTCTGATGACTTCAGCTGGTGGCAGCAGGCCTATGAAAGCGATTGGCCCCCAAGCTTGTGCAAGGAAACGGCCATGCTTTCCAGAAGCACCATGCAGTACAATACTGCCATTGCGTGGCGTTTTGACCTGTCCCTTGTGAAAAAGGGAACGTTGCCTGTGCGTTTTGTCCAAAGCCTGAACTGGAAATGTGCGCTGATCGCGCAGCCGGACTGGGCCCCGACAGAAGGGCACCATCAAATATGGAGCGAAACCTTCAAGTCAAGCGCAACCTATGACCTGGATCTGGCTGCTATCATTCGGGGCAGCGTCATACGCCCGGATACTCCCGCAGCCCAACTCACACACGACATCTCCGAACAAGTCCAGGCAGTAACAGGACCAGCTGCCGTTCAGAGACGGCCCGCCTTGGTTGAGCCCAACTGACAAAACAACATGAATGGAAGTGTTATGCCTTCTATATGGAATGGTTTTGATACAAACCCTCATACGTTACCCGATACGTGTGTCGTCTGTGCGGGTGCCATTGGCGGAAATTTTATCCGACTGCCCTGTGGACATGGCGGCCCGGAAAGTTACCCCCTGCACGTCGAATGCATGATCCGATCATTGGTTCCCGTCGCGAGCACGACAGCGCAAGCCCCTCGATGCCCGGTCTGCAGAGGAGGCATTGATACAGAAACCCTGACAGAGGTTGCTGACTACATTCGCCAAGACAAGGCTATCACCTTCCCGAGCGAAGATGACATCGCGATCAGCCAGCCACCGTGCCAGACTGTAGAACAAAGGAGAGGTTTCTTATCCCTTTTAACAGAAGCTCATGAGGTGATACCCGGCGGAATAATTGAACCAAGCGACCAAGAAACAAGCCCTTCTTACTACGACCACCTATCACAAATCGCAGAAGAACTCATAAACAGTATAAATAACAGTATCGAAGAACATACCTATACCTTGGCAGAGATTGACCAAAAGATACTTGAGCTCCAAGATCTTGATGGCCATCTGCTGGAACGATCAGGGCGCATAGCACTTCTGGATCATGCCGGCTGGGCAATTGTTGGCGGCAATTTCGAGGAAATCTATAACAGACTCTCCGGCCTCAGAACACAGCTACAGGAATCGCGCGAACGGCTGACAAAAGAACGCGAACAAAAGCAACGCGAGACCGAAGAGCAGAGCCACGCCCATCACGTTGCTTGAAAAAGTATAAAACCATCTTGCGCAAGGGCTACACAATGAAAAGAATATGGAACGGTTTTGACACAGATCCTCATACACCTCCGGACGAGTGTACCATCTGCATGGGCGGCAGCGGCGGGGAGTTCCTCCGACTACCCTGTGGACATGGTGCGCCAAATCTTTACCCTATCCATGTCACATGCGCGGTCCTGTCATTTCCCACCCCCGAGGATGACTACAAATTGCCTCCAAGGTGCCCTGTTTGCAGGACAACCGTCGACACAGACACTCTTCTGGAAGTTGCCAACTACGTCCAACAAAATAAAATAATAACATTCCCCGATGATAATGACGCAGCAGTAGAGCAGAGCGTATATCAGAGTGAAGAGGAAGGAGGGACACTTATGTCCATTCTTTCTGATGCTCATGACATGGTCCCAGATGCCCAAATATTGGACCCAACAAATGAAGAACTAAGCCTGAAGTATTATCAGGATATGATCAACGAAGCAGAGAATATGACACAGGAAATACAGAGTGGGATTGAGGAAAGATCATACACTCTCGAAGACCTTGAACAGAAAGAGAATGACATTGATTTTATAGAAGATAAGATAGACAAAATGTCGGGTAGGCTTTCTCTCTTCGCTCACCATAACTGGATTTTCTTTGAATTTAAATTCAATGAACTATATGCGCGCCTGCTGGGAAGCAAAGAGAAACTGGTAGAAACAAGCAAAAAGATACGAATGGAACGCGAAGAGAAACAACGAGAAGAAGAGGAAGAGCACCGCCATAATCTGGTACCCTAAGGCTTAATGCCCCCAAGAGGTCCTTGATCCTCTTGGGGGCAGGCAGATCATTCAGAAGGTCCAGCGCACCTTTATTGACGCCGACTGGCTTGAAAAGCCGCCTCGATACTCGCTGTCATAGCGCCCAGTTATTTCCATGCCTTCATCCGTTCTATAGCGCATCCCCAGGCCTGCTGTTGTCACCCAGGGAACGGCTGGTGTTCCATAGGTGATAAAAGAAGAGCCCGGCTCTCCTGCAAATGTAGCCGTAATCGATGAACGCTCGTTGAAGGCATCATATCCCAGACCCAACTGCCCCGTCAGCGTTACAGCATCACTGACATGATACGATATCTTACTATCAGTGCTCATCAGGAATGACTTTGCGCTACGAGACTTTACATCCAGATTCAGAATCCCAGCACCGGTTTCCATATAAGAACTGTCACGTATCCAGGTATAGTCAGCACGAACAGATGGACTAAAAGACCACCCCGCCCCAACGGGGTAGGATCGGCCAATACCTGTACCCGCATGTGCAACCTGACTCTGGTAGGAAGAGGATGCTTGGGAGGCCGTAAACTCTATCGCCCTGTTTCCCTTATTCCGGTTGAGACCGATATCTGCCTGAACATTTAATTCTGTCCTGTGATCAATATTGTAGCTTCCATAAGCCACCAATTGGTGGGTTGCAATATCGAGTTTCTGGGGAGCGAGAACTCTGTTGTTCTTGATTCTTACATCCGCATAGGCAAAGGCAAGCCCAAAGCGCAAGGCAGGAGAAACGGCACCATCAATGCCAGCGACCAAACCATGCGCATCCATCCTGTATCCAGCAACGCCCTTGTGGTCATTTTGACGTGCCCACGAACCAAACGGCTTCATCCAGATGTAACGATCTTCAAAAAAACCATCCCCCGAAGACAGCCCTCTGTTACTGTCAATACGTGCCTGAATAATCTTGTTAATCCCTGATAGAGAAGACTGCGTTGCCATAATGGAACCACCTGTCAACAGAGGTAGGGTCTGGGAAACAGCGCGAACAACCTGCTGATTGGTTGTGAAACCAGAAACAACAAACAAGGCCTTTAACTTTGTAGTACGCTCAATAACTTGGGCAACTCCAAGGGCAGGCGAACTGCCTTGCCCCGCCAGAACGTCGGACAGAGAAGGGAAGGAGCCTCCACCGCCTGTATCCGTCGAACCACCGCCAGAGCCACCGGAGCTGCCACCGCCTGTATCCGTCGAACCACCGCCAGAGCCACCGGAGCTGCCACCGCCTGTGTCCGTCGAACCGCCGCCAGAGCCACCGGAGCTGCCACCGCCTGTGTCCGTCGAACCGCCGCCAGAGCCAGAATCAACCGGTGGCTCACCACCAACACCTATAGGCTCTCCGTACACATAAAAGGTGATAGGTGGTGGAATAGGCGTAGCGGCTGAATAGGTTGTGACAACAACGGTATATCGTGTCCCTTGTAGCAGACCTTGCGTGAGCTGCGGACACGTTGTCGCTTGATCACCGCATGTTGTGACAGTCACACCATCTGGCCGCACATTCTCATAGTCATCATTCAAAGCCAGAGCATTAACGCTCGGGTTAAGGGGATCAAAAGCTCCCTGATACAGAACTAATACCGTATCGATAGGGGCAGACGACATACCGAATATATATGTACTGCTCAGTGATGGCTCGAAGAATTGCAACCAATAATGAAAACTGTTTCCACTTCCGGATAAATTATTAACCTCAGCCAGTGTGGGACTTCCAATGCTAAATTGGCCTGACTCAACCCCAGCAATACCGTTATCAAGGGTGAATACAGTAACAACATTCGCCCCATACGCACAGGAAGATCCTACAGCCAAGAAAGCCGCAAAAACAAATCTTGCCCTGAACACACACGCCCCCTTTGTGTCTTCTTTTCAGCACCAGACGGACCGCTCACACCGTAGCTACCCACCCCCCGGGCAGCACTTTAAGATAGACATGTCTGAAATGAAACACTTAAGAGGGGAATCAAATTTGGCAAGAATGCAGAAATAAACGCACAAACATGATACGAACAGCGCTTGCTCTAGCAAGACAATGAGTGGCTGATCCGCAAAATATAGGCAGTATTTTGGCCAGAGATAGGACAGCATAAAAATGCCCCCATCACTCCTAGAACAGAGGATGGGGGCCCAAAACTTGGGGAGATTGTTATTTCTCGACCATTGCACGTGTCATGGAATCACGCAGCGGTCTGATAAAATAATCAAGAACTGTACGTTCTCCGGTCTGGATCAAAACCTCGGCAGGCATACCTGCCTGGAGACGATTGTCACCCAGCTTCACCAACTCGGCCTCCGGGACCTCAACACGAACAGTGTAGTAAGGAATCCCCATGCGCTCATCAATCAAACGGTCTGCGGAAACAGTCAAAACAGTTCCCGTAATGGTCGGAATGGAACGTGACTGGAAGGATGAGAAGCGAACCTCGGCATCCTGTCCTGCATGCACGGAGTCAATGTCAACTGGGGAAACCTCTGCATCAATCACCAAGCGGTCTTTCTCCGGAACAATTTCCATCAGGGTTTCCCCCGGACGCACCACCCCGGCAACTGTGTGTACCTTCAGATTCTGGACAACGCCATCCTGGGACGCCTTGATCTCTGTCCGCTCCAGGATATTGGTCGCGACGGTGCCACGTTCTTTCAGGTCGGCAAGTTGCTGCTGAATATCCCGCAGCTGGGAGACCGCTTCTTCCTTGAATCGCTGCCGGGTTTGTATAATCTGCAGCTCAGCTTCCCCAATACCCTTCTCTGCGCGCGCGACAGAAGCCACTTGGGCACCGATGTCGCCCTGAAGCCGCGCAACCTCGCGCTCCATGGACAGAATACGAGTGCGCGGATACCACCCTTTCTCATACAGCTCACGCAGGCCGACAAGCTCATCCTTGTAAATAGCCACCTGTCGGTCACCAGATTTCTTCTGTACTTTCAGGCCCTCAATTTCCTGATGATACTGTTCAATACGAGCCTGAAGAATAGAAACCTGATTATCGAGAGAACGGCGCCGCTCATCAAACTGGCGCACCTGACCATCAAGAATTCCCTGAATAGATGATTGTTTCCACGCTACTGATAAAAGGTCCGCCGGAAACTCGATCCGTTCATATCCTTCCAATTCAGCCTGCAAACGGGCCTCAACCGCACGATGGTTGTAATACTGGTTCATCAGCATGTCTGCATTGGCTTTGGCTTGCGTTTGCTCCAGACGCAGAAGAACATCTCCCCCCTGCACCACATCGCCATCGCGCACCAGAATCTCGGATACAATACCACCTTCCAGGTGCTGGATTGCCTTACGATTGCTCTCGACCACAACCGTACCTGGGGCAACCACAGCAGAAGCCAAGGGTGCAACCGCACTCCACGTTCCTAGAACACCAAAGAACAGACCAACAACAATCCAGCCGATTCTAGCTGGTTGCATGGGCGTCTCAAATGCGTCCATCATACCACCGGAACCACTCCCTCCCGGAGCAGCAACCACGGGCACAGGGGGAGGGGCCTCCAAGGCAGGTACGGGTGCCGGACCAGGTTGGTCTTTGGGTGGTACAGGATTAGGGTTGTTCACGGCATTCATGTGTTATCAAGCCAGAGATGAAGCGGATGAAGCCGCATTGGGAGAGACAGCCGTCGGTCGCACAAAGCGAGCCAAGACTTCGGAACGGGGACCCATCATTTCAACAGTGCCACCGCGCAATACCAACACCTTGTCCACTACCTGGAGGACAGATGGCTTGTGCGTAATGATAACCACAGTTTGGCCGGCCTGCTTCATAACCTGAATGGCAGCCATAAGAGCGGCCTCTCCATCATTATCCAGGCTGGCATTGGGTTCATCCATCACGACAAAAGCAGGGTTGTTATACAAAGCGCGGGCCAAGGCAATTCTCTGCCGTTGCCCGCCGGAGAGAGCCATGCCACCGGTCCCGACAGGTGTGTCATACCCCTCCGGCAGTTTCTGGATCATTTCATGAACACCCGCACGTGTTGCCGCCTCAATCACGCGCCCGGAATCGATGTCTCCGAAACGTGCAATGTTCTCAGCAACAGAACCACCAAACAGCTCGACATCCTGTGGCAGGTACCCCAGATGAGGCCCAAGCGCTTCCTGGTCCCACGTACGAATATCATTGCCATCCAGACGGACCGTTCCCTGCTGAGCCTGCCACACACCAACCAAAACCCGTGCCAACGTTGACTTCCCAGCTGCCGATGGCCCGATCACCCCCAGAACATCACCGGGATCAAGATCAAAGGAGACACCACGCAGAACCGGCTGGCTGGACCCCGGAGGCACCACAAATACCCCCTGCAGGGACACCCGGCCATCAGGACGGGGAAGAGCCATCCGCTCCTTGTCTTCAGGGGTAGAGCGCAACAAGGTCTGAACGCGGTCAAAGGCAGATCGTGCGTTCAGGAATCCTTTCCAGTTGGCTACCGCCAGCTCGACGGGCGACAACGCACGCCCCATGATAATCGAAGCCGCAATCATCATCCCGGGGCTTATTTCATTCTGTATGGCCAACCATGCCCCAACGCCAAGGATCGCGGTCTGCAACGCAAGACGAAAAGCCTTTGATACAGCCAAAAGAGCCGATGCCGCATCGGATGCACGGGCCTGGCAGGACAAGACACCACGGTGCTTGACCAACCAGCGATCCAGAAGCGGGCCAAGCATACCCATGGCCTGCAATACTTCGGCATTACGCAACGACCCGGAGACAAAGCGACTGGCCGCAATCGACTGCGCAGATGCATCCTTGAGAGGTGTTCTGGTAACCAGATTATTTGCCAACGCCAACCCAAAAATAACGATGGCACCAACAAGGGCAACCAAGCCAATCATCGGGTGCATGACAAAACAAAGCCCAAGGAACAGGGGAACCCAAGGCGCATCACAAAAGGCGAGAAGCCCGGGGCCTGTCAGGAATTCCCGCAAACTGTCGATATCACGCAAGGCTTGCGACTGACTGCCTTCGGGATGACGCACGGTATGACGGAAAACAGCTGCAAAAACCCTGCGGTTCAGGGCGCGGTCAATTTGCAGGCCTGTACGAACAAGGACACGTGAACGAATAGCTTCCAAAACGGCCATCACCACAAGCGCAAAAAGAGCGGCGAGGGTAATCATGACCAAGGTCGGCGTCGACCGGCTGCTGAGAACGCGATCGTAAACCTGAAGCATATAGATGGGTGAAACAAAGAGGAGCAGATTGATAAAAAAACTAAATCCCGCCGTGGCATAGAACCCGCCACGAGCACTTCTCAAGGCCTTGTCAAGATCTGTGGCCGGTGCCTTGCCGCCAGAAAAAGGTAACCGCGCTGAAAAATCCACAGAACGACACTCCGCACACCAACAGTTGGAAGAGCGTCTCCCCCAAGGAACGACGCAAAGACGAACGCAACACCTGCCCCCGCCCGACAACAAAAGCACGGCGCTGTGTAAATAGAAGGCCCAACAATACCGAAAATTGCAAGAGAAAATAGCATGCAAGCATCTTTTGATTGTGCTGCTAGTTTGTACTTAAGATTGATAGTTGCAATTCTTCAGGCGTCTTTTGCGACAATATCCGCAAGATATTGCCCATAACTGCTACCCCCAAGCTCACACGCTAAAAGATTGAGTTGAGCAGAGTCAATATAACCCATACGGAATGCAACTTCTTCCGGACAGGCAACCTTGAAGCCCTGACGTTTGTCGATCGTATGAACATAGGAGCTGGCCTCCAGCAGGCTCTCATGAGTCCCGGTATCGAACCACGCGTATCCTCTCCCCATGGTTTCGACAGCCAAGGTTCCATCACGCAGGTACCACGTATTAATATCTGTTATCTCAAGCTCACCACGTGCGCTTGGCTTGAGCGTTGAAGCCACATCGATCACCCGGCTGTCATAGAAATAGAGCCCCGTGACAGCCCAGTGGGATTTGGGCTTGGATGGCTTCTCTTCGATTGAAACAGCTTGGCCATTCCCGTCCATGGTAATCACGCCGTAACGAGACGGGTCTGCAACGTGATACGCAAAGACCGTTGCTCCATGAAGACCATTGAATGTTCTGTCAACGGCGCGACGCAGCGTGTCACCCAGTCCATGACCATGAAAAATGTTATCACCCAGAATCAGGGCGCAGTTGTTGTCGCCAATAAAATCTGCCCCAATCAAAAAGGCTTGCGCCAGCCCACCAGGCTTTTCCTGTTCGGCATACTCTATCGCTATGCCCCACTTCCTTCCATCACCTAGAAGAGCACGGAACACCCCTGAGTCTCGCGGAGTTGTGATAACCAAGATCTCACGAAGCCCCGCCAGCATCAGTGTGCTAAGCGAATAATAGATCATCGGCTTGTCGTAGACAGGCAGTGCCTGTTTGGAGATGGCTTTTGTTGCCGGATAAAGTCTGGATCCGGTCCCCCCTGCCAGAATGATCCCCTTCATGATTCCCCCCGTACCACACCACCCAGGTCGTTCTGCATCCACCGCATCAACCCGACAAGAAAAAGAAACAGCACACACGAAAACGGCAGGGCCGCCAGAACAACTGTCGCCTGCATGGCCACGAAGTCACCGGCAAATAATAAACCCAAAGCCACCAATGTTACGACCAAAGACCAGAACAGACGAAGCCACATCGAAGCGTCGCGCCCTATTTGCCCGCCCAGACGGGACAAGTCCGCCAACATGATGGCACCTGATTCGGCCGGCGTCAGGAACAGGACAAAGCATGTAACAACAGCAAAGAAAATCATGGGCCCTGAAAAAGGGTAATGCTGCAGAAAAACATACAAGGACATATCCGCCTGTTTCAGGGCAACAGAGGCCAGCCCATCAGCCCCACTCATAACAAGATCCAAAGCCATGTTGCCGAGGACAGCATGAAAGGCAAACGTACAAATCAGAGGAATGGACAGTACCCCCAGCACAACCTCACGAACTGTACGCCCTCTTGAAATACGCGCAATAAACAGGCCAACAAAAGGAGCCCACGACATCCACCAGGCCCAGAAGAAAACCGTCCAGCGACCAACCCATCCGTCATACCCGTACCCTTCTACAGGCTCTGCGTAGGCATATAGATCAAACGTCTTGAGGAGGAGGCCATCCAGATAATCGCCCATATTCTGGACAAACCGCCCCAGAATCATGGCAACATCACCGTGCAGGAGCACAAGCCCAAGCAGGACAAGAAACAAGACAATATTAAGGTTGGAAACCCGCGAGATACCCCTTCGCACGCCAACCACAGCAATAAACGCTGCACACCCACTCATAAGAAGAACGATAGCCGTCAACATGGTCCGGGAAGGATCCATCCCCAAAAGATAACCAGATCCGGATGCAACCAACATCGCGCCAATAATCAGGTTGGTGACCAGGCCGGGGATTGTGACCAGGATACCAAAAGCATCAAGCAAATGACCGCCCCAACCATTGGCGCGGGCCTCCCCAAGCACAGGGATCAAGGCCGTGCGCAAGGCCAGCGGATAACGGTGACGCCAGACACCATAACCAACAGCAATACCAACCAGCGCATACATGGCCCAACCATGCAGACCCCAGTGCAGAAACGTCAGCTGCATGGCCTGGCGTGCGGCCTGTGGCGTTGATGGCATACCCTCGGGCGGTCTGAGAAAATGGTCAACTGGCTCGGAAACGGCAAAGTAGAGTAGCGATACACCAATCCCGGATGAAAACAACATACCCGACCAAGACAAGAAACCGAACTCGGGTTCTTCGCCGTCACGCCCCAGGCAAAGCCCCCCGAACCGGGAGCAGGCCAACCAGAGAACAAAGAAAAGGCATGTTGCCGTGACCAGCATGTAATACCAGCCCAAGGTCTGACAGACCCAAAGGCGGATCTCTTCCATCAGAAGGCCAGAGCGCTCCGGGAACAGCAGGAGGAAAAGGACAAAAACACCTGTCAGGACTGCAGCACCACCAAAGACAGGTACATTGACACGGGCCGTCAGACGCGCTTCAGCGGGAAAGACACCGCTCATCAAGTCCGTTCCCTCTTTTGCTGTCCCCGGAAGCAGGTACAACGACCCACACAGAATTACGATTTATAGTTGTCAACGCTAATTGCGTTCTCGTAAATAATCAAGGACCTCATTGGCTGGACATCTCGATGACTGCCTTTAAACGCCAGAACACGCCGTCTGCTTTCCGCTTCGGAGAACAAGGCCTCTATATCAACGGACGCAACGGCACAGAAGGATCTGGACAACGGATCATTACAACATGCCCTGCTGATGGTGAACAGCTCGCTGCGGTTCATTGCGCTGACCGCCCTGACGTGGACCGAGCGGTACAATCCGCCGTGGAAGGGCAAAAAGTGTGGGCTGAGAAGAGCACAACAGAGCGAACCCGTGTCCTGATGCGTGCAGCCCGCATCCTGCGTGACCGAAACGATGAGCTGGCCCTGATCGAGGCACTTGATACAGGACGCCCCCTCTCGGAAACACGCACGGTTGACATTGCAAGCGGTGCTGAGGTTCTGGAGTACTATGCCGGGCTGATACCCACCTTGGAAGGGTCACAAATCCCCCTGCGACGGGACAGTTTTGTCTATACGCGACGGGAACCCCTGGGCGTCATTGCCGGCATTGGTGCGTGGAATTACCCGCTCCAGATTGCCGTGTGGAAATCAGCTCCAGCCTTGGCCGCAGGCAATGCCATGATCTTCAAGCCCAGCGAGCTGACACCGCTTGGTGCCCTTCAACTCGCCGCTATCTATACCGAATCCGGGCTCCCCGATGGTGTCTTCAATGTCGTGAACGGCACTGGACCGGATGTGGGGCAATGGCTTGCAGGGCATCCTGCCATTGCCAAGGTATCCTTTACGGGCGGAACCCGGACCGGGCGGACCGTTATGGCCGCGGCTGCCGCAACCCTGAAAGACATCACCATGGAACTGGGTGGTAAATCGCCCCTGATTGTTGCCTCCGATGCAGACCCTGACCTAGCAGCCGCCATTGCTGTGACCGCAAATTTCTTCAGCAGCGGACAAGTCTGCACAAACGGAACCCGTGTATTTGTCCCTCACTGTCTGAAGGAAGAGATCGAACACCGAATCCTGGAACGTGTCCGGTCCATACGCCCCGGGCATCCACTGACACCGGACGTAAACTTTGGCTCCCTGATCAGCTTGGAGCACATGGAAAAAGTTCTGAGGTTGATCGACAAGGGGCAAAGAGAGGGAGCACGACTCCTCTATGGGGGCAACCGCATGACTACCCCTCCCTTCGACCGTGGCTTTTTTGTCGAGCCAACCGTTTTCACAAATGTTGAAGATGCAATGACGATAGCCCAAGAGGAAATCTTTGGCCCGGTCATGGGCATCCTGACATACGACACCGAAGAGGAGGTGATAGGTCGCGCGAATGCAACGCCCTATGGTCTTGCTGCCGGTGTCGTGACACCGGATCTTGCGCGCGCCCACCGCATGACCCATGCTCTGGAGGCTGGGATCTGCTGGATCAACACATGGGGCGAATCTCCGGCAGCTATGCCCGCAGGTGGATTCCATCAATCCGGCATTGGTTTCGAAAATGGCTTGGAAACACTGCTGCGGCACACACGTGTCAAATCGATTCAGGTTGAGATGGGTCGCTTCAACCCGGCTTTCTGAAGCACGGTAATCATACGGGGAAGGGGGCTCATGCTCGACGAGGTTGATGACATCATTATTGGCGCTGGTTCCGCCGGTGCCGTACTGGCAGCCCGCCTCAGCGAGGACAAAAACCGTCAGGTTCTTTTGGTTGAGGCAGGAGGACCAGACTGGCGCATGGACATCCGGACCCAGATGCCGGCAGCGCTAGCCTGGCCCTTGCAGGGAGACCGCTACAACTGGGGCTATAGAACCGACCCGGAACCATACATGGACGACCGTCGCATGGATTGCAGTCGCGGCAAGGGTTTGGGGGGATCATCCCTGATCAATGGCATGTGTTATATCCGCGGAAATCCAATGGATTTCAATACCTGGGCCAGCCAACCGGGACTTGCTGACTGGTCATACCAACACTGTCTGCCGTATTTTCGCAAGTCCGAGACCCGCGATACAGGCGCCAATGACTACCATGGTGACGCAGGTCCACTGCATGTCACAACGCCAAAGCCTGACAACAATCCCCTGTTCGCCGCCATAGTAGAAGCTGCCGTACAGGCAGGGTATCCACGAACAGATGATCTGAACGGGTATCAGCAGGAAGGCTTCGGCCCAATGGACCGGACCGTCACCGCTCGTGGCCGACGCTGCAGCACATCCCGGGGGTGGCTGGATCAAGCAAGCCATCGCCGGAACCTCCACATCATGACCGGAACACTGGTCGACCGCATCCTGTTTTCCGGTCAACGGGCTGTAGGTATTCAGCTATTACACAAGACGAACCCCGCACCTGTTACCATCAGGACACGGCGTGAGATTGTTGTGTGTGCAGGCGCCATTGGATCCCCCCAGATCCTGCAGCGATCAGGTGTCGGCTCCTCTTCCCTGCTTGGTTCCATCGGTATTCCGGTCGTGGAGGACCTTCCCGGCGTAGGGGAAAACCTTCAGGACCATCTTGAGATATACATGCAATACAGTTGTACCCAACCCATCTCCCTGTACCCGGCTCTGCAATGGCGCAACTGGCCGGGCATCGGTGCACGCTGGCTTTTCATGGGAGATGGGATTGGTGCAAGCAACCACTTTGAAGCCGGGGGTTTCATACGCTCCAACACCGGATTCCTGTGGCCAAACATACAGTACCACTTTCTGCCCTTAGCCATCCGCTATGATGGCCGCAGTGCATTCAAAGCACATGGATTTCAGGCCCATGTCGGCTCCATGCGCTCTCCCAGCCGGGGCAGGGTATACATTACATCCAGAGATCCAGTCGCACCTCCCGGCATTGTTTTCAACTACATGAGCTCAAAACAGGATTGGGAGGAATTCCGTGACGCTATACGAATTACCCGCCATATCATGAGCCAGCCGGCCCTTGATTTCTGCCGGGGCGAAGAGATAAGCCCCGGACCCGGTGTTGACAATGACCGTTCCATGGATGACTTCGTACGCAGGAATGCCGAAACAGCCTATCACCCGTGTGGAACCTGCCGTATGGGCAACGATGATCTCGCCGTGGTGGACGGGCAGGGCAGGGTGCATGGTCTACAGGGTCTGCGGGTCGTTGATGCATCGATCATGCCACAGATCATCACCGGTAACCTGAACGCAACAACCATCATGATGGCGGAAAAGATCGCCGACAGCATGCGGGGAAGAACAGCTTTGCCCGCAAGCAAGGCCACATTCCACACCTGTCCCGAACTCAGAAAGGCGATGGACGGATCTGCAAGGTCCAGCGATCCAGAGCCCGCCGGAATCGTTCAAACATCACATCCAGATCATCCGGGGATATAACCAGCGGCGGACAGAACGCAACGATATCACCCGCCAAAGCGCGCAGGATCAACCCTTCCTCCTGACACGCATTAACCAGAGAGGCAGCCATAGCATGAGCGGGATCGAAAGGTATACGAGTCTCCTTGTCCGCAACCAGTTCAAGGGCACCAATCAAACCAACACCCCGGACGTGACCAATCAGAGGATGATCTGAAAAGGCGTGCAGATGGGCAAGAAAACGGCCTGAAAGAGAACCAACACGCTCAAAAATACCGTCCTGCTCATAGATATCCAGTGCCTCAAGCGCAACGGCCGCTGCAACGGGGTGCCCCGAATATGTGAAGCCATGGCCAAAGGTGCCAATCTCTCCGGCACCGCGTTGCAGGGGCTCCCAAACTTTCTGGCTGACCATGACGGCCGCTATAGGCATCCACGCCGCCGACAGCGCCTTGGCCGATGTGATGATGTCGGGCTTCAGACCAAAAGTTTGGCTGCCCCACGGGTTCCCGGTACGGCCAAAACCACAGATAACCTCGTCAGCAACCAACAAAATATCGTACTTGTCGAGAATGGCCTGGATTCTGGGAAAGTATCCAGCCGGCGGAATAATAACACCGCCGGCCCCCATCACAGGCTCGGCAAAGAAAGCAGCAATGGTATCCGGCCCTTCAGACTGGATCATCTGCTCCAGCTCCATCCCCAGCCGCTCAACAAACCGGCCTTCATCCTCGTCAGGGGAGGCTTCGCGGTAAAAGTGCGGGCACGTGGCATGCAAAACACCGGGCATGGGCAGGTCAAAAGCCCGGTGATTCGCGGGCAGGCCGGTCAGACTAGCAGATGCCAGCGTCACACCATGATAGGCGCGATGGCGGGATATCATCTTCTTCTTGTGCGGACGTCCCATGACATAGTTGATGTAGCGAACAATCTTGACAACCGTATCGTTGGCCTCGGAGCCAGAATTGGCAAAGAAAACCCGCGCCATCGGAACCGGAGCCATGGTAACCAGGCGTTCCGCAAGACGGATACCAGGAGGATGGGACTTGGATGCAAACTGATGGAAGAAGGGCAGGGTATCCATTTGGCGCACAGCTGCATCACGAAGCCGGGGCTGGGTAAACCCGAGGGAAGCGCACCATAACCCTGACATTCCCTCAATATATTCCTTCCCCGCCTCGTCAAACACGCGGACACCCTCGCCACGGACAATGACAAAGGGCCCCTTCTTTTCATGTACAACCAGATTGGTATAGGGGTGCAGAACGTGACGCAGATCCGCATCACGCAAGGTATTGGAAATCATGGCAGGTCCCCCTGGCCCTGTAAGCCACCAAGGCAGAGGTACTTGATCTCCATGAATTCATCCAGACCATAACGCGACCCCTCACGCCCGATACCAGACTCTTTCATCCCGCCAAACGGTGCCACTTCGGTCGAGACAATCCCCTCGTTGATACCAATGATACCGTACTCCAGAGCTTCGGACACACGCCAGATGCGCCCGATATCGCGAGTATAAAAATAGGCTGCAAGCCCAAAGGGCGTGTCATTGGCCATACGAATGGCCTCCATCTCGTCCCGGAACCGGATCAAGGAGGCAACGGGCCCGAAGATTTCCTCGGATACAGCACGCATGGAAGGCTGGACATCACCCAGAACGGTAGGCTCGAAGAATGTTCCTCCCAAGGCATGGCGCGCACCACCAACCAGAACGCGGGCCCCTTGGGCCTTGGCTTCATTGACCAAGCCTTCAACCTTCTGCAGGGCCTCCATCGTAATCAGAGGTCCTTGGGATACTCCCTCTGCCGTACCAGGCCCGACACGCAAACCCCCAACAGCCTTTGCAAAGCGCTCCGCAAAAGATGGATAGATCCCCTCCTGGACCAGGAAACGGTTGGCACACACACAGGTTTGGCCTGTATTACGATACTTTGATGCCAAGGCACCTGCAACAGCAGCATCCAGATTCGCGTCATCAAACACGATGAACGGAGCATTTCCACCCAGCTCCAGCGATACCTTCTTCACCGTCTCTGCACACTGCTGCATCAGAATCTTTCCAATCCTGGTTGAGCCCGTAAACGACAACTTTCGCACACGAGAATCGCGGGTCAGGACGGCCCCGATCTCGGCACTGCGTGAAGAGGGGAGAACATTCAGGACGCCGGGTGGGAAACCAGCTTGCTCAGCCAGCGCAGCCAATGCCAGTGCCGAAAGGGGGGTCTCACCGGCAGGCTTGATCACCACAGAACAGCCGGCTGCCAAGGCTGGCGCACATTTGCGGGTTATCATCGCAGCCGGAAAATTCCACGGTGTAATGGCGGCCACAACACCAATCGGTTCCTTCAGAACAAGAAGACGCCGATCACGCAACGGAGAGGGGATAATATCTCCATAGGCCCGGCGCGCTTCCTCGGCAAACCATTGGACAAAACTGGCGGCATAGTTTACCTCACCCCGCGCCTCAGCCACAGGCTTTCCCTGCTCTGCTGTCATCAACAGAGCCAAATCGTCGCGGGAACGGATGATCAGCTCAAACCATGCACGCAGCACGTCGGCACGCTCGGCAGCAGGGTGTTGCTTCCATGCCTCCTGCGCATCTTGGGCAGCAGTGATAGCGTCAAGCGCATCCTGAGCCCCCATATCCGCGACCTCAACTAGAACAGACTGATCTGCCGGATCAACGACAGGGAACACACGGCCACTGATCGAAGGCTTCCAGGCACCACCAATAAAGCCATTACGGCGAAGCAGGCCTGGATTATGAAGAGTTGGAACCACCATGCGCTTTCTCGTCTACCGGAACAAACACTGACCCACCCGAGGCACCGGGATTGGTTATAATCCAGAGAGTGACGGAACCAGTCTATGGTCTCACGCAACCCATCCTCAAGAGATACCGTAGGCTCCCACCCCAGAATGTTTCGGGCCCGCGTAATATTCTGGCTGATTGCCCCCAGCACACAGGCCTTGATCGTGAGCACAGGATCGCGCTGGTAATAAACAGGCGAGGCAGGGCATGCAAGATTGTAGATCTCGTCGACATCAACAGACAGAGGCAACGTAATATCATGGTGCATAACCGTGAAATGCAGATCACCCAGAATATGATCAACAGCAGGGCGGTGCCCGGTTAGAAAACTGTCTACACACAAGACCTCGCAGCCTTGTCGCAACAACTGTGTACACAGATGCACTCCCAGAAATCCGGCTCCTCCGGTTACCAGAACTCGTCTTGCTCCGATACGACGGACCACTCGCATCTTTCCTTTTTGCACCAACACAATAACGCAATCATAGTAACGCGAAAATACTCGCATTTCTCTATCTTAGATCATGAAATTTGTCGTTCTTTGCAGCCAGACAACTCGTGTAGAATGTTGATACGGTACATCACCATCAACCCACTGCATTTGCCGGAACCACCATCATGCACCAATCCCTGATCCCGCTCAGCGTCGAGAACCACAGAAACTTGGGACTGATTACAAACAGGGGATGGTCCTTTGCGGCCAGCAGCCCGATCCTGACCATTGTCAGCGCCGAGGCACACCGCTGCGCCGCCTTTTTTCCTGTGGCCATCATGCAAGTATCGGCCAAGGATGCGCCCGAAGATCAACAAGAATTTGAACTGGTCAGCATTCATTCCGTATCGGCAGGAGAGAACTGGTTTGTCGCCCCGGATGGGCGGTGGCTGGCTGGCTATATCCCTGCTGTCTTGCGTGCCGTACCCTTCCGGTTGATGCGCGCCCCGGATGCACAGGACCAGTTGGTTTTATGCATTGACGAAAACAGCCCGCTTCTGACGGACACCACCAAAGATCCCAAGGCTCGCCCGCTGTTCGAGAAGGACGGCAGCTTGTCGGCCGACATGAAGACACGCCTTGAATTCCTGACGGCGGTTGCTAACGATCACGGCAACACACGGGCCAAGTTATCCGCAATTTCCAAAGCCGGACTCCTCAGACCCTGGAGCCTGACAATCAATAAAAATAACAAGCCCCTGCACATGAAAAACCTGTATCAGGTTGATGCCGAGGCCCTTGATGCCCTGTCGGATGAGGTATTCCTTGGTCTGCGCAAGGTTGGCGCACTGCCCCTGATCTACAACCATCTGAGCAGTCTTGCGCAAACCGAGAACCTGCAACGCGCCGCAACCATTCAGGACCAGATAGCTCGCCAGCAAGACAAGAAGCCAAAACTGGAAGACATGCTGGACATGGGACAGAATCAGGATATCGAACTGAAGTTCTGAGAAAGAATCAGAAGAGACTTCCAACCGGAGCCAAACCAAGGTGTCTGGCTCCGGATAACAGCGCCCTCAGGCGGCTCTGACATTGGCAAGAAAACGTTCGACAAGCGAACGTAACTGTCGTGCGTCTTCTGTCAGTGTCTGCGATGCGTTCAAAACCTTCCCGGAAGCAGCCCCGGTCTCTTGGGCCGCATCGCTGACCCCGGAAATAGTCGATGTCACAGCGGTTGTTACCGTCGCAGCCTGGCTGACATTGGCCGAAATATCACGGGTGGCGGCGCTTTGTTCTTCCACCGCACTGGCAATGGCGGCTGCAGCATTGGTTGCCTCATCAACAGATGATACGATCATCTCGATGGCATCTGCTGCGTTCCCGACAGCCGTCTGAATGGCATCGATCCGTTGCCGTATTTCTTCTGTAGCCCTTGCTGTTTGCGAGGCCAGATCCTTCACTTCACTGGCTACAACGGCAAAGCCCTTTCCATACTCGCCAGCACGCGCCGCTTCTATGGTGGCATTCAGGGCCAGCATGTTGGTTTGTCCCGCTATGTCGGTAATCAGGTTGACAACAGCCCCAATTTCCACCGCTGTGGATTTAAGCCCCAGCACAGCATGAGTTGCATCATGGGCACGCATCATGGCCGAACGCGAAAGCTCGGAAGACTCGTGAACCTGACGACTGATTTCCTGAATTGAAGCCCCCAGCTGTTCAGAAGCACTGGCAACCATTTGAACATTGGTCGATACCTGCTCAGAGGATTGAGCAACTGACAGGGCTTGAGAACTGGTTTCCTCGGCAATGGCCGACATGGACTGTGCCGTTGCATTCAGTTCATCTGTCGCACTGGCCACCGTTTGCAGAAGAGTTCCAACATCACGGTCAAAAATCTGCATCAGCTCACCCAGGCGAACACCTCTGGCGGCCCTGGCTTCAGCATCGGCCTGGCGTTCAGCCTGCAGGGCCTCATTCTGGATCATATTGTGCCGGAACACTTCAAGAGCCGCTGCAATTTCCCCAATCTCGTCCTTGTAGTCCAAAGCTGGAATAGCAACCGTCACATCACGCTCGGCAAGTCTGCGAATGGCCGCGGTAATGGACTTGAGGGGGTGACTGATGCCAAGCGCTACCACAGACGCAAACAAGATACCGGCCAGCAAAACAAAAACAGCAATAATGCTGGCTGTTGTCCGGGTACTGGCAAGAACATCAAGCGCTGCAGTGGATTGCTCGTGGAAACCACGAACCCCGGCAATACGAATATCTTCCGCCATACGCACCAAGGCTGCACCGCGCTCTGCCATCTGGGGCTGAATAACATCCCTGTTATACAGGGAAATCTCGGCGACGCGGCTGAAAGAGGCTCTGTATCCCGTAATCAAACCAACAAGGCGAGCACCCACATCAGCTTTCCCAACGCGCGCCAATTGCTGACGCAAAGAAGCTGCACCAGCAAGAGCCTCATCCAAGGCCGGAATGACGGTCGTGACAGGATCTTGTCGGTCATCAACCAAGAAACCGCGGGCAGCAAAACGCGCCGCTGTAAATTTCTCGGAAATCTCTGCTGCGCGAAAAGCCACAGAAGCCTGCCCCGCAGCCTCTGCATCTGCACGTATCTTGTTAAGCAAGGACAGGGTATCCGGCCCGAAGCGATCAATGGTCTCCTGGACCATCTTGTTGCGTTCCTCGGTCAGCGCTGCCCGCTTCTCGAAACTTTCCAGATAAGAAGCAATCTGCTTTACAGCCTGCCGGAGCTGGTCTTGCACATAGGGATCCTGGGTATCCAGAATCAAGTTGTCAAAATGTTGCCTGACAACAGCCGCCTGGCGCCGCACAGGATCAACATGCGACAAGTCATTGGTATAGAAGAACGCTGTTACCAAACGCCTCATGGTCTGCAGATCGGCATCTGCCGCAGTACTTCTGACGGTCAGCTCAGCCCCAAACGTAATAGCACTCAGGGAACGCGCTGATTCCCGTCCGCTCCACCACAAGGCTGAAGCAAAACCAGCTATTACAAGCAACAAAACAGAGAAACCCGTAAAAATGCGCGTTGAAACCCGGAACTGCGACATCGCCTTGAACATGACAGAGTCTCTCCCCCAATAGCAACAGTCACTCTGGCAGATCTGGAATCTGCGGAACGTGACTGAAACACAGAATATATTCTGCTACCAGGGGCTTCAATAATAACAAAATAAAACTATTGAGATTAGGGGGTGGAAATAAAGAAAGAAATGTGGATCAAGAGTTGAGCATTTGAATTATATCAATTTATTGATGCTTATGATTTCACGAGATATATCGATCAGAACAATATATAAATGAACATTCCAAGCAGCTCAATACATAGATAAATATAACCAAAGATATACAAAAGATATGCGAAAGGAGTGTCCGACAAGAAAAGTGTACACCCAGCCTAGATGGCATGATCCATGCCCATACGTGCTATGGCAGCCCTTAGGAAAAGCGACAGAATCCATGGCACCCATACACATCAGCACAACGCAACGTACCAGAAAACTTACGGAAATCCCTATAGACTTGGACAAACGACACGCAAGCCCGGGATCCAAGATGGCCCTCCTTAAAGCACTCTTGCGTCGCATTCTGCAAACAGGCGTCTTAGAGTGCGAAGATATAAAAGCCATAGAGCACGCACTCTACCTCGCAGAGACAAAAACAAAAGAGCGAAGCCATATAACAAAACGGCCTGAATATGACACGTAACATCCCACACATGGATGGTTTTGGTGGCCTTACGCCATAAAGTCGCATAATATTCGTTATGACTATAAAGAAGACAGCATGCCTTGAAGGTAAAGCCCAACAGAATGATATAGTAAAGGCCTTAGGTATTTCTGGAACGGCGGCTACAGGATGGCAGACAGCGACGACACGCCACAGAACAACACACAAAGCAAGAAAAGAGGCCTTTGGGGCAGCCTACGCGGCTTCTTCTCGCAGGTAGCGATCCCTTCGTCTACATCAACGGACTCTGCACCCCTCCACATGGAGCCCATGAAAGGCGAAGAAGATCACTGGGTAGACCTTACGCTGGAAGAAATACTGCAACGCAAACCGGAACTGGAGGTTCATCTCGTTAGCCTAACCCAGTTTCGCCAAGCCATTGGAGACACATGGGACCGGGTTGGCGCAAAGGCTATTATGCTTGCAGAAGCAACTCTGCGTAAAGTTGCAGGACACGGGAACCCTGTACGCGTTTTTAGCGAAGAGGGCGTTTTTCTCTTGGCATTCCCACGCCTTTCAGAACTTGAAGGACGCCGGCGCGCAACTGAAGCTGCGATTGCCGTTGGACAGAAGCTGGTTGGCGCCCGATTCCGTATTGTAGGAGATGGCATGTCTGCTCCGCTTGTTTGCCTTGCATCCAACAAGGGAAACAGCCTTCTTGATGCCCAAGGAGATTTCAAAGAGCAGACGATCCTTGCCATGGAAACAGAAGCAACGCCGCTGGCAGAATCTGCGGCTGTTAACGATGCCGATTCTAGCGCGAGAACGGGGCAAGACAGCACAGACTTCTTCATTTCGATTACTTCATCCGACAGCGATGACCCTGAGTGGTCCCCTATAGACCGTGAAACAGGCAGGCACGACAATGAGATCAGCACAATCGATAAAAATAACAAGCTAAGTCAGTATAACCCAAAGTGGCGAGCCATGAAACATAAGGGCCGGAAAGAAAGCATACAGCTCGTACCCATAAATCATAAAACAAATAAAAAGGATTATTTTAATGAATGGGTTCCTATAAAAAAAGACAATATATAGTACAATAAACAACAACGAGAGATAATCATACTTACATGAAAATCCATTTCAAATAGAATGCAGAAAACCCATCCACACATTTCACTTGTCAAATAATATTCAGGACCATATATAGGACCTTCGGGAGAAATCACCGTACCTCAGTGCATACCGTCGGAATTGCCCCACGTATACACCCTGAACCTTGACCATCGGAAAAACCACATGGTTTCGCGAGTTCTGTTTGTTGACGACGAACAAAACGTTCTGTCTGCCCTTCGCCGCACATTCCACGGAGAGTTCGAGCTGGAGACAGCAGAGAACGCCGTTGAAGCCATGCGCCTTTTCCTAGATGGAGAACGCTTCGCTGTCATGGTAACAGATATGGACATGCCAGCTGTCAACGGCTTGCAGCTCCTTGAGCAGGTGCGGAAACATTCTCCGCGTACCTGCCGTATTGTCCTGACAGGAAAGCCGAACGCCGATGCCGCAACACAGCTTCTGTCAGACGGCTTGGTTTTCCGCTACCTCCTCAAACCCTGCACACCTGCAAAACTGCGTGATATTATTCGCGAGGGCATTGTTTCCTATGAACAAGCCAACCGGCGCAATAACAATGCACGGCATTTTGATACCCCAGCAGCAGAATCGCGCCATGCACGACAAACCCAAGTTTATCGTTTGCGCAACGGGGATGAGGTAGCAGCCAGCGTCCTGGATCGGGATGGACGGGTTCTTGTTACCAGTGGCACCGTTCTTGACCAGGACCTCCTGAGCAAACTCAGAAAGCTTCTGGAAGAAGGCCGTATAGGAGAAAACCTGACCATTTACAGCACCCACTGAGAAATGGAACCAGTCCTATGGTGGAGCTGACAGGTTTTTATATTGCTCTTGGTATTTCAACGGCCATAGTTCTTGCTCTTCTGCGCCGGAATGCACGGCTCTACACCGAGAATCAGAAAAGTGCCGCCGAACAGAAACGCATGGCCAGCGTCATCAATATTGCTGCAGACTGGGTTTGGGAAACAGATCGCCGGGGACGCATCACAACCATCACGCCATCGTTCACGGATATAACCAGAATCCCCGTATCCGATGTTATCGGAAGAACGCGAAGGGAGATTCTCGGGCGACCCAGCAAAAATTCCCCTCCCGGCTTGGAAAAAGCATTCCGCACACGTGCACCATTCTCAAACCTGACCTTTACCATCCCCACACCAGAACAACAGATGATGCACATCAGCATCAGCGGGGCACCCATTCTGGATCGTCACGGTCACTGGAAAGGCTACCGTGGCATCGGGAAAAACATCACCGCCGATGTTGCAGCCCGGGAAGCTGTTCAGTCTGCTGAAGCACGCCTTCACATCGCAATAGAGGGAATCGCCGAGGGCTTTGCCCTGTGCCAGACCGACGGTACCATCACGTTACGCAACAGACGATTGCGGCAGATGATTGAAAAGGCAGGGGGGCGCTTCAACAGTGCGTTCACCTTGCATGATGCACTCTCGTCATGTGCGGAGAACCCTGCCGATGTACGGGATCTGCTGGACAACTGGTTTACACGCATCATGAGACCGGTAACATTCCGCTGCCTGAACGGACAGTACTACCTTGTCCGCTTGCAGATCACTCCGGACAACAACCTGCTGGTCACTGTGGGCGACGTCACGGAACAGCAACGGGCCCAAGATGCAGAAAAGCGTCTGGAGGAAGAGCGACGACAGGCCCAGAAGCTCGAAGCAATCGGAACACTTGCCGGCGGCATAGCTCATGAAATCAACACACCAATTCAATACATAGGCGACAATGTTCGTTTTGTGGCCGGCGTGCTGCCGGAACTCATTGCCATCGCTATAGATGTGGCAGACGGTACAAACAATGATACGTCCGTACAAGCGGCAACAGAAAGATGCAGGAAGCTGGATCTTGGCTTTATTGGGCCGGAAGCCCCCTTGGCTCTTGAGCAGGCATTGGAGGGTATAGAGGCGGTCAGCAGGATCGTCATGGCAATGAAGGAGTTCTCACACCCAAGCTTGAAAGATCCCGTCCCCTTTGACCTGAATCATAATCTGCAAAGTACCATCACCATATCACGCAATGAATGGAAACTCGTTGCCGAAGTGGAAACAGATTTTGAAAATAACCTGCCCCCTGTAACTGGTTTGCCTGGTGATCTCAATCAGGTTTTCCTGAACCTGATCGTCAACGCCGCACATGCCATTACGGATCATAATGATACCCAAATGGGGAAGATCACGGTTTCAACCCGTCAGGACGGTGATTTTGTCGAGGTTAGAATTGCAGATACCGGGTGCGGTATTCCCGATGATATACGCAACAAAATTTTTGAGCCTTTCTTCACAACAAAGGATGTGGGTCGAGGAACCGGACAAGGGCTGGCGATTGCTCATGACATTGTGGTGCGCAAGCACAAGGGCCGGATTGATATCCAAAACCGTGAGGGAGGTGGTACAATCTTCGTTGTGCGAATTCCCTTTGACCCTCCATTGTCCCAGAATTATGGGGAGTCTGTTGAGACCTTCTCGGAAGAAGGACACTGGCGATGAGTCGCATCCTGTTTGTTGATGATGACCCAAGACTCCTGCAAGGGCTCAAGCGCCTGACCATAAGCCGGGGCAGCACATGGCACTGTGACTTTGCCCTTTCGGGGACAGAAGGCATGAATCTTCTGCGTCAGGGTGCCTACGATATTGTTATCAGCGATATGCAAATGCCGCGCATGAATGGTGCAGAATTCCTGGAGCAGGTTCGTATCCTGTCCCCGCAATCCGTACGCATTGTACTATCAGGCTATTCACACATAGAGAGCATTGTTTCTGTCGCGGGATCAGCGCACCAATATCTGGCCAAGCCATGTTCTTTTGAACAGCTCATGGGGGTTATCGTCCGGGCCTTGGCCCTGCGACAGTCGTTTTCAAGAACGGCCCTGCACAGTATCGCCGGCAAACTTCACGCCCTTCCCTCTCCATCAGAACGATACACGCGGCTTCTCGCACTTCTGGAGTCACCGCTTACATCAACCGATGCACTTGCGACCGTCATGAAAGACGACATTGCCATGGTCGCCGAGGTTCTGAAGCTGACAAACAGCCAGTACTTTGCCCTGACAAACACAGCAACGAGTATCGAGCAGGCAATCCGGCTTCTTGGCACCGATATCATACGCATGCTTGTTTTCAATGTCGGTATATTCAGCAGCTTCAAACTGACCGGTCCTGCTGCAATCCTTATGAGTGACTTGCAAGCACGGGCCATGCGGTTATCTACGGAATGTGCAGGACGTGCGGCCGATGCGGGATTACCCAGCACAAAGGTGCAGATGGCACGTATTGCCGGCATGCTATGTGAAATCGGCGTTCTTGTTCTGTTGAACGACATGCCCCAGTCCTACACAAAACTAGCATGCGATACGGCAGGCACCCGGCTCCGCCTTCTGGATGCAGAGCAGGAGACCATGGGCATCAACCACGCTGAACTCGGGGCCTATCTCTTGGGATTATGGGGCTTTCAGGATGATATTGTGTGGGCTTTAACCGCACTCTCACCCTGTGCACCGGCCGGGCACGATCCCGGCCCGATTGCCCCTATCCTGCAAAATCTTCTTTCTGAAGATCCACTTGAATACACCACACAGTCATTGGCCACACCAGCCTGACATCACGCACCGGACCTCAACCATTCAGACAACATCGCCTGACTATAGAGGCTGGCTACTTCACGAATAAAACGACTGAAGTCAGCGGAAGCATTATCATCAGCACAATCTGATATGGTACGAAGCGCTGCGAACGGAATCTCGTAATCCGCACAGACCTGTGCCACAGCAGCACCTTCCATTTCAACAGCAAGAGCATCAGGAAGATCTTTTCTCAGGCCGTGACTCCTTGATGCATCAGAAACAAACTGGTCACCACTGGCGATCAGCCCCTCATGCAAACGAGGCGCCTGCAAGGCAAATGTATCAACAGCATCAGTACCGACATGCCCGCCAACGTCGGCAAGAATGGTTTGGGCCGCACTCCCCAGACGCGCAGACAGCGCCTTGTCAGTCTCAAAATGACTCAGACCATACAGAGGCACTTCATGCCGTGGGAACAGAGGCGAGGCATCCATGTCATGCTGCACAAAACTATGTGCCAACACAACATCACCAACCCTCAGCCCTGTTCCTATACCACCTGCAACCCCCGTAAAGACAATCTTCTGCACACCAAAACGTTCAATCAAAACGGTTGCCGTCGTTGCTGCAGCCACCTTACCAATGCGTGAAAGCACCACGACTAGCGAATGACCATGCCAATTTCCAAGCCAGAAGTCTCGCCCAGCCACCCGCACACACTGCTTATCGGGCAAACCGTCCAGAACAGCTGCCAACTCTTCGTGCATCGCACTCATAATGCCGATCGAGGTCATGTACGCTCCCAATCTAGAAAGGATTGAGGATGAAATACGCAAAATTACATTTCTTATCAAGAAAATAAGCACATTATATGTAAAATCTATAGCGTAATTGCATCCGGACTGAGTTCAAAAACACCAAGCAAGGTAATACTGAGTTCTTCAGTATCCGTATCGCCATCTGTATCAGCATACAAGATCATACCAGAACCATCTGCGCCGTGCACACCAATATCCCAAGCCGTAAGGCGACGACGCGCAAGGGGTACGATATGCAGCGAGGTATGTTACAACTCTCTCATCTGCAAAACAAAAACCAATGATTATCTAGCCTGATGTAAAGCAAGCAGTATAATTGAAGCTGGAAACACTTTCCCACTTTGACCGGGCCCATACATGGTCGCACGCCGCGTTGTTCGCTCTCTTCAGCTTATCCTTGGCACACTCTATCTGTGGAGCCTGTCGGCAGGACACGTAATGGCACAGGATCGCGCTGCCTTGGAACGCTATTTGCACGAAGTCCATGCGCTCTTGCAAACTGATCTCTGTACACATGAGGATGAGGCACGCAATCTCCTTGCCGGAAGCCCTGTATCACAACCGAACAATCCCGTGTCCATCCCTGAAGGCAGCTTGGCGCAACGCCTGAAACAGGCTGTTGTCATGGTGGTAACTCCAGCAGACAGTGGCTCCGGATTCTTCGTAGACAAGCATCACATTGTGACCAACTATCACGTCGTCTCTTCTGCCGGCCCCGAGGGGGTTTTTGTAGTCGGTCCAGGATCGGCGGGGATACAGCGGGCCGAGATTGTTGCAACCCTTTCCGGAGAAGGGGAGACCGCTTCCGACTTCGCCTTGCTAAAAGTAAACGGATCACCCTCCCCCGGCTTTCTGCCACTTGCCGAGGGTGCTGCAGAACTGGATCACGTCATTGCAGCAGGCTTTCCCGCACTTGTACTTGGCAACGACGTTGGGTTTCGTCGTTTTATGAAAGGCGATCTATCCACACTGCCCGATGTCATCCTATCCCGTGGCTCTATCATGGCTATCCAGAACCGCAAGACAGCAGCACCCAGCATCGCACATTCCGCTTCCATCTCAGGGGGAAGCAGCGGCGGCCCCCTTGTTGATGCCTGCGGACGGGCCATAGGCATCAACACGTTTATTCGTGTTGATGTCAAACAGGCCAGCAATACCGGGTACGCCATACCGGCCGGGCCCCTGATTCAGTTTCTAAAAGGACAGGGTATCCAACCAACAATCCAGACAACACCCTGCACTAGCAACTAATCAAACCTTACTGCCCCAGAGCCCGGTCTACCTGTCGGTTCAAATCTTCTTTTTGACGCTGCAGGGCATCAAGACGCCGTTTCTTTTCCGGGACTGGTGTTACCGGATCGCTCCGCAGCTGGGCAATCTTTGCTTCCAGGGACGCTATCTCTGCCTTCAGGTCATTGTTACGCCCCTTGGCTTTCTCCAGCCTACCCTTTAACGTACGCAGCTCTTTCTCAAGCTGGGCATAGCGCTTCTCTGCAGCGGCACGATCTTCCGCAACAGATGCTTGTTCCTGCTGTGTCCGGTCGTATTCGCGTTTCTTCTGCGTGTTGAGGTCCTGCTCATTCTCCAGGGCTTCCTGCCTCTCCTTGACCCGTTCCTCATAGCCCCCGGATGCTAAATGACGAACGCCGGACAAAAAGCCGCCTTGGGCAGGATCTGTGTTGGATGCGCACCCCGCCAACAAAACAACACCAAAGGACACAACCAGTCCACGACATACCAACCGGGAAAACACTGTCTTCTCTCCTGCCCTAGCCAATACGGGATACCTTGCGACGTTGCACAAGACCATCCAGGTCTTTCTCAAGAACAGAGATCTGCTGCTCCAGACGCGATATTTCAGCATCCATTGTCGCCAGTTTCTGTTTTGAACCCTGTGTCTTCCCACGGGCAATGGCATATTCCTCGTGTCTCTTCTTCAGGTTTGCGACCGTCTGTTCCAGATACTTGGTATTGTCATCAACATCTGCAAGCTGGGTACGGGCCTTCTCGCGACTGATCTGCCCGGCTGCAATCTGCTTCTCCAGACGCTCGATCGTTTTTGTATCTGTTGCAATAACCTGGCGGCTGGCATCAATCAAATCAGCAAGCCGCTGGTTGTCAGCACGAACATCGGTGGTCATGGCTTCCAGACGCTCTTCTGTCGAAGCATACTCCTCCTGCTTGTCTGCAACATAGTATCCTGCCGCACCACCAACAGCTGCACCGGCTGCACAGCCGAAGGCAATGCCACGACCACGCTCACCACCCCCGCGACCGGAAGCCAGCACGCCAATCAACATGCCCGCCACGCAGCCCAAGGCCGCACCTTCCGCAATCGTTTGATTAAACGTTGCAGCCTGCTCACGCATGCGCTTCTCAGCCGGCGTCATGGATGACTCATCCCGTGTTGTCGCACATCCGGACAACAACAGGCTGATCCCAAGAATAAAGGCCGTTACTTTCCCCGCTACCCTCATACATAACCTCTTGCCGACTGCTACAGTTTAACAAAGTCCTCAAGCCAAGCCTTTCGGCGAATCTGCTGGTTCGTACGATATACCAGAACGTGTGATAGATGGCGATCGATATACGGTAACAGGTGAGACAAGCCCAGATTCTTCATCTCGACAACCAGAATACTCTTTTGCCGTGACAAAGTGGCCTCGTCATACTCTTCTGCTGTACGAACAACCGTATCAGCGTAATACCTCAGATTATCCTGCAAGGCCGCAGTATTTTCATCAAGCTGTTGACGGTAGCTTGATGCCCGCTCACCCTCGGGTTCACTATTGTGCTGGTTCTTCCAGATTGATTCAAGCTGGGCAACCCACTGTCCATCATCGGATAGTTTCTGCCCCAAAAAGGCTCCCATCCTGAGCGTAGTGCGTACAGCCCGGTCACGAGCCTCATCACGGGCGGCCAGATCAGCTTTCAGCCTGTTCCCTATCTCGCGCAGACGACGTTCCAGAACCGGGTCGGCGACTGTGTCAGCCAGAAGAGACAAATCCGCAGACGGTGTTTTAGCTCGTGGCCCCTCATCCCCGCCTGCTTCTGATCCCAAATGGTTCCACGCCTCCTGGACTGATTTTGCGGTGGCCCGGGACGTCAGGGCCGGAACGGACATCACAACACGGAAACCTGTTGTTGCTACCCGGCGTGGTCCTGACGCATCAAAGAAAGGAATCTCGGAACGCAGAGACGTGCGGATGTCTGCTTCTGCAGTCATGTAGTGCCCCCCACGGACGACAAAACCTCCCGGCTGACCATGATACCGTCCAGGTCGAACCAAATGAAACGTATCCAGCACAATCTCATCCAGATTACCCAGCATGTCATGCAAGCCCAACGGACCTGGCTCAAGAAGGCCGACAAACTGTGGCTTACCGTTGGCAGATTGCGTGCCGGCATACCAGGCATGGCGAGACAGCGATTCCTTGATGGGAAAAACAGGCTCGTTAAAATCCGCAGGGGATACGGATGCACCACCCTTGGCCGCATATTCCCATTCGGTCTCGGTAGGCAGACGGACAAAGCCAGCCTCATCTCCCTGACGCGGAAGAGAGTCGGGCTGTGTCTTGCGCAACCAAGTGGTCAACTTCTCGGTAAAAGACAGCGCATCGAACCAGCCAACAGCCCCCTGGGGCAACCGGCCCTGAGGTCCGGGAACAGGACAGCCGGACCCCATGACAGACTGATATTGAAGAACATTGGTTTCATAACGCGCCATCAGGAAGTAGGTCTGAACCGGGCTATCACGAAATCCCCCCGCCAACCATTCGGTTCGTGTGCCCTCAAGATAGCCGGGACCGCCGGCGGTACTGCCAAGGACAAGCCGCCTGTCACCCAAGGGGCCATCAACCGGTATCGCCACCTTTCGGAAGACCATGGCTCCGTCACATGGCAATGGAATGATGACATCATCCTGCATAGGCTTCGGATTATAGTACTTCTCATCCCATCGTGCCCACGTTGCCGATGAGGAACACAAGAAGAGCAGGAAAACAAAAAAGGACCTAGACATCACGCAGACTCTCCGCTGGCTCAAGCGCCAGAATCCGAAGCATCGCAACCGCTGCCGACAAGGCGGACAAAACTAAGGTCAGAAGGGCAGCAATCACAACGGACCAAAGATCAAGATCACACACGAACCCCTCTCCCGACAGATTGGTCGTCAAGGTTCTGTTGAACAAAGCGGCCACAATGGCATACAACACAAGTGACACAGCAATACCACATGCCGCCACCAGAAGCGCCCGCGTTACCGGGAACAGTGCTGCAGAACGACCATCAAAGCCGACAAGACGCAACAGGGCCAGATCACGCTTTCGCCGCTCGACATCGGCCCATAACCCTGCTGCCATGGACAAGACAAACCCACCCGTTGCCAGCAATGCGAGAACAGAAAAAATATAGGTCAGGACCCGGTCCACAGCCTGCACCATCTCGATATCATTGGCACGTGTTCTGACTTCCATCCCCTCCGCACGAAGACGAGCCGCCAAGGTAACAACACCATCAAGATCACGCGCAAAAAGCCGTGCACTGGCAAAAGAGCGTGTATCCATATTCGCGGGGTCTGACAGTGTATCTGCTCGTCCGTCACGCCAGTCCTCGGCGGCAACCAGCAAGGACAAGGCAACAAAGGCAGCAGGCCTTGGGAAACGATCTTCGGGCAGTATAGCGGTAACAACCAGCGGCAACTGTATGACCTGCCGTTCTCCGGATACCGTACGGGTCAAAAACCCTGTCAAGGTATCCTCTTCCTTGGCACCCAGCCGATCTGCTGCCGCCCGGCTCAGAACGATCCGGTCAAAGCCGGATGGAAAAGGCCCAACCGGCAAAAACAATGGATCACCGGGGCCAGAAGGCACAAGCTCCATCCCTTCGACAGAGCGACCAGAAGCTGTACGCACATCCAGCGTTGCCGACAGGGAACGGGTCCGCGGTATCACAAATCCAACCTCTGGCAGCGCCTTCAATTTCCCGAACCAGTCCGGACCCAGCCGATAGTTCCCGACAAGCAGAATCTCCAAATTCCGAGGATCCTGGAGAAGACGGAATCGCAGGGTCTCGACAATACCGGTTTTCAGACCCAGAAGAACCAGAAGCGGCGCCATAACCGCAGCAAGCGCCAAGATTTGGCACATCGCCACACGCCAGTCATGGCGGCAATCGGCCCACGATAACCGGATAATACGCCAGGCCATCACGGGGGAGCTCCTTTCCATGTAAAAAGGGTCCGGGAACCAGATGTATCCTGAGCGGAAGATCCAACCAGTGTTGGCAACTCCATACTGCCAACAAGGGACTGGTCGTGACTGACAAAAACCAAGGCAGATCCGGATGCTTTCGCCAATTCCAGCAACAGGGCCATGACATCAGCAGCACGAGCCGGATCAAGCGCTGCCGTTGGCTCGTCAGCAAGCACTAGATCAGGGCGATACAAAAGAGCGCGGGCCACTGCCACCCGTTGGCGCTCACCAATGGACAGAGCCGAGGGCATCAGGGATACAAGGGAGCGCAAACCAAGCACATCAAGCAGATAACCTTCCCACGCAGGATCCAAGACAAACGCCTCTCGCGCTGAAAGCCGTATGTTGGCCAAGACATCCACGAAAGGCAGCAATCCCCCGGTCTGGAGAATATAACCAAGACGTTCGGCCCTAAGCCGGGCCAAGACATCCTCCTGCCCCAGCGCCCACAAAGCTGGGATATCAACACCCCGGACCTGGAAGGTGCCTGCCGATCCCGGTTGCAGAACCAAGCCAAGGATATCCAGCAAGGTACTTTTGCCACAACCACTTGGCCCTGTCACAATCATTGCCTGCCCGGAAGACAAGGTCAGGGACGGAAGGACGAAACGAAATCCCCCGCGAGACCCTTCCAGGGACTGGATATCAAGAACACGCGTGCTCACGGCATAGCATCCAGAGGAACCGGATACACCGCCTCTCCGGGATCAAGACCGCCATCCAAGGAAACCCAGCGGCTGACATCATCATTATACACCTGGTACAGGCGGAGTTTCCGTTCTATTTCGTCAAGGAAAGCCTGTTGCTGGCTTATGCTCCAGCTTGACCATGTCTGTTGGTCAAGGTCCAGAACCTTGGACCTATAGGGCAGGTCGTCCAGATATTCACCAAGCAACCCCAGATCCGCCAACCGACGAGCCTTGTCACGTTTCACAATGTTGGGATCGCGACCCAGCGTTGCCGCAACAGACCGCAGTTGGGCAAAGAAATCGCCCGGTGACAGTTGCGCCGCCTGCCCTGCCGTACTGATTGTCTGCAACACCTGCCGCAAATCCGAAAGCTGGTTCCGGGTCAGCAGAACGCGAACTTCAGTTGTTGGTATCTCAGGATGTTCAAGGTCACGGTCGGCAATCCATGCCGAAAAGAGAGGCGGAGCCTGTGTTCCTTCCGTACGACCAAGCCAGGCCAGCTGCATGGCATGCCCCAACATGGCCGCGTCCTGACGAACACGCGACAGACTACCTCCTGATTGCACATAGCCGGGATCTGCTGTCCGGGCAGCACCCGGAACCGACTCACCGCGCCGGGCAGCACCAACCTGCTCGACAATCGCATCACCCAAGGCATCCACCATTGCACCAAAAACATCCACAGCCCCTGATTCAACAGGATAATACAGTGGACGCTGCAAAAGGGGATGACGGGTCAGATCCTTGTACTGGGCCTCCGCTTCAGCATGATTGGCTTTCCCGGCCGGGGTTTTCAGGTGAAGGGCATAAACGGCAAGCCCGCGGTGCTGGGCCTCAAGCCGAACCTGGGCCGCATCCAGTCGGGTTGACGACAGGGGATCCTGACCCCGCAAGGCACCGGCATCGGTGATAAGGATCACATACCGCCCACCGAAAGAAGACCATTGGATACGCTCCACTGCCGTCATGAT
Source organism: Haematospirillum sp. H1815 (assembly GCF_012102705.1). Taxonomy (GTDB): domain Bacteria; phylum Pseudomonadota; class Alphaproteobacteria; order Rhodospirillales; family Rhodospirillaceae; genus Haematospirillum. The sequence continues at coordinate 78,584 of NZ_JAAVTA010000005.1, forward strand.
ACCGGCATAGGCATCTTCGGAAAAACGCGCAGAAGACACAGTTGCCGCCTTCAAGTCCGCAACACGATCCAGGAATTCTTTACCGCTGCGCACCTCGGATGGATCGGCAAACACCTTGGATACATAGTCCAGTTCCGGGGTGCGATCGACATTGGAACGAAAGGCAATCATGCCGAATCGCACCTGATCCAGAAGCCCTGCCTTCTCGATATGACCGTAAATTCGCCGCACCGCTTCACGAGTACGGTCAATGTAGGGGCCCATTGAAACTGTGGAATCAATCACAAAAACAACAGCGGCCGTAAAGTTCCGCAACGCGCTGACACCCCCGGGAGAAGGTGTTGGCGCGGCAACAGCCTTGCCCCCATCACGACTGACGGAAGCAATTTCCAGCATCCGAACACGGTGCCCATGGCCGCTGAAGGTTTCCTCCGCCTGAAGGATGGGAAGAAGGTAAAAATGACTGGCAAGGTCAACGTAGTTTTCAGGCTCTACAGACACGATATGGGGATCATGCCCACCTGCCAGCACCGCCTTGCGCAAGGGATCGATGCGCAGGGCCGGTTGATCGGCTTCAACAACGGAGGCAAGGCTGTCCCTGTCCCGGAACAACAACGCCCGCTCGCGCCCGGACGGATTGGTGAAGGCCAATGTCAGCTGCTGTTTCCAAGGTAATGTAAATCCAGCCTCAACCCAGCCATCGACCTGGCCGTTGGCTGTCAGGCCAACTTCAAGCCAGGGAACATCGCCTATTATCTTGCGGTCATAAACATAGAAACGGGTCAGGGCCGGCTGTTGCATGCCCGGCCCATCACCCGGACTGCGCTTGAGGACAGTACCCGGACGGGTCAGCACCCTTTCATAAAGGGTTGTCTTGCCCGGCATGATCAGGGGAGAACGTGCGTATGCGGTAAGTGCCTGACCAACACACAGGATCACGGTAAAGAACATCAGCATGCGAACTGACGCGCGATAAATGGCAACTTTGGCCCGCACCATCCTACTCTCCCAGATCACGCAGAACAGACTTCGCCACGTCATCACCAGAGGCCGCAGCCTTGCGCAACCAGTCCAGACCTTTTGCGCGACCATAACCATTCGGATCAAGAGCAAGAAGAATCTGGCCCAGCCTTCTTTGGGCTTCTGCATGACCGGACAGCGCAGCCGGCTCGTACCAATAAGCTGCTGTTTCCGCATCCGGCTTTTCAATCGGGCTGGAACCTGGCTGATGTGTTTCGGGATCATAAAACCGCCCCAAGGCCAGAGATGCACCAGGGTGCCCCGACCGTGCAGCGTACCGGTAGGCCAACATCGCCAGATCAGCCTTTTCACGGCGCATCAGGTCATCCGCTAAATCTACGGCCTCATCCACAGAAGGTGAGCTGCCAAGAAATGCGGCCAGATCCTCGCGCGTTTTTACATCCGCTGGCGCGGTACGGTGCCCCCCATCCTGTGCAGGCTGAAGAACAAAAGAATCTGACGGGGTATGAGAATCATCCCAGTACCAGAAACCACCGGCAACGACACACAAGGCCAGAACAAGAGCTGCGGGCAGCAGGAACTTTGCCAGAGAAGAACCCGAACCGGAGACCGGGAGCGATTCTTTGGCAGGAATATCGGGAGCCGGATCAGACAGGACTACCGGCTCCATCACTATCGGCTCAGGTAATAGCTGCTCTACATGCGGAGCCGGAGCATCCGCAACAGCAGCATGTGATGGATACAGACCTGTCACGCCCTGCACACCACGGGCCATAATCCCCGAGCTTTCGACCGTCAGCTGAATACGGGCATTTGGCGGCAAGACAGCAAGACAATCCGTAATAAGCGGACCAAAAAAGGCTCTTCCCGTGCTGTCAAAATGCACATCGTGCCAGCACTGCTCGGCCTGCCAACCCCCGCAGGAGTTCAGAAAATCCTGACCCTGGTTACGCAGGATCTGCAAACGCCCATTTCCCGCTGGCAGCCCGGACACCTTGAGAACAGTATACCCTGGCCCACGCTCGATATCGGGGACAAGTTCAGCTTTTGACACCATAAACAACGGTTCCATCTCTCAGGAGACAGGCGCCCCCTTCATACGATCCAGAAGGCGTCCCAAACGACGATTATGCTCCGGCCCAATCTCGCTGCCGGCAAGATGACCGGCATTGGACACAGCCATTTCACGAAATGCATCTATCCAGTCGACCAAATACAGCGCTGGATAGTTGATCGGTGCGTCTGGCAGATCAGGAGGATCAGCCACAGGAGCAGGGGCAGAGAACAGACGACGCCCCGCAATATGAGAGGAAACAGGCCGCTTGTCGGTAGGGATACCCCCAAAGCCAAGCCAGTCTAGCCAAGATCCAAGACATGTTGCCGCAACCAATGTCTGCCGATCTGCCAGTTGCCCACGGGTTGTCGAAGCCCTTTCCTCGGCTTCCCGCAGGGCATCGATCAGCTGAGCCTCCAGGCGACACCGTGTCATACCTGTTATTAGCTCATCGACCAGAATTTGCAGGGTGTCCCCGGTCATACCCAGAAAACGGTGCATCTGCATATTGGCGGGAATATCGCGTATACTCCGCATCCAGTCAGACATGACAGCACGGGCATAGCGAGCTGCCCGCCCCCCCTTCCCGGGTGAGGAGGCGGGGGCAGGGTCGGTGACAACCGGGCCGAAACCAGACAGATCAAGGCTGAACAGACTCCCTGTCTCCAGATCAGCATGATCCTGCCCTTCGTCAGCACCTGTTTCTTCCAGGTCGTAATACAACGTACGCAGCCGTTCATGTGTTGGCTGCAAGGCATGAAGAAGCTCGCCAAAACGGTCAAGCCGCTGCTGCAAGGCAATCTGCACCTGACGAGCCAGCTCCTGTTTGTGAGCAACGGCGCCCTCACCATCAACCTGATAGAAAGGACCAAGAACAGATGAGACCAGACGCCCACGGATATCGGACACCTGCTCGGCAATACGTCCCAGCTTTACATCCGGTTTTGCCACCGTACCCAGATAGGCCGCCAGACGCGCCATACCTCCATCATCAAGCGTCAAAGCCGAATCCCACGCCGTAGCAGGTTCACGGACATGGCGCCTGACGCTGGCATCCTCAACAAAGGTACCACGCATGGCCGCAAGACGTTGCTCCTGTCCTTTGGCAAGGGCAACTTCCTGCCGTCCCTCCATTTCAATAACGCCCGGAGCCATTCCGGGTTTACGCACAAGAAACACCGTGTCAAAGGGCTGATTCGGGGCCCAAGTGTTGACCCATTCAAACTGTTCGAACTTCTCCAACAACGTCAGGCGCATCATCCCGCCCCATCCCTCGCGGATCAGATCCATGGTTTCATCAGGGCGAGGTTTCAGACGCTCATCAAACATGGTGATTGTCCACACCAACCCGGAATCCCGGCGGGAACGTTCTTCTGGTGTCGCCCCCTGCGTTGACTCGATCCATGCCTGCAACGCCGGCCCCAGATCATTGACATCGGACTGCTTGTGGCAAGGTGTGCACAAGACCAAGGCATTCATTTCCTGATCTTCGGTATACCGTTCAAAAAGGTAGGCAACCTTGCCACGCAGAACAAGTTCCGCAACCGGGTCACGGCCTTCAAGACGCTCTGCCACATCGGCCAGACGCCCCACATTCAGGCGACCGCGGTACCCGGGAAAATCAAGCAGATCAACCTGTTCAAGCAGGGAAGCCTGCGGTGGGTCCGCCAAGCAAAAAATCATCTCGCAGGCCAAGGTCGCCAGAACGGGACGAGCAACAGCAACAGCACTTTCTTTCGCCGAGTCCTGATGGGTTACAACCTGAACCATCCCCATGCCATCTCGCCCGAGCCCTGCCAACATATCAACATTCATGATGCTGTTTTTCTGGCTGAATCCACCCGCTCCATCCGGCACAACCAAGGCATCCAGTGCGGCAAAGACCCGTGGAGCATGACCGATTGACCGCAACGTCTCTGCCAGATGGACCCAGACAGCTGTTAATTCCGGAATATCACCCCACAACAGAGAGAATAGCTCCGCCCGACCCCGTGTATCCAAGCGGGGGGCAAGATCTACAGCCCGCAACCAAAATCCAGCCTTGTACGGCTCCATGTCACGCGGAAAACGACTGTTGAAATAATCCATCAGATCAACAACATCAGAAGCTCCCATCCCCCCTGTTGGACTAGGTGATGACTTACGGGCAACAGCATCCAAGCGCAGGGCGATAACAGCCGGATCCGAACAGACGCTGACCTTCTGACGATCAAAGTCCATAAAGAAGCTGTTACCAATAATCCGGACCAGATCCGCTTCGCTGAAAAGACGCAAGGCAACAGGAAAACCCGCTGGTGTTGGCAGACGACGGCGCGTGAAGCGGGTGACGATGCCGGTTGCTTCCTTGCCTCCTCCTGGTGGATTAATATGGGCAATGAAGTTCAGTCGCTGACCATCCATATCTGTTTCAAGGGCCCCGCCCTTTCCACGGGCCAAGGCCGATATCAGATAAGATTTCCCCGCTTGGGACAGACCGAAAAAGCCAACAGCCACGGGCTGTGCCACAGCGGCAGCCAATCTTCTGGCACGACCACCCTCGCGGTGCAGATGAATACTGATTCCATCTGCCTCCCGGTCAAGCCGCGCACTGTCCGGCCGCACGTCCCGAACCCAAGAAATTCCTTCGTCCACGCCATCGGCAAGTGCCTTGCAGGCCTCAACCAATCCCTCGGGAGTAGCCGTCACAACTGCGGGCCCTTTACTCACCGTCTGCCTCCATCAACCAACAACACTGCCAGTATCCAGCCAATAGCTGTCTTCACCAATTCCCTGTGTCAACAAGGTGAAAAGGCGGATCTTCAGGGCATCCCGACTGAATGTCTGCCCGTCGCGGTCACCTCCTCTCACTGAAATCCGGCCGATTTCCAGTTTTTCAGCCCGACCGCGACCGGGGCGCAAGGTAACATCCAGCACCGTAGCATCGCCTTGGCCACCACCATATAAAGCCGTATCAGCCTTGCGATTATTTCTGTTGAAATCAATCAGGTATAATGGACTTGCTCCCCAACGAGGAGCCGAAAGCTGGCGGAAACCAAGAAGGGTCCGCCCCCGAATTTCAAAACTGACATCCTCGGGCAACTGATAGTCAGGATTATCCCAGTCAATATCGCGATAATAGATATCCTCGTCCTTGATAAGACGATTGCTGTCCATCAAGCCAACATGACGCACAGTGGAATACAAACGGAATACATTGGAACGGAAGAAGAAGCCGGGAATACGCCCCTGCCCCAGAACACAAAGCATGGCCCCGACAGCTGCCGTTGTCTTGGGATCATCGATGCGGGCATTACGGTGGAAGGGATACCACGTTCCCGTCCGATAACCATGCAGAACCACCAGACGATCCGGAGGCAACGCAAGCAGACTGCGGAACAGGGCCTGCACGCCCGGCAAGCGGGATGGACGCCCTGACAAAAGAAAGACATCACAGTCATATGCATAAACAAGTTCACACAAAGCCTGCACCGGCTTGCAAATCTCCATACCGCCGCTCAGGAACAAACGGTGCAGACGCCCCGGGTCGACAACAAGACGAACGGCCAAGAAGTTGAAGGGTAGCCCTCCTCCCCCTTCTGCACGTGCAACACCGGCGGCAAACCAGCCAAGCAAATCTTCAGGCACAGAAGGATCACCCTGTCCTCCGTCTGCCAACAGTTCTGCTACTGTCAAAGACTGTACATCTGCCCCGACAACGGGGTCATGGGCCTCACACCTTTTCAGAACCTGCAAGGCCAAAGGATAAAGAACCTGGAGTGTCAGCTGCTGGCGCTTGACCTGATCGGGAACCGGAACAGCCTCATTCCCGGCAAGACGCGACAGGACAACAGCCGGCGTTACAACACCGTGATCCTTCAGAGCCTGCTCAAAGGCAGGAAGAATCACCTTACGAATCACATCAAGAACAATATCGTCGCCGGCGATCTTAAAGCCATCGCGGAACCGCTGTTCCGGCAGGATATAAACATTGCCCCCACGGCCATCATCCAAGGTGTAGTCAGTCACCACAAGATCAGTGGTACCGCCACCAATATCGATTGTTGCAACCCGCAGGCGACGTCCCGGATCATCGGCACGGGGCTTACGCATGACGTGGAAGAAGTCTTCCGGTCTGCCACCGAAATTGTTGACCGTTTCCGAATACAGCCACACGGCCTGCGCACAAGTGGCCTCATCCCACTGGATACGCCGCTCTGGCAAGGGCGGCCAGCATGCATCCTGCTGCTCCCGGGTATTGGTGTCCGGGTCTCCCGGGAACCATCCCATGGAACGCCAAACAAGACCAACGGCCTGTTCCAGGGCATCGTGAAAAATCTGTTGTTCCGGACGGGGCATGGAGGGAGGAACCGTCAGAATAACAGAACGGAGACGGCGTGGCAGGTTGGCATGGCTCATCTTCAGGCGTTGGCCGGTACTGTTCATCTGCACCAGAGCCTGAACCAGCACCTCAGCCAACATGAATGTCATCAGCGCACTGCGACTGTAGTGCGGCACAAAAACCTGGATCTGCTCCTCTGGCAGCAGGGTAAACAGCGCCTTTCCTTCTTCATTGATCAGGTTCCCGAAGGGAGCCGCCGTTGCAAGAGGTTCTGTTTCAGAGCGGTTGAAAGCATCGTTGAAACGCCAGCCAGACTCATAGCGTTCGTCATCCCACAGATACCTCTTGGGGCTTGAAAGGCCGGTCGATCCCTCACTGCCCTTGCGTCGCGCAGCCAACCGTGCTGCCTCGGGCCCGACGCGGGCAAGGGTTGGCCACAGGAATGCATCGTTACGGCCCGAGAGAACCGATTGATCAACCCGGCCAAAACTTGCCTCGGCAAACTCCAGACGGCTTTCGAAAGGATCTGTACACACCTGATGGGCACGCCCCAGATCCCGCAGTTCAAGCGTATAGCTCAATTTCAGGCCGTTTGCCTGCTGGGGATGATCCTCGATCAGAATGCCGCAGGTGCGTGAATTACCAACATCCAGAACCATATCAACCGGAATGGACGGCAAAACATCATCGAAACGATTGGACAGGATCTTGATGCGCGGAGGACGAACCAAGGATCCAATCAAACTTATGATATTCAGATAATGGGTATAGTGCAGACCAGCCTTGATACCCGCCTCAATATCCTCACGCGACAGGCGCAGCCGGGTGGCCGCACTGTCCGAAAACTCCTGCTCCAGCCAGCCGGAAACCCACCTCTGGGCCATAAACCAAGCAGGATCCTCACCCTGCCAGGCCAAGGCAAAACGCACACCCCCTTCGACATCACCCAGTGTCGGCGCCAGATAGGCCGTCCCCACGCGTTCCTCTGTTACACTGGTATCAAAGGCCAGAACAAGACGATGTGTATATCCATTGCGATCCTGTCCAGACTCAAGGGGGAAAAGGCGTGCACGGGCCCAATTAGCCGGCCCTTGAACAAACGTTGTGGCCTGCTGGCGCAGGAACGGAACAGGAAGCCATGCATCAGACAGCAGAGCAAAACTGTCTCCCACAGATGTCTCAAGTTCCGAATGGTCCTGCATTGGCAAACGCGACCGAGGATGAAGTGTTGCATCCCGAACAGGATCATTCTCCAGCCGAACAGGTACCGGGCTTTCCGCCACCCGGGCGAAACGACCGGGGGCCTCACGGCGGGCATCAAGCGTCAAACCAAAATCCACAAACTGGATCCCGGTTCGCATGATCAGCGTGATTTCCTCTTCCGACCGCCGGGTAACATCCGCCAGCATGACTATCCTTTCTCAGAAACTCAGGGCCATATTTCTATAAACATTCGGGCAACTTGATCAGTGACCGGACTGACGCCCTATATCAACATGGTACCGTGCTCCATCGGGATTAACGCCCTGACACCGGGCTTTGCCGTTTGTATCACGATCACACACAACCTGTGACGGCGCGAACTCGCGACCATCGGGACAGCGGACAGATTCTGCCTGATCGATGTGCAGACGCCCTTGGTCCATGCGAGCATTTCCGGGACCTGTACAAACCACGCCGTCACCGCGACGAATGGTCATGGTTCCAGCACCTTTGTCAAAAGAATATTCCACGTCCAGAGGTAAACTGGTAGCACCATCAACCAGACCAGTATGGGAACGCCATGTTCCATTGAGGAAATCAGTCTGTCCGCTTTGCAGCGCCTCAGGTGGAATATGCAGGGCCTCTGCAGCAGAGGAAGCCTCATCGGGCGAAACAGGCGGCGGTGAACTTCCCTCCTCTGGTGATGATCCGGATTTGTCGGTCTCATCCGCTCTGTCTGCAGGCGAGGATTCAGGGGGAGAATCACTCTGTCCTTTATCTGGTTCCACAAGCTGTTCTGTCCCGCCGGATGGGGACGGGGCTGTCATGTCACCTTGTCCCGAATCAAGGGCAACCGCTTTTCCGCTGGCACCATCAACGACAACAGCCTGCCGGAATGGAAGAAACGGAATAATGGAGTGTTGATCTTCAAGAAGGGGCCCTGACAGCCAAGACGGCAACAAGCCCCTCTTTTCCTCAGGAAGGGACAACGCCCACCAACGCATAAACCAGATCAGAAGCAGCAGAAACAGCAAAACAAGAGGAACCGCCAGCAGAAACCACAACCACCATGGCCACCCGGATGGCTGGGCTATTTGTACAGGCGATATCGGGGTCTGCGCAGAAGACAAGGAAAGACCGGTCAAGACATCTATCCCACCCGGTACAGCCAATGGCGAGAAACCCCAGAATGTCACCACAGGCTGTCCATCCACCAGATAAATATGTGTTTCATCCGGAATAAACAGGGCAAACGGCAACAAGCGGGCAAACAGCTCAAAGTCTCTGGACATGGCGGGCCGATCCGCCAAAAGACCAGCGTGAGATGAAACACAGTGACGTGCAGACTGAAGCCTCGGAAGGACTGCTTTCTGTTCCTGCAACGTCGCAGCGGACCAAGGTATAACCCTTGACCCTGAAGGCGCATACCAGTCGATTGTCACACCATCAGCCCTGATTTGAGGGATAGCCATCAGGGAGGCAACATCATCTCCGATCTGGCGTCTGATGGTTGACCGCATTTGCAAGGCTGTCGAAAACAAAGAGGTTCCCGAAATACCCAGCATACAAAAATCACGCAGGGAACCCGTTCGCAACAGCGGACCTGTACCGTTCTGATCATGTGCCATTGTATCCCTGCCCCGGGCTCTGTCAGCTTTCAATGTTGTCATCTCATTCACACCCCTGCGGTACAGGTGCATGGCCACTTGCGGCGCGGAACAAATCATCCCAGCTTTGGCCGTCCTTTGGAAGGATCAGCTTTCCCCCCGTTGTTTCGGCCATACATCGCCCATCACCAGAACCATCAACACTGATAACATTAATACGGATGTTGGGCTTCCGTGCTTTCAAGGCACGGGCAACGGCACAAGGATCGCCCCCGCAACTATCTTCACCGTCAGTAACAACAACAATAGTGCCGGGTACCCTGACCCCATCAAGCATGGTTCCGGCGCGCTCCAGACCACGGGCCAAGGGCGTACCCTGACGGGGTGTGATCGAACGCAGCTGTTCCAGCAAGCGCGTTCTCTCGTCAGCTTTGAAGAACTTGTAATTATCTGTTCCCTCGCAGCGCCCGAAAACCAGAAGACCAAGATCAATATGACGGGGTAGTGTCTTGGTCAGATCTGCCACAGCATCCTTGGCTGCATCAAGACGCGACCTGCCGCCCTGTAGCTTCGAGAGCGCAGAGCTGTTCCCACCCATAACCTGCCGCATGAGCCTCTGAACCTGCGAGGGTTTCAAATCTGCTGACAAGCCCATACTGCCCGACGCATCAAGCAAAACAGCCACTTCGGGGTTCTCCCACGCTTTTGGTTTGGGAGGACAAGAGGCAGGCCGTGCATCCTTGTTTGCCTGTTGTGGCGGGGTGTCAGCTGGCTTGACGGGTAATACGGGTGGTTTCACAGCTGGAACAGGCGGTTTTACAACCTCTTCAACCGGATTCAGATCACCGGAAGGAGGAGTAGCAGGGGCCGGGGCAGGCAAATCCAGCATCGCATTTTGATCTGATACACGACACTCAGCCAAACGGCGCATAACCTCGCGTTCAGCATCAAGAATATCTGCAATCAATGCGTTATGATCTTCTTCTGCTACAGGTGCCTGCTCTACCTCTTCACCTGTCGAGGGAAGAAGATCATCACACCGGTGCAGAAAAAAACTGATCAAAAGCAACAATAGCAGGACAGCAAGCAACCACAGCCACCAGCGACGTCCTGAAGCAACAAAATCTGTATCATGAGGTACAGGTGGATTTAATCCAGAACCCGCATACCCCCATCCGATAATAACCGGTTGACCATTCTGTACCAGAACTTGGTCAAATCCGGGAGTTACAGTTGCTTTTTGAATCAAGTCCGCAAGGGCAATATTGCCAGCAAGCTGATAACGTTCCCCTAACCGCCGTACAAGCTCCAACCTCTGGAACAAGAGGTCACGAGCCCGATTTTGTTCAGGCAACGTTAACGAGGACAACGGGACAGGCTGCCCCGGAAGAGATGACCACCATTCCAGATGTTTCCCATCATTTGATAACAACGGCTCGGCAAACAATCCCGGAATGGTATCGGGAAATGCCGGTGAAAGGATCCCTGTTAACTCCAGCCAAGCACGTTGGCGATAAGATAATGTATCAGGCTCCCCCCCGACAATCCAACTCGTTGTCTCACAACGACATAATCGCACGCGTACTGACATGCTAACTCAGCTTTCTCGTTTTGCAACGATCGCAGATTTATGGGGAAACTCCGTCACACACAACACTCCAGCCTGTTTCGTATTAGTTATAATTCAGGATTCGTGTCGGGGTTATCCTGATCATTCAGGAATATCGCTTATCCCGCTTCCGAGGCCAACCAATTATCTATGGCCTTCTGTAGCTTTGGTGATGCCAAGGCCTTACCGCGTTCCAGCTTGGATAAATAACCCTGCTTTATGCCCAGAATTTCTGCAACCTGCATTTGGCTTTGTCCTGTTCTCTTACGATGGGACTTAATCGCTTCAGCCAACCCATCGGGGGACACCTTGTGTTTGGCAGCAAGCGGGGAAATAACCTGAAGAGCTTTGTTGGGCGGAACATCACGGGACAATTGCCTGTAATAGTCCTTGACCTCATCCGGGGCTTCTATTGCTATGGTTGCAAAAACCCACTCCTGTCCCCATCCACGCTTTTCAATAATTTTTTCGTTCCAGCGGTCATACTGCCACCCGGCAATCACACCATCAGCTTGCAACTGCTCCAGTGCCTTTTCGAGCCGAGCCCGTGTTTTTGATGGATAGCGCTCGTTGACAACTTCTCCTACAGCATCAAGAAGAGTCTGAACACGATAGACCTGAACAAACTGGCCCGTTCTGGCAATAGCCCGCCAATGCCATGAAACATAGCGGGTCAGCCGTTTTTCCCACTTCCGCCTGTATGGATCATACTGTAACGCCTTGCGAAACAATAATCCTGTCTGCCGACCAGACCCGAATAAGAAGCTGGCAAATGCCTTGCCCGGACGGAATATAAACCGCTCAACGTCCATATAACCGTCCAGCCTGATTTGGCCCATACGATCCGTAATAATAAAAGGACGGCTCTGCAACGTCTTGGTTACCGGCTTTTTTGACCGTCCTCCCTTGGGGTCACTCTCATAAACTTTGACTTCGGCAATATTGAGCCAAATGTTCTGAATATGACTTAAAGCCCGAATAATTTCTTCCCGTTGTTCGGGTTCATATCCGCCTCGCCGGCCTTGCCCACCTCGCTTGGGCTTCAGGCCGCGCATGGAGAGAATCTCATCAACATCAGCAATCGCCCCATCTTCAGGGGTTCTGGCTTGATTCAGGTAAATAGCACACAAGGCATCCAGTGCATCCGCGTCAATATCTGATAACTCGGACTGTTGCTTCCACATTGTTTGCGCCCACGCCTGAACCTGGTCACGAGGCAAATGAGGGTCATGTTCAACAACAGGAGGACGCAGCTGGGCATATCCTGTTGATCCGCCACGGGTTAACTCGGCCGTGGGCCAAGGGGTACCATCGACCCGACGAAAGGTGTTTTTATAGAGGGCCTCCCGCAGCCCTTGAAAGTGGCCAGAAGACAGAACCACAAGCATATCACGGGGAAGTCCCGGACGCATATCATGTCCAGGGTCCCGGATACCCAGTATTTCTTCCAGATATGGCAATGGCTTATGAGGGGGAGACAGCAACTCAGCGATAGCCTGTGCGGCTTCCTCGGCATAAACACCGATCAGGCTTCCTATCATGTCTGATGTAACAGGGACAGAACGCCTTTCATCCTCTGCCTTCCAGGATGAGGCATTCAAGACAAGCCAACGTGCAAGTTTTGACAGGTATGCCTTTTCACGGACCATATCTTCAGCCATGCGCCGACATACAAGTTGAGTGCTTTTGAAATTAATTTCTCTTTCTTCCGGAGCTCCGTGTGTTTCCTTGATATAACATTCAATTAGGCTTTTCTGTATAACTGCCTCAAGAACATCAAGAATCCCATTTGTGCTTTTTTCAAGAGCGTCACATACATCCCTTGTCAGCTGTTCCTTGTCATCATCGCAATGATTAGGTGCAAGAACAAAACTGGCAATTACAGCTGTAACGGGATAAAGCGTCTGGCCATCAGGACGCATGGCAGAACTGTCAATAACAACTCGGCGACCGTCATGAAGTGTAATCTTCAAGGACTCGGCTTCAGCTGTATCCCTCACAATTCTATCCTTCCAGTTGCCAATAACACTCTTTACGACAATGAACGGCTGGATACAAAGGAACAATTCCCCTGTATGTTTTCTATCAGACTTTTTCTCTTTTACGCAGTGCATGGAAACTGGCAAGAGCATTCAGTTGCCCTGATGGTCGCAGAAGCATACCTGCCAACAAAGCCTGCCTGCTTTTATAAATATATTCTTGCGGTTTCATAGCAGCAACAGCAACAGCAAACGTTACCTGTAAAGGACCATGTTGTTTGCAGCCCGTTTCCCAAGCCCATTCGGATATTCCTAACTGATGGGCTAAAATCCTTGCCGCATGAAACCAGCTATCAGGATTTGCGTCTTTTGGATTCTCAAGAAACTGAGAAATAATAACAGCCGACAAGGGGGCACAGAAATCCTTAAGGAGATCCGTTTGTGGTTTCTGGAGAGACGTTAATGGTTTTACCTCTATAAGGTTGGGGAAGAGAGGAGCAACGGAAAATCCCGAGCAGCGGGCTACTTTTTTTGGAGAGCTGTTTTTTGTTTTGTTTTCTTTTGTAGATATATGGTGGAAATGTGTTTCCTGCTGACCGGAATTACCTTCATAAAATCTATGCATACATGATAATGTCAGCATATGCGTATGCCCAGCATAGTCAGTCATTCTTTTTTCGATGTTGGCAATATCTTGCTCAAAATAAATTTGTTCATTAGCCGGTGCTGATGAAAATCGATTGTAAAGACACAAGAACTGATTAAAAAGTTCCTCTGCTTGTAAAAGGAGGGGCTGGGCCGCATCTAGTGCCTTCTGAAGAAAGGTATTTTCAGGATGCTCCCACAGCAGGACATCCAACGCGTCAACAGCAGTACGAATATCTTGCAAAGCAGCACCAATAGAACGCCTTTGACTTTTCAATCTGTGACGTTGCGCCTTCAACTCCTGGGCGACGCCTTGAAACTCTGTATATTTCTCAACAACAGAGGCCAAATTTATTCCATACGCCGAGATAATTGATCCATCCGCAGCTCTCACAGGGGTACGACGATTTCCAGGTCCCCTCTCGATAGAAACAAATCCTGCTTTTTCGAGTGCTGACAGGTGATTACGTATCGTCCGTTCACTAACGCCTAGGCACCCGGCCAATTCTGCATTACCAGGAAAAACGAGTGGCGAACATCCGGGCTCCCAATCCTTTGGCGAGGAATAATCAAACAAAAGCTCCAGTGTTGAGAGCGCTTCACGGGGAAATGGAAGATGATTCCCGCAACGGCGGAAAGGCTCTAGCAGTTGTTTCGGATGATAAATACTTTCAGGAAGACCTTTCCAGGTTGCTACAGCAACAGCTGCATCAAAATGACCATAGGCCTTGCGGACATGCCCCGTTGGTGCTGGCTTGGCACAACCAGCTGAACGATATTGTGCAACGTTCACGTCTCAACTCCTTGTCGTCTTTACCCGCAAGGACGCCAAGAGGCTGCTTAGTTTTGACATAACCAGGAAGGCAGTACCTAACAGCTCTTCCTTGTGCTACAAGGGAAGTGTGTGAGCCCTGATTAAGCATGCAGCACGCTCTTTGTCTGCGGCTTTGTGTGAGGGGATATTCGGGTGGTTGACGTGTGCAAGACGTCAACCACCCGTCATATATGTTCTTGAATCATCTCTTTCTCCCTACCCTGCGCAATGGCTCCAGATCAGGCTGCTAACGCGGCTCTATTGCAATGTAGGAAGTAACATACCTGCCCTTATAGACTTCGAACGGCTCGGCCTCGTAAAATTAATAAATGTTTTAGGAAGGAATATTCTGCACCAGAGCATATGCTTAATGTGTTGCTATATATAATTAATTCTGGATACAGCAGAAACAGCCTACGTGAGGTTTGTCCCCGATCTTAGGGCATGATTACCCCGACTCTCTCCACATATAACCCCGATTCATAAAAAGCCGGAGCTTAACATCCTGTCACATACGGTAACGATAACCCCAACATTATTCCTTCAAGGAATATATGGAGTGATCTGATATATAAGAGAAAAAGTGATAATGGTCTTGATGGACCCGACCATATTCCCATGACCACATCCATGAATATACCTCTTGTCGAGGTTATAGGTAACATACCCACGCCGTAGAAAAAGGCATACCGCGGGAGGAATCATATACGAGTATCTATGCATACACCGTACACACCGATGCAGACGGCTATTCCATGATGACTCTGCCTGATGGATCGTCATTATGACGTCTGACAGATCCCAGCCTTGATAAAGGTACTGATATGACGGGCAAGTGCCGCAGAATCAGCCTTTACTTTTTCCGTCCCCAAACGAGTAAGCGCTTGATCAACAAGATCTGGAGGCAGGGTGTGCCCTCGACGCAGAAGCAAAAGATCTTCCTCGAAATCACGGGAAAATTCCGGGTGAGCCTGAATCCCGAGGGCTTTGTTGCCATAAGCTAGCATCGCATAGGGACAAAAAGAGGAAGAAGCAAGAACCGTTGCTCCAGGGGGACACACCACAACCTGATCCTGATGGATGGCGTGTAACTGCAAGCTGCTCCCAGAAGAGTCAGCTGTTTGTAACATATACTCCTGTACACCGATGCCCCACCCCCGCTCGGATTTGCGGACAACACCGCCCATGACCTCAGCCAGGATTTGGTGTCCGAAACAAATCCCTGCAACGGGAACAGACTTTGCAATGGCCTGCCCAAGGAATGTTTTCAGGCGAACCATCCATGGTAAATTCTCGTAAACACCGTGACGAGACCCACTGATAACCCATGCTTGGCAGAGCGATACATCTTGCGGGAACACATCATCAATGACCGGGTAGACGGAGAACGACCAATCCGGTTCCTCACGGGCCAGAAAGACCCGGATCATGTCCGCATAAGATCCATGCTGTTTCACCAGTTCATCCGGTGGTCGTCCGGTTTCCAGAATACCAATGTGCACGCTTCACCTCTCTTGCCGACCGGGAGCATATTCAGGTCTGTCTGCCGCCATCAGGCATAAACAGTCATGCGCGGCGGTTGCAGCAAGCAGTGCTGTTATGTCCGATATATCATAGGCAGGAGCCACCTCAACAACATCAACGCCGACGATTTTCAGGCCGCTCAGTCCCCGTAAAATATCCAGGAACTGGTATGAGGACAGTCCGCCAACAACAGGGGTACCCGTTCCAGGCGCAAATGCAGGATCCATACAATCCATATCGACCGTAACATAGCATGGCGCACCACCAACACGATCGCGGACAATCTGAGACGCCTTGCCCGGCCCTTCCCGATGGATCCATGGTGCGGTCAGGACACGAAAACCATAATCCCGGTCATTATGGGTCCGTATGCCAAGCTGAACGGAACGGGCCACATCGACCAGTCCTTCCTGTACAGCACGGGCAAACATGGTGCCATGGTCCACGCGACACCCATCATCATCCCAAGTGTCACTATGTGCATCAAAATGCACCAAGGCCAAGGGGCCATGGACTGCGGCATGAGCCCTCAAGAGGGGATAGGTCACAAAGTGATCTCCCCCGAGACTGACAAGTTGCGTACCTGTGTCCAGAATAGCGCGCGCCTCACATTCAATCGTTCCGACAATGCCGTCCGGATGATGTGGATCCAGGAAACAATCGCCGTAATCAATCACCGACAAGCGTGTAAAAGGATCAAAGCCAAACGGAAAAGCTTTCAGCTCAGCCAAGGAAACCGATGCAGCTCGGATGGCTCGTGGACCAAGCCTGGCTCCTGGCCGATAGGTAACTGCACCATCAAAGGGAATTCCCATAACGGCAACATCAACGCCCTGCAAATTGCGCGTATAGGGCCGCCTCAAAAAGCTGAGGGCGCCACCATAGGTCATCTCGGGCCACCGTCCATAAGGATCTTCGCGGCGAAAAGCCTGATCGCCAACTGGCTGACATGGATCCATTTTATTCCTTCCCGCAAGACCAGATATTTCGTGGCCAGCCAGAATATAATAGTATTAATCCACAGGGCGCTACAGCACCCTCGAAGCATCACCTGGGCCCCTGTTTTTGTCGACCCACTGCATCAACAACCAACAGAATTCTGGTTACTCGCAACTGTCAGGATGATTGGCGCTCTATGCCGGATACAAAGGATACTGTGATGAACAAGCAAATTCTTGATCGTGCCACCTGGGCAACGCGGGCCGATCTTGCCTTGGCACGAGGAATAGAAGGGAGAGCTTTTATCGGAGGCAAGTTGACGGATTCGGCTTCCGGGGACGTATTCACATCTTATAGCCCGATCGACGGCCGCCCATTGGCTGACGTGGCATCATGCGGGGTTGCGGACGTTAATATGGCGGTTGATTCCGCACGGGCCGCTTTCCAGGATCGGCGATGGTCCAGCCTTGACCCATCAGAGCGCAAGAGAGTCCTGCTGACTTTTGCCGAGAAAATCGAGCATCACCGTGAGGAGCTAGCGCTGCTGGAAACCCTTGATATGGGTAAACCCATTACAGACAGCCTTCATTGTGATGTCCGGGCAACAGCACGAACATTCCGCTGGTATGCCGAAGCCGTTGACAAGGTGTATGACGAGATTGCACCAGCTCCAACATCCGCCCTAGCCATGATTACACGGGAACCCTTGGGCGTTGTGGCTGCGGTTGTTCCATGGAACTTCCCCATGATTATGGCCGCCTGGAAAATCGCCCCTGCCTTGGCGGCCGGAAATTCGGTCATCCTCAAGCCTGCAGAACAATCCAGCCTGACCGCCATTCGGCTTGCTGTTCTGGCAGCAGAAGCCGGCATTCCTGACGGAGTGTTCAATGTGGTGCCTGGTTATGGAACCGTAGCGGGCAAGGCTTTGGGTCTTCACATGGATGTTGACGGGGTTTTCTTTACCGGCTCCACAGAAGTAGGCAAGCATTTCCTGGAATATTCGGGCCGCTCCAACATGAAGAAAGTCGGGTTGGAATGTGGCGGCAAGTCGGCTCACATCATTCTGGGCGACTGTTCTGTACTGGATGAAGCGGCCCGGGCTGCCGCAGAAGCCATTTTCTTTAATCAGGGGGAAATGTGCACAGCAGGCTCCCGTCTTGTTGTCGACCGACGTATCAAGGACCAAATTGTAGGTATGATTCTGGCACATGCTGACACCATGCAACCCATGGATCCTCTGGATCCTGCCTGCCGCCTTGGCGCCATGGTTGATGAAACCCACACCGAGCGGGTCATGGGGTATATTGATGCCGGACGCCGTGAAGGTGGTCTTGTGATCAAGGGGGGAGGACGTGCCAACCCTGTTGACGGTGGTTGTTATATCGAACCCACCATTTTTGATAACGTAAATAACTCGATGCGCATCGCTCGCGAAGAGATCTTTGGCCCTGTCCTGTCCATCATAACCATCGACAGTGTCGAGGAAGCTGTGAGAATTGCCAACGACAGCACCTATGGTCTTGCTGCAGCCGTGTGGAGTGACAATGTCAACACCATACACACCGTTTCCCGCTCTCTGAGAGCGGGAGTTGTTTACGCAAACTGCTATGATGCCGACGATATCACTGTACCCTTTGGGGGGTACCGCCAATCTGGTATTGGCCGCGACAAATCCTTGCATGCGTTTGACAAATATACGGAAATGAAGACAACTTGGCTTCAGATCCGTTGACAGTCGGGGAAACCAGCCTGTTATCCGCAGGCTGGTTTCTACCCTTTTATGATCGATAAACCCGTAAAGGTGCCGAAGACTGGGTAGTCGGCATGATTTCAATACGGTTAATATTGACATGCGGGGGTTGACTGACAACCCAATGAATGGCCCCGGCTATATCCTCTGGCTGCAAGGCCGCTGCTCCTTCATAGACGGAACGTGCTTGTTCGAGGTCATCACGGAAGCGAACCGCTGAAAACTCGGTTTCAACCATTCCCGGCTCAATACATGCGACGCGCACACCGGTACCGTGCAGGTCCGTGCGTAAATTAAGGCTGAACTGGTGCACAAAAGCCTTGGTCGCACCATATACATTCCCGCCTGGATATGGGTATGTACCGGCAATAGACCCCATATTGACAATGATGGCGCGGCTGCCCGCTGCAACAAGTCGAGGTAGAAGGCTATGTGTAACATGAACAAGACCTGTTATATTGGTATCGATCATCGTTTGCCACTCTTCAAGACGACAGGACTGGGCAGGCTCCATGCCCAGTGCCAACCCGGCATTATTCACCAAGGTTGTGATGTCAGAAAAACGACTAGGTAAGGCTGCCAATGCTTTTTCAATGGCCACAGAATCGCGGATATCGACACACAAAGGCCAAACCCACTCATGACCACCAAGCTGATGTTGTACTTCTTCTAGACGTTCCGCACGACGCCCAATCAGCACAGCCTTCCATCCGGCCTGAACAAAATGTTTGGCAACCGCCAAGCCAATGCCTGATGTTGCACCTGTAATAACAATTGTTTTTCCCATGGACATAAGGCCCTCAACTTATCCTATAAGTTGAGGTACCTTAGCAAGGTATATGCAGATAAACAACACTGGATGTCTGTGCAAGTTAAATATCACTGATAGAAAACAGCAATATAACGTGCAAAAATTTCAGACATAAGGCCAGATAGGAGCAAGAAACAAATAATAGGTAGAATGACGCGACCACTACAAAAAACCCGTATCGTTTACAGAAATGACATTATTATATATTGTATAAAATACCGACTTCTCTATTCCATTAATACGTTTATTATCACCCCCTTTTAGAAAGAGAAGGGGAGCATTGAATATGACAACACCATCCACAAAGATACCTAAACTTGATGTTCCGGTTGATATCCGGCGCGAGCATTCTGCTCTTGTCATTACCATGCACGACCCAGCAACACGGAATGCCGTAGGAGAGGTTTTATTCCAAAAAGGCCGCGAAGCCTTGGAAGAGATCAAGCATGACACCTCTATACGATCTGTTATCCTGACAGGTGCGGGAGGTACGTTCTGTTCAGGTGGTAACTTAAGCATGCTGACCACATTGCGTCAGCAGCCACAGGAAAGAACACAAGCAGCGTTTGAAAGCTTCCATGGCTTTATCAAGGCCATTCGATCCGCTCCTGTACCCGTTATTGCTGCCGTTGAGGGCGATGCCGCAGGGGCTGGTTTCAGCATGGCCTTGGCATGTGACTTTATCATTGCTTCAGAAACAGCTCGCTTCACCATGGCATATGTCCAGGTTGGATTGACCCCAGACGGCGGCGGATCATGGTTCCTGACACGGTCGTTACCTCACGCACTGGCTTCTAGGCTGGTCATTCTGGGGGAACCGATATGGGCACGCGAACTTGATCACTATGGCCTGATCCGGCAAATAGTTCCCGAGGGTGAAGTGACGGAAGCGGCGCGAACCTTTGCCATGCTCATTGCCCTTGGCCCCAGATGCGCGATGGAGAGAGGGAAAAAGCTTTTACAAGCTGCAGCCAACAACATGCTGGATACCCAACTGGATCTGGAAGCCCAGAACTTTGGCGAAGCCCTGCATCACCCAGAGAGCATCGAAGGAATGCGTGCATTTATGGAAAAAAAGCCGCCACGTTACACATGACGCGTCTGAGTGCCCAATACGTTATCTTTTTTCAGAAGATAATGGATTAAATTACATAACTAATTCTATATAATAAGAACTAAGATTAATCACAAATATATTTCTCATCATAACGATAATAATAAATTTTTTGACATAAAAGCAATAAATTGTATATTTATTGCTCACTTAGAACTGAATATCAATGGTCATATATTTCATGTATAAAAAAAATAAGAAATCCGCTTTTGTAACTTTTTTTGCCGTATCTATAATATCAATGAGTCCAGCATATGCAGAAGTCGCACCGAAGGATAGCCATGACTACAATAATGGATCATGCATAAAAGAAGAAGTAGTAAGACAGGTTACTATAGGATCAGATGAATACATACACTTCAAGGTTAAAGATAATTGGTTTAAATACTACAATTACATAAGTCGTGCAGATGCACAGGCAGCCTATAAAACACTACTTGCTTCTCTCCTCACAGGAAACACAATTTCAGCTGGATACGGCACATCAAGCTGTGCCTCAAGTACTGTTTCAAGAATCAATCTGCATGATTCTTGATTAGAGAATTATAGTCATAATTAAATATAAATTATAATTATTATATTATACATAATAATTGTCGCGCCGCGCAATAACCAAATATTTTTACAAAAAATTTAATTGTATTTTTTACATTAAAAGAGGCATAAAAGTGGTCTATGGAGAATATAAATATAATGATAAATACTCTCTTTCTATGAATACCATATACGCCAAATTAGAGGAAAAATACAGCCACAGATATAATGCATGGCATATATCTTGGGAAAGATTATTCAAATATGACAGCATTGAATCAAATAAGTATTTATATCATCTTGCAAGAGAAAATATAAGATCTTATCAACGCGGCTCAGACTTCTCGCAAGAAGTGGTAACGGGCATTGCTCTTCATACAGAATGACATCTATGGGAACAGCACGCACTGCCGCAGTATGGAAGATGAGCATAGTAGCCTATGTCACCATCTCCCTTTCCTGCCTGATCCTGTGCAATCCTGCAAGAGCAGTATCGCACAACGTTTATCTTGCACATCCGAATGCTATATCAATCTCTGGAGAACATACCTATGCACACGAAATAGAGCGTCTCCGGGGGGCTATGACCGATGCGTTGCCAGTCCATGAATATGTTGTGCAGACAAATCCTGCGACGGCTACATCAACAACGGGCAACCATCTACCCCATGCATTGGCGCGGATAGCGCAAGCCATACCCATGAGTTTACGCATCACACGGACAACACGCAATCACTCTGCAATTACACTTATTAACTTGTCAGAGGATAACAGGAGCACACAGCAAAGCGTTGATCTGATTGTAAGAGACCGCGACCTTTATGTGATGGGGTTCATAAACGGTCCTTCAACACAAAGGACCTTCTATCGCCTGCGCACCCCCCCGGAAAGACGAGAACCGCATGTTCCTGTTTTACCATCAATACTTGGCACTCCCTCAGACATACGCTGGACCACACATCGAACAATAGACCTCAATCTCAACTATGACTATCCAAACCTGGAGTATACAGCTGGTATAGGGCGCTACATGGGGAATCTTGATATCTCTCTTGAAGCCCTGCGTGCTGCGGTCATGACTCTCTCCGAATATTCAGGTTCTACAGCAGAGAGAGCCCAAAAAAGACTGGCCGGAGCTATACTCCGCATCATTGTAGCCTATTTTGAAGGAGCACGCTTTCGCAGCATTTCACAAGCAATAGAACAAGCGGGTTTTGATAATGGGCAAGAATGGGTCGTAACACCACGGGAGGCCCGGATCACCAATGCTTGGCGCGAATTGACACAGTTTGGCTCTCTTAACGCATTGAACGACACAAATACACAAACCCTTGCCTTACGTGCTCAGGGGGGAATGTATCGGTTCTCTGCCAGCCTCAACAATTTGCAGCATGAATCATGGTATAGAACAACAGCTGTTGTCTTGGCAACCCAATGGCATCTGGCTAGGCACAACAGTTGCCCTCCGGCCGTCAGGCGCCGTCCTCGCGACTTATCTCTGTATACAGATCCTTGCGAGGATCCGACTGAAAAGAATGCAGCAAAGAATACCCTGATCCGGATTGGAAATTCTTACTATGAGAATGGACTTGGATCAGCTCTTTACATCATAAATCAATAAAACTGGATATTAAAATGAAATCTAAAATCACTAAAGTTGTATCTTTTATTTCTATTGCAGCAATGTCTTCTCTGTACATATCTAGCGCTAACGCTACAACATATGGTACATGCTTCGAATTGAAGCCCATAGAATTTGTAAAAGTTCATGGGAATAATGAAGTAATATTCAAAGTGGAGGGAAACGAGACGCGCTATAAGCTCATTGATGGCACAAACACCACAAGCGGAAAATCTATGCATCAGATGCTTATGCTTTCAATGGCCAGCGGTACACGAGTAACTGGTCATAGTGATGATGCTCACTGTAGTGGTAGTCTTGTTAAAAGCATTGTTGCATATAACAGCTAGTTATAAGTGAATTATAAATGAAAAAAATAATAATATTTGCAGCATCTTCATTTATTATATTTGGAATTAATGGAGTATCGCATGCATGTTTTTACAATGAGAACGTGAAAAGCGTAAAGGCACATGGTAGTGGGCATATAAATTTTACGCTCAGCAACAATAAGTACTATGAGCTGATGGACAATGCAAAAACAGAGGGAGGAAGAGCTGAGTATAAGCTTCTTCTCTTGTCAATGGCAACAGGCATGAAGATAAGTGGAGCAACAGACTCCCAGTATGATTGCAATAAAGACAGGATAAAGAGCCTGACTTTAGAGGCAGGGCAATAAACTATGAATAATGTAAATTTAAGAAGATGTTTGATTATTCCAATCAGCATTGCTTTCAGCGGAGTTCTTGGATTCACGCACACAGCAAACGCCATTGTGCATCATACGACTTACGTTGCTCACCCGAATGCAGAGGCTCAGCCAGAAGCCGGGTCGGCCCAAGATCATTCCTACCTTCAGGAAGTGCAGCGCCTGAGAGATAGCCTGACCGAAATTGCGCCCGTACCAGAGGGGCCTCAGGAAACGATACCCAGCCCCCTGGCACAGGAAGAAATGGACCAGGAAAGCACTGGTGAAGAAGCCGTGCGTATCACCCGACGGGACAGGGGGTACTCGATCGTCAGCATGGCGGCTCTGAACGAAGACAACAGTAGCGTCTTGCAACAAGTTGATCTGGTTGTACGCAACAACGACCTCTACGTCCTGGGTTTCATCAACGGTCGACCAGGTCACCGTGTGTTCCACAGAATGTATGAACCACCACCATACCGTTACGCATCTGCCGATACATCAGCCGTACCTCTGGACTTGACCATCCCAGACACCATCGCCAGAAACCTGAACATGTCTTATGACTATCCAAGCTTGGAGCATAAAGCCAATATGCAACGCTATCGCGGTAACTTTCGCTCCTCCATGCGAACGGTACGCTCCGCTATTGCAACGCTTGCAGAACACAATGCTGCCAACAACGACGAGGACAGCACAGCCGACGTTGCCCGCGCCCTTCTGAGAATTATCGTAACATACTTTGAGGGCATGCGATTCCACAATCTAGCACAAAGCATCCACGACGCGGGCTTTGACAGTGGTCGCACATGGACCATGACACAAGAAGAAGCCTTGATTACAAACAGCTGGCGCACCTTGAGTGACTTCGGGTCACAGATGTCCCTGGACAGCAGCAGCCGCGAAGGCTCGCCGCGCCTGGAGCTCTCTCACAGCAGAAACAGCCCGTATGGATCGCGTCTTTATATCGCCTCCAGCATGAGTGACAATGCTATCGATTGGCGCTCTGTTCTTGCTGTTGCGCTTTCCAGCCGGTGGGCTCTCAGTCGTCGTGGGAGTTGTCCATCCCGCATCGGTCACCGCACACCACGCGACACGGACTCTGTACTAGATCATTTTTCTGATCTTGCTGATGATTTCTGCTCCACACTGCTGGTTCGCGTTGGTAATACCTACTTCGACAAAGCACGTGGTTTTGGGATTATTTCTACCATTCTAGAAGACAAATAATTTCCTCCCTCCATTGCATTAAACGCTTGGTGGTCCCACTTGCGGGGCCACCAAGCAAGTGGGAATATTATTGATAAATTAAATAATAATAATGTTACGTAATTATATTAACAATGGAGGCTGAATTTTTGTTATTGGTAGATATGTTAAAAGTTCGCTGGCTGTCCGTACAGACAGATGGACGTGGAAGAACATCTGCAACATAACCGCTCTGAGTGCATGTAAATGGTAATCTCCTCGTCGGGGGTGGCAGCGACTTTGCCGCATCAGAAGCTCCGATCACATCGTTGGCCAGATCATATCCTTCTTTGGCCCACCATGACCCTGAGACCAAATCTATAACACCCTACATAGAGCCAACATATGGCTTGAGTGCCTATATTCGCGCATCACGCTAATGCTGGATCTCATATAATAATAAAATATAATCATTGGAAACGTATAAGAGAGAATAATAATGAGAAGATCAGTTGACCTTCATTACTCAGATAAAAAGAAGAACAGGAGTGAGGCTGTAGGACAATTCAGCCCGTGGAATGTCGGCGATATACGCTGGTCGCTGAAAGCTGTAACACCAGACTGGCTACCAGCAGACGGAAGAATTTACAAACGGCAGGAATGGGCGTCTCTGGCAGACTATCTTGCCCCCCTGGAACTGGACACATCCAAGCAGGCAGGGCAGCTCCTGCCAACACTGTGGCAGCAGAGCAATGCAACCGATATCTTTCACGAAGGTACAATATACACGATAGCAGAAGGGGAAAACGTACTGGTTGCAACGGGTATGCGCTATCATCGAGGCACATATCAAGGGATTATCGCAACATCCCCGGACGGGATATTCTGGACAGAGCAACCTGCCGCCCGAGATATCTTCGGGGAAAGTCGGGTATATGATCTACTCTGGGCTCCACTGCCAAACGGACGCTCGACGTTTATTGCCGGTGGACGTGACGGTGTGCTGGCAACATCACCCGATGGTGTGCTGTGGACACGGCGGGATACAGGCCTGATCGGTGTCGTACAGGGCATCGCTTTTGATCCCGACCGGCATATCCTGGTTGTTCTGGATTCACTCGGAAACGCATCAACGTCACAGGATGCACTCCACTGGGCTACTCCCACAAGATGCTACATTGGGTCAGATTCAATCACAGGGAACCCGTTAGCCTGGGGTTATACAGATACGGGAGAAGGCATGTTTGTTGCCGGAGACTGGGGCGGCCGCTTTGCGGTGTCTCATGATGGCATCACATGGACCACCTTCTCGAACACAGACGCCGGACTTGATGCCGATTTCCAGGTCCGCTCCATCACATGGGGGCAAACAGGCGAGAGGAAAGGCGTTTTTCTTGCCGCCGGCGATAATGGTATGGTTGCTATGTCAACTGATGGGCGTACTTGGTCAGGGTATAACACAGGCTTGAAGCGGGCTTTTTCTACCTTGTGTGTACCTGCCTCCCAAAACAAGAATCTTTTTCTCGTCGCTGGTTATGGGCCAAACAAATTGGCAGTATCGGAAGATGGGAGAACCTGGACATTTGTTCCAGCATTTGATGCTGCATTTCACAGCGTTTCCGTTTATGCCCTTGCATGTGCCAAAGGAAAACTTCTGGCAGCAGGCACAGAAGCTACGCTGATTACGCTGCCTGCCTTCCAGGATACGATCAAACGACGCTACGACAGGAACAAATACTTCTCTGTACCATCCCTGCCCGTCCATGGGCTTGCGAGACCCTATATCAAGGCAGTCTAGGCGCTCTGTCTGGAATCACGCACCCCGGCATCACACTGCGTGCCGGGGTATCCCGTTTGAATAAGGACACATCAATCACCCCACACATCCGGTTCACTATAGACCAACGCATAGTGAACGTATTACACCTGCGGGCCTCATATATGAATAACAGACAAGACTCTGCAGAGGATCATACCACATGTCCCTTGTCCGCATTGAAACAGACCAACGCATGAGTCAAGCCGTTATTCATGGAGAGACCATATATTTATCAGGACAGGTCGGTGAACCGGGATATACCGTTGCCGAGCAAACGACTCAGGCCTTGGCTGAGATTGACAGGTTGCTTGCACTGGCAGGTAGCAACAAAAACAAGATCCTGTTTGCCCAGATCTGGCTCGCGGATATAGCTGACTTTGAAGCAATGAACCAAATTTGGGATACTTGGGTACCAGAAGGATATGCCCCTGCGCGTGCAACCGGGGAATCACGTCTGGCAACACCTGAATATCTTGTTGAAATTATTGTAACAGCATCAAGATAACAAAATACTGCCTCCTGCAATGCTGATATCATCGCATTATGTTTGGCTCCGAGGCACGCCTTCACTTGCAGAAAAAATGTTTTTCCAGATAATGACCGCGGCTGGCATACAGAAATGATATCGGGAATCAGGGACAATGTGGCTTGGATATACAGGGAATGCACGGACTATCTGTTGTCTTGTATTTCCTCTGCTTGTGTCCGGGTGCGCTCTTCCGGGCGGTGACCGTGAAACCCCCGACATTCCCCTACCCACCATTTTTATCAGTGATACGGCACGCCAAGCGCCAGCTCCTGTACCTGTGGACGAAGCTCTTCCTGAATGGTGGCTGCTTTTTGATTCTGAAGAGCTGAATCAGCTGGTTGATCATGCCCTGGTGCAGAACCACGATATTCGCATTGCGCTCTACAAGCTGGAACAGGAAAGAGCACGCGCCGCAGCAATTTACGCTGACGAATTGCCCGTGTTGACCGCGCCTTTGCAGGCCAATGTTGAAAGCCCGCTTGATGGCCTTGGCTCGGTTCCAAAAGGCGGAAATCCTCGTTCAGAACGCAGTTTCCGCATTGGGGCCCGCGTTGATTGGCGGATTGATCTATGGGGTGAACGCAACAGCGCAGCCGAAGCGGCTGGTCGGCGGATATGGCAAGCAGCCTTCAATCTGGAGAATACCAAACGAACTGTTGTTGCATCGGTTGTTCGTACGTGGATGGAATACCTTTCCATGAGCGACCGCGTTCGCGTTACCGTTGATACTGAACGAGCACTGGACAGGCTGCTTGCCTCTGTTTTGAAGCGCCAACAGGAAGGGGACGCATCCGGTATAGAAGTCCAGCAGCAACGAGCAGCTGTCAGCAGCGTGCGGGCTACCATCCCATCTCTTGAGTTGGCAAGGGCAGAGCTTGTTCACCGTTTGGCACGGCTGATCGGTACAACACCGGACAAACTTCCCCTGTCTTCCAGCAGCCTGAATAATGTGGTTATCCCGGCAGATATTCCTGCCGTACCACCAAAACTTTTGTTGCTGCGTCCCGACATAAAAGCAGCTGAGGCCGAACTCCTTGCTGCGGAAGCCGATATCGATGCAGCCCGCGCACGGCTCTTGCCTTCTCTTGACCTTTCAGCTGGCGGAAGTACGGGAAGCAAGACGATGGACACGCTGTTCAGGCCACACACCCTGATGTGGAATGCGGCGGCCAATCTGACGGCAACCTTGTTTGATTATGGCAAACGTAACAGCCAGATCGATCTAGCAAAGGCACGTCATGAAGAGTTGATCGAGAATTATGGCCAGGCTCTTGTTGATGGCGTGCGGGATGTTGAAGATGCCCTTTCGGGAATTTACTTCAGTGCCCTGCGATACAAGGCGCAAGAGGCAGCCCTGAATGCCTCACGAACCGCTTGGGAATTCAGCCAGCAGTCATATACTGTTGGTGCCAGCGACTATATGACTCTTCTCGATACAGAAAGAACCTTTCGGCGGGATCAGGATGAGATTCACAAAGCCCGCCTTGACCAAGCGCGGTATGTTATTGACTTGTTCTCCGCCTTGGGCGGCGGCCTGACGGTTGAAGAAACCCTCCCCGCATTGGCACGAAAAAGACCAGCCATTCCTGCCGGTATTATGCTGGATACGGATGAGAAGCCAGAGGGATATCTGATTATCCTTGCAGGCCTGTACGAGAAACCGGCACTGGATGCTCTGTGGCGCCGCCTGACCCGCGAACGCCTTGTGGATGCAGACACAGTCAAGTTATGGCCAAAGGAAACAGGAAAACTGAAAAAGGGGAAACGTCAGCGCCACTGGTTCCGGGCCCGCCTTGGCGGGTTTCCTGACAAGGACAAGGCGGAAGCCGTCTGTCAGACCCTACGCAAGGCAGGTCTACGTTGTAAGGTAGATTAGAATAATAGGTCTCTGGCATGACGCCTTCCGAAAGATAAAACGTCAACTCTGGGTAAATATATTTCGCATAACTTATCGCCCGAAAGGCTATTTGTTCGCCGGACAGATACATCCATATGCAATAGACGTAAACATACAATAAAAATATGGTTATCAAGTGCTTATAGTTATAATCTGTTGATATATATTGCTGCCTCTGTTGCCTTGAGCCCGCCTATACAAGGCATATATGACTCTTGCACGAATATTTTATCGCCCCACCAACGGAACGCATCTTGTATGTATACCAACAAGACTGGATGCTTGGAGAGAACAATTCGGGGGAGGTGGAAATGTCCAGGGTCTACAACACAACAGATGCCCCTTGGAAATCGGTTGTCTTTGTATATTCCAAATGGCCGGGAGGGGTAGCCGCAACGGGAAGCGGCGTCATTGTCGGTGAAAATGATGTTCTCACAGCAGCTCACTGCGTATACAGAGGAGAACTAGGCTATGCGACGGAGGTTCGCGTTGCACCAGGATATGACACCGGCCGTGCACCGCTCGGGTTTTTCAAGGCATCATCCGTACAAAGCAACAGAGTGGATGATGATGGTGACGGCCGTATGGGTTACGAAGAAATGCGGCGTGATGTTGCCATTCTTGGATTCGAACAGAAAGTATCCTCCGTGGGCGATACCATGAAGATGGACCACACTTTCTACCAAGGCCTAACGCATGTCACGGGTTTCCCGGACGTATACCACGGGGAAATGATCGATAACGTCGCAAAGGCAAGCTACAATTTCGCGACCAGCTTCATCAATATCAACGAACACGCGGTGTACCCAGGCAACAGCGGGGGACCTTTGTGGCGCGGAGGCGATGATGATCCGCATGTGGTCGGAGTTGTATCTACGCGTATGGCTGCGGCAGATATTGGTACCAATTTCCGCTCCATAAAGAACTGGATGGAAGGAAATAATTACAGCACCTACAAAGATGCTAGCCAGCCAGACCGTGTTATTTTTGTCAATAAATCAGATGCCAGAGTTATTCGTGGTACAGATGGCTCTGATATCATCGCTGGCACATCCGGCAGTGATGCGATCTACGGAAGCGATGGAGATGATGTATTTCATGCATCGCATGGTTTTGATCTTGTCGTTGGTGGGCAGGGCGTTGACTCCATAGCCTTTGTCGTCCCGCTGTCAGATGTTCAGGTAACAAACTTCGGGCTTGGCATTCGAATTGATACACCTGAAGGGAAAATTGTCGCCTTTGATATTGAACGACTTGTATTCCTTGACACCAGTCTTGAGATCACAAGTGATCCAACGGTCATGGCCAGTATGAACATTGGTTTTGATGCTGGTTTCTATCTGCAACAGAATCCGGATGTTGCCGCTGCTGGTATCGACCCATGGACTCATTTTCAGGAACAGGGATGGATGGAAGGTCGTGATCCCAATCCATTATTTGATGTTTCGTGGTACGTAGAACAGAATCCACAACTTGCAGAAGCCGGCCTTGATCCGGTAACTCATTACCTTGAAACAGGTATTTACCAAGGTTCATCCCCATCCCCGGCAATCAGCACGACGGCCTTGTTCACGATGGGGAACGAATTGGCCTGATCGTACTCTGCGGTGTCCGACATCATGACCGATGATCGGACGCCGCAGAACGATCTGAGGGGCGGGCCGTAGGGCAGCACAAAATCCAGGCAGCCACAAGTCCCATGACAATACCAATAAAGACGATGCCGTAAAATGGCAGGGGTGACCATAAAAAGAGAGCAAGAAGAGAGGTTGCCATCATTGAAACCGCCATTATCTTTGCTGATAACGGAATGGCACGGTGCCGGCGCCAATCTTCGATCAAGGGACCAAAAACAGGGTGGGTTTCCAGACGTGCAGCCCATTCCGGATTGCCCTTCGTAAAAGCCCAGACGGCAACCAAGACGAAAACGGTTGTTGGTACCCCCGGAAGCAGGATACCAACAGCACCAATCCCTATCATCAGGATGCCGATAACAATCCAAACATAGCGCAGCAATCTGCTCCTCCCTGATACAGACATGCTCTTATATGTCCCATAAAAAGAGATCTTCATACACAGTAATTCAAAATCTGATGGCATAATCGTCCGGTGATGCTCAACGTCATCCCTTGACAGAAACGTGTCATTTGTTTAGCGATTTCATTGCGTCTGTGGTTCCGGATGCGCGTGTATCCGGATGAAAAGGGAACAACGGATGGAAAACCTCTCTATGGGGTCTTCCCTGATGTGGCTGTCCCCGCAACTGTAAGCGGAGAGTCTGTGCCGACATACCACTGTCAGGGCGGCGTTTTGCCTGATGGGAAGGTGGCACAGGATGTTGACCCGCAAGCCAGGAGACCTGCCACAGACAGCGTCACGTCATCCGATACCGGGGTAGTATCGGTGGCAGCTTTTCGTTGTTGTGGCGCAGCACCAAGAAAAGTGTCACCAGGGGTGCTCCTTGGTGACGCCGGGTTTTCTGTCGGGCTTGCTCCGGGAACGGTGTGCCCGCCACATCGAGGGCAACGTTTTGAAAGCATGTCTCCTTGTTTTCAGTATTTCATGCTTGTTTCCGGCAACCTTGGCAGCGGCATCATCCACCCTTCCCCAGCTGACGGTCAGTGAAACAATTCCGGCCATGGCAGGCGTTCCCCAAGAACAGACAACCATCAGCCAGTCCACAGTAACGGCCGAAGACATTCAGCGTAACCAGATCACGCGTCTGGATGAAGTCTTCCAGCACATACCGGGCTTGTCGCTCAGTCATACCAATGGATATGGTGACCAAGCACAGTTAAGGCTACGTGGTGCAGGCGCCCGCAACGTACGGGTTTTTATCGACGGGATAGAGGTAAGTGACACATCAAGGGCCCAGTCCCAGTTCTATGTTTCTGGTATGAACATGGACGATATTGAGAGTGTGGATGTTCTGCGAGGCCCACAGGCCGGACGTTTTGGTGCTGATACCGGCGGAGGTGTCATCAATATCACAACAAAGCGCGCGAATACCCCTTTCAGTGGAAAATCTGCTGTGGAGTTGGGTAGCTATAAGACTCGTAGGGGACAATCCATGATATCCGGTCTGTCTGGCCCCATAGACTACCGTGTGTCCTTGCATGGTGAGAACAGGGGCGGTTACTCCGACTATAATAGGCGCAGGGGTGGCACAGAGCGTGATGGATACCGTCAGTGGGGAGGAGCAGCCCGCTTGGGTATTCAGGCAACAGAGCAAGCACGAGCTGACAGCTTCGTCCGCTATACCCGTGAGGATCGTTTTTATGACTGGAATACGCAGGATAGATTTGACAGCGTCGATCTTACCAGTCACCAAGCTAGGTTGGCCGGTACACACAAGACCCCATCCCTTGGCCTGACGCAGGTCATTGCCATTTCAGACAGCAAAACGGAACACGCGATCGTCCGTGACTTTCCTCTGCCTGATACGTACGAGGGCCAAAGAAGTCGCTTGGACTATCTTGGAACGTGGACACTGAACCCATCTGTCAACATCCAGTTTGGCGCTGATGTGGGCCGTGATTCGATCAATCTTTCTGCACCGAACTATACCTCGCCATCGCCCAATACCGATGTATCAATGCGCAAGCATGGGGCCTTTGTAACGTTAGGGATAACCCCGCTCGATAATCTGGATTTTACAGCCTCTGGCCGCACCGACAATCAAACGCATCATGGCGGTGACGAAAACTGGAAATTGGGAACCGCGTATCATATTGCTCTTACCGAAACAACCGTGCGCGGCAGTTATGGTACAGCATGGCAAACACCTAGTCTGTACGAGCGTTATGATACATGTCGCGGCAACCCAAACCTCACATCGGAAAGTTTGAGAGGATGGGATGCAGGGGTCCAGCAACGTCTGAATTCAGGTCGTGTGATCCTGAATGTGGACTGGTTCAACAATATGATCAAAGACCAGATCATGCCATCCAAGAAGGGTACCCGTCCCGGCTGCTCTGACAGTGACGGCTATGAAAACACGGCACGTGTACGAACCCGCGGTATAGAAACCGAGTTTTCATGGCAGTTGTCCAGCACCTTGACTGCACGTGGTACACATACATGGCAAATCAGTGAAAACCAACTGACCGGGGAACGCCTGCGCGACGTGCCCCTTCATCAAGCAACAGGGTCACTGGGCTGGGCCATAACGCCTGCCCTGCATGCCCAAACAAACCTCCGGTACCGCGACCAAGCTTCACAGTTTGGACAGCGGGCAAGTGAATATTGGGCTACAGACCTAAAACTGGCGTGGACCGTAAACGAGACCCTCCGCATACATGGCCGTATGGAGAATGTGCTGAACCGTCGTTATGAAGAACAATATGGGCGCGGAACACCAGGGCGCTCTGTCTTTGCTGGTCTAACGGTTCAGTATTGAGGATACGCCGGTGACCTTTTCTCGTCCCAATAACAGCAGCATGCTTGTATTGGCCGTCAGCGTCCTTTTGTTCTGCTTTCCCTTGCGGGTTTTTGCACATAAACCCCATGTGGCTTCAGCCACCCTGTGTGCCGATCAGGTTATTCTGAAACTGGCTGATCCAGATCAGATTGTTGCTGTATCGCCTGATGCGGCGGATCCTCATGTATCCTGGATGGCCCGGAAAGGTGCCGGATATCCGCGGCCAACCCCGTCGGCAGAAGCCTACATCCAGCTTGGTGCCGATGTCGTTATAACAGACGCTTGGAGCCATCACCGTATGGCCTCTCTCCTTGAAAGATCGGGCGTTCGCGTGGTCCGCCTTCCCATGACAGAGACAGTAGAAGGCATAGACCACCAAATTGATCTTGCCGCTGAGGCTCTTGGTCAGCATGAGCGCGGTACGATGCTGAAACAGGCCATGAAGCGTTCCTTGGATGCTGCTGCCTACCAACGGAACGGGGCTGATCGCCGTGCCCTGTACCAAACGCCGGGTGGATACAGCGCGGGTCCGGGCACCATCATTGATACGATCATGGCTCTCAATGGCCTGCGTAATGTCACACAAGCTGAGGGATGGCCACGTCATGATCCCGAGCTCCTTCTGCTTGATCCCCCAGATCTTCTTCTGGCCAGCTTTTTCGATGCCCCCTATTACTCGCGGGGAATGGATATTTCATCACGGCAATTACAACACCTGTCAGGAGAGAAGAAAATTCCCGCCATTACAGTTCCCGGAGCCATGTGGGCATGTTCAACCTGGACCGTCATGGAAGCAGCGGAACACCTTTCATCTGCGCTACTGACACTGCCACCCCGGACAGTGGAGGATGGACAGTGCGAATAATCCCACTCTCTGTCACCTTGACTGTTCTTCTGGGCGTTGTTTCGCTTATCAGTCTATGTATCGGATCCACATCGTTGCCATTAGCCGATGTCCTTGCAGGGATACTTGGGAAGGGAGATCCACGCATCACCATGGTGATTCAGGATATACGAGTCCCCAGACTCCTGCTTGGGCTGGAGGTTGGGGCCGCTCTTGGTTTGTCGGGGGCAACACTACAGGGACTTTTACGCAATCCACTGGCAGAACCCGGCTTGACAGGTATTTCACCAGCGGCAGGGCTCGGTGCCGTTGTCGCCCTCTACCATGGCCTGTCGTCTGCATCTGGATGGGCTGTGCCCCTATTTGCCTTGGGAGCAGCGGCTATTGCGACATTGGTACTGGCTTTACTGGCCCGCAAAGGGCGGGATGGAACGGATCTGGTTCTGGGCGGCATGGCCATTTCCGGTGTTGCGGTTGCCCTGACGGCTGTTGCCCTGAATCTGGCTCCCAATCCATGGGCTGTCAGTGAAATGGTGCTGTGGCTGATGGGATCCCTGAAAGATCGCTCGATGGATGACGTACTTCTGTGTACGCCATTTATTCTGGTTGGATCCCTGATTGCCCTGTCAACCGGTCGAGCACTTGATGCTCTTTCTCTGGGGCTGGAAACAGCATCAAGCTTGGGTATAAAAATAGCACGGCTTCATACTCTTGTTATTATCGGCATTGCTGCATCTGTCGGTGGTGCTGTCGCTGTAACGGGTGCTATTGGCTTTGTTGGCCTTGTTGTGCCCCATCTCCTTCGTCCTTTGGTATCCCGCAAACCGAGCCACCTTCTTCTTCCTTCGGCTCTTGGCGGGGCCTTGTTGCTGGTTCTTGCTGACTGCTTGGTCCGGATTATACCAACACGTCAGGAAATGATGATCGGCGTTGTGACAGCCTTGGTCGGGACACCCTTCTTCATCGCGCTTGTCTTACGGTATCGGCAAGGTGTTTCTCAGGCATGACATCCCTTCTGGCTTGCTCCGTCCTTGTCACCCCGGGGCACACTGTCACAATACAAGCTGACCAATTTGAGGCACCAAAAGGGGCGCTAACCGGTTTGATTGGCCCGAACGGGGCTGGCAAAAGCACACTGCTGAAAGCCATCGCCGGCATTGTTCCTGCCCGCGGAGCCTTTACGCTGGGTGGTATATCATTACCGGAACCAGAAACCAGGTCACGCGCACGTCTTGTCGGGTATTTACCGCAGGGCCATACCCTGCATTGGTCACTCAGTGTGCGGCAGGTTGTTGAATTGGGGCGCCTGCCGTGGGCCGGTCGCTGGAGATCCGGCAAAACCGATTGCAAAGCGGTTGACAGTGCGATGGAGCGCATGGGAATCCAAGGTCTTGGCGAACGTGATGCAACAACCTTGTCCGGCGGAGAAAAGGCAAAGGTCATGTTGGCGCGAGTTTTAGCCACAGAGACCCCTGTTATCTTGGCCGACGAACCAACAGCCAACTTGGACCCAGCGCACCAGATTGCTGTGTGCGAGCTTCTGGCCGACTTGGCAAGACGCGAGAATCGCTCTGTCACCATTGTTCTGCACGACCTGTGCCTGGCGGCCCGTTTTTGTGACCACATTGCCATTATGGACAAAGGTTGCCTTGGCCTCTCAGGAACTCCTGAAGATGTTCTTGTTCCATCTGTCATAGATTCTGTTTACGGCGTTTCATTCACGAACATAAAAATAGGAACGTTCCCGGTCATCCTGGCAGGAAGCCTGACGACGCAGAGCGGGCCGAATATTATTGGTGATGATTCCTCGCAGAAATAACAAACGCCCGGGTTAGGAGTGCCTCATCACACGATCACATTACCCCATGACATATCTTGGGAAAACGGGTCTTGTTTCCGCACTGATGACGTCATAATCTGGGACAATGATCGATTATGAGGCTGTGCATGTCTTCAGGTAAGCCTAAAAAAAAGAAAAGACCTTCGGTGGTTGTCTTTGATTTGGGGGGCGTGCTGATCGGCTGGGACCCTGCGCGTGCCTTTCTTCCGGCTTTCTCGGGGGATAAGGAAGCAACGCGGTCTTTTCTGAACGATGTTGACTTTGAATCGTGGAATATGGAGCAGGACCGTGGTCGCTCGTGGATAGAAGCCGAGCGAAACTTCCGCGAGAACCATCCACAATATGCTCATATCATAGGTCAGTACCATGATAATTTTGATATCAGTATAACCGGGGCAATTGCGGGCACGGTTTCCATCCTTGAACGTCTGCATGCAGCCAATATTCCTTTGTATGCCATTACCAACTGGGCAGCAGACACTTTTGAAACAACGCGCAAGAACTATCCGTTCATGGATCTGTTCCGGGACATTGTTGTATCTGGAGAGGAACATCAGGTAAAACCGGATCCTGAAATTTATCAGGTCTTGCTACAGCGAAACGACCTTAAGGCAGAGGATTGCGTTTTTATTGATGACAACCAGCATAATGTTGACGGGGCCCGTCGGGTTGGCATGCATGCCATCCACTTTACCTCTCCCGAAGCCCTTGAGTCTGCCCTTGAGTCATTGCTGCGCATTCAATTATCAGCAGGGAATTCTGTCGGCTAGGACAAGGCGCTATCGCGGGAGGCTTTGCCCCCTTGGCAGGAGCATATCCGGTGGATGAGCTTCAGGTCGTTGTTGACCGCGTTTATAATCGCATTCTGGCAGAACCCCTGGAAGGCAAGGTCGCTGATTATATACCAGCCTTGGCCTGTGTTGCGCCGGATCGATTCGGTATCGCGCTTCAAATGCTGGATGGACGCCTGGCAACAGCCGGCGACGCCT
This sequence comes from Haematospirillum sp. H1815, assembly GCF_012102705.1. Taxonomy (GTDB): domain Bacteria; phylum Pseudomonadota; class Alphaproteobacteria; order Rhodospirillales; family Rhodospirillaceae; genus Haematospirillum. Next base: position 115,301 of record NZ_JAAVTA010000005.1, read on the forward strand.
TCTCCCCTTTCTCAATCCAGAGTATATCCAAACTGTTTTCTCTGGTTCTGGCCCTGCAAACATGGGGGGACGAACTATGGGAGAGAGTCGGACGGGAACCTTCAGGAACAGCTTTCAACTCGCTTGTTCTGCTTGAGCAGGAGAATGGCCTACCGCGAAACCCCTTCATCAATGCCGGTGCCTTGGCCGTAACCAATGCCATTGTCAGCCGCTTTGCCCTGCCCGACAGGGCCGTCATCGATTTCCTCGGCCATCTTGCCGGAGATATCAAATTGGTATTTGACGATACGGTTTTTCGTTCAGAATACCTACACGGGGACCGCAATCGCGCGATTGCTTACTTCCTGAAAGCACATGGGCGGATGGAGAACCCTGTAGAGGCCGTTACAACAGCCTATTTCAAACAGTGTTCCATACCAATGAGTTGTGTGGATCTGGCACGGGCGGGCCTGTTCCTTGCGACAGGTGGAAAGACCCTGAAAGGGAACCGGATTCTTGGGCCTGTTGAAGCCCGGCAGGTATGCTCCCTGATGTTGACGTGCGGCTTGTATGACGGCACGGGAGACTTCTCGTTCCGTGTTGGCTGGCCGGGAAAGAGTGGCGTTGGCGGGGGCATTCTGGCCGTTATTCCCGGACGTGGGACAGCCTGCGTATGGTCTCCTCCCCTTACGGAGAAAGGGAACTCGGTGCGGGGTATGCGCGCCCTTGAACTACTGGCACGAGCTCTGGAGAACGGTGAACTCTAACGTTACGGACGTCGTTGCCGCGATGATCTGGCCTTGCCAGCCATCGTTGAAGATGTCGGCGGTGGAACCGGAACTTCCAGATCAAGGGCTTCAAGACGGCGAATCTCATCGCGCAGACGTGCGGCTTCCTCGAACTCGAGGTTGCCAGCTGCGGCCCGCATTTTCTTGTCCAGATCACGGATAACATCTTGCAGGGACTGACCCGTCAGGGCAACCATACCGACAGGACCTGTATCAACGGTCACATAGTCATGGCCACTCACATCCCCAACGACATCCAGTATACGAGACCGTACACTCTCGGGCGTAATGCCATGCTCAACATTCCAGGCTTGCTGTCTCTCGCGTCGCCGCGCCGTTTCATCCAAAGCCGCAACGAGACTGTCTGTCATCCGGTCTGCATACAGTACAACCCGGCCATCAACATTACGGGCTGCACGGCCAATGGTCTGGATCAAGGAACGGGTGGAACGCAAGAAGCCCTCCTTGTCAGCATCAAGGATGGCAACCAAGGCACATTCAGGAATGTCCAGACCTTCACGCAACAGGTTGATCCCAACAAGCACATCAAAAACACCCAGACGCAGATCACGGATAATCTCGATCCGCTCCAGCGTCTCGATATCGGAATGCATATAGCGAACCCGGATACCCTGATCATGCAAGAATTCAGTCAGGTCTTCAGCCATCTTCTTTGTCAACACAGTCACCAAGGTTCGGCCTCCCGAGGCTGAAACGGTGCGTACCTCCGCCAGAAGATCATCAACTTGATATTCGACAGGCCGCACTTCGCAGACTGGGTCCACCAAACCGGTAGGACGAATAACCTGTTCGACAAACACACCACCTGCCTGCTCCAGCTCCCAATCTCCCGGGGTTGCTGAAACAAAAACCGTCGCAGGACGCATGGCATCCCATTCCTCGAACTTCAGTGGGCGATTGTCCACGCAAGAAGGCAGACGGAACCCATAATCAGCAAGCGTTGACTTGCGGTTATAGTCGCCACGATACATACCCCCGATCTGGGGCACTGTTACGTGACTCTCATCGACGATGAGTACCGCATCTTCGGGAAGATATTCAAAGAGTGTTGGCGGTGGCTCACCCGGATTGCGCCCGGTCAACCAACGGGAATAGTTTTCGATTCCCTTGCAGAAGCCGGTTGTCTCCAACATCTCCAGATCAAAAAGTGTCCGCTCCCGCAGGCGCTGTTCCTCAAGAAGTTTGCCTGCTACCGAGAGGGTCTTCAGACGCTCTTTCAGCTCCGCACGGATGCCCTTGGCAGCCTGGGACAAGGCGGGACGCGGCGTAACGTGGTGGCTGTTGGGATAAACGGTCATTTCCGCAAGGGACAGCAGCACTTCGCCGGTCAGGGGATCAAATTCAACGATGCGATCAACTTCGTCACCAAACAAGTCGATACGCCAGGCTCGATCCTCATAGTGAGCCGGAAACAATTCGACAACATCCCCGCGTACACGAAAATCCCCGCGTGAGAAACCAGCATTGTTGCGCCTGTATTGCAAGGATACCAGTGACCGGATAAGCGCATCGCGGTCAAGAACATCGCCCTTGCGGACCACAACCCGCATAGCAGAATAGCTTTCAACAGACCCAAGGCCATACAAGCAGGAAACAGAAGCGACAATCACCACATCCCGGCGTTCCAGGATTGCACGGGTTGCAGCATGGCGCATGCGGTCGATCTGCTCGTTGATCGAGGCATCCTTCTCGATGTACGTATCAGTACGGGGTACATAAGCCTCAGGCTGATAATAATCGTAATACGACACAAAATACTCGACAGCGTTGTCGGGAAAGAATGCCTTCATTTCTGCATACAGCTGTGCAGCCAGTGTCTTGTTGGGAGCCATTACCAGAGCAGGGCGCCCCAATGCCTCAATAACCTTGGCAGCCGTGAAGGTTTTTCCTGATCCCGTTACTCCCAACAGAACCTGATCCCGTTCTCCGGCCAGGATGCCCTTGGTCAAAGCTTCAATTGCAGCAGGCTGATCACCGGCCGGAACATAGTCCGATGCCAACCGGAATGTTGCCTTCGGGCCGGACGGAGGCTTTTGGTACATGGGAAGAACGGGTGTCATCGCAAATGCCAGCTGTTGTCAGAGCTGCCCATTTTCTACATCGCTACGGAAGATATGACCATCCCCACAGCGGAGAGGTGCCTTATGGCAAGGTATTATCTTCAATTGCACCAACACATATATGATAATTTGCACGCCCAACAATACTGACCTCAGAGACAATGGCCTCGGATTCTGCTGCCGGGCACGTGATCTCAACCTGCACCCCCTCCAAGATCAAGGTATACTCTTCCTCTAGGCGAATCCGTTGTTCTTCATCCTGCTCCCGGAACCGGATCCAGGCTTCGCCAGAGACGGCATAGATCAAGACGACAGACCCCAGCCCCCCCACTGTCAGACCAGGTCCTTTACGAATGCGGTGCAGTGTGGCACGACCATAATGGCGATCAACAATCAGGTTGAAGTCCCGGATCATTCCGCCAATAAGACGGCATTCAGCCAATCTATCGCCAGAAAAGGTATAGGGTTCTGTTTTACAGCTCAGCCTCTCGACCAGTGACCCATCGAGCAGAAGATCCATACCCTCCCCTTCAATAACCGCAACAAGACGATCATAACCGGGAAACAACGAGAACGGCCCCTGTCGGCTAACCTCGGAGATACTGATGCGCCAGAGAAAATTGCCCATTCCGTCTTCCGGTTCACGGGCAAGCTCGGTCGTCATACCGCGACCGTTACGCCACGGCATGCGTCGGTACCGATCAGGAGCAAGAAGGCGCATACCCATAACCACCCCCATATTCCGGCAATAAAACCCGGAATGACCCACACATCAGACTGCACCCAAAATACTTTTCCATCCAGATACTTTGGATGGGACGTCACATAAAAAACAAAATAATCTGCAGGCAACGATAGAGATATCACAAGGATTCCATTTGATTCACGCTGTCATTGGTGCCACACAGATAAGGTACGGCTTTGTATTTCTCGTTCCCTTTGGTGTGGAGAAAATCATGTCCCCCGGTTTGCTGCCAACCGCTGTTGTCGGGTACATTGATGCCTATAATCAGAAGAACGTTCCAGCCATGCTGGAAACCCTGTCTGACGATATTATATTTGAGAGCGTCAACGGGGGTATGCCCGGGTTGACCTTGGCGGGAAAAGAAGCCTTCACAACTCTTGCTGAACAAAGCATCCGTGCTTTTTCAGTCCGCAGCCAGTCTGTCCGCCATGCTGTTGTCGGGCACGATGCAGTTGCCCTTGAAGTGGACTATGCCGCGATTGTTGCAACAGACCTTCCCAATGGCTGGAAAGAAGGCCAGCGCATTGATCTACGCGGCGTCTCGTTCTTTGAACTGCGTCATGGCCTGATCTGCCGCCTGACAGATTTTGCCTGAGATTGGCAGCAGCCAGCCCCGCTGCCGAGACAGCGGGGCGTAAAGGGTAATATAGAAAAATCTAGAAGCGAATAATAGCTTCCAAGCCAATATTGCGACCATCACCGGCCTGGATGGCATTATCCCCTGCATTAAATTCGTTAACGCGGTATGCCTTGTCAAACAAGTTGTCAACAAAGGCTGATACCGTTATTGCCTCTGACTCATAGCTCAGACGGGCATTAACCAAGCTGTAGGATCCTTGTGCATACTTGTTGTTCTCATCCATATAGGACTTGCCATACCAGTTCACACCCAGCCTAGGCACCAAAGATCCAGATAGGGACGGCACATCGTGATAATAACTGATCGCTGTATTGGCTGACCATTCCGGAGTATACGGCATCTTCTTGCCGGTATTGGGACCCGATGTGAACTTTGAATTACTGACCGAGGCTCCGGCAGACAGGGCGAGGCCGGCCATCAGATTGGCTCGAGCTTCAACCTCTGCCCCTTTTACCCTGGCTTCACCACCATTGTGGAGCGCTTGTTGTCCCACGGGACCCGCATAAATCTGTGCATTGTCAATGTCTGTCATAAATAGAGACCCTGACAGATGCGCCCTGCGATCAAGAAAGTCACTGCGCAGTCCCATTTCATAATTCCAAGATTTCTCGGGGCTGTATGGGCTATCAGCACCACTCCGAAGTTCAGTTCGGTTAAAGCCCCCGGCCTTATAACCACGGCTTATCGAAGCAAACTGCACCAAATCTTCAGACCATTTCCAGTTGACAGCCGCCTTTGGTGTGAATGCTCCCCAACTGTCATCTTTACGGAAGATTGCCGTTACAGTACCGTCATTATAATCGTAATCAATGTTAGCTACATCATGAGCATAACGCCCACCGGCCGTAACAGACAAGCGATCACTCGCTTCCCAGGTTGCCTCACCAAACACAGCATAGTTTTTGGTCTTCAGTTTACTACGAAGAATTGAAGATTTACGTTTAAAATCAATATGTTCGCCATAAACTCCAGCAACGCCAGAGACAGGGATGTGCTCAGGATTGAATGCTAATCGTAGCTCTTGAGAGATAGAATCTTGGGCCTCACTCTCTTTACGAATAATCCGTCGGTTATGATTCCGCTTCTGTAAGCCTGTAATCGATTTCAGGGCCACAGTGCCAAAATCATACCCAATATCCAAGGATGCCGAATGGACATGGCGCCGGATATCGTCAGAGAGATCAAAGGAACCATACTTTGCATTGGCCTTCCTCTTTTTGACATCATCCATTGTCTTGAAGAAGATATTCTTCTCGATCGTCTTGTCATAACCAAAGCCAAGCCCGATATCCAGCGGCCCCCCGACAGGAGCATAGCGGAGCCGCCCGCTCATATGCTGGTCACGTCCGTCATCATACTTGTCCAATCCAGCCGGAATGTAGTCCGACTGTGCCGACCGATGAAAACCACGGGCGGTTATCGATGCGTACAGATGGTCCTTGATCAAGGGGGAAGCTATATGCGCTTCACCTCCCTGCCCCAGTTTGGCAACAGTCGTCTTGACGTAGCCGCTCATCGTATTGCCCGGTTTCTTGGTCACAATGTTGATAACGCCGGCATATGCATTCTTGCCATACAAGGTGCCCTGGGGCCCCTTCAGAACCTCAATCCGCTCTACCTTGGAAAGGCTTTGTTCCATCAACGACGCGTCCTGGGGGACACCGTCCACATACACAACAACTGAAGGCGTGTAGTAATCAAGCGGAGCCAGTCCGCGCAGGGAAAGACCAGTATAGGCGCTGTTTCCGCGTCGGTCGGCAGAGAACCCCGGGATCACGCGGCCCAAGTCTGTCACGGAACGAACACCTGCGCTTTCCAGTTCCTCATGCGATAGAACGGTAATGCCGCTGCTGACATCCTCTAGGGTAACAGAACGCTTGGCCGAAACCGTAACTGTTCCAAGACGGGCCGCTGCTGGGGCGCCACCCTGCGCCGGGGATCCGGATGTTTGGGCCCATGCATGAGAAGCAAAGACCAAAGCCACAAGACTGCCGCAGCACGGCAAGAGAACAGATCGAAATGTCATGGATCACCTGAACGTGTAAAGACGCAACTAATTATAGATGACGTACAATGCCGCACTACCTCTGCTGCGATCCGGTCAGAACCCAGTGCGATCAGGACTATAATTGCAAATGATTGTTATATGCGCCTGAACTCGCGTGGAGAAACACCATGGTAACGGCGAAATACCTTGGCAAAATGCGCCGGGCTTGAATAGCCAACGCTTAGGGCAACATCTGTAACGCTATCGGCGCAGTTTCGCAGAAGATCAGCGGCTGCCTGCATCCTGTGCTTTTGCAAACAAGCATAAACCGAAGATCCGAACTGACATCCAAATCCTTTCTTCAGCTTGTTCTCATTCAGACCAACAGCTGTTGCCAATTCACGAATGGACCACTCATAATCCAGCTGCGTAACCATTAGTCTGTGGGCTTCAGCTACCTTGCGACGATCACGAAGTGACAGAACCGTAGCCGGAACCGTAGCGCCGGTTACAGGCTGATCTTCCAACCGTCTCAGGACATGCGCCAGAATTTCAAGAGACCATGCTTCCTGCCATAAGCGATCACACCCACTTTCAAGACCCTTGCCCAGCATGTCGGACGCCAGATTACGAATAACGGAAGGAACCGGGAACTGTACCGGTAGCACATCTGATCGACATTGGCCGGACAAGCGTTCCAGGTAGCCTGCCAAAGTGACGGATGTTGTCGACAAGAACGCCTCGACTGCGCGGGGAGGAAAGCGTAACTCAACTGATGACACCTGCGTGTGGGATGGCACGCACAGCATCCCTTGAACTGGTTGGTCCGTGTAAAGCAGGGAGCAAGATCCATCAGAAAATTCTACGTATTCGCTTTGGTCTGCCGTATCAAAGCGCGCTGACCCTGCAAGCATGATACAAATGACAAAGACTGGCTCCAGGTAGCATTTCTGCTGCAAGCCTGTTTCAGAATAAAAGTCATACAGGCGTAAGGAACAACCGGAGAGTGTTAGGGAGCGACTAATCTTACCAATAAACCCGCACCGTTTGCCACCAAGCAAGGTTTGCCCAGGCGCTGCAACAGACTCCTCCCCGAAAACAGAATAACCTGCCAAGACGTTGTTCCCACTTATCATTATGACAGTCCGCCTAAAGGAGAAGCAGCAATTCCACAGGCGGGATCATAACCAGAACTGATACTAACTATCAATATCATTGTGGTGGTAACAAGGTCACAAAACAGTCATGGCGTGTTTCGGATGCCGCTATTTGGCAGTCGTTCGCTGTATGATGTATTCTCCACGGAGCAACGTTGCCCCCAGATGCGTCAGCAAATGGCGACGGGATTCCGGCTCCAAAAGATAGAAATGATCGCCATGGATGGTACACAGGGAGAAGGTATCTGCTGATACATTGTTCCAATCCTGCATGACCGATACGGACACCTCGGGATCACAGGATCCAACATAGGCTGTAAGCGGACTATCCAGAGCGGTCTTGCCATCGTAGCTGTACTGCTCGGTCAATCGAAAATCAGAACGCAGCACAGGCAAGAGCAAAGCAAGCAACTCCGGGCTGCTTTGCACTTCCTCGGGCATACCACCCAAAGAGACCAGATTACGTTTCAGGCTTTCATCATCCATGCAATACCGGAAGGGTGGTTCTGAAAGTTCTTGTGGAGGACGGCGCCCGGATACAAAGACATGGACAGGGGCATGTCCCCGGGAGCGGCTCAGAAAGCTGGACAGTTCAAAAGCCAGAAGGGCGCCCAAACTGTGCCCGAACAGAGCAAAAGGGCGGTCCAGAAAAGGCTCCAGCGCTGCTGCCATCTCTGGAATTAATGTCTCCAGTGCATCAATGGGAGGGTCGGCAAAGCGCGTACCACGTCCCGGCAGCTCGACAGGACAAACCTCGATCCCTGCAGGGAGAAAACGTTCCCATCCCCGGTATACCGATGCACTCCCACCAGACCACGGCAAGCAAAAGAGACGGACGGCCGCATCAGAACCGACTGAACGTGTCCACGGCAGCCAACGGCTGACTTTTCCTGCTTGCTCACTGACCAGCACTCTGGTCTTGATCTGTGGTTTTTGAATCGCAAGATGCTCATGGAAAAGATGATCACGCTGCTTCAGGGCATGCTGAATCTCAGGCGACAGGCCATCCATGACACGGCGGATCTTGCGATATCGCATAAGCCTGTACACAATTCGCCCTCTCTCCATTGCACAGAAGAGGGGGCTTCCAGGAGCCGCCCTGTATGTATCAAGAAAATCTGACAGTGCCGCCGGCATGTGGCCTATCCGTTTGAAAAGCTGCTGTTCCGTGTCCCCCGACTGACGCCGGGCAGCCAAGACATTGGCCGTAACATCCCGGTCATCGATCAACTCCAGACCCAGAGCATCAAGCGCACCAACCATAGCGGGGACAGAGTCCGCAGGAAGGACATCACCATATAGAAAAACACCACCCATCCGCAGAACACGGGCCACATGCCTTAAAAAGGCAGGCAGATCCGGATAAGCCCCCGCACTTTCGAGATTAACCAAAACATCAATGCTGGCATCGGGTTGAGGCAAACAACAGGCATCAGCGATCTGAAAACGAATACCCTGCAAGGCGGCAAGAGAGCGACAGAAGGCGATATTCTCGGGACAAAGGTCAAGTCCGGAAAGACGCCGGGGCGAACAACGGGCCGCCAGTACGGACAAAAGCCCCCCGCGCCCACAACCGACATCCAGAACAGTCCGCCCATCCAGGGGGGTATCGGCCAACAGCTCGTGCACCAAGCGAATATGACGCGCGTTGGTTCCATGACCTGCCTCGCGGGCTGTGGAGCAGGACTGGATTGGCTCATACCCCCAGTTCAGAAAAAGAGCCTGCTCCGCCAGGAAATGATCGTCAGAGAGCGCACGATCCAGAAGGGCATAGACAGAACGATTCTCGGACAGACGGCATGATAGGGTCATAACGTGACCTCCGGCATACGATGCCCCTCATCAACATACAGGAAGGGATCAGGGACGGGTGGTGGTGGTGGATCCAGAGACACTTCACACAATGGCCCCATTGCCTGCAGGCAGGCCTGCCACGCGTGCCCCAGTGCAGCAGCATCGGCCAGAAGGCGCTGCTGCTGTGCCCGTTCAATTGCATCCCGCAGCTCTGACAACGCTGACAGAATAATGTCCGGAAACACGTCCCGCATGGAATCAATCAAGGATGCTCCCTGCGGATCTCCGAGAACCAAGGCAGTCGGACAGGAAAAATGCCGCTGATCTTTCTTGTTGGTCCAGTTGCCAAGAACAGAGGCACCGGCATCATCCCGCACATAGTCCGGTACATAGAGGGAGTGGGACCAAACAACCGGACCAAAGCTGTTTACCAGCTCCACACGGGCTTCCCGGGATCCTGCGGCAATGTTGTGCATCACCATTGCGTGATGATCTAGATCACGAGGATCAACCCATCCTTGGAGATTCATGATCAAAGGTACGGAGCCAATCACGGCCCGGATGACATTGAATGGAGGAGGAGCCTTGTGATTCCGGCAGAAATCAGCCGGCCATGGCGGACAATCAAGAACCCGGAAGCAATCCAGGCCACCAAAGGCCCGCCCGAGGATATCAAGGGCTGAGCACAAGAACTGAGGACTTGTGCTCAGCGTAATATAATCGGGATCCCTTACCTGCCGCCAAGCCTGCAAGCAGTCAATAAAACGGCGCGCGGCCTGGCTATGAGGGTAGAACGTATTGACATGCCAGCACGCCCGGCCAGCTGTTGCGGCATCATCCAGACGTGAAAGATCCGAAGGGTGGACGGGATGCTCCTGCAAAACATGAATGCCCCGACGCAGCAAGGCTTCAGCCACCCGCGTTCCCGGTCCGCCAAAAGCTGTGGACCGCAGAACAACGCAGGCAATATCGATATTGTCCGGCACTTCATCTGTGGAGGTATAAAGGGGAACACCCAAATCACGGGACAAAGCCTGCGAGCGTTCGCTGCCGCGTGCGAGAATGCCTGATAGAACAAAACCGGCATCTTCCTCGAGCAAGGCCGATAAATACGTTTCACCGAAACGAGTTCCACACACGATAATTCTCAGCGGCCGGCTCATGGCACCTGCTCCATATCGGGAACAGGTGCTTGTTCCACTGTCCCACCGTTATGTATCTGAAGTAGACGCTCCATATGCCCGGCTAGACCAGCAACTGTCGGATGATCAATGGCAGCCTCGGGCGTGACCTTGATACCCAGTTCGGTCTGGATTGTATGGCACAGGTCCAGGAACATAAGGGAATCCAGACCAAGCCGGATCAGGTTCTCATCCTCGGAGAACCGCTCAAGCGGCAGATTCAGCAAAGTAAAAAGCCTCTGGCGCAACCACATCAGCGCATCTGTTTTCTCGGACGCTATGACATCCGGCTTGATATCCTCCGGAACCAATGCGGTCACGTGGGGCGAAACAAGAGCGGACAGATGGGCCGGAACCCGTGAGGATCCTGCATGAACGGCAACCTTGTTCCAGTCCGCCGCCATAGCCACATAGACCGGGGCCGGACAAGCCAGTGCAGACTCCAACAGGTCAAGCGCCATTGCGGAAGACATCCCCAACATTCCGGATCGCTCCATTGTCTGTGCCAGAGCTTCCCTGTCTTCCTTCCGGATATCTCCCCAGAATCCCCATGATATTGCTGTCGTGGGCTGTCCAAGCGCGGTCTGGCGCGAAGCCAGTCGTTCCAGAATGCCATTGGCCATGGCATGGGCCGCTTGCCCTGCTGGTCCCAGAACTGTTGCCGCAGAAGAGAAGTAAACAGTCTGGCGGGGAATTAACCGCCCGGGGAGCTTGCCCAGAGCCAGGGCACCACGAACCTTCGGGTGCAGAACCCTCTCCAGGGTATCCCATGTCAGGGCTGCGACAGGAGAGTCGTGTAGAATGCCGGCCAAATGCAAGAGAATCCCGACCTGTTGGCCTTTGGGTACAGCCCTGTCCAGCGCCTTGGACAGAGCCTCGGGATGACCAGCATCGGCAACCGCCGTTGTAACGCGTATGCCACTTTCCCTCAGTGCTCTCAGGGCCGGTGCCAAACCGGAACCCGGCTTGTTACGCCCAACAAGAATAATGTCCTTGTAGCCCCTCTGTCCCAGTCGCCCCGCGACTGTCAGACCCGTCTCGGAAATGCCGCCGATCAAGACGGCCACATCCCCGGGAACAGGCTGAAGGGGTGGTGTTGCTGCGGCAACAGGCTCCAGCTTCTCGGCCAGAACACGACCCTCGCGCAGGGCAAAGTGCCCCCCACGGCAAGACCGCAATGCCTGATTCAGCAGGGCAATATCGTCCCCCGCAGGATCACGGTCCACAAGCGTCAGGGTAACAGACGGATATTCGGTCGCCATAACCCGCAACAACCCTGTCAAGGCTGCCTGCATGCTGTCCCCGGACACTGCGTCTGTTGATGTAACGCTCAAGGCACCATGTGTCAGAAGAGTTACGGCAACCGCTCCGTTTTCCTTTCGGGCAGAGACAACACGATCCCGCAGGTCAAGAGCTGACGCGACAAGACCCGCAAACGGATCATCATCGGATATAGGGCATGGCACCATGACAGGAGCTTGGTCAAGCTCTGACAAACCGTCTGCTGAACCCACACACAAAAGAAGATCTGGCAATGACCCGGAAGGATCAAGATCGTGCATGGGAACAGGACACAGACGGTACAGATATCCTTCTGTACGGGGCCTATCGTCGTGGTGAAGACCAAACCATTCGAGCACAGGGCAACCGGCTGTATCAAGGCCGACCCCATGCCCCCCATGGTCAAGAATATGCACAACAGAACCAGGACGGCGTTGCAGGCGTTGGATATGGATGCGACCGTCCACAACACCCGGGCAGATCATGTCTGCCATCCGCCCGGATAGATCCCTGGACTGACCATTCTCCGGTATTTGAATAGCTCCAAGAGTCCCGACACGGGCATATCCGACCCGGCTGGTCCCACAGCGCGAAAGCAAGATAATCTCCTTACCGGAAACATGCCCCTGTACCGGACAAGGCAGGGCATGCAGATCCAAGGAAATATCTTCCAGGGCAAGGGTTGGAAGACCAACCTGCCCTGCGGTATCCCACAGTGTTTCGATCAAATCACCGGCCGATACAGCCCGGGAGGTTTCGCCGGAATCAGCGATTGCTGGTGTATGCGACAGGACGGCAGGCTGTCCTGGCATACGACACAACAAAACATGCTCGTGCAGGGCATCAGCCAGCACACTGCCGTCAGGGACGGCATCCAGCACAGCGAAACCGGCAGACAAGGCCGCAGCCCGCCAGCGTTCCACAGATGCAAAGACGTTACCATCCCGGCTGTCGATATCATCCAGGTTGGGAACAAGGGGACCAAAAACAAAGTCGAACAGCTTACGGTGCTGTGTGATTTCACGCATGATCACCACGCCGCCGGGGCGCAGGCAGCACGCCAGACGTTTCATCAGGGCATCCAAGTTCGACGCGTTGTGGAGCACATTGGCTGCAATGACAAGATCGAGACTCTGTGCCGGAATGCCTTGGGCATGCGGGTCCTTCTCCATGTCAAAAGAGCGGTAGTCCATGAAGGGAAAAGCCGCAAACGTCGTACGTGCGCGTGACAAAAACAAAGAACCAAGATCCGTGAAGATATAACGCTCCACACGATCAGCCGGCAGGGCATGAACAACATCCCACGTTGTTCCTCCTGTCCCGGCGCCTATTTCCAGAATAGACAAGGGAGCGGTACGCTTGACAGCCAGCGCTGCAACGGCCTTGGCGACAATTGCGTTCAACAGACGAGATTGGGCGCTGTGCCGATACATGGCGGCCACATCCTCCGATGACCCATCGGGGAAAATGACCGAAACAGGATCAACCCGCCCGGACAACATATCTGCAAAAGCCGTCCCACCCCGCTTGATCACTGCTGCAAGTTGTTCATCGCCTCTCTGCCGCAGGGCTTCAAGAGCAGGAAGGATCTGATCCGGGGGTAATGGTGTAAAGCCCGTATAAATCTTGCCTTCTTTGCGCAGTACGCCAATAGCAGCAAGGTCACGCAGCAAACGGGCAACAAGTTGCCGGAACTTTGGCTTGATGGCTGTCGTCCGCAGAATATCGGCAACAGTGCGCTGTTGATCCGGGCTTTCAAAGCAACCCAGCGCTTGCAGGGCCTGCCCTACATACACAGCATGTAGCACTTCAGCATAGTGCTCGTCTTGCTGCAATGTGGTGATATCAAGGTTGGCCCGCATGGCCTCTGCCCGCGCCGCAGACAAGGCAGCAGACCACCCCGTACCATCCTCATCATGGTCTGACAACGTGGCAAGAGGAGGCTCGGGCGACCAGAATAGCTGCTCTTGCAAGGCCCGTGGCGTTAACCAGACCTTTCCTTTCCCTTCTCCTGTTATAGTTTCCGGAGGAACGCCCAAACCCGCCTGGAAAGCCATGCCAAGGGCTGCTCCCACACTCAGGTTGGCCGGCACATCTGGTAGACAGGATTCAAGCCATAGATCCTTGTCTGTTGCGCGGCTTTCCAGAACACCAACACTGACGATGGCACGTACTCCCGCCCCAGAGGATAAAACAGGAAGACGCAAAGGAATGTGGGTGTTCGCAAACAATGTCTCCCACATGCGGTCTGCGTTGGCACTGACCAAAGTCTCACCGACAATCAACTGGAAAGGTATAACCTCCGGTGACACATGAATGGACTGCAAGGCACTGTCCGGTAATGCCGCCTGCTGTCTGGCCCACAAGGCGGCCAAAGACAGTGCGTCCTCATACGACAGGACGCCCGCGACAGCCGCAGCAGCCAGAGCTGAGGGGCCACACGTAATAATCTGGTCCGGCTTCAGCCCTGCCCCCAACCAAACTTCCGCCAAGGCAATATGCACAGCTATACCGGTTGCCAGAAGAGTGGCGGCATCAGCATGTTCTGCTACAGAGAGTAGGTCAGATCCAGCATGTCCCCCAGAGATCAGGCTTGCCAGACTATCAAACGCCCGGCGGAATGTAGCATTGCTATCATAGAGGGAACGGCCATGGGACAGGCATTGGGCAGGATTTCCCGCAAACAGGAGTATAACCTGCGCGATTGATTCTGGCTCTTGGTGGAGCAGGGTTATTCCGGGTACCGAATCTCCTGCGGCAACGCGATCCAGATTTTCTGCCAGTCCTATGATATCTGGTGCCGACAGGGAAAGACGCCAGGGAAGAACAGGCCTTGCCGCCGCAGTACGCAGCAGGGCTGGCAACCGGTTTTCCTGAAGATCGGACAAATCATCCGCCCAACGCGCCGCTGTATGCCGCAAGGCATCGGGGGCAGTTGCCGACAGCACAAGAACAGGCACCCCCGTCGGGCAAGGCTCCACGGAAGGCTCGGCGACCGGTTCTGGCGCCTCTTCGAGAACGATATGGCAGTTAGTCCCCCCGATCCCGAAAGAACTGACGCCAGCACGCCGTGGGCAATCCCCCTGCTTCTCCCAAGGAGAAAGCGTGATGGGAACATGGAAAGGCGAAGCCGAAAAATTGATATGGGGATTGGGTGCCTCATAGCCAGGCACAGGGGGAATTTGTCGATAATGCAAGGCCATGACGGCCTTCAGCAGCGAAGCGATTCCGGCTGCGGTATCACAATGACCAAGATTGGCCTTGACAGAGCCAAGAGCACAAAAGCCGCTTGCATCCGTATCGGCACGAAACGCTGTTGTCAGGGCCTCCACCTCGATCGGGTCACCCAAGGGTGTGGCCGTACCGTGTCCTTCCAGCAGGGTAATGCTGCCCGCATCCACCTCAGCCATGCCAAGGGCCTCGCGGATGACAGCAACCTGACCATCCACCGATGGTGCCGTATACCCTGTTTTTGCCGCGCCATCATTGTTGACGGCCGAACCCCGTATCACAGCCAGCACCGGATCTCCGTCGGCCACCGCATCGTCCAGAAGCTTGAGCAAGACCACACCGGCACCATTGCCAATACTTGTTCCTTGGGCATTGGCGTCATAAGGCCGACACCGACCATCTGGCGAGAAGATCATCCCCTCGTAGAACAGGTAGCCACTTTCCTGAGGGAAGGTCAGCGCCACCCCTCCGGCCAGAGCCATGGCACACTCGCCATTGCGGATCTGCTCGCAAGCAGTGTGGACGGCAACCAAAGAACTGGAGCAAGCCGTCTGCACGCTCATAGCCGGCCCTGTCAACCCTAGGCGATAGGCAACACGCGAGGCCAAGTAATCCTTGTCATTGCCAATCAGGGCTTGCAAGGTCCGCGGGGCCCCGATACCAACCGTATCGGCACGGGTCCACAAACGATAGGTCCCCATACGTGCCGCACCGAAGACACCAATGTTCATGCCCCGGGCCTGCTCGGCATAGCCGGCACTGTCCAGAGCTTCCCACGCCAGGGTCAGGAACAGGCGTTGCTGGGGATCGATGCTTTCAGCTTCCTGCGGAGAGAAACCAAAGAAAGCTGCATCAAAGTGCGCGGCACGTGGCACAATCGATGCCATCGGCACAAAATCAGGATTCTGCCGTATAGACTCCGGAATGCCGGCCTGGTCCAGTTCCTCTTCAGTCAAGGCCCTGGACAACAGGCGCCCATCAGCCAGATTCCGCCAGTAAGCTACGGGGGTCGGGGAATCCTGGAAACGGCAGGCAGCACCAATGACAGCCACAGGTTGGCAGAAGCCATAGTCACGGTCACGCAAGGTCTTTTCGGGGCAATCAGAGATAGGACGGCTCATTGGGCAGGCTCCATGGAAGAATGAACTTTGGCTTTCAAGTCACGGCGACGGGCACGCCGCAGGCTGGCGTCTCCCTGTGCGACAGCGGCAAGTATCCCGGAACGGGTGCTGCCTGTGTCTCCTTGGCTGGCAGAGCGAAGGGTCAGCAGATGAGCAGCAAGAGCGGAAAGCGTCGGGTAGCGGAACAGGTCAACAACCCGGCACTCCAGACCCATGGTCCGGCGAATGGCCTGATGCAAACGCACCAGGGTCAGGGAGCTCAGACCAATTTCAAAGAATGTCCGGTCACGGGGTGGAGCGGAAACTAAATTGCCGACAGATTGCACCAAGGCAGACAACTCTTTTTCCACATCGGCTCTATCCTTGTCTGCCGGTGCGGATGCCCCCACGTGATACTGTGGCATACGCTTTACAGACATGCGCCGGAAGCGATCGAAGCTATTCTCGGGTACATATCCACGGGACGGGCTCTGCCACGGGGCCGCATCCACGAGAGACTCAAGGAAACGGCTGTATGCCTCAAAGGCTTCATCCAGAAGCCCTTCGGGGAACAGCCCCTGTACAGAGTCCCAGTTGAAGAACAGCCCGCCATCTTTTTCTAGGACCTGATGGTCCAGCCATGTCTGTGGCGTCTGGGTAATGCCGAACCCAAAGCGCCCGGGCAGATTGTCCTCTCCAGTAGAAGAGCCGGCACCAAGCCCGCTGGTAAATACCACCGGAAATGTCGGGGCCTGTTCCAGTCCATGGTGACGTGCGAAATCGCGCAGGACACGAACAGCCGAGACCTGCATATGCCCGATATCATCCCACAAACGCGCCTGCACGGCCCGTACCGTATCGACAAAAGTTTGCTGCGGATCGGGGCCAATGGCCAGCAACACCAGTGATGTAAAATCACCGATCAAATGATCAACATCAGGGTGCAGAGGAAGACGATTGAATAATGTCAGATTCAGGGTCAGATCACGACGGGAACTGAAAGCCCCCAAAGTCAGGCCATAGGCCGAGAGCAGAACAGCATTGGGCGTAACCCCGGCTGCTACGGCATGTGCGCGCAAGGCAACCCACTGTTCGGGAGACAGACGTCCTTCACGGCGTTCAAATGTCGGCTTCTCAATACAATCCGGATCCATGGCCAAGGGAAGGTCCGGCGCTGGTGGCAAATGCTCCATGCGCTGTAGCCACCATGCAAGAGAACGACGCCACCGGCCCGTCCCCTGTATACCCTCAACAGCGCACAGATAGTCCCGGAATGACAAACCGGGGACAGACAAAGGTGTTGTAAGCGGATCGTCCATGCGGGCCAGAGACAACCACATACGCAACAGCATCTGTATGCTGCGACCATCGCAAATAATATTATCAATTCCAAAAAAGATCCGAACTTGGCTTTCTGCTGTCCGGATTATCCTGATGTCAAACAGGGGCCATTGTTCTGTGGGTCGGACCTGATGTGACATATCCTGCCGCCAGGCCAGCGTGTGCTGCTCGCAGGCTGGCAGGGACAGCATTCGTCCATCGATTATGGGCATCGCGTAATCAGGGACTGTTTCAAGAACTCGCTGTTGGCCATTTTCATCGACCACGGCACGCAGCATGTCATGACAATGTACCAAGCGGTTCCATGCCACGGCGAGCTGAGCGGGATCCACATCATCCACGTCGATCTCAAGGTACAACCAGGTTGAAATGCCGCTGATCTGGCGCCCAATCCAATAGGCCTCCTGAACATCGGTCAGGGCGAACGGACGAAAACGATCCTGAGGCGCCGGGACCAATGCAGGCAGGGCCTCTTCCTCGCAGGATTCAACAACATCGAGCCTAGTTGCAAAGGCGGCAAGAACCGGGGCATCAAAGACATCCCGCACCCGGATATCCTTGTCCAGCTCACTGCGAACCCGTTCGACCAGACGAACGGCGGTCAGGCTGTCCCCACCCAGATCGAAAAAGCTGTCTTCCCGCCCAAGCCCGTCAACACCAAGCACCTCGCGCCAAAGGACGGCTAGTTTCTGTTCCGTCGCGGTCACAAGCGAAGAGGAGCGACGACGCATACCGGTTCCGACCGGTTTGGGCAAGGCCTGACGATCCACCTTGCCGTTCGATGACAGGGGAACAGAATCAAGAAGAAGAAAGGCCGAGGGCATCATGTAAACTGGTACCCGTGCCGACAGGTAATCCTGCAACACATTGACTGTAAACCCATGGGCTGATGTCGGTGAACACGCGGCAAGAACATGCACACCAGGATGCATATCTGCATGTGTTAACAAGGGGACAGCACGGACAACCGGCCAGCCTGCCGCAGAAAACATACCTTCCCAACCATTCGGATCCAGAAGGGGCTGCCCCGCCTGTTGGCGTTGATCTTCCAGATGACGATACCCTTCCTCCAGCAAGGCAACGGTAACGCCTTGTAGCGGACTGCTCCGGGTTATCTCGGGCGCCAGCACAAGGCCACCAGGCACCAGAAGGCGTGACAGGAAACCCAGCAATCGCGGAATATTGCGACTGCGGTGCAGGGCATTACACGCAATGACCACATCAAATCCGTGCAGCGGGAACCCCTGGAAGACCGGATCCTGATCCGGATCAAGCAGGGAAAAATCGATCGCAGGACCATCAACGGCGTCCAAGACCTGACGGGCACGATCCAAGAATAGCCGGGACGTATCGGTTACCGTGTAGTGCAGGGTATTCCCCAAGCCCTCCAGGATTTCCCGGGAGGCAAGCCCACCCCGGGCCCCGATTTCCAAAACCCGGAGAGGTTGTTCCAATGTAGCCTGCCCGGCCCTGTCGGCCAACACGGCATGAACAGCGGCCAGTCCCCTCTCATACAAGGGATCAAGGCGGGCTAGATATTCCGGAGACAACACATCATCGGCACCATAGAACAGAGCCAGAGGGTCCTCTTCGCCCCGGACCACAAACAGCCTCATCCCCGATCCCTGTTTGAGCGATGCCAAAATACCGGCAGGGAAACCAACTCGGCGGGCTTCATTGGCCAGATCATCCCACACATGGTTTTGCAGGCCAGAAGGCGTCAGGAGATTATCATCGTGAGCAACAAGCTCTCCGGTCTCCAACAACATGGCAAGCCAGCCCGTGGCAACAGACGTGAAACGATCGTCGCAACGCAGAATGCGGAACACATCATCTCGCGCAAGGCATGAACCCGGCTCGACGAACAAGCCTGCCGCAAGCAAGGTATCACGCACGCATTGGCGCGCGACTTTGCTCATCAGGGCCCACAGGGCTTCATACGCGGCGGGCGTCTGGCCGGGGATCGGGCAACCTGCAACGGCATGCAGGCCAGATACCACCTGCCCATATTCTTCTTGTACGGTGTCGGGATCACGGGACAGGTCAGGCAGGAAACATGGGGCCGCATCCATATGGGCAGGGTCAACCGTAAACCATGCGACCAGACGCTTGATCTCACCATCATGACCCAGAGCGTCAACAACAGCATCCCGGACAGCTGGATGAGACAGTAAGGCCGCCTCAATCTCTCCGGTTTCAATACGATGGCCGGCAATCTTGACCTGATGGTCCTTGCGTCCCAGAAACTCGATCACCCCATCGGGCCAGTAGCGAGCCATATCACCGGTACGATACAGACGCATCCCGTCATCAGGATGACAGGGAAAACTGGCGGCTGTCTTTTCCGGATCACCGGCATATTCCTTGGCTAGTCCGATTCCGGTAATATAGAGATCACCGGGCACCCAGTCCGGACGATCATTGAGGCCAGAATCCAGAACGCGATAGCCTTGGTTGGACAAAGGGTAACCATACGGGACAGAGCGCCAGTGTGGTTCAACCCGGTCAACCAGGAACCAGTTAGACCAAATGGATGCCTCTGTCGCCCCGCCCATGCAAACCAGACGCACATGCGGCGAAAAAGTGCGCAGTCGCTCGGGAAGTGACAGGGGAACCCAGTCCCCGGACAACATAACCACCCGCAGCCCCCCGACGGCAACAGGGTCTGCTTCGGTCAACAGCATATCCAGCAATGCCGGGACAGAATTCCACACGGTCACGCCGTATTGACGACACAGGCGGGACCAGCGCACCGGATCGCGCCGATCATCTTCGTGCGGAAGAACCAGTGTTGCACCACATGCAAAGGTGCCAAAGATATCGTACACAGACAGGTCAAAAGACAGGGAAGATAGCCCGAAGACCCGGTCCTTGCACGTCACGCCAAAGCGGCTGTTGACATCAATAACGGTATTAAGCGGCCCCCGGTGATCAATCACAACACCTTTGGGAACACCGGTCGATCCAGATGTGTAGATAATATATGCCGCATCTTCGGGATGGATGGCAGCAGGCTCCGGCACCGTATCAGGGTAACGGAACAGGGCAGCCTCGGAAACATCGAGAACATGGCGTTTTCTACCTTCGCCAAACCGTGCTGTAATCTCCGCATGACGCCAAGACTGGACCAGAAGCACCGTAATATCCGCGCTGTCCAGAATACCGGAAACCCTGAGATCCGGCCACGCGGGATCAATTGGAACATAAGTATGACCAGCCGCCAGAACACCAAGAACAGCTGCAACCTGTTCCGGCCCCTTTTCCATCAAGACAGCAACCCGCTGACCGTGGGCAGGTTGAGCAAGCGTCCCCCGAACAGCATGGGCAATCCGTACGGACCATGCCGCCAGATCTCCATACGACCAGGTTGTATCATCCCCGCCAACAAGGGCGGTCTGGTCTGAGTTTTCCCGTGCCTTGCGGAAGAACGGCTCATGCAGCAATCCTTCGGGTATTGAGGCATGCGTGTTATTGACAACAGCCCGAACCTGGCGCTGTTCATGTGGCAGAAGAGGCCCAACAGGGTGCAACCAAGTTGTTCTGTCCTGTCCCAAACGCTCAAGAAGAGTACAATAAGCCTCAAACATGGCCTGGGGCATACCTTCGGGGAACAAGGCCTCAACCATATCCCAGTTGATTACCAAGGAGCCGTCTGCCGCCTCGGATACCTGTTGGTCAATCCAGACCTGGGGTGTTTGGGTTACAGCACGAACCAGATTCCCCAAGACGGAATCAGCCCTGTTGCTCTGCGATGGAGGAATTGTGCCCAGCTGGCTGGTAAACACAACCGGCATCAGCATTTTCCGTTGGTCACGGCTGCGAGCCATGTCGCGCAACACATCAACAGCAGAAAAGGCTCTGTGTTCCAATGCCTCCATCATATCCGCAAACAGCGTGCGCGCATTGTCGATAAAAGCCGCACGACCATCACGGTCTACACCCAGTAATACGACCGACGTGAAATCGCCGACAAGGCGTGGAACGTCAGGATGCCACAGACGACGATCAAAAATCGTCAGGTTCAGTGTAAACCGGGAAGAGGCACTCCAAGCCGCAAGGGCATCAGCAAAGGCAGATACAAGAAGGGCCGCCGGGGTTATGCCCGAAAGCGCCGCCTGGTCTTTGATTGCAGACCAAAGCCCGGCCTCTAGACGTGCACTATGACGCACAAAGACAGGGTTGGTTATTGTAGCGGGATCAACAGCCAACGGAAGGTCCGGTGCTGGAGGCAAAGCATCAAGGCGGTTCGTCCACCACACGCGCGCTGCATCCCGTTCTGCAAGAAAGTCCTGCCTGTGCTGACGTGCCAGAACATAATCACGGAATGACAGTGACAGGGGTAACAAACCGGCATGATCTGGATTGGCACCATGCCGGCACAGGGCTTCCAGCTCATCCCAGACAATCTGGCTGGATGTTGCATCGATGATCAGCATGTCAATACTCAGATGCAGGCGTATTTTCCCGCCGGGCATCCGGGTTACCCGAACATCAAACAGGGGCCAGCGCTCTGTTGGCAGAACCTGATGTTCCATTTCATCGCGCCAAGCCTGTACGTGGGCCTCGGCAGAGGCCACATCGGCTCCGGACATATCAACAACCGGAACATGATACAGGGGCACATCAGGCAGAATATGCTGACGTCCATCGGCATCAATAACCAGCCGCAAGGCATCATGGCGCTGAATCAAGACATTCCAGGCATCTTCCAGACACCGGGGATCAAGTGTGACACTTTCTGTTTCCAGATAGGCATGGCACGCAATATTGCCCATCGCAAAAGCCTGACTACGGCCCGCCCAGTACGCATACTGCAGCTCGGTCAGGGGGAATGGCTGGTATCGGTTCGAAGCATCGGGAATCAGATCAGCATCATGTTCGCGAGGGATTTCTCTCGCCTGCGTCATCAATGTGCATAAATAATGACTGATGGCATCCGTTGTCGGTGTCTCGAAAACAGGACGCAGGGCGCAGGAAATGGCTAGAAGTTGGTTGACGGAGCGCACAAACTCCATGGCCAGGATGGAATCAAGACCCATGGACAGCAGGTCCTGCCCCGGCAGTAGGCGCTGTGGCTCAATTCTCAGAATACGCGACAGCAGGTGCGTAACCAGATCCAGCATACCGGATGCGTACTGCTCTGGCTCCATGCTGACCAAGGCCGCTGCAAGATCCTGTTCGGATGCAGCGACAGGGGTCAGACGGTACGCCGTATCAGAACCTGCACATGCTGCCGACGCTTCACACACATCGATGCGATGCTCTTCTGTGGATACGCCCTGATAAACACGCCTTGCCGACATCCAGTACGTGCGACGCTCAAACGGATACAGAGGCAAATGCTGAGGTGGCAGAACGGGCCCGCGTGAAATCACGGACCAGTCAGGGTTTACCCCGGCCTCATACAGCTTGGCCAGAGTATCCAGAATGGTAACAGCATCACAGGCATCCCGGCGCAGGGATGACAGGGATACCGGCATTTCCTCCAGCGCCATTGATACAAGAGTACGACGGATCAAGGGGGTCAGGACAGCTGCCGGGCCAATTTCCAGAAAAACCGAACAGCCATGCGCAATCGCAGCCTGAACAGCAGGCACAAAGGAAACCGGGTTACGGGCATGGTCACGCCAGTAAGCCCCACTGCCCATTCGTTCCGGGTCAACATATGAGCGGTCAACCGTTGACCACATGGGAATACGCGGCTCCGCTGCCTGTAATCCGGAGGCAGCCTGTTCAAGATGCTCCAGAACAGGATCCATCAATGGAGTATGGAAGGCATGGGATACATCGAGCATCCGCACTGACAGACCACGTTCTTTCAAAGGCGTCAGAAAAAACTGCAGGGCCTTGTCGTCTCCACCGATGACAATATCTTCCGGCCCATTGATTGCTGCAATTGCCAAGGTCGGGCTGTCTGCTTGCAGCAGGAGATCCGTAGCTTCGTCCAGTTTCATGCGCAGGGCCGCCATAGCCCCACCTGCCGGCAATGCCTGCATCAGGCGTCCACGCTCAACAACCAAATGTGCTGCCTGATGCAAAGGTAGAATACCGGCGATCACAGCAGCTTGGAATTCACCGACGGAATGCCCGATAATGAAATCAGGTTGAACACCCAGATCAATCCACATCCGAGCCAAAGCGTATCCAACAGCAAACAGTGCCGGCTGATCATATTGCGTCTGTCCCAAGCGCGTGTCCGACTCTGCAAACAATAGTTCTGTTACCGGGAACCCCAGACAAGGCTCCAGCACAGCAGAAACCTCGTCCAGAGCAGACCGGAACCGCGGCTCAAATGCATACAAGCCACGCGTCATACCCGGATACTGGGTTGATTGTCCGGAGAACACAAAAGCAATACGTGGCGCGGTCAGAGACCGTCGGAATTGGCCACGAATACGCGACAACGCCTGAACCAACTCATCCCGGTTCCGCCCCACAACAGCCCGACGTATTGGCAGGTGTGAACGGCAACGGTGTGCTCCATTCAGAAGAGGTGCCAACGGAATCCCAGTGTTAGCCACGCGTTCTGCATACTGGTGTGACAGCACTTCCAAGGCATTGGGCGACGATGCAGACAAAGCCAGCATCCAGGCTGGCCGATCCGGATCCGATGCAGATGTTGCCCCATCATGCCAAGCAGGAGCACTTTCAAGAACAGCACAGGCAATCGCCCCGGTGAAACCAAAGGATGAAACAAGGGCACGGCGTGGTGCCTCTCCTGTCCGTTCCGGCCATGGTTCTGGCTGAGCAGGAAGCCGCGCAGGGATATCCTGTAGCGCAATCGCTGGATTGATGGTCTGAAGATTGCCATGCGGGGGCAAGACGCCACTCTCTAGCGCCAAAATCGTTTTGACAAGCCCGGCAATGCCGGCTGCAGCCTCCAGATGACCAATATTAGTCTTGACCGACCCCATCAGCAGAGGGGCCGAACGGTTGCCATCAGCACCAAAAATGCGGGACAGCGCATTGAACTCGATTGGATCGCCCAGACGTGTCCCGGTTCCGTGCAACTCGACATAATCGATTGCATCTGGTGACAGGCCAGAACGTCGAAGAACCTTCCGGATCATGGCTTCTTGGGCATGGCCATCCGGGACAGTCAAACCGGCGCGGGTGCCATCCTGACGAACGACAGACTGACGAATGACAGCCCGGACCCGGTTGCCATCAGCAAGGGCATGCGACAGGGGCTTCAGGACAAGAACAGCACATCCCTCACCCCGAACATAACCATCGGCATCCTTGTCAAAAGTTTTGCAGCGCCCGTCAGGAGCCAGCATACCTGCCTTGTGCAGGGCCAGGTCAATTTCAGGCAGGATCTGGACCTTGGCCCCAGCCGCCAGAGCAA
Organism: Haematospirillum sp. H1815; assembly: GCF_012102705.1. Taxonomy (GTDB): domain Bacteria; phylum Pseudomonadota; class Alphaproteobacteria; order Rhodospirillales; family Rhodospirillaceae; genus Haematospirillum. The sequence continues at coordinate 139,954 of NZ_JAAVTA010000005.1, forward strand.
GCGAACATTCCCCTGCCCGTAACCCCTGACACGCCAGATGCACAGCAACCATCGATGCGGAACAAGCCGTATCAAGGCTCAGGGCCGGGCCCTCAAACCCTAGGACATAGGACAGCCGTCCGGCCGCCGCAGCCGTTGAAATGCCGGGAGCATAATGAACATCAAAAGGATCCGCATCCCCGGACAGGAACGGCAGATGCGCATATTCACTCCCGCTGATACCAACAAAGACCCCCGTATCACTGCCTTTCAAGGATCCGGGATCAAGACCCGCATCTTCCAAGGCATGCCAAGAAACTTCCAGCAGATGACGATGTTGGGGATCAATGGAAATGGCCTCTCGCGGGCTGATCCCGAAGAACGCCGCATCGAAGCCATCGACGTTTCCCAGAAAGGCACCGTACCCCGGAATTGGCAGGTCCACATCATAGCGACCCTGCGGCACCGAACGTACCGCATCTCCCCCATTCAGAAGAAATGTTAAAAACTCATCGGGAGATTCAGAGTTTTTCCCTGTTCCGGTTGGCATCACCAAGCCAATACCAATAACCGCAATGGGCTCTGCGCTCCCTGCTGGTAATAAGAGCGGGCGAACAGGATCCGGATCTGGTTGTGTATCCCGCCTTCCTTCCAACCACGCGACAAGAGCATCCATGTTGGGGTTGGAGAACAGAAGCGTATCGGGCAAACGCAACCCCAATGTCTTTTCCAGGCGTCCGATCACATCCAGCGCAGTGACAGAGTCCAGTCCCAGATCAAAGAAGCCGACTTGCGGGTCCAATGTCCGTGGATCAACACCTCCCAAAGCCCGGGCAACCAGCTGTTGCACCATTTGACGCAAGGATACGCCCCCCGTGCCTTCCGGAGCGGTATCGGCAAAAAGACGGCTGTGTAAAGAGACCAAGTTGCCATCAAGCCAAGCCTGACGGACAGCCTTGCGCCGGACCTTGCCCGAGGTTGTTCTCAGCAGTGTTCCCTTGCGGATAAAAGTTATAGCGTGCACCGGTATTCCGTGTTGACGCCCGATATCCTGACGCACCTGCTCCATCAACGCTGGCAAGTCGCCCTTGCGCAGGGCTTCCTGGACCACAACCAAAGCTTCCCCACTTTCGGTCTGGATGGAGAAAGCGGCCCCTCCCCCCGGGACAAGGCGAGGATCAAAATCGCTCACTGTTTTTTCAATATCGTTTGGATAGTGACAACGCCCATGAAAGATCATGACATCCTTCAGGCGGCCGGTTATATAAAGCCTGCCCTCATAAAGGATTCCCAGGTCGCCGGTACGGAGATAGCGGTTCCCAGCCAAGGGGTGATCTTCTCTGACATTCAGGACAGCACCGAAAACCTCACCGTCCGGATCGGACTTATTCCAGTAGCCCGCCGCGACTGAAGGTCCGGACACCCAGATCTCGCCAACCCTGTCTTCGGTAACAGGCATCCGGGTTTCAGGGTCGACAATCTGTATATCCTGCCCGTCAAAATCCGATCCGCAAGATACATAGGCCCTGCTTCCCTTGCCCTGTGGGGTCCCGCTGACAACACGGTTCTGCTCCAGAGCCTCGACGTCAAACCACCGGGTAACAGGCCCGTCCTGCGTTGTGCAGCCTGATACCATAAGGGTTGCCTCGGCCAGGCCATATCCGGGCCTGACCGCTTCCCGCCGTAGTCCGGCAGGAGCAAAGGCTTCAATGAAAGCATTCAGCATCAGGGGATCAACAGGCTCCGCCGCTGGCACGGCCACCTCAACCCGCGACAAGTTCAGTGCAGAAAGTCGTTCCGGTGTCAGCGCATCCAGACACGCCCTGAAACCAAAAGCCGGCCCCGGAAGCACCGTGGCGGAGAAACGGGTTGCTGTCTCCAGCCACGTCAGCGGATCACGTGTAAACATGGCCGGTGGCATCACAACACTGCGTGCCCCATGCAGGAGTGGTGCCAGAACACCCATGATCAGGCCCATGTCATGAAACAGGGGCAACCACGTGGCGGTTACACTGTCATGCTTCTGTAAACCATTGGCCCGACCGATAAAGGCACTGTTTAAAAGCAAACCAGCATGCGTGTTGACAACACCCTTGGGATCTCCGGTTGAACCGGATGTATATTGGAGGAAGGCAACCGTAGCAGGTGAAACATCAGGGTATGCCCAAGATTCGGGATCCGGAAAACCGGCGTCAGTGACCAGAACCTTGCATCCAACTGTACGGCAGAGTTGATCAAGAGCCTCTGCAGAATCCTGTGCGATGTGTCCGGTGGTCAGAAGAAAGCCCGGCTGGCAATCCTTGGCGATGGGCAATACTTTCGGCAACACGCGGGACACACGGGCCGAACCCGGTAGATTAACCGGGACAGCAATAACGCCGGCATACAGGCAGCCCAAAAGACCGATGACATAATCAGCACCAGAGGGAAACAGAAGCAGTGCCCGGTCCCCCGGTTTGCACGTCTGCTGCAGGGCAGATGCCAAAGCGCGAGCCTTCAGGGAAAGATGATGCCGGGAAAATGTATCTCCGGAACCGTCAAGGGTCATGAATGTTGCAATCTCATGATCAGGATGGCTGCGGACATTGGCTTCCAAAAGCTCAACCAGACTGGAAGCACAGGCAATGTGTTCGGAACGGGATACAGACATATCGGGGCATTCTCCTGCTATGACCGGGTATGCGCCGGACAGCGGATGATGGTTTCAATGGCTTGGGCCAGGGCATCGAGAGCAACAGGATCTGTAAGAAGGCTCCAGTGGTTCCCCTGGACTGGCAGGACAGGGGCAATTCCAGCGGGCCAGACGGGGAGATACTGCCATTCCGGAGGCACCTCTGTGGCCGTAATCACCAGGCTTGGTGGATCAACAAAAGGTGTGGGTATGTCTTGCATCGCCGTACGATGGGCCTGAACCATGGTAGCAAAACGCTGGACCAGTGCTTGCTCCTGCTTGTGGTCAAGATCGGCTTCCTGGATGCCCAGCAAGGTCATCAAGACAGACGATGTTTCCGGGGCAGCCGGCATGCCAGAGGGATCGGGGCGGCCGGGGGCAAAGGCACCGACAGGTGGTGGATCCAACAGAACAGATCCGGCAACAGAAAGACCATCATCTTTCAGGGCGGATATCAGGCCGGGAATGGCCAAGGCACCAAAAGACCACCCGCCCAAATACAGGGGACATGAACCCAAGCCAGAAGATAACTGGCCAATCACCCCCCTGAAATACTGAACAAGATCAGGCAGGGTGCAAGCCGGCTGTTCACCCTTGGCAAGCCCCGGTGCCCGCAGGGCTGTCACCGCTATCGTAGCGTCAAGCCGTGCCGCCAGAGGCGCAAAAAGAGTGGCCATGCCATCACTGCCGGGCAGCAGGATCAAGTGTGCTTTTACGTCCCCGCCCGTCTTTAGATGTAAGACAGCCGGTAAATTATCAGGCTCCAACAATGGAACAGCACCAGATTCATGCAGTGCGACCGCAAAATCACGCAGAACCGGATTTTCGAACAAAAGACGCAGCGTTGGAGTACCACAGCCCATCGTTCGCAGCGTGCTGATCAAATGCGTGGCCAGCAGACTGTCTCCTCCTGACAGGAAGAAATTATCCCCGGGGCCGGGCATATTACCCAGAATATCCGCCCACACCGTGGCAATGGTCTTTTCAAGGGGCGTATACGCGGCATCCGCTGAACAGCCTGCCGTAACAGATGGTACCAGCAAGGCCAATGCCTTGCGATCTACCTTGCCATTCAGACCCAGCGGGAACCGGTCCAGAACAATAAAAGACGATGGCAGCATGCCGGGAGGCAGGTATTCCGACAATTCACGCACCAAGGCAGACTGATCGAGGGAAACAGCCCGGTCGGGAGTACGGGCAACAAAAACATGCTGGCCAGCCCAGGCTGCACCACCGTCGCAAACACAGGGGACAAGGAAACCTGCGTCTTCCAGAACGCGACACCAAGTTTCCGCATCAACCAATGGCCGACCATCATCGCGGCGGAAGTCCGTGAAATGGCCAAATCCTTCAAGAAAACCGGCTGTCATCAGCTGCAACAGGTTGTGTCGTGTTGCCTCGCGCAGGACCAGGAGCCCGCCCGGCTTCAACACCGAACGAAGGTTGGCAAGGGCTACCGGAATATCACGCACATCGTGCAGAACATTGCTGGCTACAACGATATCCGCACTGTGCTCTCCCAGCCCCGCAGAAGATGGGGGCCTGGAAATATCCCAGCATGTTGTACGCAGAAACGAGCAATCAGAGAAACCGGAGCGGGAGTGATCCAGAAAGAAGGGCGAGATATCTGTAAACAGATATTCACTGCGCCCCGGATCCAAGGCAGGCAGAACATGGGCTGTTGTTCCACCGGTTCCGGCACCAACTTCGATAACGGATACAGTGGAATCAGGGGCCGCATCTGCAAAAGCACGAACCGCTGCGGCAACCATCATCCCATAAGGAGCTGACAAGGGATTATGGCGGTAAAGATCACCCGCCAAGGCACTGTCCCCACCGGGAAACAGAACTTCAACCGGATCAAGGTGGCCATCCAGAAGTTCGTCACAATGCGCAATACACGCCTCGACCCAGTCCGTAATCCGGAAATTCTCAAAGTCAGCCTCTACAAACTTTAAGTCTTGTAGTAATGCCTGCCCGGCATCAGGATCGCACCGCAAGGGCCGCAGGACTGAGAAGCTGCCAGCATCTACCTCTACCAGTACATCTGCCGCAACCAATGCCTTGATCCACTGTTCCAGAAGACCGGCATAACGCTCGGCAACACCACTGCGGCGCATGATCTCTGGCATGGTTAGCGGAACAGGACCGTCAAACACATTCCGTCGGGCCAGCACTGTTTCCATCACAGACAAAGCCAGACGATCCCCTGCAACACCAAAAGCTTTTGCGCAGGCCTGGATATCAGGGCCAAGACCGGGAACCGGGACCGACAACGCCTCACATGCCCTTTGATATCGATCCGCCGACAAGGATGGGAGAAGGGAGAATGCAGAATTGGCAGCCGGCACAGGAACAGGGACAACAAAGGCCGTAATACGTCCACCACTGCCGCCAGATACCCCGGGTGTGAAAACAGCGACCGCATCACGAACTCCGCTGGCATGGATCAAGGCAGCCTCAATATCGCCCAGTTCAATGCGCTGACCGGCGACCTTGACCTGATTGTCCTCCCTTCCCAGGAACTCCAGAGTACCATCAGGCCAATAGCAGGCCATATCTCCAGTTCGGTACAGTCGCTCACCTGTTTGTGGGTGTTGTACAAAAGATTGTGCTGTTTTTTCCGGGTCATTCTGATAGCCATCCGCCAGACCAGCCCCGGCAATATAAAGGTCCCCGGCGACATAGTCCGGTCGATCCCGCCATCTTCGGTCAAGAACGTGGTAACGCTGGTTGGACAGCGGGAACCCATAGGGAATGGAACGCCACGCCGGATCAACATTCTTGATCTCGAACCAGTTGGACCAGATCGAAGCCTCCGTCGCACCACCCATGGCAATAATACGGACATCGGGAAACAAAGCCCTCAACCGCCCCGGCAGGCCAACCGGAATCCAGTCACCGGACAGAAGAACAAGGCGCAGACCCCGGGGTGTTTGCGCCTGTCCCTTTTCCAGCACATCAACCAACAGCTCCAGAAGGGCCGGGACCGTGTTCCAGATCGTCACACAATGACGATCCATCAGGTCAGCCCAGTGCAGGGGATCAAGGCGCTGGTCTTCATCTGGAAGAACCAGTGCCCCACCCGCCCCCAGAACACCAAAAATATCGTAAACAGACAGGTCAAAGGCCAGAGATGAAAGAGCAAGAACCCGGTCGTGTGGACCAACACCAAAGCGATAACTGATATCAGCCACGGTGTTGGCAGCAGCCCGATGACTGATCATAACCCCCTTGGGTATTCCGGTTGATCCAGATGTATAGATAACGTAGGCCAGATCTTCTGGTTGACGCAGCTGACACACAGGTAGACGACCCGGCCTGGGAATAACGGGAAGAGAGGGATCAAGACAACGCATATGATTGGGCACAGCATACTCTTGATGACACAGCACAAGCTGCACACCCGCACTGTCAAGAACCTGTGCCAGACGGGCCCGTGGCGTATCAAGTGCAACAGGCACATAGATTCCACCGGCCTCGAGGACAGCCAGAACGGCAATAATTTGTTCCGGGCCTTTCGGCAGAACAACCGCCACAGAATCGCCAGGCTCTATGTCCAGACAAGCCGCAAGTTGTTCCGAACGCTGCAACAACGTCGCATAGTCAAGACACTCCGCTCCATGGAACAGAGCAGGTGCACACGCTAAAAGGCTGTTCTGGTTCTGTCCATGCTCAAAAACGGGGTGATGAAGAAGGAATGGCTCGAACGGCGTATCGGTTGCATTCGCGCTCTGGCGTGGCTCCAACTGGGCCGCTGTCAGCAAAGAACCAACAGGCTGCGGCCAGGCCTGTTCAGAATCAACCAGAGAAGCCAGAAGCCTGTCATAGGCATCCATCATGCCCTCGACCAGCCCCGGCGGAAAAAGGTCTTCGATAACAATCCAGTTCCAAACCAATTCGCCACGCCGCACCATAACCTGGTGATCAAGCCAAACCTGCGGTGTTGCCGTTTCTAGGCATATTGGCTCGCCAAGCAACGCCCCTTCCCGTTCCATATCAGCCAAGTGATCAATATCCATGCCAAGCAGGCTGGTAAAGACCACCGGCATGCGTCCGGCATCCACAGTTCCGGACAAACGCGACACATCACGCATGACATCAACACCGGAGTAGACCCGGTGCGCCAGTCCGCCCCACATCTCCTTCTGTATATGTTGGGCCCGCTCATAGAGGGATTTGTTCTCGGTACAATCAACCGTGACCAGAAGGACCGAGGTAAAATCACCGACCAGCCGCATCACATCCGGATGCAGGCGTTCGCGGTTGAAATGCGTCAGATTGACCGTAAAACGGGGAGACCGTGACCAGTATGCTAGAACTTCAGAGAATACTGCCAGAAGGACAGCGGATCCGGTCAAGCCATGCTCTGCCGCACGATGAACAAGGCGTGACCAAGCCTGTGGGGCCAAGCTCCGGATGTGTCTGCGGAAGCGTGGGAAAGGAAGGGATACAGGCGCGACAGCAAGGGGAAGATCAGGAGGAGGTGCCATATCAGGAAGACGCTGAAGCCACCATGAGCGGGCCTCATTCCAGGCCGGCGTCCCACGTCTCTTCTCTGTTGCAAGAACATAGTCACGAAATGAAAAAGAAGGCGGCGGGTCAACAGGCATCCCCGCATACAAGCGCTCAAGATCCGCAAGAAATACGTGGAAGCTCTGGACGTCAAACATCAAGAGATCAATATCAAGATGCAGATGAAAGCAGACATCCGAAAGCCGGGTAACACGCATCTCGAACAATGGCCATGTCCCTGCATCCAGAACCTGGCGGGACATCCTGTCACGCGTCATGGATACAGCTTGGTCAGCCTCCTCTGTGCCAAGGCTATCAACCATTACTGTATACCAAGGCACTTCGGGCAGAATACGCTGGCGTCCATCAGATTGGATGATGGCACGCATCATATCGTGACGCCGAATAACCTCGTTCCAAGCTTTTTCTAGCCTTTGCACATCCAATGCGCTCAAGGCCCATTCAAAATAAACATGACAGGCCACATTCCCCAGTTCCAAGGAGCTGCTGCGACCAACCCAATAAGCGTGCTGGATATCGGTCAGGGGGAAAGGATGGTGGCGTTCGTTATCATCTTGGCCAGCACTCCTGACGGCACAACCTTCCCTCATCACCGCAACATGTTCCAACATCACCAACGCTCCCGGGTACAAACGCCGTACAATCACGGACGGTGTACATGACGGCATGTTGGCACCAATCTCTATTGCGATTAGTTATCAATGCATCGCAATCGGGACTAAAAGAGTTTTCTGATAAAACACCCAGCATTTTTCTGCCCTGTTTGCAGAGGGCTAGGGTATTATAGAGATCGGAAGACACAATGCACGATTCAGGCCACATTGGCTCCAGAGCCATGCCACCCCGGTGCGGATGCAAGGGCAGACCAAAGATTATTGTATACGCCTACGCCACCAATCAACTCTGAATGAGATCCACGTTCGACAATGCGCCCACGATCCATGACCAAAATCTGGTGTGCATTGCATATTGTCCACAAACGATGTGCAATAACCAGAACAGTTCTGTTATGCACAAGATCTTCCAGCGCCTCCTGTATAAGGCGCTCATTCTCAATATCCAGTGCAGACGTCACTTCATCCAGGACAAGAATTGGGCTGTCCTGCAGAAAGGCCCGGGCCAAAGCAATGCGCTGCCTCTCTCCCCCAGACAGTGCCGCACCGGCGCCGGTAAGGACCGTGTTGTAACCATCAGGCAATCGCATGATAAAATCGTGGCAGCGCGCTGCCCGGGCGGCCTTGACTACATCATCATCACAGGCATCCAGTCGGCCTGCACGAATGGAATCCGCCACCGTTTCCGTAAACAGGGTTACGGTCTGGGACACAACAGAAACAAGGCCATACAGCTGCTGATCCGGTATTACCGCCAGATCAACACCACCGATCATGATCTGCCCACAGGCAGGCTTATACTGCCGGGCCAGAAGCCGGGCCAAGGTGCTTTTCCCGGAACCCGTCATGCCAACAATAGCCGTCACCGTATTAGCAGGAATTGTAAAATCAAGATCAACAACTTGGCCCACGACATTGAGCCTAGCCTGATCTAACTTGTCAGCATACGAAAAGTTTACATTATGGAAAGCGATATCGGTACAATCAATGGGATGGGAATCCCCGCTCACCTCATCCGACGGCGCATCCAGAATAAGCATGATGCGCTCCATTGCAGCTTCCATCTGGCGGACAAGCGCGGAAAACTCCATGAGATTTGCCAAAGGGCCGAGCAAACGCAGGGAAACCAAGAAAAAGACAGGCCAGACTGCAAGCTCCAGTGTTCCTGCCACCACAAAATAGGCACCGCCCGCCAAAACCAGAATACAGCCAAGCATCAAGACAGACGGAAAGGCGATCATCGGCCGCACAAAGGACCATGTCAAATCTTGTGAACGATCACGAAATGACCCAATAGCTTGATAACAGCGCGCCTCGCTGTCACTGGCCAACCCAAAAGACTTGATAACGGCAATACCACGAATAAACTCGATCAGTCGGGCATTCATGGCAGACTGGGCCTGCACGTAACGTTGCGTAGCCCGACGCAGGGTACGATGACCAAGAATCAAGACCGGTATAGACAACCCAATACCAAAGAGCAGCGCCATACCCATGCGTATGTCCAGAAACATCAAGGTAGAGAGCGCGACAACAGGCAACGTCATGGCCGTGACAAGGCGCGGGATTACAAGCCCGGGAACCTGCTCGATCGTCACCATATCCTGCATCACGATATGAGCCAGTTCACCGGAATCATGCTTGTTGAACCATGACAGAGGCAAAGACGGTAATTTTTTTGCGATCCGGATACGCAGATCCGCCGTCATGTTCAGGCCCGCGCCATAACCATACAAGCTCCCAAGATGGGATAACGCCCATTGTAACCCGTAAAGAGCCGCAAAAATAGCAACTACAGACATCACAGCCGGCATCGTGTCCAGCGCATAGGGTAACCATGATACAATACGCTGATCTTGCATCAGGGCCATAACCACCAAGCATGCCAAGCCGACCGGAAGTGCCGCAGCCACGCTTTCAAAGATCTTGAACAGAATGGAACGCACCATCGCGCCTCGCTCCACACCGGAAAGGTTCAAGATACGCAGCAAAACCATCATATCGGCTCTCCCGTTCCTCATGATGCAGCCATAGTCCCTGCCGAGATTCCAAGAGGCCTTTCTCCATCCATGGACTGGCATCCAAGTGACCAGGACAGGTTACGACACTGCAACGCCCAAAGCCGGCTGTAGAGCAAAGAACAACCAAGGAGTTGCTCGTGCGTCCCGACAGCATCTAGGCGACCATCGGACAACAAAGCAATTTTGTCACAAGCCGACACACTATCCAGCCGATGCGAGACAACCAGAATTGTCTTGCGTCCAGCCAATTGATTGACAGCCTGCTGAATCAGCGCCTCGTGAACCGGATCAACATGGGACGTTGCCTCGTCCAGAATCAGGACCGGAGTATCACGCAACAAAGCGCGGGCCAAGGCAAGCCGCTGCCGTTCCCCCCCTGACAAACGAACACCATTTTCACCAATAACGGTATCAAATCCTTCGGGAAGCTGCTCTATGAAGTACAAGGCATTAGCCGCCCTTGCAGCGGCCAGAATGGCATCATGAGAGACATTTCTCATACCTACGGCAATGTTGGCCGCAATCGTATCGTTGAATAAAAAGATATCTTGGTTGATAAGCCCGATACACAGCGCCAGTTCCTCCGGGGTGAAGGTATCAAGACCCCGACCTGCCAAGGAAATATGTCCAGATGTCGGCTTGATATGACGAACCAGAAGCCGGACCAGAGATGTCTTCCCCGCACCGGATACACCAACCAGTGCAGTTGTCTGATTCGCTGGTATCTCAAGGCTTATGTCACGTAACAGGACTTCCCCTTCTGTCTGAAATCCCACAGCCTCAAGATTGAAGCCACATGAAGGAACAGACGAAATATGGTGCGTGCTTTCTGTCGTAAGTTCTGGTTCTTCCAAAATCCGGGTAATAGCCTGTTCAGCCTTGCTGACCCGCAGAAAGACCTCTCCATACAAGACAAGTTTGGTCAGAGGAGCGCTGATGCCGGTTGCGATAAAAACGGCAAGCAGCACTGTTATCGGCATAATGCCTGCGTGCAAGACCAGCCAAATTCCTGTAGGCACAACAAAGAGCAGGGATGCGCCGGTTGCAACAGAGAAAAACGCCCACGGGCCAAGCCACTGCTTCTGCCAAGATACAGCAAAGTCACGAAACGCGCAGACATGATTGCGAAAAACACAAATGCTCCGCAGACCACGACCCCCTGTTTTCAGGGCATCAATACCCTGTAGGTACTCGACGGCTGCCGCATTGATCGTTCCCAGAAGACGAAAGTACTGGCTGATCTTTCCGGAATGCCCCCGCATCATCAAGGCATTGGCCGTAACAGCCAAGGGAACAATGCCACATGCCGCAACGGACAAACGCCAATCAATCACTGCCAGAAAGACGAGAGCTGACAAGGGTGCCAACAGGGCAGAAACCATATCAGGGAGCTGATGACTGAGAAAAAGCTCCAGAGCCTCAACATCTTCATTGACCAACCGCTTAAGGGTCCCCGTCTGCCTTGACGAAAAGAAATCAAGTGGTAAACGACTGAACTTGCGCAATAAGGCATGCCTTATCGTAGCCAACGTATCAAAGGCTGCCGCATGGGCAATGCCCGTTGCAAGGCCAGCACACACCGGTTGCAGCACAAGGCAAGAAGCGGCAACGCAAATGCTGATCCAGAAACTCATGGTATGACCAGAAGAAAGAGCTTCTACGGAAAGGCATATCAAAAGCAACGGAGCCAAGGAAAGGGCAACAGAAACTGATGACAGCAGGCAGGCCACAACAAACCGCCACCGAAAACGCCCAGTCAGGCGCAGCAGCCGGATAAAGCTCTTCATGGCCATAGCCAGCCAACCTCCCGCCAGCACAAGAACGAACACAGAAGTGTGCAGCTGAAGTTAGGAGCATTCTAGTGCATTCTGAGCAATCAGAATGCGATCAGGATTTTTTCTCTTCTATAAAATGCTGGCGCCCTGACCATGTATTCACGGGACAGGGCGCACCGCACAAATATTAGTAATAATATTAAGCAATTATAATATATAGTATTTTATTAATTATCGTTACAGGCTCTCATATTTGTCTTTTCCCACGTTTCTACGACAGAAACAGGGTAAAGAATACGGCCACCAATCTTCACATACGCAGGACCAATTCTTTTTGCCCGCCAATTGGCAAGAGTTCCTTTTGCAATAACTCCACCCCACCGAACCAGAAGATCATCAACTGTAAAAAATTCTGAATTCGTCTGCATCTCATATACTCCTCTCCGGGCGGCTACTCATTACGGAATGCCGCACAAAACACACCACTTCTCAAGATAAATAAATGAAGAACCTATTTAATATTAACAATTAAATTAAACTATAATTAATTTTTTAATACAAATGCAATTTTCCCTCTTAAAAAGTAGAGATCATAACTGTTTATAAAGAACAGTCATTCACTCTAATAATGCATGAGACCTATAACAATCAAGATATTTTTTGAAAAAAATGAAAAATTAGAAACTATTAACATTGATTAATGATGGTGAATAAAAGTTACTTACTTTCGTTGGTTGCTCTATTCATAGTCACTTCATTATTAATTCAGCTCTCTCTATAGTAGTCCAGAAATATCATACAATAATACGAAACTCAGGATCATGGTTTATTATATAAAAGTTGCGCAGGAAACGTAGCCATCAATCAAGACTATGCTACAGAGCGACTAGCCTCCAAACCAGACACATAGCCATTACCGTCAAGAGTATGCGTCACACGTGTTATCAGCCATTCACCATCAACACTGTCACGAAACCCCCTGATCTTCAGACGCCCCTCGGCAACAAGGGCACCGTTGCCAGCAAGGGCAAGAGACAATGTTCCCTGCAGGGAACTGGATTTTTCGTGTTCAGCACGGGCTGCCTGTTCGGCGCTGTGCCTGTCTGGATAATGATAACGCAGGCGCCGCACAGGTTCCCCCTCTCCTACAACCACTTCGTAGTCATCAGCAGCCTCCACATCACGATACAATGCAATGACAGATCCAGCTTTCTCGCGCTGACTGAGTGATACGCGCCATGACTTCACGTCTTGCAGCTGTACCTCAAGGATGGGAAGCGGCTGGCCCGTAATGGATATGCCCCGTCCACGACGACAAACAACAAGCGCGCCATCAGCCGGCTTGATAACAAGTCCTGTGTCACGCCCCAGCCGGGTCAGAAGATTGATGTCCGACTCATTGACCTGATCAATATGGGGAATCGGGATTTCATCAATATCCGGCGCAATGGCCGCACGCAGACCATGTTCGCTAGCAATTCCCTCGACAAGGGAGCTCAATCCTGTATCCAATGGCCAAGAACGTGTCTTCTGGGAATAAAGGGACTGCTTTCCCGTCGGTGTTGCTGTTTGTATCGCAGCCTTGGCCCTGATGAAAAGACAGCCCGGGGGACCGGAAAGTTCCATCTCGTCAACGACAAAAAGCCCCATACGAGACAGAGATCCCGTATACCCAAGCCAGACTTCAAGTTCTGCCCCTGATGCTGGCAGAAGAATAGGCTGTAGGGGATCATGATCAGCCAGAACCAGCTCCAGGGTATCACTCTGAAGCCCTGCTTCATCGGTCAAGGACAAGCGAATCAAACGCTGACGAATAAGTGCTGTAATGTCGCTGCTGTTGGCAACAACACGAACATCGGGTCTGTATTTCAGTTCCACAGACGAATGCCTCCTGCAGAGGCGGGCTCGCGGATGTCAGGCAGATAAACGGTCAGCCCTGCTGGCAGGACCAGTCCCCGGTCAGCCAGTCCGGGGTTGGCATCCAGAAGCTGTTCCACACATCGCCCTCGGCGACGGCCGTAATATGTCCAGGCGATCAGATCAACGGTATCACCATCACATGTTTTGTACTGAAGAGTTGTCATCATATTTCCTGAGCTTGAGGCTAAATGTCTGACGTCGCGCAACACCGGCACGAGCAAACGTATCTTGCTGCTCTTCGATGTGTTCTATGACCCATTGCCCCAAAATATGACCCTGCCCATCCAGCAACAGCTGAGGCCTCCCCGCGGCCGCCTGTTCACGCATGGCATCAAGCTGACTGGCTCCGGAAGCATGGGGCTTGGCAAAGGCCTCTGCCGAAAAGCTGGTGCCGGGGGCACGGTGGGATACATGCTTGTGGGTCGGGAAAATCACGCCGTCCAGTGTAAGGGTGTCTTCACCAAGGCCGGTGAACTGCAAGGCCGCCGAACGGCCAATACGATCCTGGGCAGACCAGCGGTATGCAACAGAGCGTCGAAGAGTTTGGTACGCCGCAGTACTGATGCTGAATTGATAAGCACCAAGTTGCATCATGACATCAGACATTCTCAGGCCTCGTAAACCAGTGTGCTGTCATACAGGGCACCCCGGCTGCGCTGTTTCTGCCGACGTTCCATTTCATCAACAATATCCTGCGGGTTATGATAGGGCTGGGCATTGATCGTGATTGTGTTTGCGTTGGTAACATGATGGGTGGTGCTGGTTCCGGATGCAGCTGTTGCAGGAGCTACGCGCCCGATAACCTGTGAAGCGGCGACGGAGCGCTCCAGCTCTGCTGACTGTGAACCCGGCAACGGAGTAGCCGGAAGAATGGGTGGTGCCTGCGTTGCAGGCTCACCAAACCCGAACAGGGTAAACACGGGGGCCAACACATCTGTCAGCCATCTGACCTTTTCCATGACCAGACTGCAAATCGCATCCCACGCTGCGGCCGCACCATCGGACAGCCCTGACCAGAGATCGGAAAAGAACGCGACGACAGGCTCCCAGTGAGCAATCAGCAAACCCGCAGCCAAGGCGATAGCCGTGATAACAAGCCCCAGAGGATTGGCCATCATGGCAATACCAACCGCCCGAATACCCAAGGCAACCATATTCAAAACCGGACCAAGCCCCATCAGGGTTGTTCCGATCACCCGCATGATACCCGTCAACACATTGAAGACCGGGCACACAAGGGTGCCAACCGCACGCAGTACCGCGCATGCATCCGTAAACATGCCAACAACCTTGGCCACCTCGCGAATGGTTGCTACCACTTCCATCAAGGGACGGATCCAGGGCATCAGCATGGAGCCCAGTGCCATGGCAAAAGCGTCAGCTTTGTTGATCAAGCACTGAAGGCGGTTATCCAGCGTATCGAGATCAGCCCCCTGTAAAGACGCCACAGGGGTGACGGCAGCAAGCTGCTCTGTGCGGGCCTGGAGGTGACCGGCACCGGCAGAAGAAACCAAGGCCGACCCCGCCTTGAAAGTATCCGGGTCGGTACCAAAAAGACGCCCGGTGAGCTGCTCCCGACCTGAGGCATCAAGGTCGGCCATAGCTTGGCCAAGATCGCCAAGCACATCGGGAACAGATCGCATCTGTCCGGATGCATCCCGCAAACCGATATCCATTGCCTGCAACAAAGATGCAACATCGGAAGAAGGATCCGCCAGTCCAGAGATAACATGACCAAGAGCCAGGCCCGCTTTTTCGCCCTCCAGACTGGCTTCGGCCAACACACCCAGCATTGCAGTGACCTGTTCCAGGCTGGCACCGCCGGCAACCGCATCCGGGCCAACGGTTGCCAGAGCCTGGCCCAGCAGGGGAACAGCACGTGCCGAATCCCCTGCGGTTTGCACCAGCATGGTTGCCATGCGGGTCATATCCGACGGGTCAACCGGCATCCGGTTCTGGATTGTGGTAGACAGGGCCATTGCATCAGCGGGAACCATGTTTCCGGCCTGTGCCATCAGCAACGCCCCGGGTAACGAGGCAACCGCCTGCCCTTCGGCCATACCGGATTGGCCCGCAGCATGCAGGGCCTGCCCGATCTGGACAGGAGACCACTCCCCGGAACGGGCTGTGTCAATGGCCAGGTCAGAGAGCCGCTGCGCCCCCTCGGGACCTGCCTGCATCAAGCGGCTGGTTTCCTGAATGACCGTATCGAAATCAACGGCCCTTTCGGCCCACGCCGAAGACAGCGAGAAGAATCCGGAGACAGCATTTTTCATGACGGATGCAACGCCGGAATCCACTGAGGAGCGCGACGCACCGACAGAGAAACCCGAGGAGGAAGCAGTCCCCCCCTTCACGGCAGCCCGGATTAATGGTGCCGCCTGGGTCATGACCGGCACCTGATCCTGTTTTTTTTTAGAGCTCTTGGAAAAACCGGACTTACCCGGTTCCGGCCCCATATCAGGGGCCGATTCTTTATCACGTGTCACGTTTTGGCAAACCTTCAATCCACCATAAAAAAGTGCTGGTCGGCATGCTGCCGATTTCAGACCAGGACCACCCGGTATGCGAGGCCAGGGCAATAACCCCGGCACGCACATCGACAGCCCTTATTCGGTAAAACCCAGAAAAGCCTGCTGCAACTTTTTGTAATCACGCAGAGAAAGTTGACGAACCATATCGGGGGTGATTTCACACAAATTGGCGATCATGGCGATTTCCTGCCGGGCGGGGCTGCCCTTGACCTCGCTGGCCGCAATCTGGTCCTGTACCGTAGGTTCACGCATGCGTACGGTTGTAACCTCGGTCCCGTCCACCATCAGCGGACGATCCAGAACAATATCAGTCGTTTCACAAGACATAGTATTTTACCAAAATTGGGAGAAAAGACGACCGGGAGGCCGGGAAAACATAGGCGTCCCGACCCATCGGCCAGAAACACCATCAGATCGACAAGGCTTGGCGTACGCCTTCCAGGCGATCCTCGCCGTTGACCTTGCGGATCATGTTGATGACATCAATCTCGTGAACCGGCTGACCACCGTGTTCTTCACGGTAGTAATCCAGTCGCATGGTGATTTTCAGCTCGGCCTTCTGGCCGGGCGTCCAGGCCCCACGGCTGATCTTGGTGATCTTGCCGCGCATGTGGTGCACAACCGGTGTGACCGTACCGTCCCAGGATTCCAGGGCACCTCGTACGGTCAACGGCACACTTTTTCCCTCGGCAACACCGAACAGGGCCAGCACATCGCGGTCGTAGCTGATCAGGCTGAAGCTGGTTTCCAAGGGTTCCATGCCCATGTCCAGCGTTACTGGTACATCCATGCCACCAGCCCGGAAATCCTCGGTGACCAAGGTCAGTTCCGGCGCATTGTATTCGCTGATCTGTCCGGCATAGCCGCGTCCGTCAACGAACAGGTTGATATTTTTCAGAACGTCGCGCGCGGCCATCAGTGAAAGGCCTCCTTGATGTAATCATTGACCAGATGGGAACGGAACGTGATGTGCTCCGCCGGATAGGGAGGGGTGAAATCGAAGTTGAAGTAGATTTTGCCCTGGGTGATGTTGGCCGGGGTATTCAGGTCCGGATCGGCCCAGCACCGCCCGCCCAGCACCGCGCCCAGGTTGGTCAGGGTACGCAGGTAGGCGTTGACGCCTTCGGTGACGTCCTGGACATAGGTCTTGGTGATATTCCGGTCCACAGCCCACATGTGGGCCCGTTGCAGGCTTTCGTTGATCAGGTCGGCGGTACGGCGCACCGACAGGAACGCCCACTTGGGATCGGACGACAGCGAACGGTTGCCCCACAGGCGGTACCCATCCTGACAGATGATGGTGGCAATGCCCTTTTCATTCAGCAGGTTGGCGCGGCTGGCAGTATCACCCAGCTTGAAATCAACCGGGCGGGCGGTGCCAACAATGCCGTTAACCGGCTGGTTGGACGGCGACCACCAGAAACCACGGTCGTTGTCGCCCCGGGCAATGATCCCGGCCACCCGTGCCGAGGCCGGACGCACGACAACGGCGCCGGACCGGTCGAGAACCTTGACCCACGGATCGATCATGTAGACCCGGGTCCCGGCATTCTGTCGCGCATAGGCTTGGGCGGCCTCGTCGGTGGTATTGGGGCCATCAGCGACCACAATCGCCCGCAGACGGTCGGCAATGCCTTTCAGCTCGGCCACCACCGGGTTGGCCTGTCCTTCTTCAGCCTGGTGGGTGAAGCCGG
>NZ_JAAVTA010000006.1 GCF_012102705.1 Haematospirillum sp. H1815
ATCCCTTCCCGAACTCGGCCGTGAAAAACAGCTGCGCCAATGGTACTTTGCCTCAAGGCACGGGAGAGTAGGTCGCCGCCAGGTCTTCCCATCTCTCAAATCAAAAAAAAATAAACGCTTGCTTCTATAAAGTACATAAAACAGACGCGGGGTGGAGCAGCCCGGTAGCTCGTCAGGCTCATAACCTGAAGGTCGCAGGTTCAAATCCTGCCCCCGCAACCAAAAATAAAAAAATCCCACGTAGTAAAATACGCAGGGGGGGTTATATGGAGAAGCAGAAAAATCTTAGAGAGATTTGTTCTTGATAGGTTGTCTGAATGCGTTGCTCGTACGCAAAAGATGGATGATTTATCTGTTCAGATAATACTCTTATCTACGTTATTTTTATGATTATTTCAAAAGATTGGCACCTAATTTCTATTGGTGAGATTGGGGTGCTATTATTTATCTGGTTCTGGTCCTTTCCTAGGCAGGTATATGCTAACAATAGCCCAGAAGCTGGCGGAATCGGAGTGATCAGATCTGCTGTCATGGATACAGTGCACGTTCCGGCAAAAGCTCGTGATCTTGTTTCAGGGCAAGAAGAAGACCCGTCATAATACAGAGCGCCCCAAGCCAGCCGGTCACACCAAGGCTCTCTCCAAAAACCACAAAGGCAAAAAGGGTCGCAAACAGAGGGTCACTGCTTTCAATAATCTGGACGCTGCTTGCGTTGCCGCGTTGTATCGCTTTTGTGGTGAAGTAGAAGCCCCCAATAGTCGGGAATATGACAAGCCCGAGGATGGCAATGGCAACCGGCGGGCTTGGTATTGAAAGTCCCTCCATGGCATAAGGTATCGCCAGATACAGACTTCCAAATCCGAACAGCCATACGAGATGGGCAAGTCCAGACTCTATCTTTAGCAGCTTTGAGGCAAAGATAAACAGCGCGTACCCCAGGCCGCCAAGAAGGGCCAGTATGATGCCAGCCATGCTTCCCGATATGCCGGCTTCATGGGCGATTATAAAATAGACGCCGGATACGATGGCAGAAAATGCCAGTATTTTCATCAGGCTGATTTTTTCTTTCAGGAAAACAGATGATAGGACGAGCGTCACACCACCCGCTGCATAGGTCAGGAATGAGACAAGGGGGATATTAGCTTCCTTGAAAGCCCATGTTTCAAAGAAGTAGAGACAGAATATCCCCAAGAAAGACAAGATCATGAATTTCGGGGCTGATGTCCGCAAGGATACGAGTTCTGATCGGAGTTTTTTTGTGATGAGCAGAAGATCAAAAGAATCAGAAAAGCGGCAAAGCATTTGAAAAATGCGATCTGGTGATGTGACCCGCCTTCCATAAAGCCAGCGCGATTGAATGGGCCTATCATTCCATTCAGGGCCGCAGCAGCCAGCGCATGGAACTCTGGTCTTGATCTCCAGTTTTTTTCGTTCATGTGCGTGCAATCCGTACATTTTTTTTGAAGCAGGTATTGTCGGTCTCAAACTCATGTTCGTTAATGATATATTTGATTAGGCTGGTATTTTTAGGACTCCTTGAAGAGAAAATTCCACCCCACGTGTTATCCCATTCACGGAAATATTCATTGTTGCGTAGAACTGCTGTTGCCTTTGCGAGATTCCAGTGTGGCACTCCTGGTAATAGATGATGTGTTAAATGATAGTTGTCACCATGCATGCCTATTATGAATCTTTCAATGGGACCTGCGTACCGATTACGGGATGAGTAAAGTGGTGTTCCCAGACTATCTTTCATCATAGGGAAATGTTCAGAGAGTTCACTGAACCATCCAATAACTGGATGTACAATCATAAATGGGACGTACCAGAATAATAAATACTCTATTGTATTTAAGTGTATAGATAATGTTATAATTATGGAATGAAACAATATAATCCAGATGGTTTCATGACGATATGCATCTTCTCGCAGTGATCCAAGAAATCGATCTACGAGAAGGAACTTTACATAGCTTAGTGTGCGCCCGCCGAGAAAGGGAAGTATGAAAAATTTCCATATAAAATGATACCGCGTTTGGTTATCGTATACACCTTCCTTTGTCATATAATACAAGTCTGGTTCATTCGATTTATCGACAATATTACGATGATGTTTTAAGGCATGAGATGCCTTATATGCTCTAAGTGATTGGAATATAGTCCAACCACAAAATATTCGTCCTATTGTATTGTTTAGTTTGGTATTCAGTAATAGCGTGCCATGGGCAGCGTCATGGAATAAAGTGGCTAAAGTTATTTGCCTGGATCCTATAATTATTATTGATAATATAACTGTAAAGTGAGAGTTCGATAAAGTCAGCATAATAGAAGAATAAATCTATAGCACATTCTTAATCATGGAAATAATTCCATGATAAT
This sequence comes from Haematospirillum sp. H1815, assembly GCF_012102705.1. Classification (GTDB taxonomy): domain Bacteria; phylum Pseudomonadota; class Alphaproteobacteria; order Rhodospirillales; family Rhodospirillaceae; genus Haematospirillum. The sequence continues at coordinate 2,380 of NZ_JAAVTA010000006.1, forward strand.
TATCTCTTTTGCAAAGAGATTTGAGTTGTATGATGTGCTCATGTTCAAGGCCAATGAAAGATCTGCGCATAGCAATGCCCCCCCCCCCCCTCATTTATAATCTTAAATATATTATATTTTTATTATTAAAACCAGAGATTATTTTTACTAGCAAGTGGGTATGTTCGGAACGAATCTTTTGAGTGCGCTGGGATCCGGCTTACGCTGTGTTTTGTTGTGGGCCAATCATTTTGCCTGCCTTCTTGCTGTCGTTTTCACCACATGAGGGCAGGCATGGAATAATAATCCGTGCCCCATTATCGTCGAGGATGCGTGTTCGGATAGCGAAGACCTGCTCTATGATATCCGGCACGAGAACATCATCGGGGTAACCGGTGGCTGCAATCTTGCCGTCGGCCAGAAGGATAATGTGATCTGCCCACGCAGCAGCCAGATTCAGGTCATGCAAGACAGCAACAACCCCGTTTCCTTGGCGAGCGAGAGCCTTGGCCTGCGCCAGAATTTGGTGCTGATGGGCTGGATCCAGGCTCGACGTTGGCTCATCCAGAAGCAGGTATGCCGGTTCTTTGTTTTCGCCATCGGCCAGTTGTGCCAGAGCTCTGGCAAAGTGCGTGCGCTGTTGTTCTCCACCCGACAGGTTAAGGTAATTACGTGCCTTCAGATGATGAATGCCGGCCTTCTGGAGGGCCTGATCTACAAGGCAGGCATCGTGACGGGATGTGCTGGCCTGATGCGGGCTTAGTCCGAGCTGTACAACCTCGGTGACTGAAAACCCGAACTGAAGAGACGGGTTTTGCGGCAGAACAGCCCGACGTCGTGCCAACGCCTTGAGCGGCCAGGCCTCCAGAGGGGTATTGTCCAAGTGTATCTGACCGGCGTCGGGCTTGCGTTCGCCAGCCATGACAGACAGCAAGGTCGATTTCCCCGATCCATTGGGACCGAGAATAACGGTCATGGTCCCCGGATGCACAGACAGGTTGATGTCAGACAGGATAGCGCGGTTACCGAACTGAACGTGAATATGGGATAAATCCAGGCTCATGATGCCGTGCTTCTTCGTGTGTGACCAAACAGTAACCAGACCAGGCACGGCGCGCCAATCAGGCTGCATAAAAGACCGATTGGCATTTCTGCCGGCTCAGCAAGGGTTCGTGCAGCCGTGTCGGACAGTGTCATCAGGATTGCCCCGGCTAGTGCGGATCCGGGAAGGAGGAGACGGTGATCAGCCCCTATCGCCAGGCGAACCAGATGAGGCACAACAAGGCCAACAAAGCCGATAACACCGGAGACCGAAACGGCTGCGCCCACGCCCAAGCTGATCAGAATGGTACTCCACCGTATGAGGCGTGGAACATCCATGCCCAAGTGCCCTGCTTCCCTCTCCCCCAGGACGAGAATATTCAGTTGGTTCGATTGCCGGACGAGAAGAAACACGGTCATAAACATGATCAGTGATGCGGGCACAATCTGGCTCCAGTCACTGTTGCTTAGGCTTCCCATGGTCCAGAACAGGAACTGGCGCATCTGCAGGTCATCGCCCAGATAGACAAGCAGGCCAATACCGGTTGCGCACAGCGCATTGACCGCAATGCCGGCCAGCAGCATGGTGGCTGGGTTGACCCGCCCGTTGATGGCTGCCAGAAGGTGAACAAAAGAAACGGCTGCCATGCCGCCGGCAAAGGCGGCTATTGGCAGAAGCCATGGCTCTCCTGTCAGTGTTGTTCCAAAGACAATGGCTCCGGCCGCTGCCAGCGCGCATCCACTGGAAATGCCAACCAGTCCGGGATCAGCCAGCGGATTACGGAAAATGGCCTGCAAGCTGGCCCCGGAGACAGCCAAGGTTGCGCCAACCAGCGTACCGAGAAAGATCCGGGGCAGGCGGATGCTGCCCAGAACAGCTTCGTGCTGCCAGGGGATTCCCGCATCAGTCAGTCCGGTATGGGATGCCATGTATTGCAAAACATGGATCGCGGGAATGGAAACACTGCCGGTACATGCCGCTGCCACAACCGTGATAACCAGAAGGATGGCCAGCCCGGGCACGGCAAGGCGCCTGCCTTCTCTTTTCATGGACGTGTTTCGCTGGTTCAGTGGGCGGGCCATGGTTCATCCCCTGCTGTGCCAAAGGATCGGGCCAGATCCATGATGGCCCGTGGCGTGCGCGGCCCGAGCCCCATCAACAGCGTGCTGTCGATGACCACAACCCGTTTATTCCGGGCCGCAGGTGTTGGCGCAATCTGGGGCAATTGAATAATAGCATCTGTCTTTTTGTCTGGCCCCAAGGTGTGATCCCCAAGGAGTAGGATATCGGGAGCTAGCAGCATGGCACCTTCACCGGACAGCGGTTTGAAGCCTTCCGTCTGACTGGAGACATTGCGGCCCCCGGCCTGCTGGATCAAGTAATCCACCACCGTCTTACGCCCGGCGGTAATCGGTGGTCCGGCCCCGGCTGACAACAGACACAGGACACCGGGTGCACTGGATTCTGCAGGGCGTTGTATGGCGTTCAGGGTTGCCATCAGGTCCTTGGCCAGATCATCGGCTTCCTGTGGTCGGTGAACCCAGTTCCCGATGTGGTGAATGTTGCTGCGCAGTGTTTCCAGAGTCAGGGCGGTGGGCAGGGTCTCCACCCGCACCCCGGCCTGCCGTATCTGCGACAGAACATGGGGTGGTCCGGCATCTGCCGGTACCAGAAGCAGGTCGGGCTCCAACGACAGGATGCCTTCTGCAGCCAGGGTCCGCATATAGCCAACCTTGGGGCGCCGGGCTGCGGCCTCGGGATACTGGCTGGTGGTGTCCACGGCAACAACGCGATCCCCGGCACCCAAGGCAAACACGATCTCTGTGACCGGAGCGCTGATGGAAACAATCCGCTGTGGTGCCTGACCGCTGTAAACGGGAAATACAGGCAGTATTGCCAGTGTCAGGGCCGCAAGAATGGCGACCCTGACAAAACAATGCTGTGGTTTCATGCGACAGCGGCGTGGTGGTCATGACCGGGCAGGGATTTGACAATTGCCCGCCAATCTTCGCGCTCGGGCTCCTGCCCATGCCTTTCCCCGCACAGGATGGCGACGTTCCGTCCCTGTGTGTCATACAGTTCCAGGGTCGTGATAACGCCGTTCATGCTGGGCTTGCGAACCACCCAGGTACCGGCAATCTCTTCGCCGCGGACGTGAAGGTTGAAATCCGGATCCATGATGTTCAGCCAGCCGTCCTTTTCCATGACCCGCTGTATGGTCCCGGTGTGGATCTGGATGCAGCCGGCACTGCCGACAAAGACCATCAGCGGGGCTTTCTGGTTGACGGCCATGTCCAGGGTGCGACGCAGGGCATCGGTGCTGGTTTCAAGGGCAAGATCCGGGCCGACCAGACGCATGGCCTGCAGGCGGTCAACCCCGAATTCCCTCAGCATGTCGTGGAAGTGATGGACATCGCGCAGGGCAGACCAGTGCGCCCGCAATCCTTCCACGTCAATCTGATCGTCAGGGCGTTCAACAGGCGTGCGGGCCGGAACAACATCCAGCCCGGTTGACTGGTTGTCAGAACGATATTGTTCTGTCAGACGGGCCCAAGCATCAACGTCACCATCAGCGGTCAGGAAAACCTTGTGTACAGCGGTTCCGTCAAGATCAAAGAATTGTAGTGAACGCCGAATTCCGTGCTGGTTCTCGGTCTTGACGGCGAACCCGTGGTGCCAGCGCCCCAGGAACAGGCGCAGGTCAATGCCGCCGTTATAAACAACGCCGCTGCCGCCGCTGATGTTGATGTTGCCAAAGGCGCCGGTTTTCTCGTGAACAACGGCATTGTTGCGGGTGATGACCTTGACCGGCCCCAGGGCGGGCAGCGCCTGTATCAGTTCGGCCCAGTCGGCGTCCAGGCGCACAACATCGTGCCCGCAGCCGGCCGCGACCAGCTGCGCTTCAGTTGTGCCAAGATCGGCAGCCAGATCGCGGGCATAGCGGCGGGCTGTTCCCGATGCCAAGGATGCCCAGGCGTGTTGCAGATCGGTGGTGGCGGGTGATTGAGAAGTCATGAAAGGTGTCTCCTTCGGGAAAAAGGCCGGCGGGGCGGGGTGCGACCGCTGTTCCGCCGGCAGATGCACAAAGCCGGTTGAAACGGTTGCCTAGAACTGGATCACAGCACTCAGGCGGATATCACGACCAGCGGCGTAGATCGCTGACTCGTGGGGTTTGTAATACCGGTCAAACAGGTTGTCGGCTGTCAGGTTTACACGCAGGGCATCGTTGAACTGTTCCGGCGCCCAGCTGACAAAGACATCGTGGATTGTGTAACCACCGCTTTTCTTATCGGTCTTGGCGCGGTTCTGGGCTGCCACCATGTGGGTGCGCCAGCCGGCTTCCAGATCCGTGCCGGGAATGCGGGTGCCGATGGTGGTCACAGCCTTGGCGGCGGGGATGCTTTCCAGCGGGGTGTGGCTGCTGCGGTTGTCGCCGCGCAGTTTTGAAGCCCCCAGGCTGGCAAACACAATCCCGGCGTCATAGGCGGCTTCCAGCTCCACCCCCCGGATCCGGGCGTTGGGGACGTTGCTGGTTGTGGTTGTGGTTGCCCCCACTGTTTGTTCGATGTAGTCCTTGATCCGGTTTTCAAACCCCGACACCTTCAGGCGCAGGCTGTCCCGTTCCAGTGCCAGGTTCTGAAACCGGAAGCTGGCACCAAGTTCGGCGTTGCGGGCTTTTTCCGGGCGCAGGTTCGGGTTGGGAACGAAGGTGTTATCAGTGAAGGTGCTGGGTGGGGTGAAGAACGTGAAGTGAGTGCCCTGATTGTAAAGGCCTTTCAGGTTCGGAGCGCGGAAGGCCTCGGCATAGGACACATAGGGCATGAACCACGGGGTCACCCGCCACGACAGCGCCGCCTTGGGCGAGGTGGAACTTCCGTCGCGCCCGGCCCGGTCGGTGGGTGACAGGTCAAAGCGGTCGTGGCGGACACCGGCGGTCAGGGTCCAGTCGGTGAACAGGGTGATTTCATCCTGCACAAATACGCCGGTCGTTTTCATGGTGGCATCGGGGTAGAAGCCCGGCGTGGGGCTGCCGTCACGCCGCCCTTCCTGTTTCTCCTCCATATACTCGACGCCATAGGTCAGGCGGTTGTGGGCGGAATCCCCGAACGAAAAACGGCTGGTATTGGCCACGTCCACACCGTTGACGGTTTGCTTGCGGGTGTCATGACGTACGCTTGCCCGGGTTTTCTCCTCGATATCGGCCTGATTCCGGTACAGGGTGGCCTGGACGTCAAAGAGCTTGTCTGCCGGGTTCTTGTAGTTCCACGACAGGGTATAGGTATCCTGCCTGGTGTCGCGGTCAACGGTGGGGTTTTTGTGCACATTGAGCGGATCTTCGGCGCTGGCGCCTGCCTTCTCGTCGCCGTCATAGCGCAGGGCCGACAGGGTGATGCGGTGGAAGGTGTCGGGATTGATGCCAACCTTGAACAGGGCGGAACGATTCCGTTCTGCCGAATAGGGCAGGTGAGTGTCGTTGCCGTGGCGCAGGTCGGCCTGGGTGTGGGCGCTGCCGCCAATCAGAAAATCCAGAGTTTCCATCGGGCGGGCATAGGCCATCAGGCTGCCGCGCTTTTTGTCGCTGGCGCTGGCATAGCCCGCTGACACCCTGCCGCCCATCATCTGCCCCGGCTTCAGGAAGTCGGTGGCGTCAACGGTGGTCATGTTCATCACCCCGCCCAAAGCCCCGGATCCGAACAGGGTTGATCCCGGCCCGCGCAGCACGTCTACCTGGCGCAGGAATTCGGGCTCGACGAAAATGCGTCCCTTGTGTTCGGCGTTGAAGTTCTGGCGTGCATTGTCCAGCCGCACCACCACGCGTTCCCCGCCCAGACCGCGAATGGTGGGGCGTACAGCGGTGCCGCGTGGCCCGCCAGAGAAGCTGGCGCCGGGAATGTCACGCAGCAGTTCAACTACGGACCCGGGCTGGCGTTTCTCGATGTCTTCACGTCGGACGACACTGACAGCTTCCGGAGTATCGATGGCAGTTTGTTCCGTCCGTGTGGCCGAAACGGTGACCGCATCCAGCCGCGTGGTTGTTGGCGCAGGCTGTGTCTGGGCCTGGGCCACACTGGCTATCAAGGGAAGGAGTATACCGGCCCCGAACAGCGGGGCCCCGAAATGTTTGTGCATGTCTTGCTCACCTCGTTTGATTGCTTTTTTGTGCGGGACCGGCAGGCCGGCAGATTTCCGGGCGGGAATTCATGAAAAAAGGGCAGGAGAAGGCGCAGCGTTCTTGCGTGCAGGCGATAGGCCCGGCTGAACGTCGTGCCATTATGGCTTGGTAACCGGCTGTGATGCAGGGGTGTTGCTGTATCGGATATTTGCAAAGCGGTGCGCGCATGGCGCAGAACGGCGATCTGTTTCCCGTACCGGGCAGATGTCAGGATACATGGCACCCTCTGCATGTAATAATCATTATCACACGCACTATGCACGGAGATTCCCAAAGGTCAAGCGCAGATCGTTTCAAGCGATCATCTTTGGGTTGTTTTTCTTTTCCTCGCAGAATCTTCCGCGCGGAAATCCCCGTGACCTATCGATAGGTCACGAAGGAACAGGTGTAGTGCGTCAGTGTTTGCAGCACGAAACACTACACCCGTTTTTCCTGTCTATTTCTTATTGGTTTTTCAGGCAGCGACCGACCGTTGGCGATTAGTCTTTATTTCGTATAAACGTTCGCGGGCGATGGTATCGGCGATGTCTGCCGTTGTCTGACCACCCAAGCGGGCTCTCTGGTAGATTCCGGTCAGTGTTTCTGCAATGGCAGCCGCTTTTTTCCGCAGCCCTTCGGTCGTGAAGGTCCCGTCTATATCCGATGCAATGGCCATGACCCCGCCAGCATTGATCACATAATCCGGGGCGTAAAGAATGCTGCGCTTTTGCAGCTCCATTGCCATATCCGGTGTTGCAAGCTGGTTGTTGGCAGCCCCGGCGACAGCCTTGGCTTTGATATCCGGAATGGTGACCGGGTTCAGCGAAGCGCCAAGTGCGCAAGGAGCAAAAATATCGCACTCCACGGCATGGATGCGGTCTGGGTCAACTGCAACGGCACCATATTCCCGAACGATATAGTCAACACGGGCAGGATCAATGTCCGATACGATCAGCTTGGCGCCGGCTGTGGCAAGATGGCTGCATACATAGTGCCCAACATGTCCCAGGCCTTGTACGGCGATGGTGCGGCCCTGAAGGTCCGGGGTTTCGAACAGTTCAGTTGCGGTTGCCCGGATGCCATGGAAAACGCCCCATGCCGTGAAGGGAGACGGATCGCCCAGCCCGTTCTTGCGCCCGGTTCCGGCAACGTGCTGCGTTTCAGTGGCAATGATGTCCATGTCTGCCGGTGAGGTACCGACATCTTCGGCAGCGATATAGCGACCACCCAAGGCTTCAACCTTGCGACCAAAGGCCCGGAGCAGGGCTTCGGACTTGTGCTGTGCCGGGTCCCCGATGATAACGGACTTCCCGCCACCCAAGGGCAGCCCGGCCATGATGTTCTTGTAGGTCATTCCGCGCGAGAGTCGCAGGGCGTCGATGATGGCTTCTTGGTGTGAGGCATAGGGCCACATGCGGGTTCCGCCGCACGCGGGGCCGGGAATTGTTGAATGGACGGCAATCACAGCCTTCAGCCCGGAGTCGGTGTCTGTAGCCAGCACAACGAGCTCGTGGTCATCGAAATCACGCAGTTCCACGATATTCATGGTGTTTTGTCTCCCTTGCTCTCCGGACATTCCTTGTTGTTCCGGCAGAGTTCTTATTTATTCGTCATAATGTGAACGTAAGATTATATTTATGCAATTCTCTTTCTCGCAAATGTTCTGAAAACAGCACGATCCGGTGCTTGTCGGTGTGTCAGTTATTTTTCCGGCTTGCGTATCTGGACACGGTTATGCAGGCACGTGTTGCCTGATGGCGGGGGGGAAGGTATCGTGTTGCCTGTTGTATCGTGGCCGGGGTTTGCCGGCTGTCCGGCGATGATCAGGGGAGTGTGCGGATGTCGGAAACCAAGTTCCGTCTTGTGACCCGCAGTGACTTTGATGGTCTGGTCTGTGCCATGATCCTCAAAGAGCTTGATATGATTGATGATATCAAGTTCGTTCACCCCAAGGACATGCAGGATGGAAAAGTTGAGGTGTCAAAGCGTGACATCACAACCAACCTGCCGTACGTGCCGGGTGTCCATCTGGCTTTTGACCATCATCTGTCAGAAACCATAAGGATCGGTGGCAAGCCCGAGAATCATATCATTGACCCGGATGCGCCCTCGGCGGCGCGCGTGGTCTACAAGTACTATGGTGCTGAAAAGGTCATCAAGAAAGTAACGGCAGATATGATGCTGGCCGTTGACAAGGGTGACTCCGCCAATTTCACCCGCGAAGAGGTTCTGAAGCCGGAAGGCTGGAACCTGATGAACTTCCTTATGGATGCCCGGACAGGGCTTGGGCGATTCAAGGAATTCCGGGTTTCCAATTACCAGTTGATGATGAACCTGATCGATTATTGTCTGGATCATACCATTCAGGATGTTCTTGCCCTGCCCGATGTCCGTGAAAGAATCGACCTTTACTTCGAGCAGCAGGAAAAGTTCACGGTCCAGATGCGCCGCTGCACAACGGTCAAGGGCAAGGTGGCTATTATTGATCTCAGGGAAGAGGACCCGATTTATGTCGGCAACCGTTTCCTTGTTTATGCGCTGTATCCGGATGCGAATGTATCCATACATATCATGCGTGGCTTTCAGAATGAAAAGACGGTTTTTGCGGTTGGCAAGTCGATCTTCGATAAATCCTCGAAAGCCAATATAGGCGAGCTGATGCTGAAGTACGGTGGCGGTGGCCATGCCAATGCTGGAACGTGTCAGGTTTGGCATCAGGATGCCTCCCAGGTGATGGAGGTTCTGGTGGCGCGTCTGAACATGGCGTCCTGACGCGCCCGGGGCAGGGTACGGTTTCCTGCCCTTGGTATTTTTCTGTTTTTGGTCTAACGCTTTGCAGCCTTGTGCTGACATCTAACGTGGACCCTGAACCGCCATGAATGACGACCCCCTGTCTCTTTACCGCGCCCGCCTTGCCCAAGGGTGTCTGCGTGCCGATCCTGTGCAGGAGCTGGCAGCGGAAAAGTTGAATTCCCTGCATCACGCCCTGAAAGGCTATCAGCCCTCTTCAGGCCGCAGCGGGTGGCGTGCCCGCTTTGGTTTTGCGCGGATGTCTCCCGACATGGATCCGCCCCAGGGTTTGTATCTGTATGGCCCGGTTGGACGCGGAAAGTCGATGCTGATGGATGTCTTTGTCCATACAGCCCCGGTCAAGGCTTGCCGGAGAGTCCACTTTCATGAATTCCTGCGTGATTTCCACAAGGCGGTGCATGCTTGGCGTAAGAGCCCCGACCGTGAGGGGACTGATCCTGTGCCACCCCTTGCACGGCGCATGGCGCAGGAAAGTTGGTTGTTATGTCTGGATGAGCTGGAGGTTCGCGATATTGCCGATGCCATGATCATCGGTCGTATTTTCGAGGAATTGTTTCGTGCTGGTGCGGTGATCGTTGTGACCTCGAACCGTGCACCGGATGAACTTTACAAGGATGGTCTGCAGCGCGAGAAATTTTTGCCCTTTATCAGCATGATCAAAACGCGGCTTGATTTGCTTGAATTGACGTCGCCAACGGATTATCGGCTGGGTCGGATGAAGGGAGCGCAGATCTACCATACTCCGCTCGGATCGCACGCGGATCGGGCGCTGGACGATGCATTTTTCCGCTTGGCCGGAGGATTGGCCGCGGTGCCGGTACAGCTGGATATCAACGGGCGTGCCCTTTCTGTGCCCCTTGCTGCCGGGGATGTGGCTCGTTTTTCATTCCGTGATTTGTGCGAGCATCCTTTGGCAGCGACCGATTATCTACATCTTGCTTCTGCGTATGATGCTGTTGTTCTGGACAGTGTTCCCGTTCTGGGGCCGCATAACCGTGATCATGCACGCCGCTTTGTCATGTTGATTGATGCTCTTTATGACCATAAAACCTTACTTGTCCTGTCGGCAGAGGCTGACCCGGAGCATTTGTATCCCGACGGGGATGGAGCTTTTGAATTCCAGAGAACGGTTTCAAGGCTGATGGAAATGCAATCGGAGGGCTATATTGGTGCACGTCATGTGGCATGATCACGTTTCCCCTTGTTGTGTCTGATGCCGGGACGGATTCGCGTATTTATGCCCTTGGTCATGGGGTCTTGTTTTCCATCATGCATCCAGAGCGAAAAACAGCCGTCAAAACCTTTGGCATGGCGTATGGTACGGGATACGGTGCTGTTTGGACGGCTGCATGCGATGCAGCATGGTCAAGAGGGGTCGATCGCGACAATGGTCCCCACAGGCACAAGAGAGGTGTTGCCGGGACCGGCTTTGGACGGTTTTGGCTTTTGCCTTGAGAGATATGGTCTGCAGTACAGTCTGCGGATGCCTTTGGTTGTGTGTCCGTGGAAAGAAACTGTTTGTCTGCAGGTGCTGTTCCTCCGGTGTGTTTGTATGCCTGCGGTGTTGGCATGCCAACTTGTTTTCAGGTGGGTATGTCGTTGTGTGATACCGGAAAGTGTGTGTCCTGGCGGCTTGCTTTCCGTGCAAAATCAGGCTATCGAAGGCCGCCTGTCGGGGTTGTCGACTCCCGCGCGGTACCCGTCCGGGAAACGCGACGAGCGGACTTGGCCTTTGGCATTCGCGCAGTTCGTAATCATACGAGGGGATTTTCCATGGCACGCAAGAAGATTGCTCTGGTCGGTGCTGGCAACATCGGCGGCACGCTGGCGCATCTGATCGGTCTGAAAGAACTGGGCGATGTCGTCCTGTTCGACATTACAGACGGTATCCCGCAAGGGAAGGGGCTTGATATCGCCGAATCCACGCCGGTGGAGGGTGTTGATGCCGCCTATTCCGGGGCCACGGACTATTCTGCCATTGCCGGTGCCGATGTCGTGATTGTTACGGCCGGCGTTCCCCGCAAGCCCGGTATGTCGCGCGATGACCTGATCGAAACCAATGCCAAGGTCATGGTTTCTGTGGGGAAGGGGATCCGCCAGTATTGCCCCAAGGCTTTCGTGATCTGCATCACCAATCCGCTTGATGCCATGGTATGGGTGCTGCGCGAAGCGGCCGGCCTGCCTCATCACAAGGTCGTTGGTATGGCCGGTGTTCTTGATTCCGCCCGCTTCCGGTATTTCCTGGCCGAGGAATTCAAGGTCTCGGTCAAGGATATTACCGCGTTTGTGCTGGGTGGTCATGGTGACACCATGGTGCCGCTGGTTCGTTATTCGACGGTTGCCGGCATTCCGTTGCCGGATCTGGTCAAGATGAAGTGGATCTCCCAGAAAAAGTTGGACCAGATTGTCCAGCGGACTCGTGATGGAGGGGCCGAGATCGTTGGCCTGCTGAAGACGGGGTCGGCATTCTATGCGCCGGCTGCTTCTGCAGTTCAGATGGCGGAGTCCTATCTTAAGGATCAGCGCCGTCTGTTGCCTTGCGCGGCTTGGGTTGACGGGCAGTATGGGCTGGACGGCATTTATGTCGGTGTGCCTGTCATTATCGGCGACAAGGGTGTTGAGAAGATTGTGGAGATCAAGCTCAACAAGGACGAAAAGGAAATGTTCGATCATTCCGTTGATTCCGTCCGTGGCCTGATTGCCAAGTCCCGGGAATTGATGCCCAAGGGGTAGGTCACAACAGTCCTCCCCCCGGGGGGCAAACCAGGAGAAGGCTGAAACATGAATATTCACGAGTATCAGGCCAAGGAACTGCTGAAGAAGTTTGGCGTTCCTGTTTTGGCGGGCGGTGTTGCCTATACCGCCGATGAGGCTGCCAAGGTGGCCTCTGGCCTGTCGTCACCGGTCTTTGTCGTAAAGTCCCAGATTCATGCCGGTGGGCGTGGAAAAGGCAAGTTCAAGGAATCTGCCGCCGGAGACAAGGGTGGCGTTCGTGTCGTCAAGTCCGTTGATGACGTCAAGGTGAATGCCGGACAGATGCTGGGCAAGACGCTGGTGACCCATCAGACAGGTGCGGACGGCAAGGAAGTCAAGCGGGTTTACATTGAATCCGGTTGTGACATCCGCCGTGAACTGTACCTGTCGATGCTCGTTGACCGTGCTACGTCGCGTGTTGCGGTCATGGTATCCACCGAAGGCGGTATGGATATCGAGGAAGTAGCTGCCCGCACCCCGGAAAAGATTATCGTCCAGGATATTGATCCCGCCTCGGGGATTTCCGGCTTCCATTGCCGCAAGCTTGCCTTTGCCTTGGGTCTGGAAGGAGGGCAGGTCGAGGTTTTCGGCAAGCTGCTGACAAGCCTGTACACGTGTTTCCTAGGCCTGGACATTGCCCTGCTGGAGATCAACCCGCTGGTTGTGACCGGTGATGGCACAGTCATCCCTCTGGACTGCAAGATGTCCTTTGATGACAACGCTCTGTACCGTCACAAGGAGCTTGCCGACCTGCGTGACGAGGATGAGGAAGACCCTTCGGAAATTGAGGCGGCTCTCCATGCCCTGAACTATATCAAGCTGGATGGCTCGATCGGTTGTATGGTCAACGGTGCCGGTCTTGCCATGGCGACAATGGATATCATAAAGCTTTATGGTGGTTCACCGGCCAATTTCCTGGATGTTGGCGGTGGTGCGACCAAGGAGCGTGTGACCACAGCCTTCAAGATCATTCTCCGTGATCCCAATGTCAAAGGGATCCTGGTCAACATCTTTGGCGGGATCATGCGGTGTGATGTTATTGCCGAGGGCGTGGTGGCTGCCGCGCGTGAGGTATCGTTGAATGTTCCTCTGGTGGTCCGCCTGGAAGGCACGAATGTTGATCTGGGCAAGAAGATCATGCGTGAGTCCGGTCTGCCCATTATTGCCGCCGACAACCTGGCGGACGCGGCCGAGAAGGTCGTCAAAGCCGTGAAGGAGGCAAAATAAAATGGCCGTTCTTATTGGCAAGGATACCAAGGTTATCTGCCAGGGTTTTACCGGCAAGCAGGGTACGTTCCATTCCGAGCAGGCCATTGCCTATGGCACCCGGATGGTGGGTGGCACCAGCCCGGGGAAGGGTGGGTCGCGTCATCTGGACCTGCCGGTTTTTGATACGGTGCTGGATGCCCGGGCAAAAACCGGTGCCAATGCCTCGGTGATCTATGTTCCTCCCCCGGGTGCGGCGGATGCTATTCTCGAAGCTATTGATGCCGAGATGGAGCTGATTGTTTGTATTACCGAAGGGATACCGGTTCTGGATATGGTGCGTGTCAAGCGGGCCTTGTCCGGATCGCGCAGCCGTCTGGTTGGCCCCAACTGCCCGGGTGTTATTACGCCGGGTGAGTGCAAGATCGGCATTATGCCCGGCCATATTCACCAGCGTGGCAAAATCGGCGTGGTCTCACGCTCTGGCACGCTGACGTATGAAGCGGTGGCACAGACCACGGCTGCGGGATTGGGGCAGTCTACCTGCATTGGTATTGGTGGTGACCCGGTTAATGGAACCAACTTCATTGATTGCCTGGAAATGTTCCTGGCCGACAAGGAAACCCAGGGCATCATCATGATTGGCGAAATTGGTGGATCTGCCGAGGAAGAAGCGGCCGAGTTCATCAAGAAGAGCAAGGTGAAAAAGCCGATGGTCGGTTTCATTGCCGGGGTGACAGCGCCTCCGGGCAAGAGAATGGGCCATGCCGGTGCCATTATCTCCGGCGGCAAGGGCACGGCGGATGCCAAGATGGAAGCCATGCGCTCTGCCGGCATTGTGGTTGCGGACAGTCCTTCTGCTCTTGGCAGCACCATGCTGTCCTTGATGAAGGGTTGAGATGATGGTGGGGAAACCGGTTGTCACGTGTTGTGGTTTCCGGTTTCCTGCGCATCCGTTCTGTTGGGGTGCGTTTGTGTGATATGGCCCGCACCGCGCCGGAACATCCCGGTCCGATCGCGGTTTGTTCAACAACGGGTATGACGTAAAGGACAGGAAGCGTGGAAGCTTCGTTCTTGACCGGCGCCAATGCCGCCTTTATCGCCGAGTTGTACCAGCGGTACCTCGACGATCCGTCGTCGGTCGATCCCAGCTGGATCGGCATGTTCAAGGAACTGATGGATGACCCCGCTGCCTTGGCGCGGGAAGTATCCGGTCCGGTCTGGGGACGTTCGGGAACCAAGGTTATTGGCGCTGCTGATGCTGATGCCCCGGCTGGGGGTAACAAGAAAAAGCCCGGCGGTGGGGGTGGTGTATCAGAAGCCGAGGTTCGTGCACGGGCCTTGGATTCCATACGTGCTCTTATGATCATCCGGACATATCGGGTTCGTGGCCATCTCATGGCGACCCTTGATCCCTTGGGAATTAACGAGCCGACACCACATCCCGAGCTGGATTATCGTACCTACGGCTTCACGGAAGCCGATCTGGACCGCGAAATTTTCATTGATGATGCTTTTGGGCTGGAAAAGGCTACGCTGCGCCAGATCCTGACCCTGCTCCGGAAAACGTATTGCGATACCATCGGTGTGGAATTCATGCACATCCAGTATCCGGACCAGAAGGCCTGGATACAGGAGCGGATTGAAGCCCCCCGTGTGCCGGGTGATGGTCCTGCCCTTGGGCGTCGGGCTGTTTACGAGCGTCTGTGCGAAGCCGAGGGGTTCGAGAAATTCCTTCAGGTCAAGTACACCGGCACCAAGCGGTTCGGGCTTGAGGGGGGAGAAGCAACGATCCCGGCGATCGAGCAGATTCTGCACCGGGGCAGCCAACTGGGTATCGAGGAAGTTGTAATTGGCATGGCGCACCGGGGCCGGCTGAATGTGCTGACCAACATCATGCGCAAGCCGTTCCGGGCCATGTTCTCTGAGTTCCAGGGCAACTCCTCGAATCCTGACGAAGTTCAGGGATCCGGCGATGTGAAGTATCACTTGGGAACATCGGTTGACCGCGAGTTTGGCGGCAAGATGGTTCACCTGTCACTGCAGGCCAACCCATCGCATCTGGAAACCGTTGATCCCATCGTTCTGGGCAAGGTGCGTGCCCGTCAGACCCAGCTGGGTGATACAGCCCGGACCCGCGTTCTGGGGCTTCTTCTGCATGGCGACGCCGCATTCTCTGGCCAGGGGGTTGTGGCCGAGTGTTTTGTGATGAGCCAGTTGAAAGGGTATCGTACTGGCGGGACCATTCATGTTGTGGTCAACAACCAGATTGGTTTCACAACGGCGCCCCAGTACAGTCGTTCAGGAACGTATTGCACTGAAATTGCCAAAATGGTGCAGGCCCCGATCCTGCATGTCAACGGGGATGATCCGGACGCTGTTGTCCACGCGGCTCGCATTGCTGTCGAGTATCGCCAGACCTTCGGTTCCGATGTGGTTCTGGATATTGTCTGCTACCGTCGCCACGGCCATAATGAATCCGATGAACCGGCGTTCACGCAGCCAAACATGTACCGCCGGATCGGTGCGCATGAAACGACATGCAAGCGTTACGCCGGGCGTCTGGTTGCGGACGGTGTTCTGAAATCGGACGAGGCTGACGGTATCTATAATGCCTTCCAGCAGCATCTGGAGCAGGAGTTCCAAGCGGCTGCCTCCTATAAGCCCAACAAGGCGGACTGGCTTGAAAGTCGCTGGAAGGGGTTGACCCGTCTTTCGGATGAAGAGGAAAGCCAAGAGTATGATACCCAGGTTCCGCTTGATGTCCTGAAAGATGTTGGTCGCGCCCTTTACACGCCACCGAAGGATTTCGACGTCAACCGGAAGATCCTGCGCCAGCTCAAGGCAAAGGAAGACATGTTCAAGACAGGCAAGGATATTGACTGGGCAACCGGTGAAGCTCTTGCCTTTGGGACCCTGCTTCTGGAAGGACACCCGGTTCGCTTGTCCGGTCAGGACTGCGGGCGCGGTACGTTCTCGCAGCGTCATTCGGTTCTGGTTGATCAGACAAGCGAGAAAACCTATGTTTCCCTCAATCACATCCGTACAGGCCAGGCCCAGTACGAGGTTCTGGACAGTCCGCTGTCGGAATACGGGGTGCTGGGTTACGAGTACGGGTATTCCATGGCAGAACCCAATGGCCTGACCCTCTGGGAGGCCCAGTTCGGTGACTTTGCCAACGGGGCCCAGATTATCTTTGACCAATACATCGCGTCTTCGGAGTCAAAGTGGCTGCGCCTGTCGGGTCTGACTGTCCTGTTGCCGCATGGTTTCGAAGGGCAGGGGCCGGAGCATTCCTCCGCCCGTCCGGAGCGTTATCTCCAGCTGTGCGCCGAGGACAACATGCAGGTCTGCAACCTGACGACGCCTGCCAACTATTACCATGCCTTGCGTCGTCAGCTGCGCCGGAATTTCCGCAAGCCGCTGATTATCATGACCCCGAAATCCCTGCTCCGGCACAAGCTGGCAGTCAGCGCGTTGTCAGAGTTTGGTCCGGGGTCTGCATTCCGGCGTGTGATTGGCGAGAAGCCAGGTGACCTGAAGAAAAATGTGAAGGTGCGTCGGGTCGTTCTGTGCAGTGGCAAGGTCTATTATGATTTGTTGCAGGCCCGTATGGATCAGGATATCGGCGATGTTGCAATCATAAGGGTCGAGCAGCTGTATCCATGGCCAAAGGCTGCTATCGTCCGCGAGTTGTCCCGTTATCCGGGTGCAGAGATTGTCTGGTGTCAGGAAGAGCCGGCCAATGGTGGATACTGGACCTTTGTGAAGATGCGTCTGGATGTTCTTCTGGAAGAAATGGGCCACAAGACCGGCAAGGTTCATTATGTCGGTCGTACGGCTTCGGCTTCCCCCGCGACAGGCAGCTATAAAAAGCACAATGCCGAACAGGCTCTGCTGGTTGAACAGGCACTGTCCTGGGCCTTCAAGGATTTGC
Organism: Haematospirillum sp. H1815; assembly: GCF_012102705.1. GTDB lineage: Bacteria > Pseudomonadota > Alphaproteobacteria > Rhodospirillales > Rhodospirillaceae > Haematospirillum. The sequence continues at coordinate 19,261 of NZ_JAAVTA010000006.1, forward strand.
CACAGCCCTTCCGACGGGCACCCACCCCGGGCAAGCCGGCTTGATTGCCGGGCTGCTCCGCCGTAATACGACGACACAATCGAGGACGTCATGGCTACCGAACTCAAAGTCCCCGCCCTGGGTGAATCTGTTTCCGAAGCAACCGTTGCCAAGTGGTTCAAGAAGCCGGGCGACGCGGTCAAGGCCGATGAGCCATTGGTCGAACTTGAGACCGACAAGGTAACGGTCGAGGTCAATGCCCCGGTTTCTGGTGCGTTGGCAGAGATTGTTGCCGATGTTGGTGCCGAGGTGGCTGTGGGTGCCATTCTGGGGCGGATCAACGAAGGTGCTGCCGGCTCTGCCGGGTCTTCTGCTGCTCCGGCCAAGGCGGCTCCTGCTGCTCCGGCCCCGGCCAAGGCAGCGCCGGCACCTGCTGCTCCTGCGGCCCGTTCCGGTGCTAATGCCGATCACCCGTTGTCACCGGCCGTACGCAAGTTGGTGGAAGAGAACAGCCTGGATCCATCGCGGATACCGGCATCAGGCAAGGATGGTCGCTTGACCAAGGAAGATGTGCAGGCGTTTCTTGCGTCCGGCAAGTCGGCCCCTGGTCCGGCGGCCCAGGCTGCGGCGGCGATGCAGCCGGGTGCGGCAGCAACCATGGCCCGCGGCCCGCGAGAAGAACGGGTGAAGATGACCCGTCTGCGTCGGGCTGTTGCCAAGCGTCTGAAGGATGCCCAGGATACGGCGGCGATGTTGACCACCTTCAACGAGGTGGACATGACCAGTGTCATGGAGCTGCGCAACCGTTACAAGGACGCCTTCGAGAAACGCCACGGTGTGCGGCTTGGCTTCATGTCCTTCTTTGTGAAGGCTTGTGTCCAGGCTTTGCAGGAAATTCCGGCAGTGAATGCCGAAATTGACGGCGATGACATTGTCTACAAGAACTACTACGACATTTCGGTGGCGGTTGGTGGGCCCCAGGGGTTGGTTGTGCCGGTTGTCCGGGATTGCGACCGCCTCAGTTTCTCTGAGATCGAGAAGACAATTGGTGACTTTGGCAAGAAGGCCCGTGATGGCAAGCTGACCATGGAAGACATGCAGGGTGGTACGTTTACGGTGTCCAACGGCGGGGTTTATGGCTCCCTGATGTCTACGCCGATCCTGAACCCGCCGCAGTCCGGCATTCTGGGAATGCACAAGACCCAGATGCGCCCGATGGTCATGCCCGATGGGTCCATTGCAGCCCGCCCGATGATGTATCTGGCCCTGTCCTATGACCACCGCATTATTGATGGCAAGGAGGCTGTTACCTTTTTGGTGCGGGTGAAGGAATGCCTTGAGGATCCGGGACGGATCCTGATGGATATCTAGTTGTGTGTTGACGGGGGGCCGGGAATCCAGCCCTCCGTTGTTTGTTTCTGGCCCCGGGGCGTGGGGTTTGTCACATCCTTTCCAGAAGGGTATATCGCATGTCGGAAGTCTACGATCTGGTTGTCATTGGCGGGGGGCCGGGCGGATATGTTTGCGCCATCAGGGCGGCTCAGCTTGGCATGAAGGTCGCGTGTGTCGAAAAGCGCGGCGCCCTGGGCGGGACCTGCCTCAATGTCGGCTGTATTCCATCCAAGGCTCTGTTGCATGCTACACATATGTATGAGCATGCGGCCCATCACATGGGTGATCTGGGCGTTGACGTGTCCGGTGTCCGGCTGGATCTGCCCAGAATGATGTCCCACAAGGACAAGGTGGTCTCGGACAATACCGGCGGCATCGAGTTTCTGTTCAAGAAAAACAAGATCACCTATATCAAGGGTGCAGGAAAGATTACCGCACCGGGTACGGTGCAGGTCAGTGGTGCCCAGGCCCAGACGGTGCAGGCAAAGAATATCGTGATTGCCACCGGGTCGGACGTCATGCCTTTGCCGGGTGTTACTATTGACGAGAAACGTATTGTCTCGTCCACCGGCGGGCTTTCGCTGTCGTCTGTTCCGGGGAAGATGGTGGTGATCGGGGCCGGGGTGATCGGTCTGGAACTTGGGTCGGTCTGGCGTCGCTTGGGGGCGGAGGTGACGGTCGTTGAATACCTGGACTTTATTTTGCCGCCAATGGATGGCGAGATCCGCAAGCAGGCCCAGAGAATTCTGGAAAAGCAGGGAATGAACTTCCGTCTGGGATATAAGGTCACGGGCGCTTCTACGGGCAAGAAGGGTGTATCCCTGAAGCTGGAGCCCTCAAAAGGTGGCGCAGGCGAAACCTTGGATGCCGATGTGGTGCTGGTGGCCATCGGGCGTCGCCCCTATACCGAGGGACTTGGTCTTGAGAGCATTGGTGTTGTTCCGGATGCTCGCGGCTTTATCGCGGTTGATCACGATTATCAGACCAAGGTTCAGGGCGTGTTCGCCATTGGTGACGTGATTGGCGGGCAGATGCTGGCCCACAAGGCCGAGGAAGAAGGCGTGGCCGTGGCAGAGCTTCTGGCTGGGCAGTCCGGGCACGTCAACTATGGTGCTATTCCGTCCGTGGTCTATACAGACCCGGAGATAGCCATGGTCGGGAAGACCGAGGAGCAGCTGAAGGAACAGGGTGTGGCCTACAAGGTCGGCAAGTTCCCCTTTACGGCCAATGGGCGGGCACGGGCCAACAACACGACCGACGGGTTGGTCAAGGTTCTTGCCGATGCAAAAACTGACCGGGTTCTGGGGTGCCACATTGTGGGAGCCATGGCCGGGGACCTGATTCAGGAAGTGGTTGTGGGTATGGAGTTCGGGGCTTCGGCCGAGGATATCGCCCGTTCCAGCCATGCGCATCCCCAGCTTGGAGAGGCGATCAAGGAAGCCATGCTGGCTGTGGACAAGCGCCCCCTACATATCTGAACAGGTGGCTGTGTCTGAAGAAAACCCGGCCATATGGCCGGGTTTTTTGTGGTGGTTTTATACTTCTGCCGGTGTTCCCTGAATGGATACCATCCGGATGCAACGATGACGGTACAGGGATGCGGTGATCAGGCCAACACCCCCCATGCCCAAGGCAAACCACACGCAGATCCAGGTGTTCTCCGGCATCAGGGCAATCAGCAGGGGTGGGGTAAAGCTGGCCCACAGGGAGTAGGCAATATTGTAGGTCAACGAAATGCCTGATACCCGCATTTCTGTTGGGAACAGGCCAACCATAACCGATGGAACCGTACCGACAATGCCACAGCACAGGCCGGAGACAACGCACGCCGCAATGAGCCAGGCGCCGCCCCCCAGGATACCGGCATACAGAACGGCAACGCCAATGGGCAGAAGCACGCTGTACAGCATTACGCTCTTCCAGGCGCCGATCCGGTCCACGACCATACCGGCAATCACGCAGCCAATGTTCAGGCACATAATGGCTACGCAGCTGAGAGAAAATGTATATTCAGCCGACATGCCAAACAGCTTTTGCAGCATGGTCGGCGTCACAACCACCAGAACAATGACAGCAGATGCAAGCACACATGTCAGGATAACAGCTGGAATCAATGATGCGGACTGTGTACGTACGACATCGCCCAAGGGGAACTTGCCGGAACGGTCACGCATGGCGGCCATGCGGATGAACAGCGGGGTTTCGTTCAGCCATTGACGCAGCCAGACCCCGGTGATGCCAAAAAAGCCCCCGATCAGGAAGGGCAGGCGCCAGCCGTAATCCAGCATCTCTTCGGGGCTGAAGGTTTTGGCCAGCAGGGTTGCAACAATGGCGGCAAGCAGATAGCCCAAAGTCAGGCCAGCCTGCAAAAGGCCAAGGGAATAGCCACGGCGGTGAGCCGGTGCGTGTTCTGCCACAAAAACCCAGGCGCTGGGCACCTCTCCCCCGACGGCTGCGCCTTGAATAATGCGCAACAGCAGAAGAATGCCCGGAGCCAGGTACCCAATTTCAGCATAGGTCGGCATGGCACCGATAACAAAGCAGGGTAGGGCCATCATCAGGATGCTGAGGCTGAATGCTTTCTTGCGCCCGTGTCTGTCGGCAAAGTGAGCCATAAGAATGCCACCAAGCGGGCGGGCTAGGTAGCCTGCTGCAAAGACACACACCGTCTGTAAAAGGCGGAACCATTCCGGTCCTTCAGGTGGAAAGAACAGCTGGCTGATCGTCAGGGCAAAAAATACGAAGATAATGAAGTCATAAATCTCCAGTGCACCCCCCAGGGCGGCCAGGCACAGGGTTTTATGATCAACGGCAGACATGCCGTCAGGCTTGACAGATGATTTGCTGAACACGGCGATCCTTTCATGAAGACCCGTTGTGTCCTGTTGACAGGGATACTCCGGGCTTGGCGGCACATTCACCCAAGCAAAAGACGAAGTATGGGCCCGGCAGTCCGACCCGCGGATGTAAAATACATAAGGTTGATCAAACTTCAAGAAATCTATATCAGCGTGTTTGTGGTCTGGTCCCACAGAGTCTGTGTAGCGGCAGCAATATGTCTGTACGTCTCTGTCGAGCTGTCATACCATCTGGGTTGTTCCCATCGTCTTTCCCTGCATGGCGAAAGGAAAACCGCATGTCCCGCAAGACGGCTTCTGCACCGGCAACAAAAATTGATATCGGTATTCCCGAAAAACAGAGACTGAAGATTGCTGAAGGTCTTTCCCGTCTTCTGGCTGATACCTACACACTTTACATCAAGACCCATAATTTCCACTGGAATGTTACCGGTCCGATGTTCAATACCCTGCATATGATGTTTGAAACCCAGTATAACGAACTGGCCTTGGCCGTTGATCAGGTGGCGGAACGGATCCGGTCCTTGGGGGCTTATGCGCCCGGTTCGTACAAGCAGTTTTCGGCTCTGACATCCCTGAAGGAAGAAACCGGCGTGCCCGCAGCCGAGGATATGATTGCCCAGCTTGTGAAAGGGCATGAGGCTGTTGCCCGCACGGCGCGGGACGTTTTTCCCCTGGCGGAAGATGCCCGTGACGAGTCAACAACAGACTTGCTCACCCAGCGGCTTCAGGTGCACGAAAAGACGGCCTGGATGCTGCGTTCCATGTTGGCCTAGGTCTTCTGTTTTCAGGCTCGGGGGTGCGCGGAGCGATGCACCTCCAGAAGGCGGCTGTCATCTACAGCTGTGTAGCGTTGTGTTGTGCTGAGCGAGGCGTGACCCAGAAGCTCCTGAATAGTGCGCAGGTCTCCTCCGCCGGCCAGGAGGTGTGTGGCAAAGCTGTGACGCAGTGCGTGCGGTGTTGCGTTTTCATCAAGGTTGAGCAGTACCCGTAACCGCCGCACCTGGCGCTGTACAACGCCCGGGTTCAGGGCCTTGCCCCGTGTTCCCAGGAACAGGGGACGGTTCGGGTATTCCGGCCATGGGCATGTGCTACGATACTCCAGAATGGCTTCCCGGACCATGGGCAACACGGGGACGACCCTTTGCCGTTTGCCTTTGCCGGTGACCACCATACTGTCCGAAGCCGGGCTTTGGCTGACCGTCAGGCCAAGGGCTTCCCCCAGGCGCAGGCCGCATCCATACAGCAGCAGAAGTAAAGCGGTGTCCCGGGCTGCCAGCCATGGTTCATCGTGCAGGGTTGATGCGCTTGCAATGGCTTCCAGCGCGGCATCTTCGCTCAAGGGGCGGGGGAGGTGCTGTGGCTGGCGGGGGGTTCGGACGGTTTTCAGAGCCGGGTTGCTGCAAAAACCAGCCCGGTCCAGGAAGCGAAAAAAGTTGCGCAACGTTGAAAGTCCGCGCGCCAGCGAGGGGCGTGACAGGCCTTCCTGCGTTCGTGCGGCCAAGAATGCCCGGAAGTCAGATCCTTTCAGCTTTGCCAGGGTCGGCAGGTCAGGAACGGTGCCGTGGAAATGAACAAGAAATTTCAGAAAGGTGGCCAGGTCGCGGGTGTAGGCATCCAGCGTATGTGTGCTGCAGCGTCGTTCTGCTGACAGCCAGCTGCGCCATTCATCAATGGCGTGGTGCAGGTCGGCGGCGGTACAGGTATGGAGATCAGTCACGGGTCAGCCAGCGTATCAGGCAGAAGTCAAGGACGGTGGCCAGGAAAACCAGAAGTTCGGTTCCCTGCCCGGGTTCAAAGGCTCCCGTGTCCCGGCTGGCCAGGGCCAGAACCGCAGGGGGGTGGCCGGAATGTCGCAAGCGCACCAGCGCATCGGAGCGGATCAAGGCCGATGCTTCACCATACAGGGCCGCTCCGGTTCCGCAGAAAGGACGCAGACGCACGTCACTATTTCCCAGCAGCCGGTCAATTTCACCATGCGGAACCTGGATGACCTGACCGGCAAGGGGAAGGGGCAGGCCTGGTTCACAGATCAGGGCCGCCAGATCCACGTGCACCATCATGGGTACATCCTGGGTCAGGACAATCATAAGGTCTTGCAGGCTTTCAGCCCCCAAAAGCGCGACGACGGCCTGGTGGGTTGCGTTCTGCAGGCTCATGTTTTCGCGCGCTGTGTGTATGACCTCCCGGGCTCCTGCCCGCAGCTCGTCAGCCTCTGTGCGCAGGGCTTTGAGGGCACGTGCCTGGAAATCAACCACCCCGGTACCAAGATCACGGTCCGGCAGCAGGGATGCCATCAGCTCCGGTCGCTCCATCAGGAAATCCGGGTTGGACTTCAGGAAGAGTTCCACGTCTGAAGGTAGCAAGGGCTGTGGAACCGGATCTTGGGTGCCGGGGGTCATGAGCCTAGCCCTCCAGGATGGACTGGCCGGTCCTGGCCCAATCGGACAGGAAGGTTTCCAGGCCGCTGCGTGTCAGCGGGTGGCTGATCATCTGCTCCATGACCTTGGCGGGCATGGTGGCCACGTGGGCACCCATGCGGGCTGCGTCGACCACATGCAGGGGCGAGCGAATCGATGCGGCCAGAATTTCGGTCTGGATGGCAGGGTAGTTGGCGAAGATCGTGGCAATGTCATCGATCAGGGCCATTCCGTCGTGGGACAGGTCATCCAGCCGTCCGACAAACGGGGATACAAATGTTGCCCCGGCCTTTGCGGCCAGAATGGCCTGTGCAGCTGAGAACACCAGCGTGACGTTGACCATGCCCCCGTCGCCGGTAATGGCGCGGCATGCCTTCAGCCCATCGGCTGTCAGGGGAACCTTGACGGCTACATTCGGGGATATGCGGCGCAGAATCTCTGCCTCGCGCATCATGGTGTCAAAGTCGGTCGCGGTGACTTCGGCGCTGACCGGACCACGGACAAGGTCGCAGATCTCACGAACCACTTCGACAAACTTGCGACCCGAGCGGGCAACCAGGGTCGGGTTGGTGGTCACGCCGTCGACAAGGCCAATGTCGGCCATGGCGCGAATTTCGGAAACATCGGCGGTATCAAGAAAGAATTTCATGGCAGGAGAATCTCTGTGGCTGAATACGCAGGATCGGAATTCAGGCTTACGAAGGCATGGTATCCTTGGGCCCGTCCGGTTAGAGTGTAGCCCATGCCGGAGTCCAATCCCACCCCAGACATTGTCCTTTCGCCCCTGTCCCCGCGTTTGCCTGCGGATGACTGCGGGGCTGATGACGCGTGTTTTGTTGCAGGAAGCATTGTGGCGGTTCTTTTGCCACTGCCTGTAGAGGGTCCCTATGACTACAGCGTGCCATCTGGCATGACCCTGAGGCCCGGCATTGCGGTGCGGGTTCCGTTGGGGCGGAAGATGGTTTGCGGCATTGTCTGGGGGCCGGGGGCGGGCATGCTTGATCGCGCTCGCATTCGGCCGGTGGATGCGGTGCTTGAGAATGCCCCCTATATCCCTGCCGTCTCGCGGCGTTTTGTGGAGTGGGTTGCGGCCTGGACAATGGCGTCCCCTGGCGCGGTCCTGAAGATGGTTCTGCCTGTTGCCGATGCGCTGGAGGAGGGGCCTGTCCGTTCTGTGTGGCGCTGGGCTGATGATGGTCCGGACCATGCGGAAATGCCTCGTATGACGCCGGCACGGTTGCGGGTGCGTGATGTCATGGCCGGGCAGGCTGTTCCATTATCCCTGTCGGATATGGCCCGGCTGGCCGGTGTCAGCGTATCGGTTGTACGTGGCCTTGCGGATGCCGGCTTGTTGCAGGCTGTTGCCGATAGTGTGCCTGCTGATGCCATGCCGGACGGAACCTGTGCCGGCCCCGTTCTGTCGCCGGAGCAGGAGCGTGCCGCAGCCCGGCTGGTGGATGCTGTCGGGCATGGATACCGCTGTACGATCCTTGAAGGCGTGACCGGATCCGGCAAGACGGAGGTTTACTTTGAAGCCGTTGCCTCTGCGCTGCGGGCTGGTTTGCAGGTGCTGGTCCTGTTGCCGGAAATTACTCTGACCGCGCAATGGCTGGAGCGTTTCCGGGTGCGTTTTGGCGCCTTGCCGTCGCAGTGGCATTCCGATCTTTCGTCGGCTGTTCGGCGGCGGACCTGGCGCGCGGTTGCCAACGGGACAGCCTCTGTCATCGTGGGGGCCAGGTCTGCGCTGTTCCTGCCGTATGCCAAGCTGGGCCTGATTGTTGTGGATGAAGAGCACGAGGCGGCCTTCAAGCAGGAAGACGGTGTGGTCTATCACGGCCGTGACATGGCTGTGGCCCGTGCGCATCTGGCGGGCATTCCGGTTATTCTGGCATCAGCGACGCCATCCCTGGAGACCGTTATCAACGGGCGGGAACGGCGCTACGATCGTGTGCATCTGGGCAGCCGTCATGGTGCAGCGGTTCTGCCGGACGTCGATATTCTGGATGTGCGTCGTGATCGTCCCGAGCCGGGGGCGTGGGGCCCGTCATGGTTGGCACCAACCTTGGTGAATGCCCTGGAGCAGACTCTTGCTGCGGGAGAGCAGGCACTGCTGTTCCTGAACCGTCGCGGCTATGCCCCCCTGACATTGTGCCGGACGTGCGGGCATCGTTTGCAGTGTCCGCATTGTACGGCGTGGCTGGTGGAGCATCGCCGCCATGCGCGTCTGCAGTGTCATCATTGCGGATATTATGTTGCCCGTCCTGACTTTTGCCCGTCCTGTGAAGCGCCGGATGATTTTGCAGCCTGCGGCCCGGGCGTTGAACGGATTGCTGAGGAAGTGGCAGGCCGCTTCCCTCATGCCCGCATGGCGCTGGTTGCATCCGACACGCTGTCAGGGCCGCGCGCCGTTGCGTCTTTGGTCCAGCAGGTGCAGAACCGTGATGTAGATATTCTGGTTGGCACGCAGGTGCTGGCAAAGGGGCTCCATTTTCCGTTCCTGACACTGGTCGGGGTTGTTGATGCGGATCTTGGTTTGTCTGGTGGTGATCTGCGCGCGGCGGAGCGAACCTATCAGATGTTGTCGCAGGTTGCCGGCCGGGCCGGACGCAGTGATCGACCGGGAAAGGTTCTCCTCCAGACTTTCCAGCCTTCCCACCCTGTTTTGCAGGCGCTGGCCGGAGGGGATCCCGCTGTGTTTCTGGAAGCGGAGGCCGAGGGGCGTCGTTTGATGGGAATGCCGCCTTTCGGACGTTTGGCCGCCTTGATCGTTTCTGGCCCGGATGCGTCCCGTGTCGAACAGACAGCACGTGCCCTGGCCCGGGTGGCACCGTCCATGCCGGAGGTTGAGGTTCTGGGGCCTGCCCCGGCTCCCATGGCTTTACTGAGAGGTTTGCACCGCTGGCGCTTGTTGTTGAAGGCGCCGCGCAGTGTGCGCATTCAGCCGATCGTGCGGTCATGGCTTTCCCGTGCTCCTGTATCCGGGCGGGTGCGGATCCAGATTGATGTCGATCCGTACAGCTTTCTGTGACCGGATTGTACCGGGTATGACAGCATGTGTGGGCGTCAGGTGCTTGCAACGCAGGACGCGTTATGTTACCAACCAACCGCGCCGGAGGGAGCCTTGATCCTTTCTCCGGTTTCCAGACGTTTGAAAAACAGCTTTCAGAAGATTTATATCCACCTGTATTCTTTTGTTTTCCCGGGGCAAGCAGAACGTGTCATCCGAAATTGCAGGAACAAAAGGTTTGGCAGACCGATATGCCTTGGCGCTGTATGAGCTTGCCGAGGAACGTGGTGTGCTTGACCAGGTGGCCGGAGACTTGCGGCAGTTCCAGTCCATGCTTGATGAGAGCGCTGACCTGAGGCGCCTGATCGCCTCTCCCGTTGTCACCCGGAAGGAACACCGGAAGGGTATTGTCGCGCTGGCCGAGAAAGCTGGTCTTTCCGAATTGTCGCGTCATTTTCTTGGTCTCTTGTCCACAAACCGTCGCTTGCCAGCTTTGTCCGGCATTATAGCGGCGTATCTGGCGCGCCTGTCCGCCGCGCGCGGCGAGGTAACGGCCGAGGTCGTTTCTGCCAGAAAGCTTTCCGACAGCCAGTCCCAAGCCCTGTCTGCCGCCTTGCGTCAGGCTGTGGGCAAGGACGTTGCTGTCCGCTCTACAATTGATCCGTCCATCCTTGGCGGTCTGATCGTAAGAATTGGGTCAAGGATGGTTGACAACAGCGTTCGCACAAAGCTGCAACGTCTTCAGCTTGCCATGAAAGGGGTCGGGTGATGGAAATCCGCGCCGCGGAAATTTCCGCTATCCTCAAGGAACAGATTGCCAGCTTCGGTACTGAAGCTGAATCCGCCGAAGTTGGTCGTGTGCTCTCCGTCGGTGACGGTATTGCCCGCATTCATGGCCTGGACAAGGTCCAGGCGGGTGAAATGGTCGAGTTTCCCGGCGGCATCAAGGGAATGGCTCTTAACCTGGAAACAGACAACGTCGGTGTTGTTGTTTTTGGTGATGACCGTTCGATCCGTGAAGGGGACACCGTTCGCCGCACCAGCTCCATTGTGGATGTTCCGGTTGGCAAGGGGCTTCTGGGCCGTGTGGTTGACGGTTTGGGCAATCCCATTGACGGCAAGGGTGCTCTGCCCGATGTGTCGCGGAGCATGGCTGACGTCAAGGCTCCTGGGATTATTCCCCGCAAGTCTGTTCATGAGCCAATGCAAACTGGCCTGAAGGCCATTGACTCCCTGATTCCAATCGGGCGTGGGCAGCGTGAACTGATCATCGGAGACCGCCAGACAGGCAAGACTGCGGTTATCATCGATACCATTCTCAACCAGAAGAAGGTCAATGATGCGGCCCGCAACGACAGCGAAAAGCTGTTCTGCATCTATGTGGCCGTTGGTCAGAAGCGTTCGACGGTTGCCCAGGTTGTGAAGACCTTGGCAGACCACGGTGCGCTGGACTACACCATTGTGGTGGCCGCTACCGCATCCGAGCCGGCTCCCATGCAGTTCCTGGCGCCCTATACAGGCTGCACCATGGGTGAGTACTTCCGCGACAATGGTATGCACGCGGTTATCTTCTATGACGACCTGTCCAAGCAGGCTGTTGCCTATCGTCAGATGTCGCTGCTGCTGCGTCGTCCTCCCGGGCGTGAAGCTTATCCGGGCGACGTGTTCTATTTGCACAGCCGCCTTCTGGAGCGTGCGGCAAAGCTTGGTGATGCTGCGGGCAAGGGGTCGCTGACAGCTCTGCCGGTTATTGAAACCCAGGCGAACGATGTTTCGGCCTATATTCCGACCAACGTGATTTCCATCACCGACGGCCAGATTTTCTTGGAAACAGACCTTTTCTTCAAGGGTATCCGCCCGGCTGTGAACGTTGGTCTGTCTGTGTCCCGCGTTGGTTCTGCAGCGCAGATCAAGGCAATGAAGCAGGTTGCCGGTACCATCAAGATGGATCTGGCCCAGTATCGTGAAATGGCGGCTTTTGCCCAGTTTGCCTCGGACCTGGATCCGGCAACGCAGAAGCTTCTGGCCCGTGGTGCCCGCTTGACCGAGCTTCTGAAACAGCCCCAGTTCAGCCCCATGCCGGTTGAAGAGCAGGTTGTTTCAATCTTTGCCGGTACGCGCGGCTATCTGGATTCCTTGCCCGTGTCTGCTGTCAACCGCTATGAACGTGAGATGTTGGCCGAGATGCGGAACAAGGGCGCAGATATGATTGCAGCCATTCGTTCCGAAAAGGCCATTTCCAAGGAAACAGAAGCGAAGCTGATTGCGTTCCTGGATAGCTTTGCCAAAGCTTTTGCTGCTTGAGACAAGGGTGTCGCGTACTGTTCCCGGCTATGTCGGGAACAGGTAGTTTGAACCAGACGGAGTGCCCCGGTTATCGCCGGGGAGTATTTCGAGTGAAAGAAGGCCTGACAGCCGATGGCTAGCCTCAAGGATCTCCGCGTTCGGATCAACTCGGTGAAGAATACCCGGAAGATCACGAGCGCCATGAAAATGGTTGCGGCATCCAAATTGCGTCGTGCCCAGGATGCTGCAGAAGCCGGGCGCCCCTATGCAGAGCGTATGGGGCGTATGCTGGCGGGGCTGGCTGCTTCGGTTGCTGGTTCTTCCGGCGCACCGAAGCTTCTGGCAGGTACTGGCCGTGATGATGTTCATCTTTTGGTCCTTATGACGGCCGATCGCGGGCTTTGTGGTGGCTTCAATGCCAACGTTGTGCGGTCAGCCAGAAACATGATCCGGGATTTGATCGCTGCGGGAAAGACCGTCAAGGTTCTGTGCATCGGGCGCAAGGGGCGTGATGCCTTGCGCCGCGAGTATGCTGGCCTGATTATCGGCACCCGTGAGGGAATGACCCGTCGTGGGGCCGAGTTTGGTTCGGCAAACGACGTGGCGCAGACCATTCTTTCCATGTTTGATGCAGGCCAGTTTGATGTCTGCACGGTGATCTACAACAAGTTCCGTTCTGCGATTTCGCAGGAAGTTACTCGGCAGCAGCTTGTTCCATTCTCTCCGCCTGAGGTTCCATCATCTGAATCTTCTGCTTCCGGCGTTGCTCGTCCGGTTTACGAGTATGAGCCCGGTGAAGAAGAAATTCTGGCTGACCTGTTGCCGCGTAATGTGGCGATGCAGGTTTTTTCGGCTCTTCTGGAAAGCGACGCTTCCGAGCAGGGCGCACGGATGAGTGCAATGGACAATGCCACACGGAATGCCGGTGACATGATCAACAAGCTGACGCTGGTTTACAACCGGACCCGTCAGGCGATGATCACCAAGGAACTGATCGAAATTATTTCCGGTGCTGAGGCTATCTAGCATTCCGGAACAGCCGGTACTGTTATGCGGTTCCGGATGCAGTGATAAACAGAGACTTTCCGGTTTTGAACAACCGGCCTAACAGGAGCGTCAAGCCATGGCGAACAAAAACGTCGGTACTATCAGCCAGGTTACTGGCGCCGTTGTGGACGTGAAGTTCGACGGTGATCTTCCCGCTATTCTTTCGGCACTTGAGACGGATAATCGTGGAAACCGTCTGGTCCTGGAAGTAGCTCAGCATCTTGGTGAAGGCATCGTCCGTACCATTGCAATGGACTCAAGCGAGGGACTGGTACGTGGCCAAGAAGTCCGTGATACAGGCAGTGCTATCTCGGTCCCGGTAGGGAAGGAAGTACTGGGCCGCATCATGAATGTGATTGGCGAGCCTGTGGATGAACGTGGCCCGATCCCGACCAGCCGTCGTTCCCCGATCCACCGTTCGGCTCCGCCGTTTGTCGAGCAGTCGACGGATACGGAAATTCTGGTGACCGGGATCAAGGTTATTGACCTGCTGGCTCCGTATACCAAGGGCGGAAAGATTGGTTTGTTCGGTGGTGCAGGTGTTGGCAAGACCGTGACGATCATGGAATTGATCAACAATGTTGCCAAAGGCCATGGTGGTTATTCTGTTTTTGCCGGCGTTGGCGAACGCACCCGCGAAGGCAACGATCTTTACCATGAAATGATTGAGTCCGGGGTTATTGACCTGGAAGGTGCCAATTCCAAGGTGGCCTTGGTGTATGGCCAGATGAACGAGCCTCCGGGAGCCCGTGCCCGTGTTGCCCTGTCAGGCCTGACTCAGGCTGAATACTTCCGTGACGAGGAAGGGCAGGACGTGTTGTTCTTCGTGGACAATATCTTCCGCTTTACACAGGCTGGTTCCGAAGTGTCGGCCCTGCTGGGACGTATTCCGTCGGCCGTCGGATATCAACCGACCTTGGCGACCGATATGGGTGCCTTGCAGGAACGTATCACTTCAACGAAGAAGGGATCGATTACGTCGGTTCAGGCAATCTATGTTCCGGCCGATGACCTGACAGACCCCGCGCCTGCCACGTCGTTTGCTCACCTTGATGCAACAACGGTGTTGTCGCGTGCCATTGCAGAGCAGGCTATTTTCCCGGCCGTTGACCCTCTGGATTCCACGTCTCGTGCCCTTGATCCGCGCGTGGTGGGTGAAGAGCATTATGCAGTTGCCCGTCGCGTCCAGGAAATTCTTCAGACCTACAAGGCTCTGCAAGATATCATTGCGATTCTGGGTATGGACGAGCTGTCTGAAGATGACAAGCTGACCGTTGCCCGGGCGCGCAAGATCCAGCGCTTCCTGTCTCAGCCGTTCCACGTTGCGGAAGTCTTTACGGGAACACCTGGTGTGTTCGTTGCACTGGAAGAGACCATTAAGGGGTTCCGTGGTATCGTTAATGGTGACTATGATCACCTGCCGGAGCAGGCTTTCTATATGGTTGGAACCATTGAGGAAGCGGTGGAGAAAGGCAAGAAGCTGGCTGCTGCAGCCTGATCTGTATCGGGTTGGTGCCAGGCGTTCTTGCTCTGGTTTGTTCTGATTGCTTTGGAGCCACGTGCTTATGGCTGAAACGCTTGAATTTGAACTTGTTTCTCCGGCCCGTCTTTTGGTTTCCGAACCAGCGGAGATGGTTGTCGTTCCCGGGGTTGAGGGGAATTTCGGTGCGATGCCGCAGCACGCCCCTTTCCTGTCGACAGTTCGCCCCGGTGTTGTTGAAGTTCATCGTGGGACAAGCCCGGTTCGCAAGATCTTTGTTGCCGGTGGCTTTGCAGAGGTGACGGCGGAGCGCTGCACGCTTCTGGCAGAAGAGGCTATTCCTCTTGATGAGATAGACCGTGAAGCCGCCTTGGCGCGGCTTCAGTCTGCCCTTGCTGTTCTTCAGGAGGCTGAAACCCCCTCTGAAGCGGCTGCTGCTCGTAAAAATGTGACAGTTGCCCAGGCGCTCGTTGATGCCTTGCCCTGATTTTTATCTAGCGTAGTGTGTGACCTTATAACCCCGCCGCTGCCCCGGCGGGGTTTTCTAATCCCAATAGCCGTCCGTGTCGTGCGCGGCTATGTCATGGCTTGCCCATAACAAAACCACTGTCGCGTGCTGCGACAGTGGTTTATGCGCGGTGTGCTTGGTCGATCAGCGCTCGGCTGTTTTTGCGGCTGTTTTTGATGAAGACTTGCCGCCGCCTGTCGGTCCATTTTTCACGGATTTCTCAATCATACTTTTCATTTCGTCCATGGATTGTGACATCCGGGCGCTCAGCAAATTGAGAACTTCATTCTGTGACTTTGTCATCATGTCGACCAGCTCGCGGGCGTTGGCGAGATTGGTTTCCAAGGCAGACTTGGCCAGTTCTGTCTGGCGCACAAACTGGTCTCCCGGGTTATCCACGCTTGTCAGACGTGAAGAGAGGGCGGAGGTATCCTCGACAGTCTGCCTCAGGATCTCGGCTTGGCGCTTCATGATGGTCTGGAAACCATCAAAAACCATTTTATTGGCAGCGTTCAGTGCCTCGATGTTTTTCTTCTGTGATGAAACAATGGAATCCACGTCAATTCCCGGCACCTTCATGTCGGCGATCAGGCGGCTTACGTCGAAATCGAACGGCATTTCAGTCTTGTACGCCATATCTCAGATCTTTCCTATGTACAAGGAGGCCGATGCCACGGAGACAACAGGAACAGGCAATGCCAGCAACCTACCCCGAAGCGCTGCGATACCGGATGGTACGGTACGCCAGAATGGGGGTCAAGTGTATATTGCGATGCAAAAATCGCTATGGGTGTTATTGTTCCGCGCCCTGACTATTCTTGATCGCATCAGCGTGGGATTCCCTTGTCCCAAGGTACGCACTTCGTTCGGCTGCGGCTTGAAGGGTTCTTGTCATCAGGGATGTTAGTTCCGGCATAAGGACGGCCAATCCCGCTTCTGTCGTACCGCCCGGGCTTGTCACATATTGGCGTAGTTGTTCCGCTGTGTCCGCTGATTGGTACATCAATTCCCCGGAGCCACATACGGTATGACGGGCCAAGGCTGTTGCCAACCTGGGCGGAAGCCCAAGGGCTTCTCCGGCTTTTGTCAGTGCCTCTGTCATGTGAAAGATATAGGCAGGGCCTGATCCGGACAGGGCTGTGACGGCATCCATCAGGCGTTCGTCATCAAGCCAGACAGCCAGTCCAGTCGATTCGCCGAGAGTGTGACACAGCTTCTTTTGTTCCTCACCCACGCCTGGTCCAGCGCACAAGGCGGTCACCCCGCGCCCGACGGCCGTAGGTGTATTGGGCATGGCTCGCACGCTGCGTGTTTGCGATCCAAGGCCGTCTTGAAGAGTTTTCAAGGATATGCCGGCTGCTACGGAAAGAAAGACTGTTTCCGGGTTGACCAGGAAACGGCATGAGCCCATGACGCCAGCCATGGCCCCTGGCTTGACGGCAAAGACAACCGCCGAGGCTTTCTGGGTGCGGGGAAGATCACCGATATCCCGCAGGACCCGTAAATCAGGATGCTGAGCGCCTTCGGGAAGATCCGCATGTCCCTTGCGGGCGATCACAAGGATGTTACCGGGGTCAAAGCCATTGCGCAGCCATCCGGAGAGCATGGCTCGTCCCATGTTTCCGCAACCGACAAGAACAACGGGCATTAATGGGGAAAGCACAAATATATCTCCGGACCCTGTACGCTGTGTTACGCGCTTTGCCTATGAGCACGATGCCTGGCAAGGCAGGCCCGCTTTCCTGTCAGGCTGCTCCCGCAACGTCAAAAAGGCAGGCATCGACGGCACGCCGGGCATCCATACCCTCTTCCAGAACGAAACGGAAGGCAGGAAAGACCCGTTCGCATTCAGCAACAGCGATATCGATCATATCTTCTACTGTGTTGTCTGTAACGGTCAGTTCCGGCGCCAGCAAGGTATGGCGAAACATGGGGATGCCTTCATCCAGCCAGATGGTGAAATGACCGATCCAGCAGCGCTCATTGAGCAGAACGAGAAGTTCGAGAACCCGTTCCTTGGCGTCATCGGGTATCTTCAGTTCGAATGTACACGAAAGGTGAAGGACATCCAGTTCGCGCGCCAGAACAAGGTAAAGGCACCATGAACCCCATTGTCCCGGAATCTGGACGGCAGCCTCTGCCTCGCTTCTGCGTTCGAAGATCCAGGCATTGCGGGTTGCCAGACGTTCTATACGGTTGATGGGATGGTCAATACTGTCTTCTGTAAACGGTTCGTCTGCAGCAATAGCGGGCATCCAGGTATCTCCCCTGATCGTGGATGCAGTGGACCTGATCTCTCAAGACAGGATGCACAGATCCACCCGGCGACAACCGAACCGTGCCAGAGCATACTGTGTCACGCAAGCAATAAGCCCATCATGCACTCAATATTCTGTGGATAATATATGCCTGATACCCCACCTGTTGGGGATATCTCTTCAGGGCTTGGGTTTGTCTGCCGCTTTTCGCCCCGGATTGGTGCCTTTGCCACTGTGTGGTGTGGCTTCTCCATGTTTTGGGTCAGAGACCCCCTGCAATGCCCGCTCCATCTCGGCCAGCTTCTTTTTCATGGCATCCGCATCGTTCCGGGCCTGGACTGCCATGGCCTTTACGGCCTCGAATTCCTCGCGGTTGACCAGGTCCATGTCTGCGAGGATGCGATTGACCCGGCTGCGGACCAGGATTTCCAGTTCCTCTCTCAGGCCGGACAAGGCGCCAAGTGCCCCCCCGGCAACGCGGGCAACATCATCAAACAAGCGATTGCGGGTTTGCATTGAACAGTCCTCCGGAACTTGGGCGCATGGCTTTTCCATGTCGCCACATTTCCATTATGGAGTGGCTGTTCATTTGTCGCAATATGTTGCAGGCATTGCCGGGAAGGCACTGTGACCGCATGGTTCTTGCCGGTTGTCGATGCGCCGCCTATAACGGTTCATACGGAACTTCACGCCGTGTGTCGTATGTATGGGATGGATATCGTCCGACATGGGTGTTCACGAAGGCTCCGACGGGAGGAGACAGAGCAATGTACGTAGTGACAGGTGGTGCCGGTTTTATCGGATCCAACGTCCTGGCAGCCCTTGAAGACCGGGGTTGTGAAGATCTGGTTGTCGTTGACAGGTTGCGCGACGGCAACAAGTGGCGGAACATCGCTCACCGGGAACTGGCTGATATTGTCGAACCCGTGCGTATTTTCGATTTTCTTGAGCAACACCGCACGAAAATAAAGGCCATCCTGCACATGGGGGCTGTGTCGTCGACG
Organism: Haematospirillum sp. H1815; assembly: GCF_012102705.1. Taxonomy (GTDB): domain Bacteria; phylum Pseudomonadota; class Alphaproteobacteria; order Rhodospirillales; family Rhodospirillaceae; genus Haematospirillum. The sequence goes on from NZ_JAAVTA010000006.1 coordinate 37,500, forward strand.
ACCGAAAAAGATGTCGACAAGATCCTGACCAACAACTTCGATTATTCCATCGCCTTGTTGCGGTGGTGTGCCATGCATGGGATCCGCCTGATTTATGCGTCGTCCGGCGCAACATACGGGGATGGCAGCAATGGCTTTGACGATGATGCCAGCATTGCGCACCTGGCAAAAATGCGTCCCCTGAATGCTTATGGTTGGTCCAAGCATCTTTTTGACCGCCGGGTAGCCCGTCGCCTTGCCCAGAAGAAGAAGATGCCGCCGCAATGGGTCGGGCTGAAGTTTTTCAATGTGTATGGGCCCAATGAATATCATAAGGGGCAGCAGTCCAGCGTTGTATCCCAAGTGTATCCCCACGCAGCGCAGAACACCCATTTCAACCTGTTCCGCTCCCATAATCCGGCTTACAAGGATGGTGGCCAGCTCAGGGATTTCGTCTGGGTTGGCGATGTCGTGGATGTGATCATGTGGCTTCTGGATAATCCCCAGATTTCCGGGCTGTATAATCTGGGGACAGGTAAGGCCCGCTCTTTCTTTGATTTGGCTGCCGCTGCCTACCGTGCCTTGGGGCTGGAACCGAACATACGTTATATTGATACGCCGGTTCCAATTCGTGACAAGTACCAGTACTTTACAGAGGCGAAAATGGACCGGCTGCGCGCTGCGGGTTACACCAAGCCCTTTACCGGGGTTGAGGAAGGGGTGACGCGGTACGTCAAAGACTTTCTATCCCAGTCGGATCCCTATCGCTGATAGGATAGAGCTGCTTTCCCCTGATACGTTGCCGGGTATGTGTGAATGAGTGAACCCCTGATGTTTCCGGCTTTTGATCCGGTGGCCCTGCAGATTGGTCCCTTGGCAATCCGGTGGTATGCGTTGGCCTATATGACCGGCTTGCTCGGCGGTTGGCAGTTGATGAAATATCTCGCAGGTCGCATAGCGGGCAGCGGGATGATTCTTCTCAGCGATCCCGAGATCGATGACTACCTGGTCTGGGTTACATTGGGTGTGGTGCTGGGGGGGCGCCTGGGCTACGTGCTGTTCTACAAGCCGGATTATTATCTTGATAATCCGCTGGAAGTTGCTGCGCTCTGGCATGGGGGCATGTCATTTCACGGCGGTTTTCTGGGCGTCCTGGTTGCAACCATCCTGTTTTGCCGGTTCCGGGGTATACCGTTGCTCTTCTTGCTTGATCTTGCAGCCATGGTTGCGCCTCTTGGGCTTATGCTCGGGCGCTTGGCCAACTTCATCAACGGTGAGCTGTGGGGCCGCGTTGCTGATCCATCCGTCGTGCCGTGGGCCATGGTCTTTCCCGGCGCTGGTCCTGACCCGCGTCATCCCAGCCAGCTGTACGAGGCCGGCCTGGAAGGGCTGGCGCTGCTGGTTGTCATGCTTGTGCTCTTTTTCCGTTTCCCGGCGGTTCGTCTTCGCTTTGGTGTGCTGACGGGTGTTGGCATGGCCGGTTACGGATGTGCCCGGTTTTTTGTCGAATTCTTTCGCGAGCCGGATGCCTTTCTTGGTGTATTCTGGGGGGGGGTATCAATGGGGCAGATCCTGTCCCTGCCTATGGTCGTGTTTGGAATCTGGTTGATGTCATGGGCATGGAAACGTCCGGCGTGAGTTCTGCAGGTGACCGTTTGCGTGCTGAAATTGCTGCAACGGGACCGGTCCCTCTTGTGTCTTTCATGCAGCAGGCTGCGGATGCCTATTACGCCAAGGGTCGTGTCTTCGGACAGGATGGCGATTTTACGACAGCCCCTGAGATCTGCCAGGTTTTTGGCGAAATTGTCGGGTTGTGGGCTGCTGTGGTGTGGCAGTCTATGGGATCTCCTTCGCCGTTCTCCTTGGTCGAACTTGGGCCGGGGCGTGGCGTTCTGATGGCCGATGTCCTGCGGGTTGTCCGGTGTGTGCCGGGTTTCTTGGAGTCTATGTCCGTCCATCTGGTTGAGCGTAGTCCGGTGCTCAGGCAGCTCCAGCACCAGTCTCTGGAGGCTGTGAGTCCGGATACACCGGTATCCTGGCATGATGGGGTTTCTGATCTTCCTGATGGTCCGTTGCTGGTTCTGGCCAATGAATTTTTTGACGCCCTGCCGATCGAGCAGTTTGAATATACCCGGTCCGGATGGCTGCGCCGTCATGTGACGGTGGATGATGCGGGCAACTTTGTTCTGACAACGGCCGGTGAGCCCGTGGATGTCTGGTTTGATGAGCCTGATATCGGCATGGTGGCAGAGATTTGCCCGGCGGCCTGCGCCATTGTTGATGCCTTGTCCGGTCGTTTCCTGCGCGGGGCAGGGGCCATGCTGCTGGTGGATTATGGTTATGCGCGCAGTGCACCCGGTGATACCCTGCAAGCGGTCCGGAACCATGCGTTTGTTCCGCCGCTGGAGGATCCGGGGAATGCCGATCTGACGTCCCATGTTGATTTCGAACGGTTGACCCAGGTTGCGCGGGCTGCCGGGGCCTGTGTGTGTGGGCCTGTCGGCCAGGGCCGTTTCCTGTCATCGCTGGGGGCGGAGCAGAGGGGGCGTGTCCTGACGCGTGCAGCCGGTGGTGATTCAGCGCGTGCCATGAACCTTTCATCAGGATTGCGCCGTTTGATACATCCATCTGAGATGGGCTCCCTGTTCAAGGTTCTGTGTGTTCACAGCCCCGATCTTTCTGTTCCTCCCGGGTTTGAGTTCTGTTGATGATTACTGTCTCTGCCCTTAACAGCCTGAGCAAGGTTCGCCACGGATTTTTCACGCGCCATGACGGTGTTTCGGAGGGGTCTTTTGCCTCCCTGAATGTCAGTTTGTCTGTTGGTGATGATCCTGTGCGGGTTCTGGCCAATCGCGCCCGTGTTGCCAGTGCGTTTGACCTTTCTCCGGACCGTCTTGTCCTTGCCAGCCAGAACCATACGGCTCATGCCGTGGTTGTTGATGCCCCTTTCCTGGATGGCGCGATTCCTGTGGCAGATGCCTTGGTTACAGCATCGCCGGGTTTGGCGGTGGCTGTTCTGACTGCCGACTGTGCGCCTGTTCTTTTGGCGGACGGGGTGGCTGGTGTTGTGGCTGCGGCCCATGCAGGTTGGCGCGGTGCCGTTGGCGGTATTCTTGACAGCACGGTCCGCAAGATGGTTGCGCTGGGGGCAAAGCCGGGCCGGATCGCGGCGGCCATTGGCCCCTGCATAGCCCAGCGTTCCTACGAGGTTGGACCTGATTTCCCTGAGCATATCCTGTCCCGGGATCCTGATGATGACCGTTTCTTGGCCCCATCCCGCCGGGCGGGTCATTTCCTGTTTGATCTTCCGGGGTATGTGGCCCGGCAGCTTGCCCGTCTGGATGTTGGTACGATTATGCCAACGCCATGTGACACGTTCCGCGAGGAGAGCCGTTTCTTCAGCCACCGACGGGCAACCTTGCGGGAAGAGGGGCCGGTAGGGCGTCAGATTTCTGTTATTATGCTTGAACCGCAGGAGTAGCCATGAGGGGGCGGGGTTTCCTTGTATCAGCCTTGATGCTGGCAGGAATGATCTTGTCAGCTTGTGGAGATGTGCCGCGTCCCTTCTCCCATGTGTCCGGCGGTGCGTCTGCTCCCCTTGCCATGTTGCCCGGGGCTTTCGGTGTTGCGGTTCCTCCCGTAAAGGGCCTTCCTGCTCTGCAGGACCGGCAAGTAGCCGAAGATATGGTGCAGGCTCTCAGGGTTGCCGGGATTCCGGCTTTCTTTGCCCCTCACGGCATTGGCTATACGTTTCGTGGTCAGGCAGAGGAACATGGTGTTGGCGCTATAAGCTGGTCCCTGTCGGGGCCGGATGGGGTGGATATCAAACAGGTTACCCAGAATCCCGACCAGGATCGTACAAGCGTGGTTGCTGCTGTGGTTCCGCTTCTGGAGCGGGAGGCTGGTAACCAGTCTGCTCATGGCAATGGTCTTTCGGGCGGATCAGGGGATGTTGTGTTATGCGTTGTTATCCGCGGTTTGCCTGACACGCAAGGGCGTCTGCTGCAGCGTGCCATGGAGGTTGCCTTGCGTCAGGATGGTATCCCGGTTCAGCAACCAGGTGATGTGGCTTCGCCTGGTTCTGACGTGTTGACGGTAACGGGAACCTTGTCGCATCGCCCTGTATCTGACAAAGGCAATGGAAAATCCCTGGTGCGTCTGGTGTGGCGTGTCGAGGATTCTTCGGGCCAAAGTCCCGGTACCGTGACGCAGGAGAACGTTGTGCCGGATGCGGCATTGAAGACACGCTTTCCAGCCTTGGCGGTCCTGATTGCCCAAGGTGGCAGTGCCGGTGTTCTCGATGTGCTGGGTTCACGGAAAGCGTCTGTCGAGGCGCTACGACGCAGTGATCACAAAACGGGGAACCATGGTCCCTGATCCCTGTTTACAGGAGGTGTCAGGGTTGTTATGGTCCGCCCGCCCCCGAACCGGACTCTCGGGATAGCCGCTGTGCGGGGACGTATGTTGACACTGTGTCTGTTGCCCTGCAGCGGGAGATTGCTTTCATGAAAGTTCTGGGTTGCAACGCCAACCGCCCGCTGGCTGAGTCGATCGCGGCCTGCCTGCGTCTTGATGTGACCAATGCCAGTATCCGCCGCTTTGCGGATATGGAAATCTTTGTTGAGGTCCATGAGAACGTGCGTGGGGAGGACGTGTTCGTTATTCAGCCGACCTCCTATCCCGCCAATGACAATCTGATGGAACTGCTTGTCACCCTTGATGCCCTGCGCCGTGGTTCGGCGCGCCGCATTACTGCGGTCATTCCCTATTTCGGGTATGCGCGTCAAGACCGCAAGACAGGTCCTCGTACGCCGATTACAGCCAAGCTGGTTGCCAACCTGATTACCCAGGCTGGTGCCAACCGCGTTGTGACCCTTGACCTGCATTCCGGCCAGATTCAGGGTTTCTTCGATATTCCGGTGGACAATCTGTTTGCAGCCCCTGTTTTTGCCAATGATATCCGTCAGCAATATGATGGGGAACGTTTGATGGTTGTGTCCCCGGACGTTGGTGGTGTCGTCCGTGCGCGCCTTCTGGCCAAGCGTATTAATGCCGATTTGGCCATTATCGATAAAAGACGCGAACGGGCTGGTGTGTCCGAGGTTATGAACATCATTGGCGATGTTCGTGGCCGTACCTGCATTATGGTTGATGATATTGTTGATTCAGCCGGAACGCTGTGCAATGCCGCTGTTGCTCTTACAGAGGCCGGTGCGACGGCCGTCTCGGCATATGTTACCCATGGCGTTCTGTCCGGTGGTGCTGTTGCAAGGGTTGCTGCATCGCCCCTGAAGGAAATGGTTGTTACGGATTCGATCCAGGCCACGGAATCGGTGTGTATGGCATCCAATATCCGTCCTATTTCGATCAGTTCTCTTTTGGCCGAGGCGATTGCCCGTATTTCTGACGAACGGTCTGTGTCCAGCTTGTTTGACTGACTTCTGCCTTATAGTGTTTGTGTTGCGGCTCATTCTGGTAGAAGGGCCGCTTTTTTTTTATGAAGAAAAAAGATTGACCGAAAACAATTAATCGAAAACTATTTTCATTGGGTTGCATTGTTGTGCATACCCTGTTGTCCCGGCAATTTTGCAAGGGGTTATAAAAAGAAACAAACCGGTTATCCGGGTGCGCAGCCGGGTCCGACCTCTCTATGGGGTGTTGGTCGGTTACAGAAAATAAAGGATTTTATAATGACGCGCGAGCATTGGGGCTCAAAGCTTGGTTTTATACTGGCTGCCGCCGGATCGGCAGTTGGTTTGGGTAATGTCTGGAAGTTTCCTTATCTTGTGGGGCAAAATGGTGGTGCGGTATTTGTCATTACCTACCTTGTCCTTGCTTTGACGATTGGCGCGGCGCTTATTCTGGCAGAGCTTGCCTTGGGGCGCGCTGCGCAGAAGGATCCTGTTGGTACATTTGCAAACCTGAGAGGGGGCGCATGGTCACTGGCGGGTTACCTCGGCGTTCTTTCCGGCTTTCTTGTGCTGACCTTCTACAGTGTTATCGGTGGCTGGACCTTGGCCTACATTGTCAAGATGGTTGATGGCTCCCTTATGGAGACGGGGCTTGATTTGACAGGTGTGTTCAACGGGTTTGTCAGTAACTCGGTTGAGCCATTGATTTACCATGCCTTGTTTATGCTGATGACCGTGCTGGTTGTTCTTCGTGGTATTGGCTCCGGAATCGAGCGTTGCAACAAGTTCCTGATGCCGGCCTTGTTCCTTATTCTGGTATTCCTTGCCGTTCGCGCTGTGACCCTGGATGGGGCTGCTGCCGGCGTTGAGTTTTATCTTAGGCCCGATTTCTCCAAGTTCAGTGGTGATACACTGGTTGCAGCCTTGTCCCAGGCCTTCTTTTCGTTGTCGATCGGGCTTGGTATCCTGATCACATATGGCTCTTATCTGGATCGTTCCCAGAATATCCAGCGTTCAACGCTGTGGATCATTGTTCTGGATACGGGCGTCGGGATTTTTGCTGGCCTTATTATCATGCCTGCCGTGTTTGCTTTCGGTATTGAGCCGGGAGCTGGTCCGGGCCTGACATTTATTACTTTGCCCGGTATCTTCCAGCAAATAACGGGTGGTATTCTGTTTGGAACAGCCTTCTTTGTCCTGCTTCTTTTTGCTGCCTTGACGTCGTCGGTCTCCTTGCTGGAGGTTCCGGTTGCCTATCTGATGGATGAGCTGCAGCTTTCGCGCAAGACTGCGGTCCTTGTGCTGGGTGGGGTGGCGTTCCTGATCGGTATTCCCAGTTCCCTGTCCTTTGGTGTCATGTCCGACATGACTCTGTTCGGTATGGGCTTTATGGATCTGCTGGATTATCTGACAACCAAGGTCATGATTCCGGCTGGCGGTCTGGCTGTTTGTATCTTTGCAGGCTGGATTGTATGGCCCCGGATCAGCGCAGAGGTGTCAAATGACGGTACGTTGTCATTTCCGCTGTCAACTATCTGGGGTTGGGTGCTGAAGGTTATTGCACCTGCTTCCATTGCTATGATCATGGTTTATGGTTTCCTGCACTGATGGAAAGTCTGGGTCGGGCCGGTTGCAATGCCGGCCCGACTGGTGTATGACGCCCCATTCTCGTCTTTGCGACGGGCCCGGGTCAGCACCCCTGGAGGCTGGCCGTGGTATGTTATTGTGGAGATCCAACCATGGTTGATGTTGTTACCTTCAAGGTTGAAGCGCGCGAAAAGGCAGGTAAGGGGGCAGCCCGCGCCGTCCGTCGTCAGGGACTCGTCCCCGGCGTCATCTACGGCGACAGGCAGACTCCGGTTCTGGTACAGATGGATCCGCGTCAGCTTGTTGCGGCCCTTCATAAGTCCGGTTTTTACAGCCGTCAGTATGATCTGGAAATGCCGGATGGCACAAAGCACCGTGTTCTGGCCCATGACGTGCAATTTCACGTTGTGACTGACGCGCCGCAGCATGTTGATTTCCTGCGCATCAATCGCGATACCCCGGTTCATGCCGATGTAACGGTCGAGTTTGTGAATCAGGACAAGTGTCCGGGGCTGAAGCAGGGCGGTGTGCTGAATATTGTGCGTCACAGCATTCCCGTTATTGCCAAGGCAGATGACCTGCCCGAATCGTTCCGCGTTGATCTGTCAAATGTGGCGCTGAATGCAAGCGTGCATATTTCTGACATTGTAATGCCCGCAGGGGTTCGTCCCTCTGTGACAGAGCGTGACTTTACCATTGCTTCCATTACAGCACCTTCAGGCTTGAAGTCTGATGTTGCTGCAGAGGCTGCCAGCGAAGAATAGAAGGTATTTTCCGGATTCTTCCGGGGTGCCTGTAGAGGAAGAAAAGCAATGTGGCTTGTGGTTGGTCTGGGTAATCCGGGTGCGGAGTATGCTGGAAACCGCCACAATGTCGGCTTTATGGCGGCGGACGCTTTGGTTCGCCGCCATTCCTTTTCGTCCTGGCGCAGCAAACACCATGGCGAGTTGGCTGATGGCAGCATTGCCGGTCAGCGTGCGATGGTGCTCAAGCCCATGACCTTCATGAACCGGTCTGGTCAGTGTGTTGGAGAAGTTGCCCGGTTCTACAAGATTCCCCTGTCAAATATTCTTGTGCTGCATGACGAGCTGGAGCTGTCTCCCGGGCGCTTGCGTATAAAGCAGGGCGGGGGGCATGCAGGGCACAACGGGTTGCGCGATATTGACGCGCACCTTGGGCATGCGTACTGGCGCCTTCGTATCGGGATTGGTCGGCCGCACGACAAAGCTTTGGTCAACAAGTGGGTTCTTGGTGATTTTGCCAAGGCGGATTCTGTATGGCTGGATCCTTTCCTTGATGCGGTGTCCCTGCACTTTCATTTGATCCTTGATGGGGACCATGCGGGGTTCATGAACCGGGTTACAACAGCGACCCAACCGCCTCGTCCGAAGAAAGAAAAGCCTGCCGCGATATCGGGCGGCGAGGCAACGCAAGATACAGATAAAGGGAGCGCCTGAATGGGCTTCAATTGTGGTATAGTCGGGCTGCCCAACGTGGGAAAGTCCACCCTTTTCAATGCGCTGACATCAACGGCAGCAGCCCAGGCAGCCAATTTCCCGTTTTGTACCATTGAGCCCAATACAGGGCGTGTGTCTGTTCCGGATGAGCGCCTTGATATTCTGGCAGGGATTGCCGGGAGCAAAGAGACGATTCCGACCCGTCTGGAGTTTGTGGATATTGCGGGTCTGGTGCGGGGAGCCTCCAGAGGTGAGGGGCTCGGGAACCAGTTTCTGGCCAATATCCGTGAGACAGACGCGATTGTTCATGTGTTGCGCTGTTTTGAAGATGACAATATCACACACGTCGAAGGCAGTGTGGACCCGCTTCGTGATGCAGAGACGATCGAGACCGAGCTGATGCTCTCGGATCTGGAAAGTCTGGAAAAACGCATTGTTCCGATCGTAAAGAAAGCACGTTCAGGGGAGAAAGATGCCAAGGACCAGCTGGCTGTCATGGAGCCTGTCCTTGAGCTGTTGCGTGCCGGAAAGCCTGCACGTCTCTTTGTGCCTGCTTCAGCAGATGAGGGCAAAATTTTTCGTTTGCTCCAGCTGTTGACAGCCAAGCCTGTCCTTTACGTCTGTAACGTTGAGGAGAGCGCAGCGGCAACGGGCAACGAGTTTTCGGTCCAAGTTGCCGGGAAAGCCGAGGCGGAAGGCGCGGCAATGGTGGTGATCTCTGCGGCGATTGAGTCCGAGGTTGCTCAGCTGTCCGATGAGGATGAGAGGGCTGCTTTCCTTGAAGATCTGGGCCTTCAGGAGACCGGGTTGTCCCGGATTATCCGCGCTGGGCACACTCTGCTTGGTTTATTGACCTTCTTTACCGTTGGTCCCAAGGAAGCGCGCGCCTGGACAGTTCGCTGTGGTGCCAAGGCCCCCGAGGCAGCCGGCGTTATTCACACGGACTTCGAGCGCGGCTTTATCCGTGCCGAGACGATATCTTGCGCGGATTACATTGCCTGCAAGGGGGAGGCCGGTGCGCGCGAGGCTGGGCGTCTGCGTCTGGAGGGTAAGGAATACGTTGTTCAGGATGGTGATGTCTTCCACTTCCTGTTCAATGTTTGATTTCTGAACGATTTCCAAGCCAAGAAAGGTACGACCTGACCGCCAAGGAAGGTCGTACCTTTCTTCTTTCTTGATGCGGGCTTGGCTGTGAAATACGTGCCTGTCTTAGACCAGGACGTCCAGATTTAGTCCGCGACCGGGGCCTGGTGCAGAGAGTACAGCGCTCCTCTGGCTTGTTTTGTCCAAGGTCTCGACCAGTAATTTATCAACATTTCCTTGCTGACGGACAAATGACGTCATCATATTCCGGCGTGTTGCAAGGCGCCCCATGGTTTCCAAGGTGCTGGCCGTTGTCAGTGCATCCATGGTTTTTCCCCCATTTGGAAATGGCACAGTGATTGTATTGTATGTCCTCATGCATCTCAAGGTGAAGGCGTGTATTGATGTGTAAACACGGCTGCTGCGCAACAAAAGGAGATCACGCGGATGTGAACGTTTCTTCTTTTCTTTTCAAGTCTCGCTGATATTGTGCGCTTACACATTATTTGAGGTGGGGCGAAGGAGCCCCTTTCTTTATTTTCCGGAGAACCGTGCAAGATGGAACTTGCCTTTGTTGCCACAGATGTTGAGTGGCACGATGATGGTCATGGTTTGGCCTGTGCTTTTCTTTCCAAGGATTGCTATCTGACCTTCCGCAGGAGCGCGGGTAATGCTGAACTCTCTGTATTGTCGATGGAATGTGATGGTCTGCCGCCAATTGATGCCGGGCAGATCCATTCATGCACGCTTGGACTGTCCAGCCTGACTGTGGAATGGTCGTGTCCTGTGCATGGAGAAACGACGCTTCAGGTTGAATTCCAGCTTGCTCCGACGATTCTCAGCTTGGTTGGCGCTGTCATGCCGCGCTTGCTCTCTCAGAACAAGCGAATCCTGAGGTTCCTGAAAGCCTGATCGGGAAGAGGGGCTGCTATCCCGTGTTCCCGTGCAGGAGACTTGTTTCTAGTCAGGCCGCAGAGGGCGTTTCGGTCGTTTGGCGGTTTTTCAGACGTTCTCTTTGACTGGCGCTTTTCAACTGCCCGCAAGCAGCCAGAATGTCCCGTCCGCGTGGACGACGGACAGGAGCCGAGTAGCCAAGGTCACACAGAATATCGGCAAACCGCTCGATTCGGTCCCACGATGAGCATTCCAGATCACTGCCGGGCCACTTGTTGAAGGGAATCAAATTGAACTTGCAGGGAATGCCCCGGACCAGACGCGCCAGCTCGCGTGCATCGGCGTCGGAATCGTTGATTCCTTTGAGCATGACATACTCAAACGTAATACGGCGGGCATTCGATACAGCCGGATATTCCCGGCAGGCCTTGATCAGATCCTTCAGGGGCCATTTCTTGTTGATCGGCATGATCTGGTCGCGAATATCATCGCGGGCAGCATGCAGCGAAACTGCCAGGTTGACCCCGACATCCCGGCCAAGATCATACATCCGCGGTACAACACCGGATGTGGACAGGGTGACCCGTCGCTTGGACAAGGCAATGCCATCTGGGTCTGTCAGAATCTTCAGAGCCGTGACCGTGTTGTCATAGTTGAAGAGCGGCTCCCCCATTCCCATGACAACCACGTTCGACAAAAGACGCCCGGTTTCGTTGGGTGTCGGCCATTCACCGTAGGAATCCCGTGCGGTCAGGAACTGGCCGACAATCTCGGCTGCACCTAGGTTCCGTACCAGTTTTTGTGTGCCGGTATGACAGAAGCGGCACGTCAGCGTACACCCGACCTGGGTGGAGATGCATACCGACCCCCGGTCCCGATCCGGAATGTAGACCGTTTCTGCTTCATTTCTGTCCCCGAACTTCAGAAGCCACTTGCGGGTTCCATCTTCGGAATCCTGTTGGCTTGTGATGCAGGGGCGCGAGATATGGAAGACATCCTGCATTTTTGCCCGGGTCTCGCGCGAGATGTTGGTCATCGCGTCAATATCCCGGACCCCGCGATTGTAAAGCCAGCTCCAGACCTGGTTGACCCGGAACGGCTTCTCGCCAAGAAGAGCAAAACGCTCAGCCAGTTGCTCACGCGAAAGCCCTATCAGGTCCTCGCGTCCCTGATGGTCGGGGTTGTTGGGAATGCGTCCGGCGGCAGAAACGGGGATCTCTACCTGCGGGGTTTTCATGAAGGATGTGTCTGTCATGCTCGCTGTATAGCGCTGTCGGGGCATTCTATAAAGAGGTTTCCATTCTCTTGTTGAGTGCCAAGGTGGCATTTAACAGCGGGAAATCCCGCTCTTCAGCCGTTCTTGACCCCACAGGCCTCGCTGATGGCTTCCCATGCCTGGGTAGCGCCGCTCAGGCTGTATGTATCTGTGGTAAGTGTGCCCCGGGAAGATGTTCCCCGAATCACCATTTCGTTGCCTTTGCGGATCTGGGTGCTGATGGTTGTGTCAGTCTTGGAGTCGTGGGCCCACGCCCGTCCCCCGCTTGTGAACAGCGAGAATGTTTTCTTGCCTATTTTCAGTTCAACCGAGCTGCCATCCTTGTACGTGTAACCGGCTACAATCTGGAACACATCAAGGGCATTCTGGGCAGGTCGATGCGTGATCAGGGCAAAGATGTCACCGCGGTTGATGTAGTCACCTTCTGCCTTCAGGGGTTGACTTGCCATGTAGCACAGCTTTTTCCCTTTCTCCGTTGCTGTGTAGGCGGTCCATTCTCCATAAGTCCCCAAACGCTGGAGCTCCCCTGTCTCGGCGGCTTGGACTGGCTGGATCAGCAGGCGCAGAAGAGTCAGTACCGGAAAAAGGAGAGTACAGGACAGGACCAAGCGCAGGAACATGGGTACGCCTCCGACGTCGGGGCTGCGGTGACAGCAACCAAGCTCTTGGCATTCTAGCACAATCAAGGCGTGTTAAAAACCCTGTGCGGGGCGGCCTCATGTGCTTTCGGCTTGTTTTGACCTGTTATTGCTTGCCTCTGTTCTACAGCCACATGTCGAGGATTGGGATCAGGGGAAGGTCGGCCTCGGGCATGGGGTAGGAGCGCAGGGCTTGTCGAGAAACCCATGCCAGCTCCTGTCCCTCGCGGCTGCGCGGCGTTCCTTCCCATTGCCGACAAATGTAGAGAGGCATCAGCAGGTGGAAATCATCATAGTGATGGCTGGCAAAGGTCAGCGGAGCCAGGCAGCCAGTGCGAATATCAATACCAAGTTCTTCATGCAGTTCCCGCACCAATGCCTGCTCGGGTGTTTCCCCGGGGTCGACTTTGCCCCCCGGAAATTCCCACAGGCCTGCCATGGGCTTACCCACTGGTCTTTTCTGGAGGAGAATCCGGTTGTCCGGATCAATCAGGGCTGCTGCGCTGACCAGAACTGTGCGTCGCGTTGTGTGGCTGCGGAAGGAGCCGCGTTCCAGGATCAGGCCCTGAGGTGTTTGTGTGAAGCCAAGGGCGTCAAGTATTGCATGTGCGTCATCGGCTTTGAAAGGGTGATCGTTCAGCAGAATCTGTGCAACAGGCTGACTGTCGAATACGAAATCAATGATGGTCCGCAGGACGATGGTTGCCTGCTGTCCACACAGCAGGGGTGTTGCGTTCTCCACCCACATTGTGCAGCGACCATCTATTGTACAACGTAATCGAACGTGTCCAAGCTGTTCTTTTCCAGGTTTGCTTTCCACGGTCAGCAGAAGGTCTTGATCTGGCGATGCGTGGGCATGGCTGGGGTAGATCAGCGTATTCTGGGTTGCGAGCGGGAAGCGGGCAAGACAGCCGGCTGTCTCCACGTCGTGGAACCACGGATTCGCATTTGCTATGACGGACGGGGTGTGGGTTTCAGACATTGAGCCATGTTTCCCTTGATAGGGCGTGAAAGGGCATGCTTTCCGAAGAAAAATACCGGCTGCCTTGGCGGGGCCGCCGGTATATCAAAGGCCTGTGTCAGGATGCCCTGTCAGTCAGTTGGCTTGCTGCCGTCGGCATTGAAAACTTCGATGGCAGCTTCTTTGCGCAGGTCTGACAGAATCTCTGCTGCCACTTTTGCCGTAAGCTCCTCACGGATCTGATTGGCTACGTCCTCGAATTTCGGGGGCTGAACAGGGCGCTTGTCGCTAACCTGGATAATGTGCCAGCCGAACTGGGTCTTTACGGGGGCCTTGGAGATGTCGCCTTTTTCCATGGCAAAGGCGGCATCAGCAAATTCCGGCACGACGTTGGCGCGGGTGAAGTACCCAAGGTCACCATCTTCGGATGGGCCTGGATTCTGGCTTTCGGCCTTGGCCAGGTCCTCGAACTTGGCACCTTTGCGCAGCTTGGCAATCAGCTGCTTGGCCTTGCCTTCATCATCGACCAGAATGTGACGGGCATGTACTTCTTCTTCATTGGGTATATCCCTGACCAGCTCTTCGTAGCGGGCCTTGATGCGTTCATCGGTCAGCTTTTTCTCTATGGCTTCTGCAATCCAGGCGTGGCGGACCAGCTCTCCTTCCACTTCTTTCAGGCGAGTCTTGATATCCGCACTGTCTGCAAGACCGGTCTTTCCGGCCTCGCGCGCGACCAGCTTCTGGTCAATGGCCCGGTCCAGAAGCCCCTTGTAGACGGCGTCCAGATCAACGGATGCCAGCTGTGGAACCTGCTTTGTGATTTGTTCCTTCAGGCTTTCCAGATCGGATCTGTGGATCTTCTCGCCATCGATGGTGGCTACAACTGGATCATTGGCTGGTGCCTGTTCGTTGGCGCTGATGTCACCATAGGCAAAATAGGCGGCCACAGCGGCAGCAGAGGCAACAACCACGGCCAGGATCGTACCGCGAATCAAGGAAACAGACATGACAAACCCTCTTTGAACCCCAATAGGAGACAGCAGACCAGACAATCCGGGTGTACAGGCAACTCCGGAACGGGCAGTACAACACCACAGATAGCGCCTTCTGGCAAGGCTTGCGGCGGCATAAAATCCGCGCTTTCGTTGACACTGCCGATGGCAGGCACTATGTGTGGTCGCGGCCTTGTACGATATGTCCCTGTGTCGTTACGCCCCATGATGTCTTGAGGTTTTTAATGTTCGGTGCTCTTGCCCGGCGGCTTTTCGGGACCGCCAATGATCGCTTGATAAAGTCCCTGCGCGGCACGGTTGATGCTGTCAACGCGCTGGAGCAGTCCCTGGAGTCCTTGTCTGACGAGGCCCTGAGGGGGCGTACGCAGTGGCTGAGGGAGCGTCTGGCCGCGGGGGAGTCCCTTGACGATCTGCTGATCGATGCCTTTGCCACGGTACGCGAAGGCTCCCGACGGGTTATGGGCATGCGGCACTTTGATGTCCAGATCATGGGCGGGATCGTCCTGCATCAGGGTCGCATTGCCGAAATGAAGACCGGGGAGGGGAAAACCCTGGTGGCCACCTTGCCGACGTACCTCAATGCCCTGACGGGGAAGGGTGTTCACGTTGTGACCGTGAACGACTACCTTGCCAGTCGTGATGCGGAGTGGATGGGGCGTTTGTACCGGTTCCTGGGGCTGACGACCGGGGTGATTGTCAATGCCATGTCCGATGCCGAGCGCCAGGCCGCCTATGCCTGCGACATCACCTATGGGACCAACAACGAAATCGGCTTTGACTATTTGCGCGACAACATGAAGTTCCGCCTGGAGGATATGGTCCAGCGGTCCTTTCATTACGCTATTGTTGACGAGGTGGATTCCATTCTTGTCGATGAAGCCCGCACGCCGTTGATCATTTCCGGCCCGTCGGAAACATCGACAAGCCTGTATGCCGATGTTGATCGGCTGATCCGCGATGTTCGTCCCGAGCATTATGAAAAGGACGAAAAAGCCCGTACTGTTACCTTTACCGAAGAAGGAACCGAGTTTGTCGAGCAAATTATGCGTCAGGCCGGGCTTCTCGGTGAGGGGGGGCTTTATGACCTGAACAATGTCAGCCTTGTGCACCACGCCCAGCAGGCTCTGCGGGCGCATGCCCTGTTCTCACGCGATGTGGATTATATCGTCAAGGATGGCCGGGTCGTCATTATTGACGAATTCACCGGCCGTATGATGGACGGACGACGCTACTCCGAGGGGTTGCATCAGGCGCTTGAAGCCAAGGAAGGTGTCGCTGTCCAGAACGAGAACCAGACTCTCGCCTCCATCACGTTCCAGAACCTGTTCCGCCTGTACCCCAAGCTGGCCGGTATGACCGGAACGGCCATGACCGAAGCTGGCGAGTTCATGGAAATCTATAATCTGGAAGTGGTCGAGATCCCCTCCAATCGTCCCTTTTCCCGCGATGATCAGGATGATGAGGTCTATCGCATGGCCAAGGACAAGTACAAGGCCATTGCCGACCTGATTGCGGAGTGTCACAAGCGGGGGCAGCCTTGCCTGGTTGGTACCACCTCGATTGAGAAGTCTGAATACCTTGCGGATCTTCTGCGCAAGGACAAGAAGATCAAGCCGCAGGTGCTCAATGCCCGTTATCACGAGCAGGAAGCCCATATCATTGCACAGGCCGGTGTGCCCGGTGCCGTGACCATTGCGACGAATATGGCCGGTCGCGGGACGGATATCCAGCTTGGCGGCAACTTGGATATGCGTGTGGCGATCGAGCTGGCCAAGGTCACCGATGAGGCTGATCGTACCCGCCGTATTGCAGCTATTCGTGCCGACGTGGAAGACAAGAAGCAAAAGGCGCTTGCCGCAGGTGGCCTGTTTGTGATTGGTACCGAACGTCACGAGAGTCGTCGTATCGACAACCAGCTGCGGGGCCGTTCAGGGCGTCAGGGAGACCCCGGGGCATCACGTTTCTTCCTGTCGCTGGAAGATGACCTGATGCGGATTTTCGGGTCAGAGCGCATGGATGGCATGTTGCGCAAGCTTGGTCTGCGTGAGGACGAGGCCATTGTTCATCCATGGATCAACAAGGCTTTGGAGAAAGCGCAGCAGAAAGTCGAGGCGCGGAACTTTGAGGTTCGCAAGAATCTGTTGAAGTACGACGATGTGATGAATGACCAGCGCAAGGTCATTTACGAGCAGCGCCGCGAGTTGATGCAGGGTGACACTGTATCGGCTGATCTGGCCCAGATGCGGGCCGAGACGGTTGCTGATCTTGTGCAGCGCTGTATCCCCCGCCGGGCAATGGCGTCCCAGTGGGATGTGCCTACCCTGCATGAAGAATGCCTGAGGTTGTTCGGTCTTGATCTTCCGGTACAGGGCTGGGCTGCCGAGGAAGGGATTGCCGAGGAGGAACTTCACGATCGTATTCTGGCGGCTGTCGAGGAAAAGATGGCGGCCCGGCGTGCGCGTTACGGGGATGATATCTGGCTGATGATGGAACGCGGGCTGCTGCTCCAGATTCTGGATCAGGTCTGGAAGGATCACCTTCTGCAGCTTGATCATTTACGGCAGGGAATTACGCTTCGTGCCTATGCCCAGCGTGATCCGCTGAATGAATACAAAAGTGAAGCGTTTGAAATGTTCCAGGCGATGCTTGTGCATCTTCGCGAACGTGTGACGCAAGTCATGGCTTTGGTCGAGTTGCAGGTTGATCCGCAGCAGGACATTCAGGACCGTGTCCGTTCTCCGCGCCGTCCGGAATCCCATCCCCGGCATGAAATGGCGCATGCCATGGCCGGGTCTGGTGATGCACCTCTGCGTCACCCCCTGATGCGTGATCCGGCCAACCCGGAAACGTGGGGGCGGGTTTCACGGAACGAGGGATGCCCATGCGGGTCCGGGCGCAAGTACAAGCATTGCCACGGTTCCCTGAAATAACATTTCCGGCATTGAATGGATCCCGGGTCAGGGCATCAGCCATGCAGGCGGCCGTGCCTGTCTACAAGCTGTTCCCTGATCGTCTCACCTTTTGGGCTGAGTACGATGATACGCCGCCGCGCATCATCCTGGTCCGGTTTGGTTCTGACAAGGCCCAGTCCGCCAGCGCTTTCCGCCAAGACTGCAACCTGTCGTCCTATTGTCGGGGTTGAGGTCCGCAGCTGCCTTGCAAGGTCCCGGAAGCAGACATCCTTGGTGTGCCCAAGGCAGGCCTGCACGAAAACAATCACGCTGTTGAGCGGGATATCCGGATCAATGGTCTTGAACAGCATAAGGCAGCGCTCAAGGTATCTGAGCCCGGCGTCGGTATTCCGTGCCGTTATCGTTGCGGGTAGGTGATTCAGGCGTATGGACATGCAGAACTTCCCCATCAGTACTGTCTGTCGCCAGAGCCTAAACCTTATTCGCGCATAATTCCAGATCAATACCACTTTTAATGGTTCTGCCTTCTGCGGGTGCGGTCCTGTGTTGCTTTTCTGCAGACATAAAAAAACGCACGCCAGTTCTGCAATATGGCGCGCGCTTCTTTTGGCAGCGGGATATCTTACTCGGCTGTTTCCAATTCAACCTGGCGGAACCGGCGCGGGTCAGCAATGACATCACAGCTGTACGTTCTGGAATCCACACGGGTTGTCAGATTGCGCAACCGGGCATGCGGAACGCCGTGGCCATCCGTATAAAGGAACTCTACTTCCCAGAGCGAGCGCGGGTTTTCAACCCCCCTGAATCGCTGTCCGAGTTCTATTGGTTTGCGAGCCATAAAAGTCCTCTATTCTTGCACACGTCACACGCAACAACAAAAGATGCAGGCTATAAAAAAAAACGCCGACACCATTCTGTTACCAGTTTCTGTCACAGCGCGGCATTCTAGTGCATTGGCACATGGTGCGGCGAGCTTTTTTTATGACGGCAAGGTGTTGCCCGGTTGTTGTTGTGCATTCATCTGGACAGGATAGCGGTATAAACGACGTTCTTTCCTGCATGCATCTGACAATGGCGGGCTTGTCATTTTCCGACTGCTGCGGGCATGGGGAAGGCCCGTGCCGGGTTCCCCGATGCCGTTAACTTTGGCCCGACATGTGTATAGACAACGGAACCCGCAGCAACGCGCCCATGATTTCCTATCTGGCATCGTGCTGTTACAACGGCCCCTGATCCAATCAGGACGCAGTGACCCATTTCAACCCACCCATTGAGTACACTGTGTGGGCCAAGGGTTGATCCGTCGCCAATTCTGGTGTCATGACCTATGGCCGCGTGGGTATTGGCCAGCACATGTGCCCCCAGGATGGCTCCGGTTCCTATGGTGACAAATGGTGCGATGATGCAACCTGGACCCGGTTGGATTCCAGGCGCAAGCCATGCCAGCGGATGCACAAGCGGCGGGGCGAACAGGGCGCCCCGGTCGTGTAGTCGCTGTGCAAGGGAAAGGCGGCTGTCTGGGTCACCCAACGCAACAACGACCCTGTCGCCCTGCAAGGGCTTCCATTGGTCTATGGGCTCGGGCGGCGGCAGGGCAAGACCCGCTATATCGGGCCTTGCCCCCGTGTCATCCAGAAAAAGGACAGGAATCTGGAAGCCCGGGCACTGGCTGGCGTACACGGCCACTTCACGACCAAGGCTGCCTGCACCAACAATAATCAGGCGCTGCATGCTTTTTCCCTTTTATTGCGTCAGATCACCATGCCTCCGTCGATGCCCAGTGTTTGACCTGTAATGTACGATGCGGCATCAGATACCAGAAAGCAAACGGCGTTGGCGACATCATCGGGTGTACCTGGCCGCCCCATCGGAATGCTGTTCATGTGATTTTGTCGCGTTTTTTCATCCAGGTGTTCTGTCATGGCTGTATCGATGAAGCCCGGCGCTATGGCATTGACCCGTATGTGGTCACGTCCCAGTTCCTTGGCAGCAGACAACGTCATGCCTATGAGCCCTGCCTTGGCCGAGGCATAGGCAACCTGTCCTGCATTACCGCGTAGCCCGATAATCGAGCTGATTGTAACCACAGAACCCCCGCTTCTTCCGCGGCGCATCAGGCGGCTGGCCGTCTGCAGGTTCAAGAGGGCAGACCCCAGGTTGGTCCGTAACATATGTTCCATACTGTCAGGACTGATCATGCCCAGTCTGGCATCGTCCAGAATGCCAGCGTTGTTGATCAGAATGTCCAGTCGTTTGCATCGGGTATCAATTATCCTGTACAGGTCGGATACAGCTTTTGGGTCGGCAGCATCTGAAAGCAGGGCATGACAGTTCTGTCCTGTCTCTGCGCGGATTGCCGCAGCTGTTTCATCCAAGGTTTCCTGGGAATGTCGTCCTGTGATGATGACTTGTGCCCCGGATCGAGCCAAGGACTTTGCAATGGCTTGGCCAATGCCACGGCTTCCCCCCGTGACAAGGGCAACTTTGCCTGACAGATCAGCGCGATACATCGATGCCGTGCCGCTCAAGAATCTCGATGGCTTTGTCAAAGCTCGATAGTTCGATGATGTCCTGTGTTTCCATCATGAATTGAAATGCATTCTCTATAGCAGCGACTAGCTGCATATGCCCGACAGAATCCCACGTGGGTACTGCGCGATAGGCTAGGGAATGGATATCGATGCCTTCGGGTAAGTTCAGGCTGTGCAGAAATGTGTCAATCAAACGACGATGGGCAGACATATGTCAGGGTGTCCTTCTTTTGTATCTGGTGCATATGACTCGTTCATGCTGTGGGTCATTCCTGACTGACGTGTTCGCAGGCTGTATTTGCGATGCGCTGTATCGTTTCGTGATCCATGTCTTCGGAAAAAGGAAGCCCGAGTGTACTGCGTGCCAGATGCTGTGCGACAGGCGTGTCGTATTCCGAGAAGGATGCGAACGCGGTTTGCTCCGGCAAGGGACATGGCCACCAGCGCCGGGTTTCAATGCGTGCCCTTGCCATATCCCTCTCCAGGTTTTCTATGACATCGGGATTTGCTGATACCAGGCATGTAGAGGTAATCCATTCCTGCCCCCATCCGGGAAGCAGGCTTATGTCATCGACCGTGGACAATGCACGGCGCATGGCTTGGGCGACGCTGTATTGACGGGACCGGCGTTCTGGCCATTCCTCCAAAGCCGCCAAGCCTACGGCTGCCTGATACTCGCTGAGCTTGCCATTGATCGCGATCCGTTCTGCATTGCGCATCCCTAGGTACCCGAAATTGCCACAACAGGCAGCAGCACAACAGAACGCAGCGTCATGTGACACGATAAAACCACCTTCCCCGATACCAAAGCATTTGGTGGCGTGAAGGCTGACAATTTGCGGGATATGTGTCATACGCAGGCTGTCAAACCCTGATGCAGAGTCAATGACGACGGCAATGTTGTGATTGTCTTGCAGGTCTTCCCAGGCTGCTGGATCCAGTGGTTGTCCAAAGGCCCTGACAGGCATGGCTGCGCGCAAGGGGGGGGTATCCTTGTGGCGGCTGTGTGCTGCGGCCAGCACGGAATCCGGAGTGATAGTCCAGCTATTCTGGCTGACATCCAGCAGTACAGGTTCCATGCCGGCAGCCAGGACAGCATGGGCGCAGGCCGGAAAGGCCCAGGCCGGAACGGCGCACGCCGAAGGCCGTGGCAGATCCAAAGCCAGCAGCGCCATGGTCAAGGCTGCTGTTCCACTGCTGGCAAGGACGATCGTATCAGGATGGGTACCAAGACAGGACGCAAGGTTGGCACGGAACAGATTGGCCAGTGGACCGTGGTTGGAATAGATGCGCGTTGCATCGATTTGTTTCAGCCATGGAAGGAGATGTTCTGTCCGTGGAAGGCAAGGGCGAAGGACCGGGACGCTGTCAGGGAAAGACATGGAGCCATTCCAGAGAAGAGGACGTGATAATCCGGGGACGGAAATAAAAAGTAAAAGCCCTTTTTATGGTCATGCCATTGCATGTCCCTGTCGTCAATATTTGCGCATAATCCGTTAATGGCGAGTGATTGTGACACGTTATCCTGCCATTGTGTATGATCGCTTCTTGATATCCAGCCGGGGAGTCCGGTTTTCTATGCGCCTTATTAGTGGTTACACTTTGGAATCATGCCTCCATGCTGGACGTATACATACAGTATGGCGCGGTCGGCGTGATAGTGATGCCCTTGCTGTTGTAGTTAAATATATCAACACCGGCCTGCCGTCCCTGGATGCCGTCGAGCGTTTGCACCGCGAGTATCGGCTTCTTGTCCGTTTGGGGGGGACTGTAACGCCCCCGGCTGTCGATTTTCTGGAAGATCAGGCTGGCGTTGTTCTCGTTATGGCCGATACCGGTGCCCGGACATTGGCAACCGAGATCTCGCGTGGTCCTTTTGACCGTACGACATTCATTGATACATCGATCGGGCTTGTGCGTGCGCTGTCGTATCTGCATGCGGCAGGCCTTCTGCATCGCAATGTGTCAACCGTCAATGTCCTTCTTGATCATGATGGTACCGTACGCCTGGCTGACCTGGATGCGGTTCTGGACCGGACGGATCCGGCGACATTTCCCTTGCCTCCCGAACTGCCGCAAATGCGTTCTGTGCATGGTGAAGGTCGCGGGCCTGTCCGTCCGGATGATTTCCGTAATGACTACTATGCGCTCGGTTGCGTTCTTTTTGAGATGCTGACGGGGAACCCGGTGCGCTCCGGCTCTTCGTCGGTTCAGGTTGCCTTGCGCAGTCCGGGTATTTCACGGTCGTTGGCCGCTATTGTACTCAAGTTGCTGGCTCCGGCACCCGAGGACCGATACCAGAGTCTGGTTGGTCTGGAGGCTGACCTTCTGGCATGCCGGACATCTTCTGCTTCCCCTGTGTCTGCTACGGATACGGCATCGCGTGCGGGAGGGTTCCACCCCGGTCGCTTTGATCGTTTTGAACGGTTTGCCCAGCCCAGTCGCTTGTATGGACGATCACGCGAAATCACGATGCTACGCCGCTGTCGCGATAATGTTCTTAATGGCGAGGGTGGTTTTGTCATGGTCTGCGGACCGGCCGGGATTGGTAAGACAACCTTGGTAAATGAGGTATTCCCGCTTTCCGGTCATTTGATGGCTGTCATACTTGCCCGCTTTGGTGGACGCGAGAGCCGGTCACCCCATGGTGTTCTGGCAGAGGCCTTCTCGGAGTTTGTTGCTGCTCTGCTGGGGGGCGGAGAGTCTGATTTGCATGCGGCCCGCGCCCGTCTTGAGGCTTTGCCAGCGGATTATCTCGGGGTTTTGCTGGATCTGGTGCCTGACCTTGCCTTGATTGTTGGTCGCCGTCCTTTGCCTGATCCTCTTCCGCTCCGTGAGAACCAGGCGCGGTTGTTCCGTTCTGTTCTACGTTTCCTGCAGGCTGTTTCTGGTCCATCCAGACCTCTGGTTCTGGTCATGGACGATTTGCATGAAGCGGATTCCTCCAGTATCGCCTTGGTGCGCTATATTCTGGTCGAGGGTGACCTGCGCCATTTACTGGTTGTTGTCGCGTGGCAGGAAGATGCGGTGGGTGCCAATCATCCTGTTTCATCCTTGTTGCGTCGCAGTGACCGTAACGGCAGCATGCCACCTCTTGTGGCGCTTGGCGCCTTGTCGGTTGATCATGTCGTTGCCCTGCTGACAGATATGTTTGGGGGTGCTCCATCAGGTATAGAGGAGCTGGCCAACCTTCTTATTGTCCACAGCGGGGGGAATCCATTCTGGATTCACACGCTGTTGCGTATCTTGAATGACCAAGGGAAAATTATACTGGACCGTACCACATGGACGTGGTCTTGGGATGGTGCTGTTCTTGGCGAATACCTGTCTGCTCACGATCCCCGCGATGCCCTGCATCAGGCCATTGATGATCTTGGTGCAGAGTGTTGCAAGATTTTGATAACGGCGGCGTGCCTTGGATCTTTTGTATCCATGGATCTTTTGACCCGGGTTGTACACCTTGCTCCCGCTGTTATTCTCGAGCGTCTTGGTATTGCCCTGGAGCGTGGCGTCCTGCTTTTGCCTCATGCTCCTGTTCCTGATCCGGATGGCGTTCATGGTGTTCCCTATCTGATATTCAGTCACCACCTTGTTCGTGATGCCGTTGTTTCCCTGATGTCGGAAGAGGAGCAGGCGCTTCATCACCAGATGATTGGTTTGACCCTGTGTCAGGAACTGGGTACGGATGCTCCCTCTGTTCTTTTATTTACAGCGCTGGATCATGTGCGTGCCGGCCATATAGAGCCGGATGACCCCCGGCTTGGGGGGCGTCTGGCCGAGCTGGAGCACGAGGCAGCCCGGCGTGCTGCTGCCTTGGCTGCCTATGCTGTGGCTTATGATCATGCCGTCTCTGGTATCGACAGTCTTGGACCGGATCCGTGGCAGTCTTACCCTATTCTGGCCCATGATCTTTTTCTTGCGCAAGCGGAGTCAGCTTGTGCACTGGATTTCAGGGACAGTCTGCAACACGCGGCGGATGCCTTGCTTGCCGGGACAGGAGATGTCGCGGCGGCAGCACCGGCTCTGGAGTACCGTATTTTTTCCCTTGCTGCAGAAGGCAACCGGGCAGAAGCTATGGCTGTTGCCGTTTCTGCTCTTGCTTCCATGGGCCTGAATGTTCGGCCGGATAGCAGCTGGTTTGGCCGTGTGCTGACCAAGATTCGACTGTCTTGGCTTCTTCCTCGTTTGATGGCGACAGAACCCCGTGCAAATTCTGATGCCAGTCGCTCACTGGATGCTGCCGTGGGGCTTCTGTTTACAGCAGCAACGGCTTGTTTCCCATCCGGGCCATCCCTGTCTCCGCGGGCTGTTACCGTGCTTGTCCGGCTTGCGCTGGACAGTGGGACGCCGGGATCTCTTGCTGCCGCACATGCATCGGCAGTTATGCAGGTTGCCAGCGAGGGGCGTATCCGCCTGGCTGAAAGTCTGGCCCGTCGTACAATCCGCTTTATTGCCTCCCTGCCCTCGGGGATGATGCGGGTTCGGGCCGAGCTGGCTGCGCGTTGCCTCGGGCTGCATTGGGGAGAGAACTTGCATGCAGCCCGCGATGCGTTGCGTGCCTGTGCTGCCGAGGCAGGCCGTATCGGAGACGATGGCTCCGTTGTCATGGCCATGGGGCTTTCTGTTGAGCTGGCTTTCTATAATGGTGGATCTTTGCCCCAGCTGGCTTCTGAAACCGCAGGAACCCTTGATTTCTGCCAGCGTACGGGAAGCCGTGACTTTCGCCCCTGGTTGATGACGGTTCAGCGTACCTGCCGTCTCTTGATGCAGGACAGCCTTGTATCTGCCGATCTTCCCGGGCTTCTTGAGGAGGAACGTGCCTTTCTGGAGCGTCTTTTCAATTCGGCTCATCCTGCGTTGGCAGGGGGGGCAGGTATTGTTGTGCTGTTTCTTGCAGTCATCTGTGGCGAATATGGTCATGCCCTGGAGTTTGCGCGTCGTATTGCGGCCGTTGCACGCCGTATCGAGGGGACACTATCTGTTGCCATTTATGACTGGCTCTACATTCTGACGATTCTGAACAGTCGCAGTGTTAGCGAATCCGAACGGCGTCTGGCACTGCGGCGCTTCTTGCCCCTGATGCAGGAGCGGGCCGATATCGGTCCGGTGAACCATCTGCAACGATTGTTGCTGGTCGAGGCCGAAGTTGCCCGCGTATCGTTCCGCCTGACAGTGGCCGAGGGCCTGTATGCCAAAGCCTTCCAGACAGCAGCAGATAACGGTATTTATGCTGACGAAATCCTGATTTGCCTTATGGCGGCATCCTTTCATGATGGGCAACGCCAGTCCCGTATTGCCTTGTCATGGCGGCGCCAAGCTCTGGATGTAGCACGCAGTTGGGGAGCGGAGGGACTGGTATCCCTTTTGCGCAGCCGTTGGGTTGATTTGCGTGATGATGTGGGAGAGCGTCCTGGACGGCCGGTCAAAACATCCCGTGAGGGAGGTCTTGATCTTGCGGCAGCCATGCGGGCTGCGCGTGTTATTTCCGGCGAGCTTCAGCGATCGGTCCTGCTGGAGAATATTCTGCGGATTACAATGGGTGCTGCAAGTGCCAGCCGTGGGTTGTTATTCCTGAGGGGAGGCGATGGCTGGGCTATCGAGGCTGAAAGTGATGCCTCAACAGCGCGGGTGGATAGTATCCGGCGACCGGTTGCTGTAACTGGGGATCCGGGGCAGAATGATGTTGCGATGCTGTTCAGTCCGGCTGTTTTTGCCTTGGCGGAGAGCACAGGTGAACCCGTGCTGCTGGATGATGCGACGAAAACGGGTCCGTTCGTTCTGGATCCCTATATCAGTCATACCCAGACACGTTCCTTGCTGTGCATGCCCCTCTCAAAAGGTGGAGCACCCGGTGGAATGCTGTGGCTGGAGCATGCCCGGACCGCTGGCCTTTTTACACCGGCCCGGATGGAGTTCTTGCACTATCTTGCAGCACAGGCTGTTGTTGCCCTGGAGAATGCAAGGCTTTACCAGCACCTGTCCGCCCTGAACAGTGATCTTGAGACCCAAGTGGCCGAACTGGCCAGAACGCTTGGTCGCCAGAGCCGGTTGGTGGATGCAACCCTGGAATCCATACCCGATGCGTTGATTGCCTGCGATCCTGAAGGACGACTGGTGGCCTGGAACCGCCGGGCCTGTGATTTGTTCCGTATTCCACCGGGTTTGCGACGACGGGGGACACCCCTGTCATCTGTTATGGAAGCTGCCGTTGCTCCGGGTTCTGCGGATGCGGATGCGGTGCGTCTTCTGGAGAGGGGGGGGCGCCCGCAGGGTGACGGGGGCCCGGAGATGGAGAGTGCTGACCTTGTTTTTGCTGATGGGCGGATACTACGGGTCCGGCGGCAGGTGATGCCTGGCGGGGGAGAGGTCCTGATTTTCAGGGAAGTCACCGGCGAGCTGAAGCGCGAGCAGGAACTGGAAACGGCACGCACTGCAGCAGAGCGTGCCTTATCTGATTTGCGCAGCGCCCGCCACGACCTGATCCAGGCAGAAAAGATGGCATCCCTGGGTGAACTGGTGGCCGGCGTTTCCCACGAGATCAATACCCCGGTTGGTGTGACCCTGACTGCCGCTTCTTTTTTGATGGAGCGGGCCAATGTGATCAACCGCCAAATGGCATCAGGGGTGTTGCGCAAATCCGAGTTCGAACAGTTTGTGGCGCAGGCCACGGAAACGACGTCCCTGATGGTGGCAAATATCCAGCGGGCGGCAGATCTGATCAACAGCTTCAAACAGATTGCTGTCGATCGGAGCGGGGGTGAAAAAACGCGCTTCCGGTTGTCGAATTATATCAATGATGTCTTGCGTAGTTTCGGGCCCATGCTGCGTAAGGCCGGCCATCGTCTTGAGGTTTCTTGCCCCCCGGATCTGGAGATTGTCAGTTGGCCGGGAGCCTTGTCCCAGATTTTATCCAATTTTGTGACAAATGCCGTCATGCACGCTTATGACGAAGGGCAGAAAGGCGTCCTGTCCGTCAGTGTCCGTCCTATTGCCGGAGGTATGCTGGAACTGGTGTTTGCCGATGATGGAAAGGGAGTATCTGGAGAAGTGAGGGACCGTATGTTCGATCCCTTTTTTACAACCCGTCGTGGCTCCGGAGGGTCAGGGTTGGGTCTGAACATTGTGTTCAATCTGGTGACCGGTGTCCTTGGGGGAACGATAACGGTGGACTCCGAGCCTGGAAAAGGAACCCGCCTTGTTATTACCATGCCGGTTGAACCGGAAGGAGCAACGCAAAGTGGTCCTTTGGCCGCCCTGACTGTTACAAACCAATGGCCGCCACGTTTTCAGGACTGATCAGGCGGCAATCCGGATTTTGCTTTTGAGCAAGGGCGGGACTATGCCTAGATGGAGACTTTGAGGATCGTGTCAAAAATCTTTGCGTTCCGGATTTTTTTCTTGAGAAGGAGGGGGTTGTCCCGGATTTTGAGGATCGAGGCATAGGTTTGTGAGAGCCGTTCGCTTTGCATCACAGAGCGCAGCAGAACTTGGGCCTTCAGGGATTCCTCGCTTTTCAGTTTCTCGATTTCCGCTGCCTGGGCTTCTGCAGTCTTGATGTTATCGGCATCAATCGATGCGATGGCTGCTTTTGCCCTTTGTGCGTAGAACTCAGCGGTAATTTTCATGCTTTCAATGCGGGTCTTTTGTACGGCGATGGTGCCCCGCGCAGTCTCGATGTCTTTCAGTGCACGCGCACGCCCGTCCTCGGTTGCCAAGTCTTCGTAGAACCATGAGTCAGCAACGTCAAGCCCGCTGCGTTTCAGCGTAAAGCCAGTCATTGTCTGCGGTGATGCGGTACTGGCTCCGATTGTGAAGTCTACAGTTCCATCGGTATTGATTGCGTCCAAGCGCGCACCACCAGTCAGGAGCCCTGAATTCTTGGTTGCCTTCCCATCCACATACTCTATTAAAGAATTTGATGCTCTGTCCGCTTCCCACCGAATATTATCCTTTTCGAGGGAGAAGCGTGTGGAAAGATCCCGTCCATATTCAGTCTGTTCGCCCTCAGTGATTCCGGTCCTGTAGATCAGGCCACCGCTCTGGCTGTCCAGCAGTGGGGTTCGCCCCCGTGCACTGGTAATGGAGACGTCCATGGAGCGGATATAAGACTGAAGGGTTTGTGCATAGGCTTTTAGATTCTCGGGTTTCTCAACAGAATCAGCCGTTGCCTTCTGGACGACGTACTTCATCTGGGGCAGCGTGTTGGCAATATCGGTTAGGGCCTGAAGTGCATAGTCAATCTTGTCAACGGCACCCCGCACGCTGTCTTCGGTACGTGCCCATTTTGCCCGATCGAGACCTTTTGCCGATACCGATGCGGCATAACGATCGCCGATCATGGCCGCCTTGGCATTCAGCTGATTTTGTATGGTTTCCTGAAGCTTGGCTGTTACAACCAAAGACTTGTTGAACGTATTGACGGCGGTCAAGACGTTGGGTGTTGGCATTCTGCGTAGTTGGGTCAGATCTACCATAAGTTGCCAAGCCCTTTTCTCAGAAACTTCTGACGGCAACACTGCCAGAAAAGCCTTACGGAAAGCTTTCCAAGCACAGCTTACATAGTGCGTGCTTTGTCATGGAGAGTCATCTGCAAAGAGAAGCAAGGTGTTTCACCATTTCCCTGCGTTGCTTTTTCTCGTTGTCCAACAAGGGGGAAGGGGTACGGATTGCTTCCGGAAGACTCGTGTCAGATGTCAAAATATGTCTGTTCTGAAACGAATCGCTGGCTATGGAGTCCCTTGCCGTTTTCAAGGGGTGGTTGGAGCAGTCTTGTGCCCGATTCGTTTTGCAAGATGGGTGCCGCAGGCTATATCCGGGAGGCGGGGATATGTTCATGGCGATGGCTCCTGTACAAACAGGTTGTCGGCCCGGGGCGTGTATCCGGCCTGTATCAGTATAGTGCCCGGGACTGTGTTTTTACGGACAAACAACCTTTCCTGCGGGGCCAGGCGGCGGGTCAGGATCAGGGCAGCTTCGATCACATCTGCAGTCTCTGTTTCCAAGGATACTGTAAGCAGCATTGCGGGTGCTTTTGCATTCTCATCATCGTTGCCCGCGTTGTCAGATATGTGTTCCAGTGTTAGTGATCCGGCCTTCTGACCATCAACCCGGATATCGGATACGAGATGATCGCGCCTTTGCGCCTTCTGCGTTGCCGCTTGGGCTGGATGGAGTGTGATGGAAGATCCCGTCGGGGTGAGGACTGGAAGCAGAGCGCACATGGCCCGGAACAAGCCACGTCCGTCACACAGGGATGATGCTGTTTGCGCCATTGCAGCCCGCTTGCCCGGATTATGGATCAGGGCTTGTATCGCCCTCTCCAGGTCATCAATCTGGAGATCATGCCGGGATCCCAGATCCAGCGCGGCCCGGTGCTCTGACAATAATGCGCTCGTTTCTTTCTGATTGTCGGCAATCTGGATCAGTATGGACGGCAGGCCAAGACAACACCGTTCAAAGGCGCTGACGCCTCCGGCGCCAATGGCCATGTCAGCCTCGAGCAGTAATGCGGGTATATTGTCCGCATCAATGTGAAGCTGTGCGGGGGGATCACATTGAGCGGCGGCGGCCCTGATGGCTTCCAGCCATGGTGAACCCGAGCCGATGACAACATCAATGCTCAGGTCACGGACTGTTGTACGCAGAACATCCAAAACCAGGGATGTTGTATTATCCGGGTCTGTCAGGCCGAATGAGATCAAAATTCTTTCAACAGGTTGCATGCGCTGGCGCCGTTCCAGTGCTTTGTGACGTAGTGCCAGGAATGCGGGATTGAGGATTGCCCACTCCGGGCCACACAGCCACGGCCCTGGCCCCGCCGGGGGCAGGGGAATGGCAGACAGGACAGCACCGGAGTGTGGGCGCCCCGGGAGGTCATCAAGGCTCAGGATCATTCTTGCCCAGCCGTACAGGCTTTGTTCCCACGTGGCATCCAGGTCATAGTGATCGACAACAAGAAGGTCGCAGCCATCGGGCATCCAGTGACGCAGGGCATCGGGGTTCATGACTGAATCACCCGATAATTCAAGGGTTCCCGGTGGTTTGGTCCGGCCTGTTGCCTCAAAGCTGCCTGTTGCAGCGGCAAAATGACAGGACCAGCCCAGGGCTGTCAGCCCTTGGCTGAGATTCAGGCAGCGCATCAGGTGCCCCCCTCCGCGCCTTGGATCGGCATCACACCGGATGATTGCCGTCTTGCCTGAACGTAGGGCATCTGCCCGCAGCGACTTTTTCAGCCCTTCCAGACGATCATGTCCGGCATTGATGGATGCCAGTTCGGGATACCGATGCATGATGGCTGCCGGTACGGACCAACTGAAACGGTTTTCATCCACAGGCATCTTGGAAAAAAGAGTGCGCAGAAAAACCAGATCATCCGGGGTATCAAGAGTCCAGCGCCACAAGCATTCCGGCTCGCCCGGGCCGGGCAGGATTGCCGTGCGCGCAGCCGGATGGTTACGGATAAAGGGACCAACATGTTCCCGCTCGCTGGGGCGACGGGCTTCCCTGTGGGCACGGTCAAGCCATTGCAGGGTAAACGCCTCTGCCTCCAGCCCGTGAGGCCACAGGGGAGGAGCCGCATTACAGGCATAATCGATATCGGTCGTAACCAGTGCCAGAACCTGTCCATTGACCGACGGGTCTGTCAGCGGGCAATCGCTGGTGACCCTGAGAATGATATCAGCGCCGAAGGCGTGAGCTGCGCCGTGAAACCGCGACAGGACGTCATCGCGCGATCCCCTCCACACGGGAAAGCCAAGGCGGGTTGCTTCCTGTACAACGGGTTCATCGGTTTGTTCGTCGGGGATTGCCACCACAACCTGGTTTACCCCGGGCGTTGCGGCACATCGTTCCAGGACATGCGCCAGAACAGTCTTTCCTGCCAGGTTTTCCAGTACCTTCCCCGGTAAACGGGATGATGTCATCCGGGCCTGGACAATGCAGACTGTTCTTGTCATCAAACCTGCAACTCCGGCAGGGACTGCAGGGTATCGACAACGCGGTCGACCTGATCGACGGTCATCCCCGGGAACAGGGGTAATGACAGTGCGCGGCGATAATATTCCATGGCACCCGGTAGTTCAGCCCATGGACTATGCTGGCGATAATAGGGTTGTGTATGCACCGGGATATAATGAACCTGGGTTCCTATCCCTGCCTTGTGCAGTGCGTCCATGACGTGTGCACGGCTGGTCCCGGCAGCGTCAAAGTCGATCAGGGCAACAAAAAGATGCCACCCGGTTTGTGGGCGGTGCAGGTTCTTCAGTGGACGGATCCGGGGAGCCATGGGAGCAAGTCGCTCGTGGTAGCGAGCGACTTGGGCCGCCCTGCTTTCCAGGAACCGGTCCAGCTTGCCAAGCTGGCTTAGGCCAAGGGCGCACTGGATATCCGTAATACGGTAATTCGGGCCGATATCCTGCAGTTCATAGTACCATGGATTGGCGTGTTCTTCGGTAAAACCCATATCCCTGTTCATGAAAGCAGAGGGTTCCCGCGTGATGCCATGACTGCGCAGGCGCTGCAGCGTTTGCCCCAGATCGGGGTCTGCGGTGGTGACGGCTCCCCCTTCGCCGGTGGTAATTGTTTTGACGGGATGGAACGAGAAGCAGGTCATGTGTGCCGTGCTTTGGTCACTTCCGACCGGAATGCCCCCTGGTTCCTGCGATCCCAGTGCATGGGCGGCATCGACCACCACGGCGCAGCTGGCGCTGCTGGCAATATCAACCAGAACCGGAACATCGGCGCTTTGTCCGGCAAAATGGACGGGCAGGACAACGCGGGGAACCAATCCGTCGGAGCGGGCCCGGAACAGGGCGGCTTCCAGGTCGCAATCCCGCATCAGGCCTGTGTCTGGATCGACGTCGGAGAATACAACGTGCAGACCGATAAAACGGGCCACATTGGCCGTGGCTGCAAAGGTAATGCTGGGAACAATCGCGGCATCCCGCTTTCCCGGTTGCAGGTTCAGTGCCAGGAGTGCCAGGTGTAGGGCTGCTGTGCCACTGGAGCAGGCGACGACAGAAGACGCCCCGATACGCTGCCCCAGCGCGTGCTCGAAGTGTGTGACAACCGGCCCGGTTGTGATCAGGTCACCACGCAGGACCTGCACGACAGATTCGATATCATCCTCGTCAATAAGTTGGCGCCCATAGGGCAGGAACGGTTCCAGACTCATGATGTCGCTCCGGCACGGTGCTCCCTACGATGTGGAAAGAAGATGGCGTTTGTCAGGAAATTTGCTGTGAACAGCAGCCAGAAAAGTGTCCCGGTCAATCCACTCGTTATTTTTGTCTGATGTATAGGAGAAGGACTCATCAACCGGTGTCGCTCCGGAAAATTCCCGGCGCGGGGTGTCTGAGTGCGTCGGTACCGGCAATAAAATATAGCGGTCCGGCAGCTCGAGCGTAGACCGGGCATCATCCAGGGGGATCATGGCTTCGTGCAGTTTTTCGCCCGGTCGTATGCCAACGGTGCGCAATGTCAGGTTAGGAGCCATCCATTTTGCAATATCAACAACACGGGCGCTGGGAATTTTTGGAACAAAGACTTCGCTGTCCTGCATCATGGCCAAGCTGGACAGGACGAAATCCACGCCTTGTTCCAGGGAAATCCAGAACCGGGTCATCCGCTCGTCCGTTACGGGCAGGCTGTCGACGCCTTGCGCCATCAAGTCCAGGAAGAAAGGGACCACGCTGCCCCGTGATCCCAGAACGTTGCCATAACGGACAACGCAAAAGCGGGGAGAGCCGCCCGCAATGTGGCGTGCTGCAACAAAGATTTTGTCTGAAGCCAGTTTGCTGGCCCCATACAAGTTGATGGGATTGGCAGCCTTGTCAGTAGACAGTGCAACAACCTTTTTCACGCCAGCCCGGATGGCAGCGTATACAACGTTCTCGGCCCCTATGATGTTGGTATGGACGCATTCTATCGGATTGTATTCGGCTGCTGGAACCTGTTTCAGGGCGGCGGCATGAATGACGTAATCAATGTTCCGCATGGCAAATTCCAGGCGCATGCGGTCGCGTACATCACCCAGAAAATAACGCATGCAGCGGTGTGTTTCCGGTCGGAAGACAGCCGCCATTTCACTTTGCTTCAGTTCATCGCGGGAGAAGACAACCAGGCGTCTGGGGCGGTAGCGGTCCAGGACCGTGCGTACAAACTGCTGGCCAAAAGACCCGGTTCCCCCGGTTACCAGAATGGAAGCGCCGTCCAGATCGGGTGACGGAGAGTCGAACCGGCGGATGGGAACTGGGTCGTGCATAAGATTTCCCCCTGTTAATGACAATCGGGAAACAATGGTGATTGATAAAATTCCCTGTCGGTACTGTACACGGAATCCGATGCAGATGATGTTTGTTTTTATATTTCATAGGCCTTTCCGGCACTAGGCAATATCTGCCTATATGTTTGTGTTTTGAATGGGTTAGCCACTAACCATTGGGTAACACTTCTCCTGTAAATGCAGTATTGCGTCATCGGGACAGCCTGCACGGACAGATCTTCCGGGCGCGCTTGTGCTGGAGATCCCCCAGAACGGGGTTGAAGGCATTTTCAAGAATAGAGGATGCAAACCCATGGCTGACATCTCCCTTACTGCCTCCAGCCGGGCGAACCTGTTGTCACTGCAGTATACGCAGTCTTTGGTCAATCGTACCCAAGGGCGTCTGTCAACAGGCAAGGCCGTATCTTCGGTTATTGATGATGCCCTGAAATACTTTCAGGCCAAATCACTCAGTGACCGTTCCCGCGATCTCTCTGCGCGCAAGGACTCGATTGACCAAGGGATCAACGCCCTGAAGGTGGTGGTCGAGACAACCGAGCGACTTGAGCAGCTGGCCAACCAGATGCGCGGTATTGTCAACAGCTCGCGTACGGCGACCAAGGAACAGCGGCAGGAATTCACGTCGCAGCTTGGCTCGCTGGCCTGGCAGATCCAGAAGCTGATTGATGATACGTCCTATCAGGGTCAGAATCTGCTGAACTCCTCAGCGGCCAAGCTGACAGTTTATTTCTCTGAAAAAGCTGACTCAAAGCTGGAGATCAACGGCCTGAACTTCAACGCTTCGCGTTTGTTCCGTACGACCATCAATGGCGTATTGAGCATGAATGTTTCAAAGGCGGGTTTGGGGATTACTGTTCTCCAACGTCTCGGATTTACGGCGGCTCTTTCAGTCTATAACCTTTCGGTTGCGCCAAATCTGGCCAGCTATAACAACTTTGCCGACAAGGTTACCAACCGGTTGGAACGCACAATCGACAACGTGCGCGCCAAGGCAGCATCCTTTGGTGGTGCAGTGGCTATCCTCCAGGTGAGACTGGACTTTACCAAAAACTATACAAACATCCTGTCTGAAGGGTCTGACAAGCTTGTTCTTGCCGACCTGAACGAGGAAGGCGCAAACCTTCTGGCCCTGCAGACCCGGCAACAGCTGGGGATTCAGGCCCTGTCGTTCGCTGGTCAGTCTGAACAGTCGGTGCTGCAGCTCTTCAGGTAGTGTGCTGTTTCCTTGTTGCATATGTGCGGTGCCGGATGAACAACCCGGCACCGTTTTTCTTTGCCACAGTTTGCAGACGTTTCTTATGGTGATACCCGTTCTCGGGTGCAGGTGGTTTTGGCCTGTTTATCTGTGGGGTATCGGAATGTCTGTTTACTGGGTTGTCTTGTTTCTGGCCGTTATTACCGAGGTGATGTGGGCACTCAGCCTCAAGGCTGTCCAGCAGGAGCCCGGGGTTATGACACTTGGAAGCTGTTTGCTTCTGACGGTTCTGAATATCGGGCTTTTGTCCTTTGTCATGAGGGGAATCCCGATTGGGACGGCCTATGCAGTCTGGACCGGGTTAGGGGCTGTCGGGGTTGTTGCCGCCGGAATCATCCTGCACCAAGACCCGCTGACGGTCCGGCGGGTTGTCTTTACCGCATTGATTGTCTGCGGAGTCATAGGCTTGAAACTGGAATCCTGACTCACGCACATGTTATCGCTATGCGCTGGCTGGCGGGTTTCCCTGGCTGGTGTCCTCAGCCTCAAGCGGGCAGGTCTGGAAACCGAACAGGACGTAAACCGGGCAGTAGCCAAACACGGCGGTCAGCAGCGGGATTACTCCTACATAGCCCCACACATCAATGGCCCCGACAAGGGCTGAACCAATCAGCGCAACGCCTGCAATCAGGCGCAGGGCCCGGTCTATTGTTCCCATGTTGCGTTTCATGATCGTTCTCCGTGTTTCCGCACAGGTTTGCTACGAAGTTTCATATACATCAGGGCTGTCATAACGGCGTCGTCCAAGGCATTGTGGGCTTGGAGGCGTGGCAGGTCCAGTGTTTGCATCATGGTATCGAAGCGTAGGTCAACATGCCCCCTCCACAGCGGATCGTGCCGTGTAATTTCTCTGTCGTAGTAGAGAGAAGATACCTCGATTCGGCGATTCGGAAGGCGAATCCCCAGCCATGGTTTCAGCAGTCGGTTTACCAGTGCAATATCAAATTCCAGATAATAACCGACCAGCGGGCGCGTGCCGATGAAGTGCAGGAAGCGCGCCATGGCCTCCTGTGGGGCAAAGCCACCGGCCACATCGGTTTCACGCAGATGGTGGATGCGGATGGCATCCCGGTTTATGGCCCGACCCGGGCGAATGAACAGTTCCAGGCTCCGGCTGGTCAGGATCCGGTTTCCGCGAATACGGACCGCAGCCAGCGAGATAATATCATCCTTTTCCCGGTCCAGGCCGGTTGTTTCGCAATCAAAGCAGACGACTTCGTCCGGGTGTTCTGGCCCGAACAGGAAGCGCCACGACAGATCTTTCAGGCAGCGTCTGTTCCAGGCATGGCTGAGCAGCGAGAACACAGGGTAGCCCTTTCCTAGAATGCATCCAGACGCAGGCGCGTCACCAGGTGATTGCGGAAACGGCGGACAATCGC
The DNA here is from genome assembly GCF_012102705.1 of Haematospirillum sp. H1815. Classification (GTDB taxonomy): domain Bacteria; phylum Pseudomonadota; class Alphaproteobacteria; order Rhodospirillales; family Rhodospirillaceae; genus Haematospirillum. The sequence continues at coordinate 73,158 of NZ_JAAVTA010000006.1, forward strand.
CAGGGAATCCCGCAGGGCATCGTACTGCAGCTTGCCAAGGGTCCCGGGATTGATCAGGGTGTCTGTGCCTGCGATATCCGTACCTTTATGGCCAATGCTGGTTCCAAGGCGCAGCTCCATCATGAACTGCAGGGCCTCTACCAATTCATCGGCCAGGCCGCGGTCAAGTTTTCCAGTGTCCCGCAGGGTATCAATGCGATCAAAAGTATTGGTTTCCATGATCCGTCCCTGCAGGGCGAGTGCCCTGACACCATGTATAACGGGAAAGATTCCGGCCTTCTTGATATCCAGGGGATCGCTGCGACTGCCTCCTTGCAGCAGGGTGTGCCACAGGCCGCCCCCGGGAGTATCAAACCACAACACAGGTCGTGCAAAATGGCTGATGAACATGTCGCTGTTGCTGACGCGGCTGAAAAGATTTTCCTTCAGGCTGTGCAGCAACAACGGGGACCCGGCAACCGGCTGTGCATCCAGGAATGCGGCCAGGTTGATGAAGCTTTGTTCACTGGGTTGATCTATCCACTGGAACAGGTTGTCGCGGAAGGCGGAACAGGTTTTCCGCCATTGGGGGTTGGAGACCATGATGTTGCCGGGGCAAGGTGGCCATCCAAACCGGATCATGGCTTCTGTAAAGCGCTGACACAGGGGTTCCAGCGCATCCGGATCAATGCTGTCTTCGACAATCAGGGCATTGTCCTGGTCGGTCCGGGCCATTTGTTCGCCACGTCCTTCCGATCCCATCACAATCAGGCAGCTTTTTTCCCCAAGTTCCGGTTCGGCCAGAAACTGGAACAGGCGTCTTTGCAGCTTGCGCGAAAGATCTGAGACCATTTCGGCAATAAAGCGGACCTTGACCCCCGAGCCATGCAGCCCTCTTAACAGGGGATCAAATGACCGGGCGGCCTTGTCCAGGGTATCAACAGAGTCAGCTCGCTCGATCTGGATGGCAACCAGATGGGAATGACTGGACATGTAGCCAAGCAGATCGATCAATTCCAGGACACCGATAACGTGGCCGTCATGAAGGACAGGCAGCCGGCGTACACCGTGCCTGGTCATCATGACCTGGGCATTGAACAGGAAGTCATCGGCACGGACAGTTATTGTTCCGAAGCTGGCGCATTGTTCGACCGGTGTATACAGCGGTTTCTGTTCAATCAGAACCGCTTCGCGGATATCGCTGCCGGACAGAATTCCAATGCGACCATCAGCGTGTTTTACCAACAGGCTGGTGGCGTGGTTTTTCTTCATTATCAGTGCGGCATCGCGCAGTCCTGTTGTGCCATCGGCAAAAACGGGCGGATGCAGGTAGGCATCACCGACCTTGGCGACCATAAAGGCCGCCATACCCCTGTTTGTCCGGGCTTCGGCACGAGCCAGAAGACGTTCGCTGACCGATGCGGTGAAGTACCGTTCAAAAGGTAGGTTGCTGCGGCACAGGTCCAGCAGCAGTTGGCGCGGAAGTGTATAGGCCAGCGTTTCTTCCCGTGCCTCGCATACAGGGGACGCACGCCCGCGTATCAAGGTCATGGCGCCGACGCAGTCCCCCGGTCCATGGACGGTGACCAAGGTGTCACCGTCATATTCCGTGACAATGCCCTTCATGATGACAAACAGGTGGTCTTGTGCTGTGTCTGGTGATGTCAGGCGTTCACCGGGCTGGAAGTAGGCAATGTCGGCCGCGCGTGCAACCTTCTCCCGTCCCGGGGTGTCCAGAAGGTCAAACGGTGGCATGGAAAAATCAAAGGCACTCATCGGGCCTGTATCCACAACATCAGGCGGGTTTACAGATGAAAAAGCCCCCGGCGTGCCTTGTGTGCATCCCGGGGGCTTCCGTTTTGCCGGGGTTCTTGTTCCTAGTGCTTGGACGCTCCCTCTGCACCCAGGCCAGTTTGTGAACGGACATACTGGTCTTCAAAGGCCTCCATTTCGGCGGCGGCCGTGGCGGAAGAGTCCGTCTTCGACATAATCCACGCGACCAGGAACGCCAGAGGCATGGAAATGATGGCCGGGTTGCTGTACGGGAAAATGGCAGCAGGATGTCCCAGAACCGTTTTCCAGACCGGCGGGCCCAGCACAACAAGAACCGTGGCGCATATCAGCCCGGAGAAGCCGCCATAAAAGGCCCCTTTTGTCGTCAGCCCTTTCCAGAACATCGACAGGAAGAGAACCGGGAAATTAGCGGATGCCGCAACCGAAAACGCCAAGCCAACCATGAAAGCGATATTTTGGCTTTCGAAGGCAATGCCCAGCAGGATTGCGATAATCCCCAAGCACAGGGTTGTGATCTTGGATACCCTGATCTCGTCGGCTTCCTCGGCTTTCCCGTCGCGGAAGACAGAAGCATAGAGATCATGGGAAACGGCCGAGGCACCGGACAGGGTCAACCCGGCGACAACAGCCAGGATTGTGGCAAAGGCAACCGCAGAGATAAAGCCCAGGAAGACATCGCCCCCCACTGCGGCCGCGAGATGAATGGCGGCCATGTTCGATCCGCCCTTGATCCCTTTTCCGTCTGCTGCCATGAACTCTGGATGTCCCAGAACCAGAACAATGGCCCCGAACCCGATGATGAAGGTCAGAATGTAGAAGTAACCGATGAATCCGGTCGCATAGAATACGGACTTACGGGCTTCTTTGGCATCCGAGACAGTAAAGAAGCGCATGAGGATGTGGGGCAGCCCCGCGGTTCCGAACATCAGGGCAATGCCCAGCGATATGGCATCAATCGGGTCGGATACCAAGCCACCGGGGGCCATAAGGGCTTTGCCCTTTGGGCTGTTAGCCACAGCACGCGCAAACATTTCTTCCGGTGAGAAGCCAACAGTGGAGAGCACCATGATCGCCATGAAGGTTGCGCCTGACAGCAGCAAGACAGCCTTGATGATCTGGACCCACGTTGTGGCCAGCATGCCGCCGAACATGACGTAAGCCACCATCAGAATGCCAACCACCGCAACAGCGAGGCTGTAGTCCAGACCAAAAAGCAGCTGGATCAGTTTGCCGGCCCCGACCATCTGGGCAATCAGGTACAGGATGACAACAACCAATGTTCCGGATGCGGCCATGGACCGAACCGGCGTTTGCTGGAGCCGGAAAGATGCGACATCGGCAAAGGTGTATTTACCCAGGTTGCGCAGGCGTTCAGCCACCAGGAACAGGATAATCGGCCATCCGACAAGGAAGCCGATCGAATAGATCAGGCCATCAAAGCCCGATGTAAACACCAAGCCAGCAATCCCCAGGAACGAGGCTGCGGACATGTAGTCACCGGCAATGGCCAGCCCATTCTGGAAGCCGGTGATACCGCCTCCCGCCGCATAGAAATCCTTGGCCGATTTTGTGCGTTTGGCAGCCCAGTATGTAATACCGAGCGTTGCTGCAACAAACGCAAGAAACATGGCAATGGCGGTCCAGTTGGTTGCCTGTTTCTGGACAGCGCCGTCAACGGAACCTGCCCCCAAGGCTGTGGATGCAGCCAGAACAAGGGGGCAGGCAAGAAGGAGGGAAAAGCCGGAACGATGCAACATCAGCGGGATTCCTCCACAATCTGGCGGGTCAGATCATCGTATTCGCTATTGGCTCGGGCAACATAGATCCCTGTCAGGACAAAGGCGGACACGATAACACCAATTCCTATGGGAATCCCGACTGTTGTAACGCCTTTATCCGAGATGGGAATTCCGAACAGGGATGGAGAGAAGGCGATAACAGCAATAAAGCCGAAGTATATGGCCAGCATGATCACCGAAAGAATCCATGCAAAACGGGTGCGCCGTGTGCAGAGATCGTGAAATTTTGGATTGGATCGAACTTTCTCGTACACTGTGCTGGACACGATATTCCTCCCGTTTTCTACTGCATCGTATTTCTTGATCCATATTGGCTTGTAAAAGCTGGCTACGACATGCAGCGCCTATTACGGCACTGTACACAGCGTGTTATTTGACACTAATTACGCTTATAGCATGTAGGGCGTAATCAAGATATCGTGAATAAGGAAGAATTCCACAACAAAATATGCAAGAGACTCTGGTCTAGGTTGCATTTGTAGGGCGGAGTTTTTCCGGAAGAGATAAAGAGAACAGATACGGACGTTATGTATTGTCTGTCTTGGCGTGACTTCAATGTTTCATGATCACCGCGCTTTTTCTCTGATTGCCACGTTAACAGGTGCACCAGAGCCTGTTGTGCCTGTGTTGTCATGACGTGATACCGTCCCGGATGACCCCTTCTGTCACGAAAGCAGGCAGAGTCATCCGAGACGTGTTTTTTATGAGGATGGTTTTGTTTCCGGGGAGACAGACGGGAGAGGATCTGTCCGGATTTCTTCCGTTTTCCGGTTTGCGTGCAGGGCTTGTCTCCACAAGATGGTCCCGACACCCGTAAGGGTAAGGAGTGCACCACCAACCTTCCACGCTGTTACATCCTCGCCGAGCAGCAGAACACCAACAGTCATGCCGACAACGGGATTAAGTAGGGAGAAGGGGACAACATGGCTGACCGGGTGTCGGCGCAATAACCAGTACCACAGGCCGTATGCGATAATCGATGATGCGACCGCTGTATAAAGAAGGGCAATCCAGGTTTGGTATCCGGCAGATGCGATGGCTTGCATCTGTCCTTCTTCAGTCAACCAGGACCACAGCGCCGTTTGCGGGAAGGCAAACAGGCTCATCCAGCCGGACAAGGCGACCGGGTTGACGGTACTGGTTTTTTTGGCCAACAAGTTGGATACTGCCCACGCGAAAGCCGAGATGATCAGCAACAAGGCCGGTGCAAGCGCGGGGACGTCAGGGCCGCCAGCCAGAAGAGCCGCGCCGGAGAAAGCAACGGCCAACCCCCCTATGCGCCAGGGACCAAGCTTTTCGCGGTACAAGATGACACCAAGAAGAGCAGAAAACGGAACACCCAACTGAATCAGGATACCGGTTGTTCCGGCGCTGATATCAGCCATACCGATAAACAGCAGGGCAAAGTGGAGTGTGCCCAGTGTGAAGGAAAGCAGGATGACATCACGCAACGCATTCAGCGGGATACGCAGAAAAGGAACGACCAAAAGGGCGACCAGGCCAAAGCGCAGCGTGACCAGAAGGATGGGGGGGAAGTCTGCAAGTCCGGTTTTGACGGCAACAAAGTTCAGGCCCCACAAAACCTGAACCAACAGGGCAAGAAAGATGTCAACAGGGCGCACGAAAAAACTCCGCAAAACGGGAATGTGGGATCTGGAGGTTAACGGCGCAGGCCACGATGGCGGGCAATCTCATCCCATGCTGCGTTGATGGATGCCATGCGTACACCGGCTGCGGCTATATCAGCCGGGCTTGCACCCTGTGCCGTCAGGGCATCGGGATGATTTGTGCGCAGCAGGGCTCGGTAGGCCTTGCGCACCGTGTCATCATCGTCGTTATCTCGGACGCCAAGCGTGGAATAGGCTTCATGTAGCCCCATTCCAGTACCGCCGGGCATCGTGCCGGGCCGACGTCCCAAGGCAGCTGCCATTGTGTCCAGTGCTTCCTGAACCGTGGCTGAAGGTTTTCCTTCGCAGGCTGAAAAAGCACCCAAAGCGGCAAGAAGGGCATCGGCCCTGTCGGGGTCGTTGTCCAGAAGAACAGCCAGTCCCCGCAGCAGGGGGAGTGGAAGCTCGGGCATATCATAGCCCCGGGTGAACAGGGCAAGGGCGGTTTCTCTGTCCTGAGGTGCCAAGGACAGGACCCGGAACAAGGCTGTTTGCCCCCGGTCGGGGTCCCAGCCAGACAATCTGGCCAGATGACCGGACAGGATCAGCAGGGCCGCTGACAGGGCGGTGTCGGTTGTCCCCGCCTGGAACTGGCGCAGGGATACTTCGGCAATGCGGAAGAATCCCAGAGGATCAAAGGTACGGAAGACGCCTTGGCGATCCCAGAAAAAGTGGCCAAAAGACGCCCCCAGGAGAGCGCCAAGCGGTCCCCCGGTCATCAGTCCCGCCATTCCACCGAATACCTTGCCCCACATTGCTCCAGTCCATCGCATGCGCCCGGTCACCATGTCGCTTGACCGGCGTGCCGTCAAGACGGCACGATTTTTCTTTTGTGCAGGGCAGGTAGCATTTTTTGTCAGTGCTGGAGGTTTTATGACATCTTTTATATCCCGGGCGGAGCTGTTTACCTTTCTGAACCACCTTGGAATCAAGACCATAACCCGGGAGCATGTCCCGGTCTTTACCGTGGAGGACGGGGCTGAATGCTGGGCTGATATCCCCGGCGTGCATTGCAAGAACCTGTTCCTGCGGGATGCTGGCCGCCAGAACTGGCTTCTGGTTGCCCCGGTACAGCGCCGGATTGATCTGAAGACCTTGCCTGATCGCATTGGGTCACGGCGGTTGTCGTTTGGTTCAGCCGATCGTTTGTGGGCAACCCTTGGGGTGCGCCCGGGGTCGGTTACGCCGTTTGCCCTTCTCAATGATCGTCAGGAGCAATCCGTGCGTGTGGTTCTGGATGCCTGGATGATGCAGCAACCCCTGCTGAACTTTCATCCCCTGGAAAATACGGCGACAACGACCATTGCGGCATCGGACCTTCGCCGTTTTCTGGAGGCCTGCGGACACGTGGTGTCGCTGGCTGTGCTGGATCCAGAGGCCGTTAACCCCGTCAGCGTGCCGGCCTGCAATACGATCTAGCCCCGCCCGCGGTATGGAGGCACGCCCTGATCCGGAAGCCAGACTCCGTCAGGCACCGGACCGGTCTGATAAAAGACGTCAATCGGGATTCCTCCACGCGGGTACCAGTACCCCCCGATCCGCAGCCATACCGGCTTCAGGGCTTCGGCAAGACGTTTCCCGATGTAGACGGTGCAGTCTTCATGAAAGGCCCCGTGATTGCGGAATGACCCGAGGAACAGCTTCAGGCTCTTGGACTCAACCAAGGTGGCGCCGGGTACATAGTCGATGACCAGGTGGGCAAAGTCCGGCTGTCCGGTGACCGGGCACAGGCTGGTAAATTCCGGTGCAGCAAAGCGTGCGACATACAGCGTGCCCGGATGCGGGTTGGGCACGGTCTCAAGGGTGGCTGCTTCCGGAGAGGAGGGCAGGGCAGACGCGTGGCCAAGCTGGGTCAGGCCCGAGGGGTCGCTGTTGGTCATTCCGGTTTCTCCACCGTCAGGGGTTCGATATCGCCAAGCGCCTGGCTTGCTTCAAACTGTGTCCTGTACTGCGACAGGGTTCCTTGCCCGATAGCCGAGCGAAGATCCTTCATGATATCCTGATAGTGCTGGATGTTATGCCATGTCAGCAGCATCGGCCCCAGCATTTCCCCGGCCCGGATCAGATGGTGCAGATAAGCGCGCGTGTACTGGCGACATGCCGGGCAGGGGCAGGTTTCCTCCAGCGGTCGCGGGTCGTCCTGGTGACGGGCATTGCGCAGGTTGACCGTGCCGCGGCGGGTGAAGGCCTGGGCCGTGCGCCCCGACCGGGTGGGCATCACGCAGTCAAACATGTCGATGCCACGGGCCACGGCACCAACCATATCGGAGGGTTTTCCCACCCCCATCAGATAGCGCGGCTTGCCGACCGGCATGTCGGGTACCGTGCTGTCAAGGGTCTGGAACATCAGTTCCTGTCCTTCCCCGACGGCCAAGCCCCCGACGGCATAGCCCTCGAAATCAATGTCCCGCAGCCGGGCCATGCTTTCCGCCCGCAGGTCAGGGAAGACGCTGCCTTGTACAATGCCGAACTGGCCATAGCCTTCACGCGGGACAAAGGCATTACGCGAGCGTACAGCCCACCGCATGGACAGCCGCATTGAATGGGCAGCTGTTTTCTTGTCCACAGGCCAAGGGGTGCATTCATCGAAGGCCATGGTTACCGTGGCATCCAGTTTGTACTGGATATCGGTGGAGTATTCCGGGGTCAGCGTCCATGACGACCCGTCAATATGGCTGCGGAAGGTGACGCCATCTTCTGTCATCTTGCGCAGCTTGGCCAGGCTCATGACCTGGAATCCGCCGGAATCCGTCAGGATCGGGCCGGGCCAGTTCATCATCCGGTGCAATCCCCCCAAGGCCTGCACCCGATCGGCCCCGGGCCGCAGCATCAGGTGATAGGTATTGCCCAGAATCATCTGCGCCCCCGTGGACGCAACGCTTTCAGGCAGCATGCCCTTGACCGTTCCGGCTGTGCCAACCGGCATGAAGGTGGGTGTATCCACGGGGCCGTGTGCGGTTTCAATGCGCCCCAGGCGGGCAGCGCCGTCTGTTTTCAGAACAGAGAAGGAGAAAGCCGTCATCAACAGGAATCCTTGCACCGCAACAGCGACCCGTCGCCGTAGGAATAAAACCGGTATCCGGTCTTTATAGCGTGGGCATAGGCCGCGTGCATCGTGTCCAGGCCGGCCATGGCACAGACAAGCATGAACAGGGTGGAACGCGGCAGATGGAAGTTGGTAACCAGAAGATCGGCGATCCGGAATTGATAGCCGGGTGTGATAAAAATAGAGGTGGAACCGGACCACGCCGACAGGGAGCCATCGGGTGCAGCCGCACTTTCCAGCAAGCGCAGCGATGTTGTGCCAACGCAGACGACCCGTCCGCCCTGTTCCCGGGCTTGTGTGATGGCCCGGGCAGCTTCGGCTGAAATGTCCCCTGTTTCGGCATGCATGCGGTGATCACGGGTGTCTTCGGCCTTTACGGGTAGAAAGGTGCCGGCACCGACATGCAGGGTGACGTGTACCCGACGAATCCCCCGGCCATCAATGGCTCCCAGCAGTTCCGGCGTGAAGTGGAGACCGGCCGTGGGGGCAGCAACAGCGCCATCGCGGGAGGCATAAACCGTCTGGTAGTCCTGCCGGTCGCGGGCGTCATCTTTCCGTCCCATGTAGGGGGGGAGGGGAATATGGCCGTGACGCTCCAGTGCGGCCATCAGATCAGCCCCGCTGCGGTCAAAGCGCAGGACGATCTCGCCCCCTTCCTGCCTGTCTTCGACACGGGCCGTAAAGTCTCTATCTGCTGACAGGACAACGGTTTGTCCGGGAGACAGCTTGCGGGCGCCCTTTGCAAAGGCGGCCCAGGTGTCTGACCCCAAGCACTGATGAAGGGTGATGTCCACGCCGGCCGGCTGACCGCCGGGATGGATGGCAGGCCGCAGCCCGGACAGGCGGGCTGGAATGACGCGGGTATCATTGAACACCATCACATCGCCCGGTTCCAGAAGGCCGGGAAGGTCCAGCATGGTCCGGTCGTGCAGGCCATCGGGTGCCACATCCAGAAGCCGGGCGCTGTGGCGTGGTGACACGGGGCGCGTGGCAATCTGTTCCCGTGGCAGATCAAAGTCAAAGGCATCAACCCGCATCGGTTGCCGTATCCTGTTTCCGTTTGCAGGCAAGAAAAGAAGGGAGGGTATGCCTTGCCCTGTCCCTGTGAGCAAGAGGGAAATCTGCCTGGTCCATAGTTTGGCTCCAAGGATGTCAATTTAGGATTGTGGGATCCGGGAGCGAGAAGCGTATGGGTAGAAAGTAATTCCAGGCAGAGACTGTTGTTAATGTGAGTTCATCTGCTGTCTAGTCTTGTCATATTGATCTTTACATGAATATTCATAGTTAAAAAGTATCCATATAATACCGTGCATTATAATTAATGATCTGATTCATAATGTAGTTTTATTGTTGACGTTTTCATTGATCTTCAATGCAATTGAATGGTTATTTTCACAGCCTGCGGGGGAGCAGATGTCTGTCGAAAGAGAATACCAGCCTACCGATATGGGTGTTAGCCGTGCGGTTATTGGCACACGCGGCAATGACGAAATCATCGGAACAGACCGCCGTGATCGTATGATTGGCGATGATGGCGATGACCGTCTGTTCGGTCGGGACGGCGATGACCTCCTGATTGGTGCGGATGGCGATGACTACCTTGATGGCGGTGATGGTGCTGACAGACTTGTGGGCAATGGGGGTGCCGATACGTTTGTTTTCCGCGAACTGGCATCTGACAAGCGCGACATGATTGTCGACTTCAAAAGTGCTGAAGGCGATAAAATTGATGTGTCGGTAATCAGTGAGCATATGATCCAAGCTGGGCTTCCGTCGCTTCGATTCAGTGGGCAGGAGCCGTCTCCCTATTCTGTCTGGTACCGCGGTGGGCCGGGTGAGCATGGCGTGACGCTGGTTGTGGACGTAGATGGTGATGTATCACCAGATCGTGTTGTCTGGTTGAGAAGTGCGTCCTCTCTTTCCAGTCAAGACCTTGTTCTTACCGGACCACAAAGAAAGGTTCCTGATTCCTCGGTACAGGAAGGGACGGATTATAATGATCGCTTGGTTGCCGGTTTCGGTCCTGACCACATGGACGGTCGGGGTGGTGAGGATGCCATCGATTACCGGGATGCCCTGTTACCCGTCAATGTGGCTCTTGCGGGATCCCAAAACGCAACGGTTTTTGTGGATGGCCGCGAAGAAGATACTGTCGTCAATATTGAGCATGCTTTTGGTGGTTTTGGTGATGACTGGTTGGCTGGGGACGATGGCAGTAACATTCTGTCCGGTCGTTCTGGTTCCGATATTCTGGTCGGTGGTCCAGGTGCGGATACCCTGAACGGTGGTCTTGGTGCGGACCGTTTTCTGTACATGGATTCTGTGGAAACCCATGGTGACCTGATTGTCGACTTCAATCGGTCCCAAGGGGATGTGGTTGATGTTTCATCGATCGATGCCAATGTTCATGAACCCGGGCGTCAGGAATTTGTGTTTTCCGGGCAGTTGCCCCAAGCGAATTCCATTTGGTACCGGATCTTTATCGATGGTGATGATACTGTTCACGTTCAGGGTGATGTGGATGGTGACCCTGAAACCCCGGAAATTGATATTGCTATGGAAGGGGTGACAAGTGTCAATGCCCGTGATCTGGGCCTGTTGACAGTCATCCGCGGAAATGCTGTCGATTTCTCGGCCCATATCCAGCCGACAGCGGTCAACCTGGATCAATTGGCTTTCCAGGGTGTCAGTTCGGTGGTTGGTGCCCTGAACGCCTGGAACAGGATACAGGGCTCCGACAGTGTCACCGGGGCATTTGTCGGGGGTGACAAGGGGAATAACATTGTTGGTGCCAGTGGCGATGATACCCTGCGCGGGGGGCGCGGTAATGACAGCCTGCACGGAGAAGGCGGCCGCGATATCCTGGATGGCGGGGATGGTGATGACTTCCTCAGGGGAGGATCCGGGGCTGATATTCTGACCGGTGGTCCGGGGATGGACCGGTTCCATTATCGGACTTCTGCCGAAGTGCAGGGTGACGTTATCAGCGACTTCAACCGCGATCAGGGTGACTGGGTTGACCTTTATCGCATTGATGCCAACACGCACGTGGATGGGTGGCAGCTGTTCACATTCAGTGGCGAAGAACCACGTCCCCATGCCTTGTGGTCCGGGCCTGATCCAGATGGGTCAGGTGTGCGACTTTATGGAGATACGGACGGGAATCCTGAAACAGTTGAGGTTGATCTCCAGTTTCTGGGTATCGAGGTCCTTGATGCCTCGGATGTTCAGTTGCCTGTCAGCAGGGATGGCACCCTGGATTTTTCAGACCTGATTCACTACGACCTGGTAAACCTGCATGAACATCATCCCTTCCTTCAGGTTATGGGGCCAAGGTCTGTTTCCTCAACGCTGCTGGGTGGCAGTGGTGCCAATGTCCTGATTGGCGGCCTGGAGGATGACTCGGTTATCGGGGATGAGGGGAATGACACGCTGTACGGCATGGAAGGTGATGATCATGTCAACGGCGGAGCCGGCGATGATTATCTCGATGGTGGGGAAGGTGACGACCTTGTCACGGGGGGCTTGGGTGCGGACAAGATGACCGGAGGGCGCGGAGCCGATCGTTTCGTCTACAGCAGTGTCGAGGAAGCTCAGGGTGATGTGATCACGGATTTCAATATGCTGGAAGGGGACTGGATTGACCTGACCAGGGTTGATGCGGGAAGCTCATCGGACGAGCCTTCATGGAGTGGTTTTGTTTTTGCTGGTACCACGCCGCAGGCTCATGCGCTCTGGTCCCGTTTTGACCGGGAACGGTTTGGGACGGAGCTGCTGGGTGATACGGATGGTAATCCTGAAACAGCAGAGATTTCCATCTATCTCAAGGGCACCGAGTTCTTTGGCCCCGAGGCGCTCCAGCTTCCCTCCCTTGCGGGGGATACTGTCGATTTCTCGGCCACAACAAAGCATACCTATATCCATCTTGATTACTACAACGGCATGAATCATGTGCGTGGCCCCCTTGATGTCGCGACAGAGATTCATGGAAATACCGACGCCAATACCCTGTCCGGCGGAGACAGGGGTGATACGCTGTCGGGGCATGACGGTGATGACACCCTGATCGGTGGGGGTGGGGATGACCAGCTCTACGGCGAAAGGGGAGATGATGTTTTGCGCGGTGGAGATGGTCGTGATGTGCTGGAGGGTGGTCCCGGTGCCGACACGCTGAGCGGTGGTACGGAAGCTGATCGTTTCCGCTACACATTGGCCAGTCATACTGTTGACGACGTGATCCTTGACTTCAATCGGGATGAAGGGGACTGGCTTGACCTGCACCAGGTTGATGCCAACATTTACGAAGCGGGATGGCAGGTCATGTCCTTTGGTGGTGCAAAGGCAGCGCGCCATTCACTGTGGTTCAAACCGGGGGAAGACGGGAACAGTGTGACCTTGTGCGGGGATACAGACGGAAACATCCGTACCCACGAAGTCAGCCTGGAAATCAGGGGTATAACGTCACTTCTGGCATCGGACTTTGATATGCCTGTGCTGCGTGCCGAGGCACCGAATCTTGCCGGGACACTGCAGGCTCTGCGTGGGGTTTTTGTACCATCGCCCCATGATGGTTCCAAGGCAGATTTCCGTTTCGATGACAGTGCGTTGTCGGGGGAAACAACGCCGGAGCAGGTTCCCGGCAACGATGAAGAGGGCTCTTTGCAGGCCCCGCTTGTTATTTCGCCGGGCGACGGGCCTTACGATACCCCCCAGGCTTCCGTATCTGGTTATACGGCATCCCAGTTCTCCAAGTTCCTGTTGCGTGTTCTGGATGACGAGGGGCGTTTCTCGGGGTTGCAGGGGCGTGACGCAGGTGGCAAGCCTCCGGCGCTAGAGACTCTTGACTTCTCGATGACATCCCATCACCGGCATATCGATATCACCACCTACAGGGGCTTCAACAATGTCGTCGGGCCGGCTGATTCCGGTGCGGAGATTCGCGGTGACAGCGGTCCCAACGTGCTGACAGGGGGGGATGGTCCCGACCAGATATACGGAGAAGCCGGTGATGATATCCTGGTCGGTGGATCCGGTGATGATACCCTGCACGGTGGTAGCGGCAACGACATCCTGACCGGAGAAGCGGGCAATGACACCCTCTACGGTGATGATGGCAATGACATCCTGACCGGCGGGACCGGAGCTGACATCATGCATGGCGGTCGTGGTCACGATACCCTGACCGGCGATGCCGGAAATGACACGCTTGAAGGTGGTGACGGAAACGATACCCTTTCTGGCGGCGCCGGGGCCGATATCCTGCGTGGTGGCCTTGGTCGGGATACGTTGTCCGGCGGGTGGGGTGCGGATCGCTTCCATTACCGCTCTGTCGATGAAACCGTCGGCGATGTGATTGCAGACTTCAACCCGTTACAGGGGGACTGGATTGATTTGCACGGGATAGACTCGGGCGACAATCCGGATGTATGGCAGGGTCTTGTCTTCCACGGAGCCAACGTGCGTCCGCATTCCCTGTGGTATCAGGTCGATGGGAATGGAAAAGGTGTACATCTTTACGGAGACACCGATGGCAACGTGGACACGCGCGAAATCAATATTGCCGTGAAAGGTGTTGCCGTTCTTGAGGCTCGCTCTGTTCCCCTGCCAGTCTTTACCATGGATACCGTAGATTTCTCGTCAAGCCGGTCTTATACGGCGATTGATCTGGCCGATTATCGGGGCATATCCAATCTGGTTGGTTCCCGTGTCGTTGGGATGGAGCTGCATGGAACCGGTGCGGACAATTCCCTGACCGGGGGTGATGGTGATGACCACTTGCATGGTGGTGGCGGTAACGATGTCCTTGCGGGCGGGGATGGCAAGGATGTGTTGACCGGCGGTAGTGGTGCGGATTCTTTTGTGTATTGGTCTGCTGCGGCAGCGGTTGGCGATGTTATTACGGATTTCAGTCAGGATGACAGGGATACCTTGGATTTCAGTCTGGTTGACGCTGATACATCCGCAGCCGGCGTTCAGGATCTTGTATTTTCTGATACGGTGCCGCGCGCACATGCTGTGTGGTATGTGCCCAATGCTGCGGGGAGTGACCTTGTTTTGTGTGGTGATACGGATGGTCATGTTGAAACCACGGAGATAGCCTTCCTTCTCAAAGGCGTCTCGTCACTTGCCGCATCAGATTTCCTGTTCTGAGATATTCTGATCTGCAAGGTTCCGTGGTGCGGCATGCCGTGTCACGGAACCTTTATTTTTGCAGGGAACATAACAGGCGCTGTGGCGTCGTGGCCTGTCATGAGTGCAAGATTACTTGATATATGGACATATTTTCGACCCACGAGGGTGTATCCTGTTAGAGGTATTTCCAGGATAAGGCGTGTGTTCCGGTACAGTGTTGCGGATTATTTGACAGGCAGGAGCAGGGATATTGAACGTGACAAATTATTCCACGTATGACAGCAAGGCGATGCCCGGTTCGGGCGGGCTTGTTCTTGTTGGGGGAGCAACGTCGGATACGTTGCAGGGGAGCAGTCTGTCCGATGTCCTTGTTGGTGGAGGTGGGTCTGATATCCTGCATGGCAAGAGTGGATCCGACACCCTTGTTGGTGGGGACGGGAACGACACACTGTATGGCGGTCGTGGCGCTGATCTTCTGGATGGACAGGGTGGGGATGACACATTACGTGGCGGGCCGGGTCGCGATATCCTTTCCGGTGGGGATGGGAACGATTTTCTGGACGGCGGTCGAGGGAACGATACCTTGGTGGGTGGTGTCGGTGATGATGTCCTTGTTGGCGGCGCTGGTGCTGATGTGCTCGTTGGTGGTCCGGGTGCTGATTGCTTTCGTTACCATTCTGTTGGTGAGGCGCTGGGCGATGTGCTGATGGATTTTGATCCACAGCAGGGAGACCGGATCGAGATGAGCCTTCTTGATGTTGGTCCTGGTCTGGATGCTTGGCATGGTTTTGCTTTTACCTATGAGGATTCCGCCCCTTTTTCGGTGTGGTTTGTGCTCCCCGAAGTCGTGGAGCCAATCTCTTTTCCCTGGGGGGTCGGAGAATTCAATGTGTCCCGCAAGGGAGGCAATATCAAGCTGCGCGGTGATACCGACGGTAATCCCGAAACGCTTGAAATGGATATGGTGATCCGGGGTATGGACTCCCTGGATGGAACACATCTTGATCTGCCCACCATTTCGGGAGGCATTGCTGATTTTTCATCCCAGATCCGGTATCGGGTTATTGATCTGGGGCAGCGTTCAGATGTGACAAGTATTCTTGGTCCCCGGAATGTGGGTGTCGAGATCCGGTCCGGCAAGCAGGGCACATTTATGGCTGGTGGGGATCTGGGCGACCAGCTGATTGGTTCTGATGGTGATGATGTCCTCGCAGGGGGGCGGGGATCCGACATCCTGACCGGCGGAGGTGGTGCGGACCGGTTCTGCTTCTGGCATGGCGATGGTTATGGCGTTGAAGATGTCATAACAGATTTCCGTCGCACTGAAGGCGATCGTATTGACTTTGCGCGTGTTGATGTGGACAGGGATGCCGAGGGGCGCCAACCCTTGTCCTTCTCTGGCACCATGCCAAGGGCGCACGCCGTTTGGTATCAGGTGCGTGATGGCGGGGTCGGTGTCACGTGTTATGCGGATGTGGACGGCGATCCAGCCAGTGCAGAGATTCGTATTCTGGTCAGCGGCAATACGTTTCTGGAAGAATCTGACTTTCTGTTCTGACAGCCCCATGCGAACAAGGCCCCTGTCATGCAGGAGCCTTGTTCATTCAGAGCAAGTTTTAGAATATGCCTACCGGAAGACAACAGTCTTGTTGCCGTTGGCCATAACTCGCTTCTCGACATGCCAGCGAACAGCCCGTGACAGGACCATCGTCTCGATATCGCGCCCGGTCCTTACCAGAGCATCGACAGAGAAGGTGTGGTCTACCCGTTCAACAGCCTGTTCGATAATCGGTCCCTCGTCCAGGTCACCAGTTACGTAATGCGCTGTTGCCCCGATCAGCTTGACACCTTTGCTGTGCGCCTGCTGGTAGGGCTTGGCACCCTTGAAGCTGGGGAGGAAGGAGTGGTGGATGTTGATGGCGCGTCCCGACAAGGCCTTGCAGGCTTCTTCCGACAAAATCTGCATGTAACGCGCCAGCACCAGCAGGTCAGACTTCGTTTCCGCAAACAGCTCTAGCATCCGGGCTTCCTGGTCTGCCTTGGTTTCCTTTGTCACCGGCAGATAGTGGAAGGGAATGCCGTGCCATTCCACCAGATCACGGAAATCAACGTGGTTGGACACCACCCCGGTGATATCGATCGCCAGCTGTCCCGTACGCCAGCTGTGCAGCAGGTCATTGAGGCAGTGCCCGAAGCGGGATACGGCAATCATGACCTTGGGGCGGTCGCCGGAACTGTTAATGTTCCACTCCATTCCGAACCGGCTGCCGATCAGGTCAAAGCCTGCCTTCAAACGATCCAGGGATGGAAAACTTTTGCCACCGGCGCGGAAAGAGGTGCGCATGAAAAAGAGGCCGGTATTCGGGTCGCCGTAGTGGGCGCTGTCGGTGATGAAGGCTTCGTTTTCGGCCAGAAAACCAGACACAGCGGCAACAATGCCGACCGTATCCGGGCATTTGATGGTCAGTACATAAAGCGGTTCGGTAACGACAGCGGCAACGTTCATTCGGGCCGGCTTCCTATTTTGCGGGATCTCGGGATGCGGGGCAATCTTTCGCGGCGGGCCAGCCATGGTGGGGGTGGAGGGACTCGAACCCACACTCCTTGCAGAACACGATTTTGAGTCGCGCGCGTCTACCAATTCCGCCACACCCCCGTGCGTGGCCCGCCAATGCGAAGGCGAAACTCTATAGAGGCTTTTCTGGACTCCGCCAAGGAAAAAATGGCGTTATCCTGATTGTATGCTGAAAATTATGGTGTCGGGGCTGGTCATTTTGTCGCCAGAGGTGCACTCTGCGGCGGTGTTTGCCCTGTGTGCGGAAGTTCCATGCCTTTATCTGCAATATCCTGTCGCCTGTTCTTTTCCTGTATCCTGGGGGCTGCGGTCCTGGCTCTTGCCGGTGCCCTGACGGCCGAGCATGTCTTCGGTCTGGAGCCGTGCATCCTGTGTCTGTATGAGCGGGTTCCGTGGGTTCTGGCCGGTTTGCTTTCCGCATGCTGGCTTGTTTTTCCCTTTGTCCGACGCAGCCCCATGCCGGGGGTTCTTCTTGTCACGGCGGTCTTTTCCGCGGGGGCTTCCCTGGCCGGGTATCATGTTGGAGTTGAACAGGGATGGTGGGCTTTTCAGGGATGTACCGGTGAGCTTCCCGGCCCCTTGGCGCTTGCCGACCTGATGGAGGGGCTGGACCGTCCGGTGCGCCCGGCCTGCAATGTCGTGCAGTGGACCCTGTTCGGGCTGTCCTTTGCCGGTTACAATGCCTTGGCCTCCCTGTTCATGACGGGGCTGGGTGTGTTTGTCTTCCTGTCGGGCGTGTTCCCGGTTTCCCGGCAGAAGGGGGAATAAGCCATGACCAAAAGCCTTGTTCGTGAATCGTCTTCTGCGGCCAGGGATATGCCTGCCGGGCGGACAGCCGACAGGCATATCCCCGGTGACTTGACCCGCGAGCAGCTTCTGGAGCGTTTTGTGCGGGTCAATCATGCCGGAGAATATGGTGCCGTCCGGATCTATACCGGGCAGCTTGCTGTTCTCTCGAAAGGAAGGCATGCGCAAACCCTGCGTCATATGCTGGACCAGGAAGTAGAGCACTGCACCTACTTTGAGAGACAGGTTGCCGCGCGGCATGTGCGTCCGACCGCCCTGCAGCCGTTGTGGCATGTCGCCGGCTGGATGCTGGGGGCGGGAACGGCCCTGTTGGGTGAAAAAGCAGCGATGGCCTGTACCGTGGCTGTCGAGGAAGCGATTGACGAGCATTATCAGGGCCAGATCGACCAGCTGGGTGATGATGAGAAGCCCCTGCGTGACACGATTGTCCGCTTCCGCGAGGAAGAGCTGGAGCACCGTGACATCGGGTATGAGAATGGTGCAGAGCAGGCACCGGCCTATACCCTTCTGCATGGTGCGGTCAAGGCCGGAACCCGGCTCGCAATCTGGCTGTCCGAGCGTATCTGAGAACAGCCTTCACCCCGGGGCCGTGCGTTCAGGCAACGCTTGCCCCGGGATTGGTCTTTCCGGTCAGGATGATGCGGCTTTGGCTTCGCTGTCCTGCGGTTCTCTACAGAATACCAAACGATGGAACAGGCTGTCCGGCATGGCGTGGATGATGCGCGCCAGAACCGCAATCACGCCGACGGCCATGATGATGCGGGCGACGATGATGCCGCTCCAATGTCCGCCCATGGCCAGAACCAGAAGACTGTCCTCGATCAGGTTGTGGCACAGCGACATGAAGCACACCGAGATCACCACATCCCGTGGCTTCAGAGCGCCGCTGCGGGCCCGGTCGATAATCAGCCCGCCACCATAGGTCAGACCCAGCAGCACACCGACCATGGTCAGGGGTGCCGCATCACGGCTCATGCCCATAACGCGCAGAAGGGGGCCCATGATCCGGGTCAGCCAGGCGGTGATCCCGGTACGGTCCATGATGCGCAGGACCAGCACAAGCCCGGCAATAACCGGCAGAATGACGGCCAGTGATTTCAGGCTTTCGATCAGCCATACCAGACGGGTTTGCGTCTGAGATGCGCCTTCTGTTGCCAACAGGACCGTGCCCGGTTCCTGCAGGATATCCAAGTGTCCGTAAAAGGCCTGCAGAAGCGCCCCCTGTCCAACGGCAAAGGCCATACGCAGCAGAACCGTCAGGGCAATGCCTACGCCGGCACGGCGGGCAACCCTCAGTTCGATCGGGAAGCTGTGCGCGGCCAGCATCATGCCGCCCAGAACGGTTAGGTCGGCGGCGCTGAGGGACATTTCGGGCAGCAGGCCCAGCAAGACAGCCACGCCGCCGTAAATACCCACCAGGCAGGTGGTGGCCCAGACCATGCCGGTCTCCGGGGGCAGGCCGACCAGGCCGGTCAGGGGTTCAAAGGCTGCGGCCAGCAATGGAACCGCATCCAGTTCGACGGCGATGCGCACCAGCACCATGACCGGGACCATGATTTTCAGCAGTGACCAGTACAGGCGCAGGGTGTCGCGGCCAATAGCCTTTACAAAGGAAGCAGGAGAGGACATGTACAATCCGGTTTCAGAGAAAGGGCATGCCTGATATTTATCAGGCAGCCGCGTGGAGGGAGTGTAGTGAAAAAGAGGTGTGACGGTATGGTCACGTCTGTTCACGGGCTACGGCACGCCAGCCGATATCCCGCCGGCAGAATCCATCCGGCCAGTCCAGGGTATCGACAGCGGTGTAGGCGCGTTTCTGTGCCTCGGTGACCGTCCTGCCAAGGGCGGTGATTCCCAGAACCCGCCCCCCGGCCGCAAGAATACGCCCGTTTTCTTCACGGGTTCCGGCGTGGCAGACAAAGACACCTTCGCAGCGGGACGCGGCATCAAGCCCACGGATTTCAGTATTGCGGGCATAGGCACCGGGATAGCCACGTGCTGCCATCACTACCACCAGGGCGGCCTGATCCTTCCAGCGCAGGTGGATATCCGCCAGTCGTCCTTCCGCTGCGGCCAGCAGGACCTCCAAGATGTCACTGTCCAGGCGCTCCATCAGAACCTGACATTCGGGGTCGCCGAAGCGCACATTGTATTCCAGAACCTTGGGGCCATCAGCGGTCAGCATGACCCCGCAGAAGAGGACACCACGATAGGGGCGCCCCAGTTTCTTCATGTGGGCCACAGTGGGCAGGATGGCCTTCTGCATCAGTTCGTCACGCAGGGCATCGGTAAAAGCCGGGGCTGGACAATAGGCCCCCATGCCACCGGTATTGGGGCCTGTATCCCCGTCTCCGACCGCCTTGTGATCCTGTGCGGCAGCCAGAGGAATGGCTGTTTCGCCGTCACTGATGGCAAAGAAGCTGAGTTCCTCGCCTTCCAGAAACTGTTCAATGATAATTTCTGTACCGGCATCTCCGAAAATGCGTCGGTCCATGATGTCTGTGACCGCTTGAAGGGCCTCTGCGGTGTTCTGGCACAGGATCACGCCCTTGCCTGCGGCCAGGCCATCGGTCTTGATGACAATCGGAGCACCTTTTTCGGTGACAAAGTCCCGGGCAGCATGGCTGTCGGTGAATCGCTGGTACCAGGCCGTCGGGACAGCGGCATCACGCAGGACATCCTTCATGAAGCCCTTGGAGCCTTCCAGCGCCGCGGCGGCTGCCGATGGGCCGAAGACCTTGATGCCGGCTTCTTGCAGACGGTCGGCAAGGCCGAGAACCAGCGGTGCTTCCGGGCCGATAACCACCAGGTCCACGGCATGGGTCTTGGCCCACGCGGTCAGGTCAACCACCGCTTCGGCGGCAACAGGTACCAGGGTAGCAAGGGCAGCAATGCCGGCATTGCCGGGGGCGCAAAACAGGGCGGAACAGCGCGGAGACTGACTCAGGGCCCGGCACAGGGCATGTTCCCGCCCGCCTGAGCCAACAACCAGAACTTTCATGGTGTTCTCTTTCGACCAAAGATATTTACCGGCAACGGCTGTTGTTCTAGCATCCTGTTTTCGCCCCGTCACCTTCTGTGCTGAAGACAAGAAACGGCCATCGCCCACGTTATGACAGCAACTGAAACCACCGGCCAGGCAGATCCGGTTCACAATCTGCCCGAACGTACTGTTTCCGAGGTCTCCGCCGACCTGAAGCGCACGGTGGAGGATCATTTTGCCCGTGTCCGGGTGCGTGGTGAAATCAGCCAGCCCAAGCTGGCCGGGTCAGGCCATTGTTATCTGCGTCTGAAGGATGACAATGCTGTTCTGGACGGCGTGATCTGGAAGGGCACGTACCCGAAGCTGGGAACCAAGCCGCAGGATGGTCTGGAGGTTATTGTTACCGGGCGTCTGACCACGTGGCCCGGGCGTTCGTCCTATCAGATTGTGATTGAATCCCTTGAGCTGGCCGGGGAAGGGGCCCTGCTCAAGCTTCTGGAAGAACGCCGGCGTCGGTTGGCCGCAGAAGGTCTTTTTGATCCTGCAACCAAGAAGGCGCTGCCGTTCCTGCCCCGGGTGATCGGTGTGGTCACCAGCCCGACGGGGGCGGTGATCCGCGATATCCTGCACCGCTTGTCCGACCGCTTCCCGGTTCATGTTCTGGTCTGGCCGGTTCTTGTACAGGGAGAGGGCGCCGCCGCCCAGATTGCCGCAGCGGTCCGGGGCTTCAACGCGCTGGGTTCCGACAGCCCTGTTGTTCGTCCCGATCTTGTGATCGTGGCCCGGGGTGGCGGATCTTTGGAAGACCTGATGGCCTTCAACGAGGAAGAGGTCGTGCGGGCTGTTGCGGCATCGGACATTCCTGTTATTTCCGCCGTAGGGCACGAGACCGACACGACCCTGTGTGACTTTGCCGCGGACCGGCGGGCTCCCACCCCGACCGGGGCTGCGGAAATTGCTGTGCCGGTGCGTCTGGACCTGTGTGTGCAGGTGGCCGATGTGGCCCGCCGTTTGACAGCGGCAACACGGCGGAGCTTTGCAGAGCAGGGGACCCGGTTGCAGGGCTTGGCTCGTGGCCTGCCACCCCTTGACCGTCTGGTGCAGGGCCATGTGCAGCGTCTGGAAGACCGGGCGGGGCGTCTGGGAACGGCTGTTGGCAGTTTTCTGGAACGGAATCGGTCCAGCTTTCTGGCTCTGGCGGCAGCCTTGCGCCATCCGCGTGACCGGGTGGCAATGGCCTCTGCCCGTCTTGATACGGTCGGATCCGCTCTGTCCGGTGCCTTTCGGCTGTCTCTGGGAGGTACTTCTACCCGACTGGGGGCCGCTGCGGTCCGTTTGGCAGCCGTATCACCGGTGCGTGGTCTTGCGCAGGGGCAGGATCGTGTAACCGGTCTGGAGCAGCGTCTGGTGGCCGCAATGCGCCGTTTGCAGCAGGATGAGGGGCAGCGGTTGCTCAATGCCGCAGAGCGTCTTGAGGCGGCTTCGTGGCAGCGTGCCTTGCAGCGTGGTTATGCTGTGGTTCGGGACTCCAATGGTCTGCTGGTTGACCGCAGGGCTTCCGTGCGCGTCGGGGATGTCCTGTCCATCCAGCTTGCGGATGGAGACCTGCCTGTTGTGGCTCGTGGCCCCGGGGGGCGGGTTTCACGCCGGACTCGGCAGGTTTCCGACCCCCGGCAGGATTCGCTGTTCTGACCCCCGGTTTTCGGCTGTGTTCGCACAGTCATATTCCTTGTCCGGGGCTTGACGGTCTAGAGCGGCGGGGATTGTCTTGTCCATCAAGCCTGCCCCCTGACGTTCCGGGGCTGGGATCAGGGAGCCCGTTATGGCGTTTGTTGAATGGTCTGTTTATGCGGTTCGTCTGAAGCGGTGTGCTGAACGTATGAGCCGGGCGCGAACCGTGGAAGAACTGCGGGTCTGTGTTGCCGAGAACACCCAGCTCTGGGCCCAGCTGGACGAGCTTCTGAGCGAGCGCCTGGAGGCCCGGTGCGCGGATTTTCGTACCCTGCACAACCGGGCTCGTTATGTAGCCGAGACATCCGCCGTGATCCCGACCCTGTCAGATTCGCACATCGAGGCTTTTATTGCCATTAACCGTCAGAGCGCTGAAATCCTGCCGATGCTGGATCTGTCGGCCGATATCAAC
Organism: Haematospirillum sp. H1815; assembly: GCF_012102705.1. Taxonomy (GTDB): domain Bacteria; phylum Pseudomonadota; class Alphaproteobacteria; order Rhodospirillales; family Rhodospirillaceae; genus Haematospirillum. The sequence continues at coordinate 96,083 of NZ_JAAVTA010000006.1, forward strand.
CCGGTACGGAACTGACGGCGCGATTCCCCTCTTTCTGACGCTCAAGGACGGAGTCCAAGGCCCTGCCCAGACAGGCCAGATCCTGGGGGCGGGAGAGTCGGTGGTCGCCGGACTTGATCAGGATACATTCCACACTGGCTGAGCGCAGATGATCTGCCAGCCGCACGGATGTGTCCCACGGTACGGTATCATCCTGTTGCCCGTGCAGAAGGCAAACGGGACCATCAAAAGGCAAAGGGGTTCGCAGGACCAGGTTCTGCCTGCCATCCTCAAAGAAGGCTTTGGTGAAAACATAGGGTCGTTCTGAATAAGGGCACGGGATTTCCGTGCGTCCCTGTGTTTCCACATCCTGGCGCTGGGCCGGGCTCAGGGCTGACCATGTCAGGTCTTCGCTAAAGTCGGGTGCGGCGGCAATCCCCACCAGTCCGGCCACACGCTGTGGACGGGCCCGGGCCGCCAGAAGCATAAGCCACCCACCCATGGATGATCCGACCAGGATTTGTGGCCCCTCTGTCAGGGTATCCAGAACAGCCAGGGTATCTTCGACCCATGCGCTAATCGTGCCTTCGTCGAAGCGCCCGGATGAAGCACCGTGGCCCATCTGGTCGAAGCGAACAAAGGCTCGCCCTTGCATCCGGCACCGTTGCTCCATATACAAGGCTTTGTCACCCTCCATGTCCGACATCAGGCCGTGCAGGAATACAACGCCGGTCGTGGCGTTCGGGTTTGTTTGTGCCAGGCTCCGGAATGCAAGGAAACGTCCGCCGGGGCAGGGCATGTTTTGTGGTTTTGCAGATGCAGGGTACCCGGTTGTGGTATTCATCAGGAATGGTCTTTCGAAATGAAAACAGAGTCTGTGGGTTGGCCAGAGTGACGCACCTTAACACTGATTCTGCAGGCGAGCAGCCTGTCCCGGTGATTTTGCAGGTTCTGCCCCGTCTGGTGACAGGCGGTGTGGAGCGGGGCACGGTCGAAGTGGCGGCCGCGTTGCAGGCCGCAGGCTGGAAGGCGGTTGTCGCCAGCGAGGGTGGCCCGATGGTGCGCGAGCTGGACCGGGTTGGTGCCCTGCATGTGACCCTGCCGATGGCCAGCAAGAACCCTTGTCGCCTGCGTGCAAATACGGATGCCTTGAGAGCCCTGATCCGCGAGCACGGTGTTTCCTTGGTTCATGTTCGTTCCCGGGCACCGGGCTGGGCGGCTTTGCGGGCGGCGCGGAGTGAGGGTGTGCCCCTGGTCACGACCTTCCACGGTACCTATAACCTTGGTGTTTTGGGGGTCAAGCGTCCCTATAACAAGGTGATGGTGATGGGGGACCGGGTTATTGCCATTTCCCGTTTTATCCGTGGCCATATCCTGGACCATTACCTGCCTGATGACGGCCCGGTCCGGGTTATCCACCGTGGTGTGGATATCAGCCGCTTTGATCCGGACCGGGTCAGTGCGGAACGCATGATCCAGCTCAGTCGTCGCTGGCGCCTGTCCGACGGGGAGCCGGTGATCATGTTGCCCGGGCGTCTGACCCGCTGGAAGGGGCAATTGCTCTTGATTGATGCCCTGTCGCGTCTGAAGGATCGTCGTTTCCGCTGTATACTTGTTGGATCGGACCAGGGGCGGACGTCGTTCCGGCGCAAGCTGGAGCGTGCGGTGGCCCGTGCCGGCCTTGAAGATCGTGTGCTTCTGGCCGGGGAGTGCAATGACATGCCCGCTGCCTACATGGTCAGCGATGTCGTTGTCAGTGCTTCTACGGATCCGGAAGCCTTTGGCCGGGTATGTGCCGAAGGTCAGGCCATGGGGCGCCCCGTTGTGGCTCCTGATCACGGGGCCGCGCCTGAAATTGTCGAGCCGGGTCGCACCGGTTGGCTGTTTGCCCCCGGGCAAGCAGATAGTCTGGCCGCCGCCCTGGCCGAGTGTCTGGATCTGGATGCCGCGCAACGTCTGGAACTGTCCGCCCGTGCCATTGCACACGTGCGGGAGCAGTTTACAACCGACGCCATGTGCCGACAGACCCTGGATGTGTACCGGGAGCTTCTGGGGCGGTGAGTGCCGGTTTGCAGCGTATTCTGGTGATCAAGCTCTCGGCGCTGGGCGATTTTGTCCAGGCTTTTGGTCCGTTTGCCGCTCTTCGTGCAGCCCATCCGCGTGCACACATCACCTTGCTGACAACAGCCCCGTATGTGGCTCTGGCAGAAGCATCTCCCTGGTTTGACGCGGTGTGGACAGACAGCCGTCCCCGCATCTGGCAGGTGCCATCCTTGCTGGCGTTGCGATCTCGTTTGCGCGGTGGTCGGTTCGACCGGGTTTATGATCTGCAGACATCCTGGCGCTCATCGTCCTATCGACGGCTTATTGGTGGTGATGTGGAATGGAATGGCATTGCCCGTGGCTGCAGTCATCCGCACGACAATCCGCAACGGGACCTGATGCATACGGTTGAACGCCAGGCCGAGCAGCTGCATGTGGCCGGTATTGAGGCTATTCCGTCTCTGGATTTCTCTTGGCTGGAGAGGGGCACTCTGTCGTGTGGTTCCCTGCCCGATGGTCCCTTTGCCCTTCTTGTACCCGGCGGAGCCCCGCACCGTCCTGACAAGCGCTGGCCCGCAGACCATTATGCCGCACTGGCCCGTGTTTTGCTGCAATCCGGACAGACACCGGTTGTCATCGGGACTGCGGCTGAGCAGTCTGAAGCGGATGCCATTATGTCCTGGTGTCCCGGTGCCCTGTCGCTGGTTGGCAGGACGTCTATCATCGATCTGGCCGTTCTGGCTCGTCGGGCAACGCTGGCGGTCGGGAATGATACCGGCCCGATGCATCTTCTGGCCGGTATCGGGTGTCGGTCGGTTGTGTTGTATTCATCCGCTTCCGATCCGCGTCTGTGTGGGCAACGTGGTCCGGATGTAATCATTCTGCAGTCCTCTGATCTGGCGGCCATGCCGGTTGCCCATGTGTGTGAGGCCCTGGGTCTGCCCGGACTCGACAGTGCAGGGTAAAATGCGCTATTCCGGGGCTTGGTTTTTTCTTCGGATGGGACTCTCCTGCGTGTCGTGTATTGTCGTTTGCCCCGGTGCTTCCGGTTTTGCCGCTGCCCTGTTTCACGGCAGGGACGGGATCCGAACTAGTGGCACGGGGCCCGCAGTGACCCCTGTGGTCTGATCCTGCCGTTCCTCGTTTTGTTGTGTTGCTGATTCCGGGTCGTGCCGATCCGTATTCTGGCTGATGTTTTCCCTGTTCCGGCCCGATATTCTGTTTTCCGTACCGTGGTGTAACGGGCTGCGACGCTGAAGAGATATAGAGACAAATCATGGTTGCGATTACCCTGCCTGACGGCAATGTCCGTGTGTTTGATCATCCAGTCACCGGTATGGATCTTGCCCGTTCCATCAGCTCTGGTCTGGCAAAAGCCGCCTTGGCGGTGCTGGTGGATGGCGAGATGCGGGACCTGAACCGTGTGATCGAATCCGATGCAACCGTATCCATTCTGACGACCCGTGATGATGCCGCGCTGGAGCTGTTGCGTCACGATGCCGCACACGTGATGGCCCAAGCGGTTCAGGAATTGTATCCGGGGACCCAGGTGACAATTGGTCCGTCTATCGAAAATGGCTTTTATTACGATTTTGCCCGTGACGAACCCTTCTCCACCGATGACCTGGAGGCCATCGAGGCCCGTATGCGGGAAATCGTGGACCGTAATCTGGATATTGTACGCGAGGTCTGGGACCGGAACGAGGCAATTGCTCACTTTGAGTCCATCGGCGAGGCTTACAAAGCCGAAATCATTCGTGACCTGCCGGAGAGCGAGACGATAACAGTATATCGCCAAGGCGACTGGAAAGACTTGTGCCGTGGCCCGCATCTGCCATCTACCGGGCGGCTGGGGAAGGCTTTCCGCCTGATGAAGGTGGCCGGGGCCTATTGGCGTGGCGATTCACGCAACGCCATGCTGCAGCGTATTTATGGCACGGCCTGGGCCACCTCGCGCCAGCTGGATGACCATCTGCACATGCTGGAAGAAGCCGAGAAGCGCGACCACCGTCGGCTGGGCAAGGAGCTGGATCTGTTCCATTTCCAGTCCGAAGCGCACGGTGCCGTGTTCTGGCATCCCAAGGGGTGGTCCATTTACCGGACCTTGCAAACCTATATGCGCAACCGCCTGGAAGCATCCGGCTATGTGGAGGTGAACACCCCCCAGCTTGTGGACAGTGTGTTGTGGGAACAATCCGGTCACTGGGGCAAATACCGAGAGCATATGTTTGTGACCGGGTCTGAAGACAAGACCTTGGCCATCAAGCCGATGAACTGTCCATGCCACATCCAGATTTTCCGGCAGGGGATCAAGTCTTATCGCGATCTGCCGCTGCGTATGGCCGAGTTTGGCAGTTGTCACCGCAATGAGCCCTCTGGGTCCCTGCACGGGTTGATGCGGGTGCGGGCCTTTACCCAGGATGACGCCCACATTTTCTGTACAGACGAGCAGATCGAAAGCGAGACCCGCGCGTTCTGTGATCTTTTACAGTCTGTGTATGCTGACTTTGGTTTTACCGAGATCAAGGTCAAGTTTTCGGACCGTCCCGAGAATCGGGCTGGATCCGATGACGTCTGGGACCGGGCGGAAGATGCCCTGCGCCGGGCGACGGCGGCGGCTGGGCTGGAAGCGTTGCCAAACCCGGGTGAGGGGGCTTTCTATGGCCCAAAGCTGGAATTTGTCTTGAGAGATGCTATCGGGCGTGACTGGCAGTGTGGTACCTTGCAGGTTGACTATGTTCTGCCCGAGCGTCTGGATGCCAGTTATGTTGCCGAGGATGGCAGCCGGCAGCGTCCAGTTATGCTGCACCGTGCGGTTCTCGGGTCCTTTGAACGCTTTGTCGGCATTTTGATCGAGAATTTTGCAGGGCGCTTTCCCGCATGGTTAGCACCTGTTCAGGTTGTTGTCGCAACGATCACATCCGATGGCAATGCTTGGGCTTCCGAAGTTCTGGCTGCCCTGAAAGAGCGGGGAATCAGGGCTGACTTGGACGTGCGTAACGAAAAGATCAACTTCAAGGTCCGCGAGCATTCACACGCCAAAGTTCCATGGATACTGGTTGTTGGGCGCCGAGAGGCCGAAGAGCGAACGGTTGCACTGCGTTGTTTGGGTGGTCAGGCGCAAGAAGTACTTGCGCTGGAAGCTGCCCTGGTTAAGATTGCAGGGGAAGCGCGGATGCCGGGCTAGTTGTTCGCCCCGCCGCTTTAATGAACCGGACCCCGGTTCACGACCGGAAAGGAGCCACCCGCGTACATCCGACTGACCATACAGGAAGGATAAGACAGGGGGCTCCACCGAATTGGTCAGGGGTCCTTGTTGTTTCTGTATGTCATGGAGAGGGTTACATAGCCAGGTCACCGATGCAGACGCCGCCGTCCAAAGATGGACCGCGCGTCAATGATATGATCACCGCCCAGATGATCCGCCTGATCGACCAAGATGGCGAGCAGGTTGGTGTGGTGCATATTCGCGAAGCCCAGGAAATGGCTGACGAAGCTGGTCTTGACCTTGTCGAGATCTCGCCGAATGCAGAGCCGCCGGTGTGCAAGATTCTCGACTATGGCAAGTTCAAGTACGAGAATCAGAAGCGCAAGGCCGAGCAGCGCAAGAAGGCCAAGATCATCGAGGTCAAAGAAATCAAGATGCGCCCCAATATCGATGATAACGACTACAACGTGAAAATGCGCGCGTTGAAGCGGTTCATCGAGGAAGGTGACAAGGTCAAGGTAACCTTGCGCTTTCGTGGGCGTGAGCTGGCACACCAGAATATCGGCATGGACGTGCTGAACCGGGTGCGTGAGGAGACTGTGGAATTTGTCAAGGTCGAGCAGTTTCCGAAGATGGAGGGGCGGCAGATGACCATGCTGCTGGCTCCCAAATAATCCCGGGCTCTGGTTTCCTTTGCATCAGGTGACCAAGACAGCCTAAAAGGCGGGCCGCTCTGTAAGGTGGCTCCGCCTTTTTTGTTGTTATAGCGCTGTCTTTATGTTCCTGCCGGTTGTAGCTGCTGGGCGGTCTGCCTGTTGATCTGTTCGAACTCCAGAATAGACCGCAAACCATCTTTGTATGTGGGAAAAGCCAAGGTGATGCCCAGTTCTTCCTTGATCCGTGTATTGTCCACCCTTCGGCAGGCATTATAGAAACCAGCGCTCATCGGGCTGAGCTGTGCCTGTTCCCACGGGATCTCGGGGGGTGGTGTCATGCCCAGCAGTGTGCAGGCCCACGTCACAACGTCGGCATAAGACGCGGGCTCGTCGTCGGCAACGTTATAAATCTGCCCCGGATTTGGTCGCAGTGCAGAGGCTCTTAGGACCGTGGCAATGTCATCAACGTGTATACGGCAGAAAACGTGCCCGGGTTTTACAATCCGCTGTGCCCGCCCGCTGCGCACACTGTCCAGGGCGCTGCGTCCGGGACCATAAATGCCGGACAGGCGGAAAATATGTATCGGACCGCCATGTTCCAGCCATTGTTGTTCCGCCTCGATCCGGGCTGTGGAGGGGGTGCTGCCGGAACCGTTTCCGGAAACAGGGGTGTCTTCGGTCACAACGGCGCCCCGGTGGTCGCCATAGACGCCCGTTGATGATAGATACCCGATCCAGCGGAGGGTCCCTGCTTCGGTTGCCTGGCGCAGCTGTTCACGGTGGCAGTCCAGTACCGGATCAACGATCTTTCCGTTGTGCTCTTTGGGGGCTGCCGAGACCAGGATGTGAGTGACGCCATCCAGTGCTTCGGCAGGCATGGGCGTTTGTCCGTCAAAGATCCATGTCTCAATCCCGGCTGCCTGCAATGCCTTGGCTTTTTCCGGGTGCCGTGTTGTGCCTCGTACGGCCCAGCCTTCTTCAAGAAGGCGGCTGGCAAGGGCAGCGGCGCAAAATCCGAAACCGGAGCAGAGAAGTGTTGGCATATGGTGTCCTGACTCTTTGTTTGGCTGCAAGAACATCATGTTCTGTCATGACAGGCAATCTCTGAGTATCGTATGCCTGTTTTCGTGTGGTGAACGTGTTTGTGAGCATGGAGTCTTGCTGATGATGATCAAGGGTATTGCACCCGTTCTGGTGATGGTTGTCTGTGCGGCACTTCCTGTGGCGGGGCTGACGGCAGAATATGGTGCGTGTATGGCGCAAAGTCGGCAGGATCCTCATGCCGCCCTGCGTCTGGCCATATCCTGGGAAGAGCAGGCTGGTGGAGCATCGGCTCGCCATTGCCGTGCGTCGGCCCTGATCGAGTTGGGGCAGTTCAGTGAGGCTGCGGTCATCCTTGAGGCACTGGCCGGGGAGCATCGTGAACATCCCGCACAATATGCGCCGTTGTTACACCAGGCGGCATCGGCTTGGATTCAGGCCGGAGATCCCGGACATGCCTTGTTTCTTCTGGGACAGGTTCAGGATATTTCCCCAGAAAATGCCATAATTCTTGAAGATCGTGCAGAGCTGTCAGCGGCTGCGGGTCGCTTGTGGGAGGCTGTGGATGATCTGAATACCCTTCTGGATTATCAGCCGGAATATGGTCCCGCGTTGCTTCTGCGCGCCTCTGTTTGGCGGCAACTGAATGCGGCGGATCTGGCCTTGGCTGATCTGGAGCGTGCGCTTGCCTTGAGCCCGGCCGATCGCGGTGCGCTGGTCGAGCGCGGTGTCCTATTATGCCAGATGGGCGATACAGAAGCGGCGCGCAAGGATTGGATGGCCGTTATTCTTGGGAGTCCGAACTCTGCAGAGGCGGAGCGCGCGCGGACGCATCTGGCTGCCATGGATATCAGACACAGTTCCGTCCCCTGACGGCGACTCCATATATGTATAAAAAATTAAACTTCTATCTTCTGGTTGTAATATCAGGAGGAAATTGCATGTTGACTTATTTTAAAGAGAGGAGCCTGATTATAATCCCTTTATGATTGTGCCGGCGATGGCCAAGGAGGAATCAGGTTATGGGTATCGGATCTACCAGATATAACAGTGCGTTTACCGCGCCTTCCAGCGGGAGGCATGAAATTGATTCCCTGCTTGGGGGGAGGTTCTGGTCCTCCGATGGTGTTCCGGGAAAAGCTCTGAAGCTGACGTACAGTTTTGTATCTCCAGAGTACGAGAGTGTAACCACAGACTGGCAGGAAGGCACGGCGCTTGATCCTTCCTTCATTACAAATGGCCTGAAGTCATCGATTGCCGGGGCATTCAGGCATCTTGCAGACTTTACCAGTCTCTCGTTCACGGAACAAAAGGGAGGTGGGGAACCCGGAAGAATTCTGATCGGTGCCAGCAAGACACTGTCTGGAACCAGTCTTCTGGGGGTGGCGGCACATGCATCCTATCCTGCGGCGGATGATTTCGCCGGATCCGTCTGGTTTGATGCCTGGTACAGTTATCCACAAATGGATGCTCCCGTCGGGAGCGAGCTGCGTTCCATTGCCATGCACGAGATTGGGCATGCCCTGGGGCTGAAGCACCCACATGATGATGACAACGCCCACGGTTTTCCCGTGACGCTCGAGTATGATTCCTCTGCCTATTCATTAATGTCGTACAAGTCCAAGATTGGCGCTGAGGGTTCCGGCGGCTTCAAGTCCACGCCGCTGACCTACATGCTCAATGACATGGCCGCGTTGCAGTACCTGTACGGGAAGAACATGACAACGCGTACCGGCGACAACCGGTATGACTTTGCCGGCAAGGCCTATGTTTATGAAACCATCTGGGATGCGGGTGGCAATGATACGGTCAGCTGGAGCGGACGGGACACGTCTGCCAACATTGATTTGACACCCGGCACACTGTCGTTCTTTGGGGGCGTTGATACCAAATCCGATCCGGCAGCTTGGGACAAGGGCAGCGGAATTCTGGGTATTGCCTACGACACCCATATCGAGAATGCAGAGGGTGGAAACGGTCACGATATCTTGCGCGGCAACGATGGGAACAACCGTTTGCAGGGTGGACCAGGTAATGACCTCCTTGAAGGAAGAGGCGGGCGCAACACCCTGGATGGCGGCGATGGCATCGATACGGTCAGCTACGCTTTCCTGGACCGCCCTGTCTCCATAACCTTGAACGGGGCCATCAGTTCTGTTGTCAAGGTTGATGGCCAGGACAAGGACACCCTGCGCAATATCGAGAATGTGCAAGGAGGTGCCGGCGCAGACCACCTGACGGGCGATAGCGGTGGCAACGTCCTGGAAGGTGGTGACGGGGCAGACCGTATCAACGGCGGTGCCGGCCGCGACCGTCTTTACGGGGATGGCGGAGCAGACCATCTGACAGGCGGTGCCGGTGCCGATGTGTTTGCCTGGCGCAATGTTTCTGATTCCGGGCCGGGCATTATAGGGCGGGATACCGTCCATGACTTTAATTCTGCCGAGAACGACCGCCTGGATTTCTCGGAGCTGGATGCCAACGCCGTTCTGGAGGGACATCAGGCCCTGATATTCAGCGATCAAACCCCGCGCGCCTTTTCGTTGTGGTACAAACCCGATGCATCCGGGTTGACAGTTTTTGCCGATACGTCCGGGGACACGAAAGAGGATTTCTCCGTGCGCCTGAAGGACGTGAAATCACTGTCCGCCGAGAATCTGATTCTGGACACAGCAGGGGTTGTTTCCCTGGTGGATGCCAATGGCGTATTGGTGACCAGTGCGCTGGGTGGAGCGGTCCAGGTCTCCCTGGAAGGGGGGCAAACAGGGTATGGTGCGGTGCCTGTTCCGGTTCGGGTGAATGGTGTTGAGGTTGGCCGTGTTCAGGGAGCCAAGGATATTGTTGGCAGTTCCCATGATGATCACCTGACCGGGGATGCCCGTGATAACCGGTTTACGGGTTATGGTGGTCACGATGTACTTGATGGAAAAGAGGGGCAGGATACAGCTGTTTTCAGCGATGCGACCGGCCCTGTTTCTGTCACGCTGGATCGCGCGCGCCCTGTGACCGTAACTATCAATGGGGTTGCCGCTGCGACCATCAGCAATATCGAGAATGTTATGGGGGGGTTTGCTGCAGATACTCTTGTTGGCGACAGCGCGGACAATGTTCTTAGCGGTGCAATGGGGAATGATACGCTTTCTGGTGCCGGGGGGAATGACCGCCTGCACGGTGACATGGGAGCCGACCGTCTTACGGGTGGTCTTGGGGCAGACGTATTTTTGTATCGCAGTGCCTATGAATCGGGTCCTCGACCTCAAGGCCGCGATACCATAACGGACTTCAGCAGTGTCCATGGCGATCGCATTGATCTTTCCGGATTGGTCGTCTTTGACGCATCGGGTGCGTATCGTCCGCTGACGTTCGGTGGTACAGAAGCCGGGGCAGGTGGTGTCTGGTACGTGAAAGATAGCTTGGGCGTTGTAGTCTATGCGGATGTCAGTGGTGATGCGGCAGCTGATTTCTCGGTACGCCTTGATAATGTCCATTCCCTGTTGGCAAAAGACTTTATCCTTGATTCTGTTGTCCCGCTTGGTGAAGGCATAGAAGATGCAGTCTACAGTATGAGTTTTGCCACTGACCCGGTGAACCTGACACTTGGCACAGGCAACCCGTCTCCCGTTCTGGTTGGAGGTGTTCGTGTTTCCGAGATCACGGGCTATAATGGGTTGGCTGGTGGATATGCTGACGATTATCTGACGGGCAACGATGCTGACAACAAGTTCCGTTCCAGCGGTGGTCGGGATGTCATTGACGGTCGTGGTGGTCGTGACAGCATGGACTATAGCACAGAGCAGGGGCCTGTTGTTGTCACCTTGGCTGATGGTGCTGAAGACGCCGTGGTTCGTGTTAATGGCCTTGAAAAAGATACGCTGAGGCACATCGAAGCCGTTGCCGGTGGTACTGGTCATGACTGGATAACAGGGAATGCCAGTGACAATGTCCTGCTGGGCAATGAGGGTGATGATGTCCTGAGCGGTGGTGCGGGCCATGATGCCCTGTATGGTGACAAGGGCAATGATGTTCTGGATGGCGGGGCCGGGAATGACTTTCTGGGGGGAGGGGAAGGAACAGACTCTGTTAATTATGCTGGTTATACGCTCCCCCTTGAGATTGTCTTGCGCGGTGATTCATGGGGGTACGCATCAATCGGTAAGGTCGAAAAAGATTATCTGCACTCTATTGAAGTCGTAACGGCTGGCAGTGGTGATGACACGTTGGCTGTCGAGTTGCAGTACGCCACACTGTCTGGCGGTCCCGGTGCGGATACGTTTGTTTACAGTGGACGCTTTGGTTCCAATGATCCTTCTGTGATTTCTGGTACCCCAAGTGCCGAGCAGATTATACAGGATTTCAAGGCAGCTGAAGGTGACCGGATTGATCTGGCCCATCTGGACAAGGGGCTGTTTGTTTATGACTTCAGCGCGAAAGGGCCTGCGAAGAATGCCGTCTGGTCAAAGCAGGATGGCAAGGATCAGGTGCTGCGTGTTGATACAACGGGCGATGCTGTTTCTGACTTTACGATCAGGCTGAAGAATTGTTCAGCGGTGTCCGCTTCGGACTTTGTGCTTTCGCAACGACCTGACATGGGGCCAGATGCCGTCCTTGATACCGTCAGGAACAGTGGTGAGTATGCCTACTTTGACCTTTTCAATTCCGAGGTTCATTTTGGTGGGCAGAAGTATCCCTTTACGCCGTCCAGTACTCTTACCGGCGGTACGTGGCAGAACTACTTCCTGGCTCCACTGCCCTCTGCAACGGCATTGAATATTGATGGAGGAGACGGGACAGACACCGTCAGCCTTGCCTTGGCATCGGGTCCTGTTTCTCTGCCCCTGAATGGATCAAACTGGTCCAGGGTATCTTATGCCGGTGTGTCTGCCGCCACTCAGATCCGCAACATAGAAAATGTCGTTGCCGGTCATTACGGGGATACCCTGACCGGTGATCGCAACAACAATACGTTCACTCCCGGCTTTGGTGCGGACACCATTGACGGGGGACTTGGTTCAGACACCGTGGACTATCGCTCCAGCCCAGGCCCGATCATAGTGACCTTGGCCGGAAGTCAATGGGCCACGGTGTCTGTGGGGGGTGGTCAGCCATCAGATCGGATCCGTAACATTGAGAATATCAGTGGCAGTGGATCGGCCGATGTCATGGTCGGTGATGCCTTGGATAATACCTTTGTCGGCTATGGAGGAAAAGATGAGATCGACGGTGGTGCCGGGCAGGATACTGTTGATTACAGCTACAGCACCAAAGGTGTGGAGGTAACCTTGGCTGGGTCGGCTTGGGCCAATGTGTCTGTTGGTGGTCAAGTTGAAGACCGTATTCGTAATATCGAGAATGTGACCGGTTCAAGCATGAATGACCGCATTTTCGGTGATGAGGGTAACAATGTCCTGCGTGGAGGGGCCGGGAACGATTGGTTCAAGGCAGGCCTTGGCCATGATACCCTGGACGGAGGTCTTGGCGTTGACATTGCCGATTATACGGATCGCTCGGAATCCATTGTTGTTACCTTGGACGGGGTGAACCCGGCCCGCGTGTTCCTCAATGGAGTGGCGCAGGATACCCTGATCAATATCGAGTGCATGTGGGGTGGGTCCGGCAACGATCGCCTGGTTGGTGATTACAACGACAATAGCCTGTATGGGGGGAGAGGCGCTGACATTCTGGGCGGTGGAGGCGGCGCTGACACCTTCTTATACTTCCTGATTTCTGATTCGGGTGTTGATGAAGCCTCGCGCGATACCATCATGGATTTCAGCAGCAAGGATGGAGACCATATCAAGCTGGCTTCTGTTGATGCCAACAAAGCTCTTCCCGGTGATCAGCATTTTGTCTTCCATGGCCAGAATGCCGGGGCCAACGGTGTATGGTATCAGCCGGATGGGAGTGGCAATACGCTGCTGTTTGCTGATGACAATGGTGATGCCCAAGCAGACTTCTCCATTTTTCTGCTGGGTGTCAGCAGCCTGTCGCAGGCAGACCTGATTCTGAGCTGATCCTGTTTTTGTTTCCTTATTTGGTCATCCCCCCGTTATTCGAATGGGGGGATGTGTCTGTTCCGGGACTTGGGAGTCATGGAATCAAGAGTAGACCAAGGGGTGTCTTTATGATTGTTCTATAACCATCAGAATAACTATTGGGGGTATTGTGTGATGAGAATATCCGAGAAGGACGCACATTCCTACACAACAAGGGAATATGCCGGCGGTGCGGCGCAGGTTGCGGATACCGGATCTGACCCCGCAGTGCAGGAGAACGCGCCTGTGTGTGCCGAGCAAATATTCTATTATTCGATTGTACCGTTCCATCTTGCAGACAGAACCTTGGATTCTCTTTGGGGTGATCTGATTCCCAGTATTGCCCTGTCTCAAGGGCTGGAAGTTTTTTACGGTACGAATGGCCATGATCACCCTGCCGAGAAGAATGGGGCTGGTGTTCTGTTTCGTGGCAGTGAGGGAATGGATATTTTCGATGGTGGGCCAGGGTACGATATTCTGGATTATTCTGCCCAAGATCTTTCCATCCGCGTTGCGCTGCCTGACTCCTTGTATACTGTTGTGCATGCGGGTGGTCTGCCCAAGGACCTTGTGCGTGGTATAGAGGGCGTAATTGGTGGAACTGGTCCTGACTACATCATCGGTAATGCGCAAGACAATGTGCTGCTGGGTGGTCCCGGAGATGATGCCCTGTATGGGTTGGCAGGGCATGATCTGATAATCGGCGGAATTGGACATGACCTGATTGATGGCGGTGAGGGATATGATGCCGTCAGCTATGAGATGCGTATCGTTCCGGTTTCTGTCGCCCTGAACGGTCATAAAGACTCTTCCGTTATAGTTGATGGTCACCCCGAGGATGTTGTGCGCAATATCGAGGCGGTTATCGGGAGTGGTGGGAATGATATCCTTGTTGGTGACCAGCACGACAATTTCTTTAACGGTCTTGGCGGTGCGGATCGTCTGACAGGTGGTGCCGGAGCCGATATTTTTGCTTATGAGCGTGCCGAGCGTACGGAAGATGTCATTACCGACTTCAGCACTGCAGAAGGTGACCAGTTGGATTTGAGTGAATTTGATGCCAATAGTACGGTAGACGGGAACCAGCCGTTTCTATTCTCCGGCCAGCAGGCAAAGGCTCATTCCCTGTGGTACAAGCCCTTGGAGAAAGGAGCGGGGATTCGGTTGTTTGCTGATACAGATGGTCAGGAGGAGACTGCAGAGTTTTCATTGGTCCTGCAGGGTGTTGACACGATAGCAGTAGATGATTTTCTTTTCGGGACATTTGGTCCCCGCATCACGTCCAAGGGACTGGATCGCCTCTCTGTTTCCGGTACACAGTCTACATTTATTGATCTTCCGGGGTTATCGTATAGCCTCCAGGCTGCTTATCCGGGGCGTTTCCCGGATGGAGGGGACCATGATTACGACGTCATGGCTCATATGATCGGCAATATTGCGCCGACGGTTACGCATGTCAGTACGGGTTCCGGCGATGACATGCTGATTGGCGATCCCCGCGACAACATTTTCTCGTCGGGTGCGGGCAATGATCAGTTGGTCGGTGGTTTGGGGGTTGATTACCTGAGTGGTGGTAGTGGTGCAGACACGTTTACCTATAACAGCATAGCCGAAGGAGGAGACGTCATCACGGATTTCAGTTCAGAGCAGGGCGACAGGATTGATCTTGCAATGATCAGCGTGGATATACGCCATCCCGATGGTCAGCGCGGTCTTGATTTCTCAGGACATCAAGCAGCGGCATACTCTGTTTGGTATGCAAGCGATGGGGCTGACGGTTCTGTCGTAATGGCTGACGTCGATGGTGATATGCAGTCTGAATTCTTTCTTCGTCTTCAGGGGGTTCAGAGTCTGTCGGCAGACGATTTCTTTCTGATATAGTGATTCATCTCTGTCAGGTCCTGTTTCTTTATATGCAAAGCCTGATGGATAATCCCATGCTGTTCAATAATTTCGTGAAATAATATCTATGCGCCATGTATCAGAGACAATAACTAGTTGGAAAATATATTTAATAAATTATTTATTGATATCATAGCTTCTATTTTTGGTCATTAATCTGCCCCTTCTTTCTTTATGTGGGGGCAGATTTTTTTTGTTTGTCACAAGGTGAAGGGTTCCCGTGTGGGTATCTGGCTCTTGTGATAAGGTCGGCCTTTTTTCGGATGATGATTGTCGTGGAGGCAAAGGGGGAAATATGGGGACCTTGCATGTATTTAATGGGCATCTTCATAGTGTGGACACGTCTGATCTGTATGCATGCAAGCTATCGGGGGGGCACGGCTTTCGTACCATATTCCGGAGTGGCCCTATAACCGTTTCATATCTCACCCCTTCCGCGCGAGCTTTGTCTTCTCCTGTGGTTGGACATGATCATTCCGGGATAGATCTTGTTTTCAGTGGATCAACCCCTGCCCCCCATTCGGTTTGGTCTGCACGTTCCGGTACTGATTCCGGGTTACGTCTTATGATTGATCTTGATGGCAATGCTTCTGTCCCTGAACTTCAGATTCTCGTTAACGGGTCCGCGATTCCAGACAAATCAGAGAAGCCTGTTCCAGCCAAGGATGCTTCTGCTTCTACAGACAGCCAGTTACCGTTACCACAGACGGGGCCAGGGCGGCCTTCACGTACAGTTCTTGATGATTTCCTGGAATCATTTGTTCCTGATCCTACCCCTCTGGTGAACTATTACTACGGGACAGAGGAGCCTGACCTGTTCCACGGCGGTCCGGGAGAGCACACCATTAATGGTGGTCCCGGAAGTGATACCGTTAGTTATCTGCGTCATGATGCTCCGGTGATTGTCTTTCTGGCCGGTACGACCCCGGCCCCGGTACTGGTAGGTGGGAAGCCGGACGGCCTGCTGTCTGATATCGAGAATATTCATGGTTCATCACATGATGACATCTTGGGTGGGGATGCAGCGGACAATGTTTTCCACGGTGGTCCAGGTTATGACACGATTGACGGCGGTCTGGGCCTGGACATGGCCAGTTATGTTGATGCCTGCCTGCCTGTTTCTGTAACCTTGAATGGGATGATGGATACCAGCGTGTTTGTTGGCAACCGTCTGGAAGATACCCTGCGTAACATTGAGGGTATTCATGGCGGCTCTGCGGATGATGCCCTGACAGGGGATTCGCGGGCCAATGTCTTCTACGGGCATGATGGCGACGATCTGCTGCAGGGTATGAGGGGAAGCGACCGCTTGCAGGGCGGGCCCGGGCGGGACACCCTGGATGGGGGAGAAGGGATCGATCTGGCTGACTATTCCGACAAAGTGGATCCTGTTGTCATTCGCCTTGCCGGTTCTGCCAGATCAGTTGCTCTTGTCGGTTCGCAAGAGGAGGATAGCCTGTTCAGTATCGAGGACTTGCTGGGTGGGTCTGGCGATGATCACTTGTCCGGTGATGAGGCATCCAACCTTCTGGATGGGGGCCCGGGGATCAACAGCCTGACGGGTGGTGCTGGTACCGATGCGTTTATTTTTCGTTTTGCCGGTCTTGGGCACCGCATTACAGATTTCAGTCGCGCAGAGGGCGATGTGCTGGATTTCTCGGGCCTGGATGCAGATACAGGAATGCCGGGCAAGCAGGTTTTTCATTTCTCCGGATCGCGTGCAGCCCCGCATTCCCTGTGGTTTGATCCTGTCTCCGGTAGTTCGGGTGGATACGTGTATGCTGATCTGGACGGGAATGCAGATCAGCCCGAGTTTTCCGTCTTTCTGGAAGGTGTGGGGCATGTATTCCGGGAGGATTTCTCGCGGAGTACCTTTGTCTTGTCACCAATCCGTCATGGTGTGCGGGAGCTGTCGTTTGACGGAACGGCCGATGATGTTGTCACCGTTGACCTTGGGATTCGTGGGTACTGGGGGGGTAATCTGAAGGCTGGTTTGATTTATGGTTCTGTCGATCCTGCCATTGTGCATGTGACCACAGGAGCCGGTGATGACCACCTGATCGGTAATACACAGGTGAATATACTGTCTGCGGGGCCTGGTGATGATCATCTGAACGGTGGTGCAGGGGAAGACGTGCTGATCGGGGGAGAGGGGAAAGATATATTTGTGTACAATTCGATCGATGACAGCGGGGATGTGATTGTTGATTTCAGCCGTGAGCAGGGTGACTGCCTGGATCTGACCGCTGTTGATGCCGATGTCCACCAGACCGGTCACCAGGCATTCATCCTTTCAGGGTGTGAGCCACGTGCGCATGCTGTCTGGTATGAACCTGTGGCCGACGGTAAGGGTGTTCATGCCCTTGCTGACGTTGACGGCGATGCCAGACCGGATTTCTTTGTAACCCTTTATGGTATAACCAGCTTGGTTCTTCAGGATTTTATTTTCCAGGGGATATAGAAACCGTGCGAGGGGCATGCCTTGTCCTGTCAGGCTTCCCCCTGATTGTTCTTCGTGTTATATTATAATAACTTACGGTTTCCATTCAATCCGTTGGGGGGGCGAAGGAGCCGGGGACCATGTGGTAACAGCTTTCTGTGCTGATTGTGTCGGAAAGCGAATGGCCAGTTTGAAGAGTGAAAAGGATATTGTGTTATGGCAATAGACCCTAATGGTGATCTTTTGGCGTTTTTCTACCCTGCTGTTCCATATCAGGGAGGCGTTCTGTTCTTTCCGCCTTCTCCTTTCTCCGGACCAGATTCAGGGGCTGATCATGGTGCGCAGGCGATACCCCCTGCTCCCGTAGAGGATACGCCGCCGGATTATTACGGAAGCATTGATGTCAATCCTTGGTTTGCGATCTACTCTCTTGGTATGTCCCTGCCCATTCTGGGGGATATCCTGTAGCGCACGGGCTTTTTTGTTGGTGGTGGATACATTCAATAGCCAAGAGCGGTCGGAATCCCGTTGTTGACCATAAGGGAAACCAGAAGTTCCAGGATAACCAGTCCAACGGCGGTTGTTGTATCCACACCCAGCATCCGACGTGCGACAAGCCCATGATACCCCATAAAAGCGACAGCAGCCATCAGCACAGGCAGTGCCAGTGCCTGCATGGGCGTTTCCCCCACTGTGCTCAGCAAGACAATGGGGAGAAGGACGGCTGCTAATGGCAGGTGGAGCCAGTTGAAACCGATAATGTAGCGTTGCCACCGGTCATGGCACCCCAGAATGCGGGTTACGGGATCCATGATGACCGGAAAGACAAGCCATCCCAGCGCATACAACAGGGCTTGGAACGCAAGCCAGAAGACAGGCTCACTGTTGGTTGCCGCAGGGTCCTGCGTCTGACCTGCCAGCATTTGTATCAGGTAGACCGGAAAGACCATGGCCCCCAGCCGCAGCGATGCCCAGAAGCCCCGCGGGCTGTCGTCAACATAATCGGGGCAGCGTGGATCCATGCGTAAGATGGAGCGAACCAGGAGCATACCCCGGTAGAGATCGGTTTCCTGCTTCACGGTGTACCTGCTGCCTGACAACGGATCTGGAAAAAGCGCGACAACACCCGATGATAGATTTGGGTCAGTGTTTCCAGATCATCGATCCGGCAATGTTCATCAACCTTGTGCATGGAGCGTCCAACCAGACCGAACTCCGCCACGGGGCACAGATGGCGGATAAACCGGGCATCCGATGTTCCCCCGGATGTGGAGAGTTCAGGTATATGGCCGGTCAGGGTCGATACGGCCTCCATCAACAGGGCAGACAGTTCACCCTGTGGTGTCAGGAACGGTTCGCCACTGCATACTGTTTCCAGAGAATAGCGTGTCGGATCCGGGCAGACCCTTGCCAGCCGGGACCGGATCTCCGCTTCTAAGGAGTGGGCTGTATAGCAGGTGTTGAAACGAACATTGAAAACAACCCGTACCTGCCCTGGAATCACGTTGTCTGCCGTATTGCCGGTATCAATGGAGGTCAGCTCCAGGTTCGAGGGTTGGAAGTCTGCCGTTCCTTCATCCAGGGGTGTTGCCGTCAGGGCTTGGAGCAGCGCAAGCATCCGGGGCAGAGGGTTGTCGGCCCGGTGCGGATAGGCCACGTGCCCCTGTGTTCCATACACGGTCAGTGTACCGGACAGGCTGCCCCGCCGCCCGATTTTGATCATGTCTCCCAAGGTATCAGGGTTCGTGGGTTCCCCGACCAAGCACATGTCCGGCGCTGTGTCATGCCGTGAGACCCAGTCCAGAAGTTTCCGGGTGCCATTGATCGCCGGGCCTTCTTCGTCTCCGGTGATCAGAAGACTGATGGAACCAGCAGGATGTCCTTGTCCCAGCAAGCGAGCCACTGCTGCAACAAAGGCGGCAATGGCTCCCTTCATGTCGGCGGCGCCGCGCCCGTACAGGACGCCGTCCACCACCTCCCCTCCGAAGGGGGCATGGCTCCAGCCCGATGATGGCGGGGCTGGCACAACATCGGTATGTCCGGCAAAGCAGAAATGAGGTCCACGGGTGCCCAGGCGGGCATACAGGTTGGCAACATCCGGTGTACCCGGCTCAGAGAATACCAGGCGTGTGCATGTGAAGCCGATGCGTTCCAGAACCTGCTGCAGGGTGTGCAGGGCCCCCGCGTCGTTCGGTGTTACCGAAGGGCAGCGCAACAGGGCCTGCGCCAGGGGCAGGGGATCGCGCAGGTCCTGTATGCTGTTGATTATCTGTGGCGCAAGATCAGGGTCAGTCACGGAGCAGCTCGTTGATAGAAACCTTGGACCGGGTTTGGGCGTCCACGCGCTTGACGATCACGGCACAGGCAAGCCCGGGTCCGGGTGTTCCGTCCGGCAGGGGTTTGCCCGGCAGGGTTCCGGGTACAACCACGGAGCCGGCCGGAACGCGGCCCATGAAAATCTCCCCGGTTCCACGATCTATAATCTTGGTGGACGCCCCGATGAAGACCCCCATCGACAGCACAGCACCCTCTTCGACAATGACACCCTCGGCAACTTCAGAGCGTGCCCCTATAAAGCAGTTGTCCTCGATGATCACGGGTCCGGCTTGCAGGGGCTCCAGAACACCGCCAATACCGGCCCCGCCCGAGATATGGACATTCTTTCCAATCTGCGCGCATGAACCGACCGTTGCCCAGGTGTCGATCATGGAACCGCTGTCAACCCGTGCCCCGACATTGACAAAGCTGGGCATCAGGACAACCCCGGGGGCGATATAGGCAGAGTGACGGACCACACACCCCGGCACCGCCCGGAAGCCGGCTTGTGTGAAGGCGTCCTCGTCCCAGGTGCTGAATTTGGATGGAACCTTGTCCCACCACGATGCCCCGCCGGGTGCACCGGAAATGGCAACCATGGGGTCCAGACGGAATGACAGCAGGACAGCCTTTTTCAGCCACGCATTGACAACCCATTGGCCATCGCGCTTTTCAGCCACGCGCAGGGTCCCGTTATCCAGCCCGCTCAGGGCGGTGCAGATAGCCTCGCGGGTGGCGCCTGTTGTGGCTGGTGACAAGGTGTCACGCATGTCCCAGGCAGAATCAATGACAGATTGCAGGGATGTCTGAAGTGTGGCGGTGCTCATCGGGGCCGGATCCTTGAAACAATAGTCGGGCTTGTCAGGTCCGGGGAGCATACCCGTCGTGGCTCTGTCGTCAACCGCCTGTACGGATGGCCACATACCGGGGGGGGCTTTGTTGACCTGCCCCTGTGACAGGAACACCATCGTCGGGCAGCGTATATCAGCCCGACCAGGGCCAGTCCGGGGACTGTTGTGGACGACAGGGAGCACAGGGATGCATCGGGTAATCCCCGCGGATTGTCCGGTTCCGGGTCCGCGGGAGGAGGGGGGCTGTCTGTCCGTCTGGCGGCTCTCTGGCCGGGGCCTGTTCTGATTTATGGCCCAGACCGTAGATTGATCTCGGCTTCTTCTGCGGAATGCCCGTTGACCAGTAGCGCTGATACAGAACCTGATATTCTCGCCCTGGTTTCGATCGTTCAGGCTCATGGTACGTCGTGCTTCGGATCAGTCCAGATTGATACCCCGAGTGGTTTCCATGCCTATGACTTGGCAGCATTGCCGGGAGATGGGGCAACGGTTCTGGTGCTTGCCCGTGCTGTTACCCTGAACCAGGGTTTGCGCGTTGCCCTGGCGACCGGTCGTCAGCGTTACAAGGACCTGGTGGAAATTTCGTCGGATTTTGCCTGGGAAACGGGCGTTGACGGGCGCCTTGTCTTTGTCAGTCCCCGCGGGGCGTTGGGGTACCCTGCTGCATCCTTGATTGGCCGGTCCATGGCTGATTTCGTGCTGGACCCAGAGGCCGACTTCCCCTTTGTAACCCGCAGCAGTGTCGCCAATGTCGTGATCTGGATGCGTCGTGCAGATGGCGGGCGCGCCTGTGTGAATGTATCTGCCCGTCCGGTCTTTGACGATGATGGACAATGGGGCGGGGCGCGGGGCATTTGCCGCGATATCACCTGCGAGCAGGAGCGCGATGAACAACAGGAGCGGGCCCGCCAGCGGGAACAGATTTTCAACCATATCGTCAGCACGTTCCGTGACGAGGTGATACCGGCCAATGTCCTGCATGTTGCGGCTGAAACGATGGCCCGGGGCATGGGGGCGGTTTCCTGCCATATTTTCCGCCGGGCCCCGTTGTCGCTCTTGCCATCGGCCGGGGGAGATGCAGAGACCGATCCGGTCAGGATCTTGCGTGAGGCCATGATCCCCGGGGCCTCTTTTGGTGTGGCGGACGAGAGCCTGGCCCGCATGATGCTGGAACGCGTTGGTACGGGGTCTCTTGTCTGTCAGGATCAGATCGACGGCTATGATGTCCTGGCTTCGGTGTGTCGTTATCACAAAAGGATCAACGGGGCTGTTGTCCTGTTCCGCGACCAGTCCCATGATTCATGGCGCGAAGACGATCGTGTCCTGCTGGCGGATCTGGCGGACCAGATTGGTGTTGCCAACGAACAGATTGATGCCCACGAAAATATTCTGCGCCTGTCACGAACAGACAGCCTGACAGGGTTGTTCAACCGTCGTGCCTTTATGGAAGAGATGGAGCGGCGGCATAACCGGCTGGCGCGTGACAATTTGTCTGCGGCTCTTTTGTTTGCCGATCTTGATAACTTCAAGAAGGTGAATGACGTGTATGGTCATGCCGCTGGTGATGCTGCCTTGTTGACCGTACGTGACATGCTGGTTGGCAGTACACGTCCAACCGACCTTGTGGCCCGGCTGGGAGGGGACGAATTTGCCATTTGGCTGGAAGGTGCAACCCAAAAAGTGGCTGTCGACAAGGCGCACCTGTTGATGGAGATGTCTGCACGCGAACTGGTTCCCCTGTCTGGTAGTCCCGATTTCCCGTTGGGCCTGTCTATTGGTATCGCGGTTCACCTTCCCGGTGGCGTGGAGACCCTGGCCGACCTGATGGTCCGTGCTGATCATGCCATGTACAAGGTCAAGCATGCCGGAAAAGGGGGATATGCCGTGGCAGACCAGACACTTTCCGCCGGTCCCGGCATGCGCCGTCCTCGCGGTTAGGGCATGATAGTATCCCTTCGTATCGGCTTGTTTATGATCTCTCCAGACAACGGAATCGCATGTGCATTGACGCCCCGGTGCTTGTGATGGCAGACCGATAGGACGCACGTGTTCCGCCGGCCATGGCCGGATGTGGGGAGCGCCACAGGTCTATCCCCGCGAACAGGAGACTGACGATTGGTACGTGTCCTTTTCCTTACGGCCTTTTCTGCCTTGCTTCTGGGAGCGGTGGCAGCTGTCGGTTTGCTGGAGATCATTCGCCGTCCCGGTGGTCTTCCGCATCAGAAAGATATGCCCCTTGACCAGATGGTTGCCCAGGTCAGCAAGGAAGCCGCTGCCGTGGCCGAGATGTTCTGGTACGACTTTACCTTCTATCTGTCCAAGCGGGCCTTGAAAGACCTGACATCCCTGCGTGACAGGGTCTGGTCCGGAATAACCGGCGTTCTGGATGAAAGTAGCCTGTTGCCTGCGGATGAACAGATTGTTGTTGTTGGGGCTGTGCCAATGAATCAGGGGGATACATCGTCGGCGGTGGTGGTTCCCCGCAGCAGTGTGTCCGGACAGGGGGAAGGGCTCCTGACCGGCGTTTTGGCCCCAGCCAGCCAGTATGCGGTATCGGAATGGACCATCGGTCCCGGAGAAGCCGGGTATCTGGAACGCGTTTTGGTCAATGGACAGCCCGCTGATCCCGGGGGAACCGTTGCGCCTGATGCAACCCTGTTCCTGTCCGGATGGGCCGGCGATCCGGCGATTGGTATCCGTTATAGCCATGTTCTGCTGACCGTGTGTGGAAAGGTTGTGGCGACCACCGGGGTCGGCGAACCAACCCCTTCGGTTGCCCGGTTTGTCCACGCCAATCTGGGAAGTGCCGGATGGGTGGCCCGACTGCCGGCAGCGGCCTTGCCACGCTGCCCTGATGCAGCGCTGGGCGCTCTGGCCCTGCGTGGGGGGGCTGTGGTGCATCGGCTTCAGGGTGACTTTCCGATGATCATCCAGCCCGGCGGGAATCCATCGTCTGCCGGGCCCTTTGCGCCTGTTCTCCGCCCCGGGTCCATCAAGGCACCGCGCCTGGAAACCATCCGCATCCGCGATCGGGTTGGCCTTCGCAGTTGTCCGGATACCACCTGCCCGGTGCTGGAGAATATTGCGAAGGGTCCTCACCGGGCGACATTGCTGGAACACGTAAATGGCTGGCGTCTTATCCTGTCTCCTCAGGGGAACGGATGGATTCCCAAGGACGAGATCGAGATTCCCTGACAAGCAGGGTCAGTTATTCCGCTTCAGGCTGTGCAGCGCTGCATCCAGCCATGTAGTTAGATGATCTGTCATATGATGGCAGTACGCTGACAGTGCCTGTTCCGGGAACAGGGCCAGCGGAGGCAGTCCGGGACCACAGTGTACCAGAACGGTTGTCATGCCCATGGCCGCCGCTGTTTCAAGATTTTGCGGGCTGTCCTCAAAGAAAGCCGTTGTCTTTGGATCAAGCCCGAATGTAGCTGTCATCCGGTGATAGGTTTCCGGGTTGGGCTTGGGGCAGTACTCTGCGGCATGAATATCGAAAACCCCCTCAAAGACTTGCTCCAGATCCAGGGCTTTCAGAACGGCCCGCGCATGTTTTCCGGATCCGTTTGTAAAGATCAGCCGTCTGCCCGGCAGCTGTAGAAGTGCTTTTCTCAGTGCCGGATCAGGTGCCAAGGCCGAATGATCAATGTCATGCACATAATCGAGGAAGGTGTGCGGATCGACGCCATGTTCAACCATCAAGCCGCGCATGGTTGTTCCGTATGTGTGGTAGTACTGTTTCTGCATAATGCGGGCGGCATCTTCATCCAGATTCAGATGCCGGGCCACAAAATGACGGATACGGGCTTCTACTTGGGGGAACAAACTGCTGGTGCCCGGGTAGAGGGTGTTGTCCAAGTCGAACAGCCAGGTCGTTACATGATCAACCGGATGCTGCAAAAGCTTCTCAGCATGCTGATGCATTGGCCCGTGGCCCCCTTTTTGTTAACGACTGTGCAGATTGTGACGGGAAGACAGAGGACCGGTGACCTTGCTGTCAGTTATCGGCAATGGCGGCAATTTCGGCCCGGACATGGTCAAGTCCTTCCGAGCGTGTCGAGCTGGTACGCAGGATCAGCGGGTGGGATGCCCCATGTTTTGCCAGCTCCTGTTGCGTCTTCGCCATCACAGATTCCAGCGCATCGCCACGCAGCTTGTCGGTTTTGGTCAGAACAATCTGGTAGTTGACCGCGGCTGTATCCAGCATGGACATGATCTCCCGATCGCTGTCTTTCAGACCGTGACGGCTGTCCACCAGAAGAAACACGCGGCGCAGGTTCGGTCGACCACGCAGGTAGGACTTCACCAAGCGGGTCCACTTTTTCACCTGGTCCTGCGGAGCCCGTGCATACCCGTAGCCGGGCAGATCTGCCAGTAACAGACGGTCATCGAGGGAGAAAAAGTTGACCTCCTGGGTCCGGCCCGGTGTGTCGGACGTGCGGGCTAAGGCGCGGGTTCCGGTCAGCGCGTTGATCAGGCTTGATTTCCCTACATTCGACCGGCCGGCCATGCAGACTTCGGGCAAGGTGGCTTCCGGCAGCTTGTCCAGAGATACCACCCCCAGCATGAAGCGGCATGGCCTGGAGAAGAGAAGGCGTCCCTTCTCCAGGTCTGCGTCGTCAAAAGGCTTGTCGGCATCACGCAAGAGCTTGCCCCCCGCTTTGGTGTCGAGCCACGATCATGTCCGGCCTGCATGGGCGGGGGCCTCGTCATGGCGGCGCATGATCGACCATTGCTGGGCAATGGACAGGATATTGTTCCAGGCCCAGTAAATCACCAGACCAGCAGGGAACCCGGCCAGCATGAAGGTGAAAAGAACCGGCAGGAACATCATGACCTTGGCCTGGACCGGATCGGCCGGCGCAGGATTCAGCTTCTGCTGGAACCACATGGTGATCCCCATGATGATGGGCAGGATTCCCAGGTGCAGGAATGACGGCGCGTTCCACGGGATCAGGCCAAACAGGGTGAACAGGTTGGTCGGGTCCGGCGCAGATAGATCTGTAATGAAGCCATAGAAGGGAGCGTGACGCATTTCCAGCGCAACAAACAGCACCTTGTACAGGGCAAAAAAGATCGGAATCTGGATCAGGATCGGCAGGCACCCAGCCAGCGGATTGACTTTCTCGTCCCGGTACAGGGCCATCATTTCCTGCTGCATCCGCACACGGTCATTCTGGAACCGCTCCTGCAGTTCCTTGACCTTGGGCTGCAGTATTTTCATCCGGTTCATGGCTTTGTAGGACTTGTTGGCCAACGGATACAGCACAAGCCGCAGGGCAACCGTAAAGGCAAGAATAGCCAGCCCGAAGTTGCCAAGGAACCCGTAAAGGAACTGGATGGCGATGAAAAACGGCTTGGTCAGGAAGTAAAACCAGCCAAAATCAATGGCAAGATCAAACCGGTCGATGCCTTTTTCACGGGCATAGCGATCCAGAAGATCCACCTTCTTGGCCCCGGCAAAGAAGTCGGTCACCGTTGTGATTGTTTCCCCGGGGGCTACTGTACGGGCTGCACCCAGGAAATCACTCTGATAACGGTCATGCCCATCGCCGGTATAGACAAAACGGGCCTTGTTCACATCGCCTTTGGGCAGGTCAATGGCTGTCAGCCAGTATTTGTCGGTAATTCCGATCCAGCCGCCGGTTGACTGATAGTCAACATGACGCTCATCGCGGAGATCTTGATACGTGATCTCCTTCAGCGTTCCGTCCAGCACGCCCAATGGGCCTTCGTGCAGGATGTAAAATCCTTCAGTGCGGGGTGTATAGCCACGAGAAACCAGCCCGTAGGGATAAAGTGTCAAGGCATCCGGGCCTGTATTCTCGACACTGTCGGTAATCGTGAACAGAAAATCAGGATCCACGCTGACAACACGCCGGAAGACCAGCCCCTGATCATTCTTCCACACCAAAGCTACCGGTGTGTTCTCTGTCAGGGTTCCCCCCTCGCTCTGCCAGTGGGCATCGGGGCCGGGTACCTTGATCGCCGGGTTGGCAGATACCCAACCAAACTCGGCATAATGCGGACGCTCCGATCCCTTGGGATTGAGCAGGACAATATTTGCGGAGTGTGGATCCACCTGTTCCCGGTACGCCTTCAGGGTCAGGTCATCAATACGCCCGCCATGCAGGGACAAGGAACCGGACAGGGATGGTGTATCAATGCGTACACGCTGACCTTCCGCCAGCACTGTATTCCGGTCGCGTGGGCCTGTTGGTGCTGCAATGCCCGGATCAGCCGCCACAGGGCCGGGTGTGGTATCGATGGTCGCATCCGACCGGACCGGAACAGGGGCCGGCAGCGTAGGGGCAAAGTACTCAAAGCCGGCAAGAATTGCCACCATCAGCACCATGGCCAGAATGAAGTTCTTTTGTTCAGGCATCTGTACGTAGTCCGGGTGTTGTGCCAGTCGGAAAATTCAGTGGCGGTGAAGATGGCCGCACTTGGGCGGTGTGTCCAGAGTCTCTGGTACGGGGTCGTATCCGCTTCCCCCCAGCGGGTGGCAGCGCAGGATGCGTTTCAGGGCCATCCAGCTGCCCCGTATGGCACCGAACCGTGCTATGGCTTCGTACGCATACGCAGAGCAGGTTGGCAGGTAGCGGCATGTCGGGGGCAGAAACGGGGAGATGCCAAGCCGATAGGCCCGTATCAGTCCCCTCAGGATGCAGGCAACACTCATTACGTTGCCGCTTTGTCGGAACTAGAGGCGGGCGCTTTTTCTGTGCGGGTTTGCTTCTTTCGACCGCCCTTGCGCGGGGGCATGGGTGCTGCACTCCCCGGGGCCATCTTGGCTACACGGGCCAAGGTTGTCTTCAAGTCCGCGACCAGAAGATCAAAGTGACGGTCAACCGTCGCTCCTCGCCCTATAATAACGTAGTCTGTCCATGGCTCGACATGTTCAGCCATGATACGATCCACAACAGCGCGAAGACGTCGCCTAGCACGGTTCCGGGCTACAGCGTTTCCAACTTTCTTGGATACGGTGAAGCCTACACGGACCAAGGATGTCTTGCTTGCGCCGAGCTGTGTGTTCGTATGACCGCTTTCCATGCCTTCGGTGGCACTCGCTGCCGGATCCAGGAAAAAGCCCGAAGGGCACGAAGAGTGCCGCACGGCTTCCTCTTTTTCCCTGTCCGACATGGCAGCAGCTTGAACAATCAGGCCAGGCATAGCCCATTTGCGCCGTTCAGCAGCGACTCGCAGGAAATCGCGTCTCCGCTTGAGGCGGTTAACCACCACAGAGGTGTCAGCTGCTGCCCGCACGAGCCAGGCGCCCCGTAGATCAGGCGCTCAGACGCTTGCGGCCCTTGGCGCGACGGGCAGACAGAATCCTGCGTCCGCCAACGGTTGCCATGCGGGTGCGGAAGCCATGACGGCGCTTGCGAACCAGTTTGCTGGGTTGATAAGTGCGCTTCACGGTACAAAAACTCCGGTCAATCAGTGTAATCGCGGGATGTTTTGCCTTTTTACGGCAGCAAACAGCGAACGGCCTGCAGGGGCCGAATGTCAAAACAGAAGCGGCTGTATAGCGGGACACCGGGGTAAAAGTCAATGCCGGTAGCGCAAGGTTCTGTTTTTTGCATAAGGGCAAGCTGTGGCCTGAATTTGTCTCCTTTGCGTGATGGGGACTCCGGCTTGGCCTCTTGACGTTCCAGTTCCTGGAGTCGGGTTCATTTCACGGCGCGGTATGATTATTTGACGTGACGTTATGCGGGTGAGGTGCGGAAGGTTTCCGTGCAGGGTAGTGCAGCCGCAAGCTTGTCCAGTGGGCACAATGCCCATGCCGGCATACAGGATAAAATTGAGATTCCTGATGAATTGATATAGATCAATGGGGAGCCCCGGTGTCCGGGGCATAGTGCGCGCCCGTATTTTGTCCGGTGGAATGTGTACATCTTTTGCAGGCTTCCTGCAGCCTTCCCGTATGTGTCGTGTTTGTGGCGAGATTACGTACCAGGATGGCGGAGTACCGGGTCTGGATAACGGGGAGGTATGGTGTGCGTATGCCTTGGCGGAGAGTATGCCGCGCTTCCGCGTGGTGTTGTCGGGGTTACGGGTTTTCGTCAGATATCTGACGTTTTGCACAGGATATTTGTTTTGGTCGGTACAGGAGGGGTCATGACCCAGGCGACCACGGCGCACAGCGCTCCGGCGGCAGCCACCGCCTATAATATGGATGTTATCCGCAAGTTCGTCGTCGCGGCGATGTTCTGGGGTGTTGTCGGCTTTTGTGCCGGTGATTTTATTGCCTGGCAGCTGGCGTATCCATTACTGAATCTGGATCTGGAGTGGACGACGTTCGGTCGCCTGCGCCCGGTTCATACGTCGGCTGTTATTTTTGCCTTTGGTGGAAATATCCTGATCGGCAGTTCCCTTTACATCGTCCAGAGAACCTGCCGCGCCGGGCTTTGGGGCGGGAACGTCACGGGCAACATCATTTTCTGGGGCTATCAAGCCTTTATTGTGATGGCAGCCCTGTCCTATGTGTTTGGCTATACCCAGAGTCAGGAGTATGCCGAGCCTGAGTGGCCTATTGACCTGTTTCTGACCGTTGTGTGGGTGGTGTATCTGGCGGCCTTCCTCGGAACCGTCATCCGGCGCCAGGAAGAGCACATCTATGTTGCCAACTGGTTCCTGCTGGCTTTCATCGTCGTTGTGGCCATGCTGCATCTCGGGAATGGACTGGCCGTGCCGGTTTCATTCCTTGGTATGAAGTCCTATTCCCTGTACGCCGGTGTGCAATCGGCCATGATCCAGTGGTGGTATGGTCACAACGCGGTTGGTTTCTTCCTGACAGCCGGCTTTTTGGGAATGATGTATTACTTCATGCCCAAGCGTGCCGGGCGCCCGGTCTATTCCTATCGTCTGTCGATTGTGCACTTCTGGGCCCTGATCTTTCTGTACATCTGGGCCGGCCCGCATCACCTCCATTACACATCCCTGCCGGACTGGACCCAGACCCTGGGCATGACCATGTCGGTTATCCTGTGGATGCCTTCGTGGGGGGGGATGATCAACGGCATGATGACCCTGTCCGGTGCGTGGGACAAACTGCGGACCGACCCGGTCATGCGTTTCCTTGTTACGTCGGTGGCGTTTTATGGCATGTCAACCTTTGAAGGACCGATGATGTCCATCAAGGCTGTGAACTCGCTGTCACACTTTACCGACTGGACGGTTGGCCACGTTCATTCCGGGGCATTGGGATGGGTGGCGTTTGTCTCCTTTGGGGCCATGTACTACCTGATCCCTGTCTTGTGGGGGCGCAAGTCGCTTTACAGCATGCGTCTGGTTTCCTACCACTTCTGGATCGCCACGATTGGTATTGTGCTCTACATCTCTGCCATGTGGGTCTCCGGGATCATGCAGGGCCTGATGTGGCGTGCCTACAATGAACTTGGCTTCCTGCAGTACTCCTTTGTCGAGACTGTGGAGGCGATGCATCCCTACTATGTGATCCGTGCAACCGGTGGCCTGTTGTTCGTCATTGGTTCCCTGATCATGGCCTGGAACATGTATCGGACCATCAAGGGTGATATCCGCGAGGAAACCCCTTATGAAATGCCGGAACTGTCTCCGGCGCCAAGCCCTGTGCGGCGTTGAGACAGGGGGAAAGAGAAATGAGTCTTGTCAAGCATCACGGCAAGGTCGAGAAAAACGTCCTTGTTCTTTTGGTCGGCACCTTCCTGACGGTTATCATCGGTGGTCTGGTCGAGGTTGTGCCCCTGTTTTCCGTGGAATCCACCATCGAGAAGGTGCAGGGGGTTCGTCCCTACTCACCGCTGGAACTTGCGGGTCGCAACATCTACATGAGTGAAGGGTGCTATAACTGCCATACGCAGCAGGTACGCCCCTTCCGTGACGAGGTAGAGCGTTACGGCCATTATTCCCTGGCCGCGGAGTCCCAGTATGACCATCCATTCCAGTGGGGGTCCAAGCGTACAGGGCCTGATCTGGCCCGCCTGGGTGGAAAGTATTCAAACGAGTGGCACCTGCGTCACTTGGTCAACCCGCGTGATGTTGTGCCGGAATCGATCATGCCCGGTTATCCGCATCTGGCACGCCAGAGCCTGACGTTTGATGATGCGGCGGCGCACCTGAAGACCCTGCGGATTGTTGGTGTTCCTTATACCGAAGATGACCTTGCCAAGGCAGTGGAGGATTTCCGGGCCCAGGCTGACCCGGATGCCGACCATGAAGGGCTTCTGGCGCGTTATCCCAAGGCTGTGACCGGCGATTTTGACGGGGATCCAACCCGTCTGACCAAAGCCGATGCCCTGATTGCCTATCTTCAGGTTTTGGGCACCATGGTTGATTTTACCCAGTTCGATCCTGCCCGCAAGGCGGACGCGAATATCTACCGCTAGGGGATCTGTATGGAAACGCTGCAGGATATTGCCGTCTTTGCCCGGCAGTTTTGGGGGGTGTGGCTGATGGTTTTCTTTATGGGAATCGTTGCCTATGCCTATTGGCCGCGTAACCGGGACCGGTTTGACAGTAATGCGATGATCCCCCTGCGGGATGATGAGGACAAGGAGTGGACCAATGGCGGGCGCCCCTGAGAAAGACCCGATTTCGGGCCTTTACACAACAGGCCATGAGTGGGATGGAATCGCGGAACTGAATACACCTCTCCCGAGATGGTGGATGTATGTGTTCTACACTACGGTTATCTGGGCGGTTGGGTACTGGATTGTTTATCCCTCGTTTCCGGTCGGGAAGGATTTCCTGCCCGGTATCTGGGAATACAGTTCCCGTCGTGAAGTGGAAGCGGACCTGATTGCGGCCCACGCTGCCCATCAGAAAGAACGTTCGGCAATTGCCGCGGGTTCGGTTGATGAGATTTACGCCAACCCGCCGCTTCGTGCCTATGCTATTGCCGGTGGTGGCGTGTTATTCAAGGATAACTGCGCCGGCTGCCATCAATCCGGTGGGGCTGGTGCTGTCGGGTATCCAACCCTGGCTGATGATGAGTGGATCTGGGGGGGCACCCTGGCGGATATCCAGCAGACCTTGCTGCACGGGATCCGCTATGACCGTGACCCCGAGACCCGGCAGTCGCAGATGCTGGCTTTTGGCGACATCCTGTCAACGGATGAAATCAAGCAGGTTGCTGCGTACGTGAAGGATATGTCCAATGGCAAGGTAGTCGCCGGTCCGGGACAGACAATCTATACCGAGAACTGTGCGGCCTGCCATTCGTCTGATGGTGCCAACCCTGTATCTGATGGGAATCCGGCGATGGGAGCTCCCCCGCTGGGCAACCGTGTCTGGTTGTATGCCGGGCCGGGCAAGGAAATGACCATGGAGCGCCTCCAGGCCCAGATTGCCAAGCCAAAGCATGGTGTTATGCCAGCTTGGTCCGGCCGTCTGAAGGACGAGGATATCAAGATGCTGACCGTGTACGTTCACTCTCTGGGGGGCGGCCAGTAGGTTGTACCTTTTTTCGGGGGAGTTGTTGACCAAGGGGCTGCCTGCATCCGCAGGTGGCCCTTTTACAGCATCCGGGCGGTTGTGTGGCAGGTCAGCCATGGGTCGTTTGTGTAAAACTTTGGTAAATGTCCTTACGGGCCTATGATTTATGCGGGAATGTCAGTTCTTGGGCAGGACAGGCGGCCATACGGGCGATGCGGGTTTCATCCTGCGTTGCGCGTGTGCTGCCGGGCCCGGATTCCCGCCCCGAGTCTGTAACGTGAGTTCATGCCTGAAGGAATCTGGGCAACGCAATGACATTGAATGAGAAAGAGACAGATGCTTCCGGATCCGGACGCACGGAGAAGACAGGGAAACTGGAGAAAGTGTCCCTGTACGCGGAGCATGTAAAGGTCCAGCCCAAGCATATGCCGGGATTATTCCGGAGCATCAAGAACTGGGCCAATGTTGCTTTCATGCTCATTTACTTCCTGACCCCCTGGTTACGGTGGGATCGTGGTCCCAATGCGCCGGATCAGGCTATTCTTCTGGATCTGGAAGGGCGGCGGGCCTATTTGCTGTGGCTGGAAATATGGCCCCAGGAAATCTACTATCTGACCGGTCTTCTGGTTCTTGGGGCCTTGGGGTTGTTCTTTGCGACGGCTTTGTTGGGGCGGGTGTGGTGTGGCTTTGCCTGCATCCAGACCGTGTTCACCGATATCTTTGTCATGGTCGAGCGCTGGCTGGAAGGGGACCGTAACGCCAGGATCAAGCTGGACCGTGGTCCTATGACCGTCGGAAAATTTACCCGCAAGACTATCAAGGTCACAATCTGGGCGCTTATATCGGTCGCAACGGGTTTTGGTTGGGCCGCTTATTTCAACGATGTTCCGACACTGGCAACAACCTTTCTGACCGGTGATGCTGGCTGGGGTGTTTACCTGTCGGTGGGGATTGTGGCGGGCTTCTGTTTCCTGCTGGCTGGCTGGGCGCGGGAGCAGGTGTGCATCTACATGTGCCCGTGGCCCCGCTTCCAGGCATCCATGTTTGACGAAGACAGCCTGATCGTGACCTACGAAAAATGGCGTGGTGAGCCCCGTGGATTTGCCAAGAAGGGGACATCGTTTGAAAATCGCGGGCACTGTGTGGATTGTACCTTGTGCGTTCAGGTCTGCCCAACCGGCATAGACATCCGCAATGGCAGCCAGCTTGCCTGTATTGGCTGCGGTCTCTGTGTTGATGCCTGTAACTCCATGATGGACCGCCTTGACCTGCCGCGCTGGCTGATCACCTACGACAGTACCAATCGCCAGCTGGCCCGTGCTCGTGGTGAGCCAATAAAACACCGTCTGGTTCGCCCGCGCACTATCATCTATGCTGTTTTGATAACGGTGCTGGTTCTGGTCATGATCCTGGGCATATCAACCCGTTCACGTCTGGACGTAACGGTTCTGCATGAACGCAGCCCGTTGTTCGTAACTCTGACGGACGGGAGCATACGCAATGGCTATACGCTCAAGATCCTGAACAAGAGGCCCGAGAAGAACACGTACGCGGTGTCCCTTCGCGGCGTTGAGGGTGGGACCCTGAAGGTTGTTGGCTCCGACATTGAGGCCGGGGAGCTTCAGTTGGAGGTTGAACCCAACAGTGTGGCAACGTTCCGTGTTTATGCCACGGCCCCGCAAAAGGCTCTTGAGGGCAAGGCGACCGATGTTACATTTGCCCTGCGTAATCTTCACACGGGCGAAGCGGCGTCCCGTGGTTCCTTGTTTGCCGGGCCGCAGCGTTGACCGCCCTGTGTATGCCGGCGCGTTTATGATCAGGAGGAAGTGTGCCATCCGTTCAGCAGAACCGACCCCGGGGTTGGTGGTATCCGTGGATTTTTGTCGGTGGCTTTGGTCTGGTCTTTGTGGTGAATGCCATTCTGCTGACCTTGGCTACCGTGACCTTCAACGGGTTCGAAACCCGGGAACCGTCCAACCGTCGCAACGGCTATAATGACAAGATTGCCGCCAGTGCCGAGCAGGCGCGTCTTGGCTGGAATGGAAGCCTGTCCCTGCAGCCCCTGTCTACAGGATCTGCCGATGGAGGGCGCACGGCCCGTGTCACGATGACGTTTACCGGTGCAGAGGGGCATCCCCTGGATGGTCTGGATGTTGCGGTCCTTGTGTGGCGCCCGACCCAGGAAGGGCTTGACCGTCATGTGGAGCTGCCGCCGGCCGGGCCTGGCACCTATGCCCGCGATATCGCGTTTCCCCTTCCGGGCCTGTGGGAGCTGCGGGTCAGCGCCGGGCGCGGTGATTCTGTCCAGTGGCGCACGATAGAGCGTATTGATCTGAGATAAACCTGTTTGTCTGCTTCCGGAACGGATGTTGCCATGCCTGAAAGTACCCTGCTTCTGTCTACCGGGACCGGGACCGGGGACTGTGGTGCGGCGGCCTGTCGGCATTGTGGCCAGCCGATTCCGGATGTGGCACAGGGGAGAACCGCGTTTTGCTGCGCCGGCTGTGAGGCTGCCTTTGCACTGCTGTCCGGTCTGGGGCTTGAAGCCTATTACAGGCGCCGCCAGATTGACCCTGATCTTCGTCCCCTGCGCCCGGACCAGGATGCGCCTGGCCTTCCCGACTGTACGCCATGGGTTGGCACAACACCCGAGGGTCTGTGTGTTCTGCACCTGATGGTCGAGGGCATACACTGCGCGGCCTGTGTCTGGCTGATCGAAGCGGTCTTGACGCGTCAGCCCGGTGTGGTGTCGGCCCGTGTCAACATGACAACCCGCCGTTTGACCCTTCTCTGGAAAGGGGCGGCTGCGGATGCGCCGGTTCTTCTGGATCCTGTCTGTCAGGTCGGGTACCGCCTGTTGCCCTATGATCCCCGGCGGGTCGAGGCGGAATACAGCACCGCCGAGCGCGAGCTTCTGCGCGGTATTGCTATTTCCGGCTTTGCCAGTGCCAATATCATGTTGTTCTCGGTATCGGTGTGGGCCGGCGTGGATATGGGGGTCTGGACCCGTGACCTGTTCCACTGGCTTTCAGCCCTGTTTGCCTTTCCGGCAGTTGTCTGGTGTATCCGGCCGTTTCTGCGTTCGGCCCTGTCAGCCCTGCGGTACGGGCGCACCAACATGGACGTACCGATTACGATCGGGGTGTTGCTGGCAACTGGCGTCAGCCTGTGGGAAACAGCACACAGCCGGCCCCATGCCTATTTTGACGCGGCTGTAACCCTGTTGTTTTTCCTGCTTGTCGGACGCTACCTGGACAGCCGTGCCCGTGGGCGGGCCCGCTCTGCCGCCGGTCAGCTTGTCATGCTGGGAAACCGCCCGGTAACGGTGGAACACGCGGATGGCCGGCGAAGCTTGGTTTTGCCTGAAGCCGTGCGACCGGGATCAACGGTGCTTGTGGCTGCGGGAGAGCGGATCGGGGTTGATGGCCTTGTCCTGTCCGGGCAGTCGGAATTGGAAACCAGCCTGTTGTCCGGGGAAACCATGCCCTGTGCGGTTGGCCCCGGTGAACAGGTTTTTGCCGGAACCCTGAACCTGACTGCTCCGCTGCGGTTACAGGCCGTGGCGGTCGGGGAAGGAACCCTGCTGGCTGAAATTTCACGGCTGATGGATGTGGCAGAGCAGGGGCGCGCGCGCTATGTAGTGTTGGCGGACCGGGTGGCCCGTTTTTATGCCCCGGTTGTGCATCTGGCTGCACTCCTGACTTTTATCGGCTGGATGAGCCTGTCTGACCAACCGTGGCAGGACAGTTTGATGACTGCGGCGTCGGTGTTGATCATCACCTGTCCCTGTGCGTTGGCCCTGGCGGTTCCGGTGGTGCAGGTGATTGCCTCGGGGCGCTTGTTACGGCGTGGTATCCTGCTGAAATCCCCGACTGCCCTGGAACGCGCCGTGGATGTGGATACCGTGGTCTTCGACAAGACCGGAACCCTGACCTGTGGCCAGCCTGTCCTTGAGCCTGAAAACCTGAAAGACCGGCAGGCTGACGGAACCCTGGATATTGCTGCGTCCCTGGCTGGCGCCAGCCGTCATCCATTGGCCCGGGCCCTTGTGCGCCACTGCATGCGGCCCCTTGTGGACGGGGTGGAAGAAATCCCCGGTTCCGGGTTGCGCCGGCTGACCGCCGAGGGTGAGATCCGCATGGGCAGTGCTGTATTCTGTCATGCGTCTGCCAATCGTTCCCCCCATGGTGGACCTGAACTCTGGCTATCATGTCCGGGGTCTGACCCGGTGCCCTTTCTGTTCACGGATGCGGTGCGTCCCGATGCGGTGGCCGTTGTTGCTGCCCTGCAGGAACAGGGAATGGCGATCGAGCTGTTGTCCGGCGACCGTGCGGAAGCGGTTGCCGTGGTTGCCGGGTCTCTGGGGATAACCCAATGGCAGTCCGGTTGCAGCCCGGCGGCCAAGGTTGCCCGCCTGCAGGAGCTGGCGGCCATGGGACGGCGCGTGATGATGGTCGGGGATGGCCTGAACGATGCTCCGGCATTGGCTGCAGCGGATGTGTCGTTGTCTCCGTCTTCGGCTGCTGATATCAGCCAGAATGCGGCGGATGTTGTCTTCCAAGGGGAACGGCTGGAGCCGGTGGTCGAGGTTTTGCGTGTTGCGCGTTTTGCTGATACCTTGGTACGTCAGAATTTCATGCTTGCATTTGCCTACAATGTGGTAACTATCCCGCTGGCCGTTGCCGGGTATGTGACACCCTTGGTTGCTGCCGTTGCCATGAGCTCGTCTTCGGTTGTGGTTATCGCCAATGCCCTTCGTCTGTCCCATTGGCCAGGAAAGGGAGGGTAGCGGTCCACAGGAAGGACAGGACCGATGAATTCCCTTTTGCTGTTGATCCCCGCTGCCCTGTTTCTTGGTTTGCTTGGGCTGGGTGCATTCCTGTGGTCGATGCGTTCCGGTCAGTTCGATGATCTGGATGGGGCTGCAAGCCGTATTCTTTTCGATGACGATGAGGCTGCGGATGCTCCTGAGCCACAGCGTGACCGGCCTGGCTCCAGTGGTTCGGAGTCCGTGTGATGTCTGTTTCTGCCCTTGTTTCTGCCTTTATGCCTGCTGGTTCGCGGATGGACTGTGCCTGTTGTGACCTGGATGAGCGTGCTTTTTGTGCCGGTCTGGCACAGACATCATCGGCTTTGCGGGCAATCCGGCACGATATGCGAATGGAGTCCCAAGCCACAGTCTTCCGTGAAGGCGACCCAACTGACCATATTTTCACGCTGGTCAGCGGGGCGGTCAAGTTGTCCAAGCTGATGATCGACGGGCGACGGCAGATCGTTGGCTTTCTTTTTCCCGGTGACTTTTTCGGTTTTGGTCACAATGGGCTGTACGGATATACGGCGGAAACCCTGTCCCCCGTGACCTTATGCCGTTTTTCCCTTCTGTCACTGGACACAGTCGTTGCCGGCTCGCGTGAGTTGGAGCGGCGCCTTCTGAATCGCATGATTGCGGAATTGTCTTTCGCCCAGGAGCAAATGCTGTTGTTGGGGCGCATGAGTGCCCGCGAGAAGGTGAGCCACTTTCTGCTGATGCTGTCCCGGCGCGCAACGCAGAGGGGAGATGTAGCGTCGCCGTTGTCTGTCCCCATGAGCCGTCTGGATATTGCTGATTATCTGGGGCTGACCATCGAAACCGTCAGCCGGACCCTGACCGGGCTGAAGAAAGAGGGATTGATCGCTATCAATGGCAACACACAGGTTGACCTCCTGGACATGCAAGCCCTAGAGCAAATCGCCGCTGGCGGGTGTTTGTGCTGATTGTGGTCCTTATGACAGCGGTTATCGGGGGGTTTTCGCTTTTCTCTTCCTCCCTGAGCCGCTAGAACGGGCTTGTATCCCGGGCCGGGCACTCTGTTTTGTTCCGGCCCGTTTTGTTTGCCCCTGTGATGGAGCCAAGGATGAGCGTCCAGGCTGATACCAAGCGTTTGACCCCCCACGCTGTCATGGTCCGCAAGGGAGGAACTCCCTTGGTGTGCCTGACAGCCTATACGGCTCCGATGGCCCGGTACCTGGACCCCCATGTCGATGTTTTGTTGGTCGGCGATTCTGTGGGCATGGTCCTGTATGGCATGGAAACCACCTTGCCGGTCTCGCTTGATATCATGATTGCCCATGGCCGCGCTGTTGCTGGTGCGGCACGCCGTGCCTGCGTGGTTGTGGACCTGCCCTTTGGAACCTATCAGGAAAGCCCTGAGCAGGCTTTCCGGACTGCGGCGCGGGTTCTGGCCGAGACCGGCGCGGCTGCTGTCAAGTTGGAGGGCGGGACCGAAATGGCACCGACTATCCGTTTCCTGGTTCAACGGGGCGTTCCGGTAATGGGGCACGTCGGGCTGACGCCGCAGTCTTGCAACATGCTGGGCGGCTTTCGCGCCCGGGGGCGT
This sequence comes from Haematospirillum sp. H1815, assembly GCF_012102705.1. GTDB lineage: Bacteria > Pseudomonadota > Alphaproteobacteria > Rhodospirillales > Rhodospirillaceae > Haematospirillum. The sequence continues at coordinate 134,346 of NZ_JAAVTA010000006.1, forward strand.
ACCGGGGAAGAGGCTCGGCAGATCCAGGATGATGCCCTTGCTGTTGCCGAAGCCGGGGCGTTTTCTGTGGTGCTGGAGGCTGCGGTGGAGCCTCTGGCACGGACTATTGCGGGCCAGGTTCCGGTTCCTGTGATTGGCATCGGGGCTTCGGTGGCCTGTGATGGCCAGATCTTGGTCACCGAAGACATGCTGGGGCTTTTTGATACATTCACGCCGCGTTTTGTCCGGCGTTATGCCGAGCTTGGGACCCTGCTGTCCGATGCTGTTGCCGGGTATGCCGCCGATGTTCGGGCGCGTGTCTTCCCGGGGCCGGAACATTGCTTTGCCGTTGCCGGGAAAGCACACGATCATGATAGCAGTGGGCAGGAATGATAATGGACGGGACTGTTCAAGCCATGGTGAACATTGTGCATACCGTTGCCGACCTGCGTGCACAGGTGGCCAACTGGCGGGCTGACGGGTTACGGGTGGGGCTGGTCCCGACCATGGGTGCCCTGCATGCCGGCCACATGGAACTGGTTCGGCTGGCCCGGCGCAAGGCGGACCGGGTGGTTGTTTCGATCTTTGTCAATCCAACCCAGTTCGCCCCGGGAGAGGATTTGACCCGTTATCCCCGCCAGCCCGAGCAGGATTGTGCGCGGGTTGCCGATGCTGGTGGGCATGTTGTGTACATGCCTTCTGTTGATGACATGTACCGCCCGGGTGCCTCCACTTTTGTCGAGGTGTCGGGCGTGTCTTCCGGCCTGTGTGGCGACCGGCGGCCGGGGCATTTTCGCGGCGTGGCAACAGTGGTGACCAAGCTGCTGTTGCAGTGTCTGCCCGATGTCGCCGTGTTCGGAGAGAAGGATTTCCAGCAGCTGCAGGTTATCCGGCGCATGGTGACGGATCTGGACATCCCGGTCACGATCGAAGCCGCACCGCTGGTGCGGGATGTTGATGGTCTGGCTCTGTCTTCACGCAATGCCTATCTTGGCCCGGCTGAACGCCAAACAGCGCCCCGCCTTTATGAGGTCCTGTGTGAGGCAGCCCGGTCTATCCGTGAAGGTGCCGATCCGGTACAGGCCTGTGAGGTTGCGGCAGGTCAGTTGGAGCAGGCGGGCTTTGGCCCGCTTGATTACCTGGATGTGCGTGATGAACGCACCTTGCAGCCTCCGGATGGGGAGTCCGGTCCGTTCCTGCGCCTGTTTGCTGCTGTCTTTCTGGGGAAAACGCGCCTGATTGATACGGTGCGTGTGTGGAATACCTGATCTGCTGTCAGGCTCCGCCGGTATTATCGCTGCGTACCGATGACAGGAAGGCGGTAACCGTGCCCGACAGGGCGCGCATGTGCTCCACAAGCTCCGTGCAGTCCTGAAGAACGCGGTTGGCCGCTTCACCGGTACTGCTGGTCGCGTCGGTTACTGCCGTGATGGTGTTGCGTACTGTGGCTGTGCTGTGGGATGCCTGCTGGGTGTTGCGGGCAATTTCGTGGGTTGCGGCCCCTTGTTCTTCGATCGCTGCCGAGATAGCCGATGCGATTTCGCTCATCCGGCGGATAACGTCCGATATCGCCTGTATGGCTTTTGCGGCATCCCGGGTGGCCCCCTGGACCGAGCGGATCTGCTGGCCAATTTCGGCTGTGGCCCGTTCGGTCTGGTTGGCCAGTGTCTTGACCTCGTTGGCGACCACGGCAAACCCTTTGCCCATGTCCCCGGCCCGTGCGGCCTCGATGGTGGCATTCAGGGCCAGAAGGTTTGTTTTCTCTGATATGGCGCTGATCAGCCGCACAACCTCGCCAATGCGTTCGGTGCTGTCCAGCAGACTGACAACCTGTTCATTGGCATGCTGGGCTTGCTCTACCGCCTGCGATGCAATGGTGGTGGAACGGGCAACCTGCTGTCCGATTTCCCGGATGGATGTTGACAGCTCTTCGGCGGATGAAGCCACAATTTCCACATTGGTCGCTGTTTCCAGCGTTGTTTCACGTACAACCCCGGCCTGATGTGTGGCATCCCGTGCTGTGGCGGTCATTTCCTCCGCGGCCATATGCATGTTGCCGGCTGCATCCGAGATGGTTTGCACAACCGTTGCCACATTGCGTTCCAAGTCATCAGCCAAGGCCAGCATGGAGGCCCGGCGCCGGGCTTCGGCCTGCTGTGCGCTGGCGGCGCGTTCCTGGTTCAGCCGTTCCACTTCCCGGGCGTTGTCACGAAAGATCTGCACGGCAGAAGCCATGTCACCAATTTCATCATGCCGGTCGATGCCGGGAATCTCGATATCCTTGTTGCCTTCGGCCAGAAGGCGCATGGTTCGTGTCATGGCCTGAATGGGATTGGCGATGCTGCGCCCGATCATGAACGAGGCCCCGATTCCAACGACAAGGCTTGCCAGGGTAAGTCCGGTGACAAAGATACTGGCACCGTTCAGGCTGTTTGTGATCGAAGCTTGCGTATCCTCCTGGATACGTTTTTCTTCCTGCAGGGACAGCTCCTTGATCCGTTCGGTGGAGGAGGTGATGGCCTCCCCGATTGTGTGAAGCTGCTCTTCCAGAACCAGAAGCTCGCTGACCACGCCGGACAGCTCGTTCAGGCTGTCCTGGTATTGTTCATAGGGTTTATTCGCTGCGGTTCGTGCCTCGGGAATGGCGGCCATGACCTCCTCGATCACGAACAGCTGTTCCCATGCTGTTCCAAAGCGTTCCACATTGCGTGTCAGAAGATAGTCATCCACAGCCTGCCGGGCAAGAAGGACGTGTTCGGCCATGCGGCCGGCAAGTTCGACGGTTGTGGTATCTCCACGGCGGGCAGCGCGGGTGCGGACATCCCGTGCCTGTTGGAGAATTTGCTCGGACAGGGGGGTCAGTGTGCCGGCGATCAGTGTTACCCGCCGCAGCACCAGATCGAGGGCAGGTGTCAGAACGGCACGATAGGCTTGCAGTGTTGTCGCAAGCTCATCCACGGCACCGGCTGCGGGGGTTTTCTCGGCCTGTATCCACAGCTCGGCCACCTTCTGGTCCAGGACACTGTTCTGGGACAGGATTTCGGCCCGACCTTTCTCATCCGGATAGCGGGAGTAGGATGTGACCAGGTTGTCGAAGGCCATGATCTGGCGGTCCAGGGCCACAGCGGCCACCGCCTTGGTTGAGGCACCGGATATAATTGTAACGTGGCGCCCTACATCCTTGAACATCCACACTGACCCTGCGGCCACAACCACAAACAGGACCAGCACAACAGCAAACCCGACCATCAGTCGGGCATGGATCTTCAGGACGGCAGGCATTCCCACTCCCCCACGGCGACAGAACAGAGCCCCTCTCACCGGACATCATAGCCCGTTTGGCCGGGGCTGTCCGCTATCCGTGTCGTTCTGTGGCCAGTGTGTCGGAAATGCCATCAACAGCCGCTGTCTTCAAACATCCAGCCCACGCCTGCCCCGGGATTCCTGGCATAACGCTCCAGCAGGCGTTCGGCCGGTGTTTGTCCGCTTTCGGCAATGGCAAGCAGGGGATCCAGGAAACCTGTCTCATCCTGTCCCTTCTGGTTCATGCGATTCCGTCGCTTCAACCCATTGTGGGCGATATCCAGAACGATCCGCGCAATTTCTTGCAGGGACTGCCCACCAACCCTTGCCTTCAGAGCCTGGCGCGGGACATCGGCCAGAAGACGCCGCCGGTCCTCTGCGGTCCAGGGGCGTATCAGATCCAGGGCAGCAGTCAGGCTGTCGCTGTCATACAGCAGGCCGGTCCAGAATGCGGGCAGGGCGCACAGACGTTCCCACGGGCCAACATCCGCTCCACGCATTTCAATGTACTTTTTCAGGCGGACATCGGGGAAGGCTGTAGACATATGGTCTGCCCAGTCTGATTCTGTCGGATATTCTCCCGGCAGGGCCGGCAAGCGCCCGGCCATGAAGTCACGGAAGGATTGCCCCGACGCATCAATGTATTGGCCCTTGCGGTAGACAAAATACATAGGCACATCAAGCAGGTAATCAGCCCAGCGTTCAAAGCTGAAGCCGTCCTCGAACACCAGCTCCGGCATACCGCAGCGGTCGGGATCCGTATCGGTCCATACATGTGCCCTCCAGCTCAGGAAGCCGTTGGGTTTTCCCTCGGTGAACGGGCTGTTGGCCCACAGGGCAGTGGCCAAAGGCTGCAGGGCGGTGGCAACCCGCATCTTGGCCACCATGTCGGCTTCGGAACCATGGTCCAGGTTGACCTGGACGGTGCAGGTTCTCAGCATCATGTCCAGGCCCAGGGATCCCCGTTTGGGCATATAGGCCCGCATGATGCGGTACCGCCCCTTTGGCATCCAGTGAATGTCATCCCTGCGGGCTGTCGGGTGGAATCCAAGAGCCAGCAGGCCTGCCCCCAACTCCGAGCATACGGCCCGCATCTGTTGCCGGTGCGTGCCAATTTCCGCGCAGGTCTGGTGCAGGGTTTCCAGTTGGGCGCCCGACAGTTCCAGCTGTCCGCCCGGTTCCAGGGAAATGGAGGCCCCGTCTGCACGGGTCATAGCAATGACATGCTCTCCCTCCCTGACCGGTTTCCATTCAAACTGTTCCAGCCCTTTCAGAATATCGCGGATTCCGCCGTGTTCATCATAGGACAGCGGCGCATGGGTATCCCGTCGGAAGGCGTGCTTTTCATGCTCGGTTCCGATCTTCCATTCCTGTGCGGGGCGGCTTCCGCTTTCCAGATAGCGTACAAGATCATCCCGGCTCAACATGGGTGTAGGGGTGGCAGAATCAGACATAGGCATGAAAAACAGTCTCCGGAGTCCTGGAATGTAGCGGGCACTTTATCAGTGTAATCATGATATCAGTATGGTCGTATCAAGGGGTGGGACCAATCCCCGTTTATTGCTTGCCAGCAGGTCAGGCTTGCCATGGCCGCTGTTTCAGCTCGCAGGATGCGTGGGCCAAGGCTGACGGGGCGGACGAAGGGTGCCTGGTGCAGCAACTCTGTTTCCCGGGGGTCAAAGCCACCCTCGGGGCCGGTCAGAAAGGCCGCCGGCCCGGATGCCTCCCTTGCCAGGACTGTGGCAACAGGGTCCCCGCGTCCGGTTTCGTCGGCAACATACAGGGTCCGTGTGTGCTCCCATCCCGCCAGAAGAGGCTCCAGCCGTTCCGGCATACGCATGTCGGGAACGGTGCTGCGCTCGCATTGCTCGGCCGCTTCGATCGCGGTTGCCCGCAGACGCTCGACATTGACGCGCTGGCTGTTGGTGCGGCAGGTCAGGACGGGCCACAGGACCGATGCACCCAGCTCTGTTGCTTTCTGGACAATCATGTCCGTTCCGTCTTTCTTGACCGGTGCAAACAGCAGCCAGACGTCCGGGATACCGGTGTCCGGCTGTGGGCGCAGGCAGGACAGGGCGCGTAATTCCACGCGCTGACGATCAAGGTGCACAATATCGGCCAGCCAGTCTCCATCCTGCCCGTTGAACAGACACACCCTGTCCGCCGGGCGGGCCCTCAGGACCGACCCCAGATAACGGGCTTGTCCGGCATCAGCCAGGACAGGCGCATTCTCCGCCAGACGGGCAGAAACAAACAGGCGGCACAGCACACGTGCGGACATGGGATCTCCGGTTGGAACAGGCGGGACATATCATCCCGTGAAGGAAGACCATTCAGTGGCACGAACCGGGAAGATGCATCAAGCAATTGTTGTTCTGCTGTTTCATTGTTAAACAGGCACCATGAGCAATGCACGACATATGGCTGGCGATATGCCGGTCAACGGGTGGATAGACCGCGCGGTTCCGGTATCCCTGCGTCCGTTCCTGAAGCTGTTGCGGCTGGATCGTCCGGTTGGCAGCTGGCTCTTGCTGTTTCCCTGCTGGTGGTCCCTGGTTCTGGGGGCTGTCGCGGTGGATGTCCGCTTGCAGGACTGTATCCCTTCAGCGCTGCTGTTCTGGGTGGGGGCCGTTTTGATGCGTGGTGCAGGGTGTGCGATCAACGATGTTCTCGACCGCGACATTGATCGCCTGGTGGAGCGTACCCGCTCCCGTCCCTTGGCGTCCGGTGCTGTTTCCGTGCGGGCTGCGTTGATCCTGATCGGACTGGTCATGCTGGCCGGCCTGTTGATTCTTGTGTCCTTCAACACGGCCACGATTCTTCTGGGTCTGGCGTCGGTGCCTATGTTCCTGATCTACCCGTTGATGAAGCGCCTGACCATGTGGCCACAGGTATGGCTGGGCCTGACGTTCAGCTGGGGTGCGCTTCTCGGGTGGACTGCGGTGACCGGTGTCCCGGGGTGGTCCATGCTTGCCCTGTATGGTGGTGCCTTCTTCTGGGTTCTGGGGTATGACACAATCTATGCCCACCAGGACCGGGATGATGATCGTATGGTCGGAATCGGCTCCTCGGCGCTTGCGTTGGGGGAAAGGACAAAGCCGGCCGTTGCCGTGTTCTATGGTATGGCGCTGTTCCTTTTCACCCTTTCTGCCGCCCTTGCCGGGGTATCATGGCTGTTCTACCCTTGTCTTGTTCCGGCCCTGTGGCACGCGGCGCGTCAGGTTCATAAACTCGACATTGATGATCCGTCAGGTTGTCTGGCTGTGTTCCAGTCAAACCGGGAATTCGGATGGCTTGTTCTGGGGGCTTGTCTTGCCGGCCATCTGTCTATCACAATTCCGGGATCAGGCTGAGCCATACACCGGGTCTTGCCGTTGCGGACATACGGGAACCCCCTTTGCGGCCAATGGCCCGGCCCTGCAATCTTTTACGGCACAAACAGTAAGAACAGGTGGACACGACTATTCTCTCCTGTGTGTCCACGGGGCAGAGGCAGTGTTACGATCAGGGTCTGTGGTAGGGAATTGATACTATTCCGCCTTGTCCGGATCTGTGGTCTTCTTCCGGGGATGGCGTGGGCAAACTGGCTTTGCGGGCGTTTTTTGCTTCCCGCTCCCGTTCGTGCGGGTGTCATGTCAGGACAGGAGAACAGGAATGCAGGCCGATCAGGATATCAGACCCGACGAGGCGGGCGAGAAGGCCCCGGCTGCATCTGCTACCAAGAGCATGATGAGCAAGATCCTGTCGATTGCTATCGGCACGGTCATTGCGGTCTTTGTGGCGTATTCCCTGTACAGTGATTTCTATCAGCGCTCGGCAATTCGCAAGGGCATAGAATCCGATCTGCACCATATGGGTGATATTACTGCCGAGAATATCAGCAACTGGCTCACAGCGCGGCTGCTGTTGACCCGGTTGGCTGCAGATGGAATTGCCCGTACCGATGCCAGCCCTGCCGCCGTAAGCACCGAGCTGGGTCGGGAGACGCTGATGAAAAGTTTTCACGCTTCCTATCTGGGCGATATCAACGGCATTTTTACTCAGCAGCCCCCAGCCACCAGTCTTCCTGCTGGGTATGATCCGCGCAAGCGTCCCTGGTACAAACAGGCTGAAGCGGCAAAGGGGCCCGTGATTACGCCTCCCTACAAGTCGGCATCTACACCGGACCTGAATATTACCATCGCCGTTCCTATTTATCAGAATGGTGCCCTGGTCGGGGTTGTGGGGAGTGACTTCTTGGTCGGTAACCTTGCCCGCATGATCGGGGAAATTACCTTTGGCGGGATGGGGCGTGCGTTTCTGGTCGACAAGGCCGGCACCATCCTGATCCACCCCGATCCCGATGTGGTCACCAAGAAGATGGCTGACGTTTACCCAGCCCAGACGCCCACCATCACGCGGGAGGTGGTGACGGCTTCCGATGGTGGCCACACGGAGCTGATGACGTTTGTTCCGGTCAGTGACCTCCCCGGGGTGGAATGGTTCCTGGTGGTCAGCGTGGACG
>NZ_JAAVTA010000007.1 GCF_012102705.1 Haematospirillum sp. H1815
AGGACCGCCCCCGTTCCGCAGGGAGCGAACGCCCGGCACGGGATGAATTCCGCCCCCGCCGCGAAGAAGGCTTCCGGCCACGCCGTGAAGACGGGTTCCGTAACCGCGAGGACCGCCCCCGTTCCGCCGCTGGTGCTCCGCGCAAACGCTACGACGCGTCCTGAACGTACGACAGAATAGCATGCAAATCATTGGCGGTCGCTTTCGTGGCAAGAAGCTCGTAGCTCCTGAAGGGACGGACGTTGTCCGTCCCACCGCCGCCCGTGCCCGTGAAGCTGTTTTCAACATCCTTCTCCATGGTCTGCACGAAGAAGGATTTACGCTGGCTGGTGCCACCGTCGCCGATCTGTTTTGTGGAACAGGTGCCTTAGGACTGGAGGCACTCTCACGCGGTGCAGAAAGTGCAACATTTGTTGACAGGGCACCACCCGCTCTGGCTGCGCTGAAACGTAATATACGGGCCCTGACCCTTGATCAGCAAACACAGGTCATCGCGGGCGATGTTCTGAGACTGCCAAGGGCTACAGCGCCTTTCTCTCTTATTCTTATGGATCCGCCTTATGCAGAAACCATTGCTGAAATGGTCCTGCAGAATCTGGCAACAAACGGGTGGATCAAGACCGGAAGCATCATTGTCGTGGAAACCGCAGCAAACACACACCATGCCTGTGTGCCGGATTTCCAGATCATTAAAGAGCGCCGTTACGGCAAGGCCATGACCCGATTTCTCCTGTACAGACCAGACTGAATAAAGCCACCTCACGCGACAACAGCGGAACCATGCAAACTGGAACGGACCAGATCAAGGAGCGTATCCGCAAGGTCGCCATCAAGGAAGGCTTTGACTGTGTTGGTTTTGCGCGCGCTGAACTGGATGAGAAAACACGCCGCAGGCTGTCGTCATGGCTGGCCCAAGGGTGCCACGGCACAATGGGCTGGATGGCCGAAACACAGTCACGCCGCGCGAATCCACGGACCCTGTGGCCAGAAGCCGCAACAGTTATCTCCCTTGGAACCAACTATGCCCCGGGCCACGATCCTCTCCGCGGCCTTATGCATCCCCGTCGGGGTTATATCAGTGTCTATGCTCGTAATCGTGACTATCATGATCTGATCAAGGGACGCCTGAAGCAGCTCGGAGCACGGATACAGCACATATGCGGCCAAGACATAAAGGTTTTTGCAGATACGGCACCCTTGATGGAAAAGCCATTGGCTGCCGCTGCGGGTCTGGGGTGGCAAGGCAAGCACACCAATATTGTATCGCGTCACTTTGGATCTTGGCTGTTCTTGGGGGAAATCCTGACCACTCTGGATCTGCCGCCTGACCCCCCTGCATCGGAACACTGTGGGCGATGTACGCGGTGCCTGGATATTTGCCCGACATCTGCATTTGACGCGGAAGGGAGGATTGATGCCCGCAAGTGCATATCGTATCTGACAATCGAGCACAAAGGCCCCATTCCTTACGCCTTGAGATCCCGCTTTGGCAATCGCATCTATGGCTGTGATGACTGTACGGCGGTATGCCCGTGGAACCGCTTCGCCCCGCCGACACCCCATGATGCCTTCAAGCCGCGCGTCGAACTGACAGCCCCCCGCTTGGCCGACCTGCTTGAACTGGATGACGTGGCTTTCCGTGCGCTATTCTCGGCGTCCCCCGTCAAACGAATCGGCCGGTCACGCTTCATTCGCAATGTTCTGATTGCAGCTGGAAACAGCGGTGATGCTGCCATAACAAAGAAAATCACGCCATACCTGAATGATCCGAATCCTGTTATTCGCGGCGCGGCCGTTTGGGCACTGTCACGCCTTCTGGACACGCGGGATTTTCACGACCTGGCAGGGACATACGGGAAGGATGAGAGTGATCCTTGCGTCAGGGAAGAATGGATGCTGGGGGAAGAATCATCCAGCACCCAGCCCTGAAAACAAAAGCCGGGAAGGTCCTGTTATGACCGCCCCGGCTTTTGTCGTTATATGCGTAAATCAAGCCCCGGAAGCTAAAGCACGTGCCAGATTGCACAGAGCTTCCTGATGACGCTCATTGTTTATAAGAGCGAAATTGCGGGCCAGTTCCAGACACATACGCTGACGCGGGTGAACTTCCTTGGACGTGCCCTGCCCCAGTTCCTCGTAGAAGTAACCCACTTCCACATCCAGAACCAAGGCAATCTCGCGCAGGCGACCAGCCGATATACGGTTAATGCCACGTTCATACTTATGAGCCTACTGATAGGTCACGCCAATCATATCAGCCATCTGTTGCTGGGAAAGCCCCAACTTGATCCTGCGGTCACGAATACGGGCACCAACGTGCCGGTCCGTATCTGTGGCACGGTTTGCAGGCTGATCACCACGGTCAGGAGAAGCGCTATAGTTCATTATTCCAGTTCCTTTCCACTCAACATGCGCTGTCGCCCGGGTTGTGGCCCCTCCAGACAGGGAAACCGGGCAGACCGGAGCAAGAACAGGTCGTCTCATGCGACCATTGCCTTTCTGCTCATCAACTTCAGGGATACGCGGTTTCCCCAATAGCCGCAAGCAATACTAGGGGATCCCCAATACCAAAACGTATAATTGCACCCACCCAATCAACGGGACGGCGAAATATTATTCGTACACATATTTATAAAATCGTCAACCTACAGGAAAGAAACAGCCTGTTTGCATGGAAAGATGCAGAACAATGCCCGGGCGCATACGACGGTAGAAAAACGATCGCCCATTACTGCCCAAAAGCGGTTTTCTCGACAGACACAGTTCATATCGGCAGTGACCGGAGAGAGAGGGGGGAAGAAATTTTCATTCCCCCACAGCACACACAACCTATTTCTTGAGAAAGGAATCAAGCTGGCTCTGCATCGCATCAAGCTTGGCTTTCAGATCCTCAATGGCTGTATCAGGACCACTGCCGTCTCCTGATTGATTCCGACTTGCTTCTTCACCATAAAAACGTCCGAACATTTTCAGGGCATTCTCAAACAAGGTCATATTCTGCTTGTTCAGCTCCTCGAACTGCTCCATCGGGAACATACCACCAAATGTATTCTTCATAATATCCCGCATGTTTTCACCATTACGGGTAAAGGACTGCATGCTTTGCTCCAGATAACGCGGCAGAATGCCTCCCAGACTGTCTCCATAGAAGCCGATGAGCTGACGCAGAAAACTGATCGGCAACAAGTTCTGTCCGCCCTTGTTTTCTTCCTCCACAATGATCTGGGTCAGAACAGAGCGGGTAATATCGTCGCCACTTTTCGCATCATAAACAACAAAATCGGTTCCTTCCTTGACCATACGTGACAGGTAATCCAGCGTTACGTAGCTTGACGTTGCTGTATTATAGAGTCTCCTGTTGGCATATTTCTTGATCGTTACGGGATCTTTCTGGGGTTCGGCCATCATGCTTTCCTTGCTTGCACAGTCCTGTCATTCTGATCATCCAGACTGCCCCCCGGACTGCTTTGCAGCAAGTAAAATGCTGCGCAGCATGCTTTGCAGCAAACCGGATAGTGTGGTGGCACAAACCAACACACATGCTATGGTTGCTCACATGACAAAAGAAAATCCTTCAAAAGACGCCGCTCCAACCTTGGCTGAATTAGCCAGCAAGACTCTTGATCTTTGGCAGGAGCAAATCTTCAGCACCAGCATGGACCCTGAAATGCTCGCCCTGACAGAACGTTTCCTGTCAGTTCTGGCTGGCCTGACACCCGAAAGACCGGACCCGGACAAACATGCCTCCACACCGCAGCATCCCGAACCAACAACCGGACCAAACGCTGCCACGTCCACCAGAACCCCGCCAAGGACCGCGCCCCCTGCTACTGCACCTGATGACGGAAGCCATGATACTGGGTGGATGTTGCAGCGTATCGCAAGCCTTGAGGAACGGGTCTCCCTATTGGAACGATCGGCTGCCCCCCGCAGCAAAACTGGATCAAAACGGATTCGCCCTAGCCCTTGAGGAAGAAGCCAGACGGCGTTACGCCACATTTCTTCAAGGCATCACACACTACCGTCAGTATCGTCTACCCAGACGACTGGCTCCTCCACCCCTGTTCTGGCAGGCCGGAACATCACGCCTGCACCAATTCTCGGAGCATGGCGTTCCGGTCCTCCTGATTCCCTCGCTTGTCAACCGGGCTGTCATTCTTGATCTGACAGGCAGTCGCAGTTTGGTTCGCTATATGGCGCGCCGCGGTATCAGACCATTCCTGATGGACTGGGATGCCCCTGGACCGGAAGAAATCCATTTCAGTCTCGCCGGTTATATTCAGCGCCGTCTGATACCCGCTGCTCAGGCAATCCACACAGAAAGCGGACAACCTCCCATCATTCTGGGCTATTGCATGGGGGGCCTGCTGGCACTAGCACTGGCCCTGTGCAGGCCGGATCTTTGTGCCGGCTACATCGGTCTGGCTACGCCATGGGACTTTCATGCCGGACTTGACAATGGAAGAGCTGCATTGCGCACCGTTGCCCCCCATCTTTCCACCTTGATTCACAAGACCGGTTTTATGGCAACAGACCTGATCCAGGCGCTGTTCTCCATGCTGGATCCAGGTACGGTTGGCAAGAAGTTCCGGGCATTTGCGAACATGCAACCACGATCCACACGGGCTAACATGTTTGTTGCTGTCGAAGACTGGCTGAACGATGGCGTACCCTTGGCCGGCCCGGTTGCGCAGGAATGTCTGATTGACTGGTACGTTCACAACAAACCGGCACGGAAACAATGGACCGTGGGGGGCACCTGTGTTGCACCTGATATGTTGAAAGCTCCTTCGCTGCTGGTCATTCCGACGCAAGACCGCATTGTCCCACCAGATTGCGCCCGCGCACTGGCCAAAGCCCTTCCAAATCCGCAAACACAGGAAGTGAACTTGGGGCATATCGGTATGGTAACAGGCCACACAGCACCTGATACCATGTATCGCCCCCTTGTGCAGTGGATTCATGGCGCAGCATCGCAAGACAGACGATAGACAGGAAATGCCCCTTAAAATAGAATAACAAGCTCACTAACGCCCAGAGATGGCGCGCATAGTTCCTGCGAGACGATAAACACATACACAAGGAAGCGTTCAATGCCCGATGTTGTGATTGTCAGCGCCACGCGTACGGCCATTGGCGCCTTTAACGGCAGCTTGTCCCCTCTGCAAGCCCCGGAACTTGGCTCTCTTGTTATTCGTGAAGCCCTGAAGCGGGTCAATCTTGAAGCCGACACGGTATCAGAAGTCATCATGGGACAGGTGCTGACAGGGGGGTCTGGACAGAACCCAGCCCGGCAATCGTCCATAAAAGCCGGCATACCCGAACATGTTCCATCCTGGACACTGAACATGGTGTGCGGGTCTGGACTGAGAGCAATTATACAGGGTGCCATGGCGATTATGGCAGATACTGCCGATATTGTAGTCGCCGGCGGTCAGGAAAGCATGAGCAACGCCCCTCATTGCGCATGGCTGAGATCGGGCATCAAGATGGGATCCACCGAGCTGGTGGACACCATGATTCGTGATGGCTTGTGGTGCGCTTTCAATAATTATCATATGGGTAACACAGCAGAAAATATTGCCAACCGCTGGGGCTTTACGCGCCAGGAGCAAGATGCGTTTGCCGTACATTCCCAACAGAAGGCCGAAGCCGCCCTGCGCAACGGGCGCTTCAAGGATGAAATTGTCCCCGTCAAAATCACAGGCAAAAAAGAAGAAAGTATTTTTGATCAGGATGAATATCCACGTGCCGGTACCACAATCGAGACACTGGCACGCCTGCGCCCTGCCTTCACAAAAGATGGGACTGTAACAGCAGGAAATGCCTCCGGCCTCAACGATGGTGCAGCCGCTGTTGTTCTTATGTCTGCGGACACCGCACACAAAAGAGGGCTAAAACCACTGGTGCGCATCAAATCTTTTGCCTCGGCTGGCGTTGATCCGGCCATCATGGGAACAGGTCCGATCCCGGCAACACGCAAAGCCCTGGAAAAGGCAGGATGGACACCGGATGACCTAGATCTGATAGAAGCCAACGAGGCCTTTGCCGCCCAGGCCATGAGCGTAAACCGGGAACTGGGCTGGAATACCGAAAAGGTCAACGTAAATGGCGGTGCCATCGCTCTTGGGCATCCCATCGGTGCATCCGGCGCCCGTGTCTTTGTCACCCTCGTACACGAAATGCAAAAACGGGAAGCGAAAAAGGGCCTGGCAACGCTCTGCATTGGCGGGGGAATGGGTGTTGCCTTGGCAGTAGAGAAAGCGTGAGCTAATCCCGTGCTTCACCTTCACCAGAGCCACCGGGTCTATTCGACAACCGGGGAAAACGGTTCGCATTGACTGAACTCTGCCAATAGCTTGGGCCTGAGAAAAGAATAATACAGGGAGGGAATATGCCATGTCCAAAAGCCGTGTCGCTGTTGTTACAGGGGGAACCCGCGGCATCGGGAGAGCCATTACGGTGGCCCTGAAAAATGCTGGCTACACAGTAGCCGCAACATATGCGGGCAATGACACGGCAGCGCATGAACTGGCCGCGGAAACCGGAATTCATGTCTACAAGTTTGATGTCGCCAACTTCCCGCTGTGCGAGCAAGCCGTAAACACAATTGTCGCAGAGCTGGGACCTATCGATATTCTGGTCAACAATGCGGGCATTACACGTGATGCCACACTGCATCGCATGACGTTCGAACAATGGAACGAGGTTATACAGGCCGATCTTGCATCATGTTTCAATATGTGCCGCTGCGTTATAGAAGGCATGCGGGAACGCAACTTTGGCCGCATCGTGAATATCGGCTCGATTAACGGGCAAGCCGGTCAGTATGGACAAGTTAACTATGCCGCGGCAAAATCAGGGATACATGGCTTCACAAAAGCCCTGGCCCAGGAAAGCGCGGCAAGAGGCATTACCGTTAATGCCATTGCCCCAGGCTATGTCGATACCGACATGGTCCGCGCCGTCCCTCCGGATGTTCTGAAGAAGATCATTGCCCGCATCCCGATCGGGCGCCTGGGACGGGCAGAAGATATTGCCCGAGGCGTTCTGTTTCTTGTTGCCGACAACGCAGACTTTATTACCGGATCAACCCTGTCCATCAATGGTGGCCAGCACATGTACTGAGCCGAGGCGCTACCTGCCAAGACTGGAATAATCAAGAGGCTGTCTTCGAGGCAGCCTCGATCCATGCGTTGAATTCCTTCTCGTGGGTGCGGATCCAGTGCTGGACATGCCGGTCGATATCCTCGGAAGACGATTCACCACTGCGCATCCGCATGTTCTGGGAAGAAATTTCAGCGGCATCAATGGCAACCTGACTGAAGAATCTCTCTGCAGCCGGGTTCTGTTCCAGCCAACGTTTATTGGCCAGAATCATCTGGGTGTTCACGGCAAACCCGGTATCAATTGCCCCGGGAGCAGGAGAAAGAGTCCGCTCGGTCGATCCACCACCAACTGTCAACCAGCGTGAGTCCTTCCCGGGCACAAGAACCGCCGAAACCCACAAAGGCGTCCATGCGTAGTACAGAATGGGCTTTCCCGCATTATACCGGGCAACAACATCCATCATCATCGTGAAGTAATCGCCTTGTTTCTGGACAATAGCGGCACCAAGGCCCTGCTCCGCTATATGACGCTTGATTTCCAAGGCGCATCCCCAGCCGACATTACAGCCGGTCAGATCGGATTTACCGTCGCCATCAATATCAAAAAGAGTAGCAATACGTGGATCCCTGAGCTGGGACAAATCCGTAATATTGTACTCTTCAGCAGTTTTACGATCGATCAGGTAACCCTGTATGGAATCTTTGACCAGATTGCCGGCACGCACAATGCTGCGCTCACCCCCGACGGCATCAAAGAAAGGCTGATGCAACGGATCCCAGTGATTGGCTGACCAATGTGCATGACCGTCGGCAACGGCCTTGTGCGCCTGCGGGTAGTTTGCCTCTGACACTGCGGGAACACGATACCCCAAGCGACGCAACCCTTCGGCAACGATACGAACCTGGAATTGCTCTTCGATCGTGGCAACGCCCGCCGGAATGGCCTCAAGCTCATGCCCCTCGGGATCAGCGGCAAAAGCCACCTGATGAACAAGGATACCTAGGACAGCAACAGCAGAACCCGACAAGCAGAACAAAGCCTTCAACATCTTTCGCCCCCCGAAAGGCACTCTGCCAAGCCAGACACCAAGCAGACAAACGACCCAGCTGCACACGAAAACCTAGCTGAATTACACCCGGCAGGAACGGGCAGCCTATACACGCCCCCGTAGAATTCCGAATAATCCATCCAAAAACGAAACCCTGCAAGATGTTCCTTCCCACCTCCAGAGGAGGATGGGGGCACAGAAACAAATCAATCAGAAAATCATGCTATCGGGCAAAGGAGTCAGGACCCCATGCTGTATAATGATAACGCGCATGAAAAGATCGACGCTAAAAAAGAGACACAAGCCATGCTTTAGCTTGACAAGCTCCCTCATTATAAAAATAAGTGATACATCATAAAGCTGTTCAAACGCAGGAATTGAGACATGGGCCGCCCAGCCCTCACAGGCACAACACCGAAGCAAGCAGGTACGGATTTCAGATCCGCGCCTATCTTTTCGGCTGTAGTGTCATCCTGTGACCTTGGGGTCAGGATGCCCGAACAGGAAGCATTCGCTGCCCTGCTGCACCTGCATTGCCCTGTTCATCGACACCCGTAGTCAACACGGGGGCCGCCCGCTTGATGCGGCCATGAACAAACAGCCTGAACCCCAAAATGGAACTCTGTACAATGCGCAAACTGGCACGTCGTGCCTTGGCTGGCCTTTCATGGGTCAACCTGGCGGTGATTTCCGGAATTGTTTCCTCCCTGTGTTTTCCAGCTTCAACCCGGGCTGACCGCCTGTCCGAAATAAGAGCCGCGGGCACAATCACGGTCGCAACCGAAATGCATTATGCCCCCTTTGACATGTTGGTTGACGGCCAGTACCAAGGCCTGTGCAAAGATCTTTTCGACGAGGTGGCCAAGGATCTTGGCGTCTCGGTACGCTATGTCGACCTCCCTTGGTCCAGCATTCTGCCCGGTCTGGATGCTGGCAAATTCGATTTTGTGAATGCCCCGGTCACAATAACGCCAGAGCGTGCGAAGCGTTATGCCTTCACCCTGCCTATCGGCGATGCGACCGTGTCTCTTTTGAAACAGGCAGGTAATGAAGCTATAAAAACACCCAACGATATTGTCGGCCTGACAGTCGGTGCCCAGAAAGGATCTGCCGAACTGGCACAGCTGAAAGCCCTGGGCACCCGCCTGGGTGGCGTCAGGATCCGGGAATATGTCAATATCGATGAGGCCTTGGCTGATCTTGGAACAGGCCGCATTCAGGCCGTTGCCAATGCTCTTCCGCTGCAGGCCTATGCCGCCAGACAACGCCCCGATCGCTTCGAAATGGTTCTGCCCCCCTTTGGCAAGCCTGGCCACTTCGCATGGCTGGGACGCCGGGACACTGATTCAGAAAGCCTGATTGAGGCGATCAACACCGCACTGCTGCGCATGCACGAAGATGGACGCCTGGATGCCATCAACACGCGCTGGCTGGGAGCGACTCCCCGCCTGCCCCGTGTCATGCCCCAGCCCTAGCGGCATAGACAGGATCTGCGATGGATACCTCTCTTCAGGTTATAAGCCGGAACATACCTTTTCTCCTCGATGCAACCGGGTACACGGCCACAGTATCAGGGGCCGGTATGATCATGGGCCTGGCGCTTGGCACGGTCCTCTGCATTGCCAAGGTTTCCGGCACCGCCACCTTGCAACGCACCGCTGGTCTTTATATCAGCCTGTTCCGGGGCATCCCTCTTCTGGTCCAAATTCTAGCCCTGTTCTATCTTCTGCCCCATATTGGCATAGATCTTCCGGCATTGGCCTGCGCTATTCTGAGCGTCGGGCTGTGTGCAGCCGCCTATAACGCCGAGATTATGCGCAGTGCCATCCAGTCCATACCGCATGGCCAAGTTGAAGCCGCCTATGCAACGGGCATGACACGCATCACCCTCTGGCGGCGTATCCTGTTGCCACAGGCTGTTCGCATCGGGTTGCCATCCCTGGTGAATGAGCTGGTTCTCCTGATCAAGGCATCATCCCTGGCATCGGTTATCGGCATCGCGGAGCTGACGCGCACAGCACAGAACATTGCCGGCCAAACATACCGCCACTTCGAGATCTATATAACGGCAGGTGCCCTGTACCTGCTTCTGAGCCTGATCATTGCAACAGCCGGGCGCCTGGCAGAAAAGCGGTTGCTGACCCCATACACCGGAAGAGGCTCCCGTGGACGCTGAACTGTTCCTTGCTTACGCCCCGGCTTTGGCATCTGGTCTTGGCGTCACGGCCCTGTGCTGGGTAATGGGATCAACAGGTGCCCTGCTCTTGGGCCTGACCGTTGCCTGTTCCGTTCAATGGGGAGGTGTCATGACCAGACGTCTCCTGACCAGCCTGATGGAAACAATCCGCGGGATCCCGCTGCTGATCCAGCTGTTCCTGCTGTACTATGGCCTGCCTGAACTCGGACTTGTTCTGGAGCCTCTGGAGGCTGGTGTGCTTGGCTTTGCCCTCTATGGCTCACCGTACTACGCCGAAGTCTTCCGTGCCGGGTTCCAGTCTGTACCCCGGGGACATATTGAAGCCGGTCGCTGCATCGCACTTTCCGAGGCAACAATCCTGCGGCGGATTATCCTGCCGCACATGCTGGTCGCGATTACTGCCCCGCTGACCAATATCACCATTATCCTGATCAAGGAAACGGCTGTTCTTTCTGTCATCACGGTGCCGGAACTGCTGTATGAAACCCAGAGCATGGCATCCGAGACCTTTCACTATGCAGAACCATTCCTGATCTTGGCCTTGTGCTATTGGGGGCTGGTGGAATTCACAGCCTGGCTGGGTCGGTGCCTCGAGAAACGTATGACCCGGCACATGGTCCGGCCAGGAGCAACAACGCGCGCATAACATTCCTGGCAACGTGGCTGCCGATTTCTACCAAGATCCGCGTCCCCTCTCACAAGCACATCACCTCCTGAGCGGTAAGGCAAAAAACTGACCACCTCGTGTTGAGACAGACGATAAAGTCTTGTTGCGCTATAATGGATAAATTTCAAAAAAACTTCAATTCCAGATTACGTTCTCTCCACTAGTATTCTCACCGTCGTGCTCAAACACTACGGGATATATTTTATGGCGCATTCATACCTTTGCTCCGATCGCACACACCCTCCTGAAGATCTTGGCGCCGATGACCGGATTTCCAATACATCAACAGGCCCCTCATTCCCGAATGTCTTGTCGGAACGCGCCGGCCAACCTGATGCAATCAGCACGGATCCCGTCAAGTTTGCAGGGGACAGAAGCCTGTTCGGAGGACCATCCCTGACCCGGCGGGCCTTGATGCAGGGAACATCCGTCATAGCCGCACTGGCTGTATCACCCGCATATGCCACGGCAACAGACCAAACAGGCCATGACAGTAGCCTAACATTCCCACCCCTGCCAAACATCCATGATGAAGACAGCCATGTGGCCAAAGGATATCACCTTCACACCCTGATCCGCTGGGGTGACCCTGTGGTGGCCGGAGCCCCCGCCTTCGATCCCGGGAACCAGTCAGCACAGGCACAGGCACTGCAATTTGGCTATAATAATGACTTTGTTGCCTTCATGCCCTTGCCAAAGGGAAGCCTGAACTCCGGGCATGGCCTGTTGTGCGTCAATCACGAATACACAATCCCACACCTTATGTTTCCCGGGATCACCAAGGAAAACGATCACACCCTGACACAGGACCAAGTCAATATCGAAATGGCCGCCCATGGGCATTCTGTGGTGGAGATAAAACGGACCGGTCACACATGGCACGTGGTACGGAACAGCCCCCTGAACCGCCGCCTGACAGCCCTAGATACCAAATTTCAGCTGACAGGCCCGGCTGCCGGGTCAGAACGCCTGAAGACCAGTACCGACCTGACAGGAACCTGTGTCATAGGCACAATCAACAACTGCGCAGGAGGGAAAACACCCTGGGGCACAATCCTTTTTGCGGAAGAAAATTTTGATGGCTATTTTGCCGGTCGCATCGAGAATACCGGAGAGGCTAGAAACTATGCCCGTCTGGGCGTAGGTAACGCAGAATATCTCTGGTCACGGTATCACAGCCGCTTTGATGTTGAGAAAGAACCCAATGAAGCCAACCGGTTTGGCTGGATTGTGGAGTTCGATCCCTATGACCCGTATTCCATTCCCAAGAAAAGGACAGCACTCGGGCGCTTCAAGCACGAAGGTGCAACAACCGTCCTGAACAAGGATGGCCGTGTTGTCGTCTATTCCGGCGATGACCAGCGATTTGAGTACATTTACCGTTTCGTGACAGCGCGTCCATACGATGCAACAGCAGCAGGCATGACAGATCTTCTTGATGAAGGCACACTCTCCGTCGCCCGATTCATGGCAGACGGCACCTTGGAATGGCTGCCCCTGGTTTTCGGGCAGGGAGCACTGATACCCGCCAATGACTTTCACAGCCAGGCCGATGTCCTGATCGAAACACGAAGGGCTGCAGATTTAGTGGGCGCAACTCCGATGGACCGTCCTGAAGATATAGAAACAAACCCCGTCACCGGCGTAGTTTATGCCGCTATGACCAACAACACAAAACGTACAGCCGATACCCTTGATGCTCCGAACCCACGCAACATGAATCGTCACGGACATATCCTGGAACTGATCCCACCGGGAACCGCGCCGGACAGAAACAAGGCCAAAGCCGATCACACAGCAAACCACTTTACATGGGATATCTTTCTTCTGGCTGGCAACCCGGACAAAGCCGAGGATCAGTCGCGCTACGGCCATGATGTGGGCAGAAGCGGATGGCTGTCGTGCCCCGATAATGTTGCCTTTGACAATCAGGGGCGCTTGTGGATCACAACAGATGGAGCGCCAAAAGCAGGAATTACAGACGGTGTATGGGCTTGCGATGTCAAGGGAGACGGCCGCGCCATAACCCGGCGTTTTTATGCCTGTCCCCGTGGAGCTGAGCTATGCGGGCCGGAGTTCACGCCTGACAATTCAAGCTACTTTGCATCTGTCCAGCACCCCGGGGATGAACCCGGAAGCACCTATGACACACCGTCAACACGCTGGCCGGATTTCCATGAATTCATGCCACCAAGACCATCCATACAAGTGATCCGCAAAATTGGCGGCGGACCCATTGGTTAACCCTGATGCCAAGATCATCCATAGAAAAGAATCCGGCACGGCTATGTGCCGCACACGGGGATACAGGCAAAGGCTACTCTCAATGGCAGTAGAGATGATTCGCGGTTTGTCCTCTCTGCAAAGAATCGAACCACTATGGAAAATATATCAACCCTTGATGATGATCATGCTTCCATAAATAGAAGATTGAGATACAATCCTCTTGTTACGTTTTGCTGATCGCGTACCCAGTGCGCCTTTTTTTGTGTTACCGGCATCACTGCCAAAATCGCTTTAGTCCTGCTGTCCTGGAACGTCATGACCCTGACACGCGAATTCTTTCTGCAACGCCGCCGATGCCCGAAGTTCTCCTTCGCGGCAGGCTTTGCTGTCAGGGTCCAGGATTTATAAAGCGTTCTTCCTGACGATCTGACCCCAACATTGAACCTCCGTCTGAAGGCTTGGAAAAGCGGCCAGACCGGGGCTGGGCGCATGTCTGAAAAGGTTGATCCACATGACCACACAACATGTCCAGATTGATAAAATCGCCTCTGTCACAAAAAATCTTGGGCTAAGGCATCAAGAGGAACTGACAAGCCAGCTTTCCTGTCGCATGGGTACAGTATTGGCAGCAGAGGTTCTGGAGGACAAAAAGCTCTACAACACGCTTGAACTACCCTCTGGCCGTATGTCTCTTCTGAAGAAAGGAGACATTATTGCCTGCGCACTGGGGCAACGTATGGCTCTCAAGGGGTTTGCCGGCCACCTGCCTGGCTCGCTCAAGGTCAATAATACCATTCACCTGCTCAACGCGGGCGGTGTAGCCGGGATCTGCACATCGGCCAATGTACAGGAAGTGGGCGAGCCCCTGAGAATCCGTGTTCTGGGCGGTATCATGCGGCACAACGCGCTGCTGAATATATCCGGCGGAACCGTGTTCACCCCCCTTGATATCATGAAAGCGGATACGCCTCTGATCATCACCACCGGCACATCGATGGACAGTGGAAAAACAACGGTCGCAGCGGAAATTATCAAAACCCTTACCCGCATCGGCATGAATCTGGCGGGAACAAAAGTAACCGGGGTGGGGTTGCAGCGTGATACCTACAAAATGCAGGACCATGGCGTAAAAGAGACAGTATCGTTCGTCGATTGCGGCATAACATCAACTGCCAACTTGGATGATACAACAGTCATCCGGATTGCCAAGGGTGCCATCGAATATCTGAGCCTCGGGAAACCCGATGCCATTGTTGTAGAATTCGGCGATGGGCTTCTGGGGCGCTATGGTGTCGCATCAATCCTGAAGGACGCGCAGATTCAGGCAAACATCCGCCTGCATATCGGCTGTGCCCGTGACCCTGCCGGAGCCATTATGCTGGCACGTGAATGTGCCGCCATGGGGGTTCCCCTTGATATCATCAGCGGCCCGGTAACAGATAACCAGGTTGGTCAGGATCTGATCCGTGAACATCTGCCCGGGATTCTGACCTACAACGCCTTCCACCCGCACAATGACTGGCTTGATCTTGTCATAAAACGCTGGTCCGCAGCAGCGTAAGAGTCAGCCATAACAGCTTGGGATTTCCAGTTATGAGCATTACAAAAATCAGGGCATCCATCGTTGGTATCACCGGCTATACAGGCGTGGAGCTTTTACGGATCTTGCTGGCACACCCCAATGTCAGGATTGCGCAGCTTGCCGCGCGCGTGGAACAAGAGACCCGTATTGGTGAGATCTTCCCTCACCTTGCACATCTGCCCCACATCATCACGCCTTGCCCAACCGATATACTGATTGCAGACAGCGACGTGGTCTTCATCTGCCTGCCACACAAGGCAGCGCAGGACATCGTGGCCGAACTGCACGGAAAGGCAAAAGTCATTGATCTTTCAGCTGATTACCGCCTGGATGATGCGGAACAGTACGAGAAATACTATGGCCCGCACAGGCATGCCCATCTGCTGAGGGAAGTCGTCTACGGCGTCCCAGAAATCAGCGGACACACGGCAATAGCCGACGCCTCGACCGTATCAAACCCCGGCTGTTTCGCTCTCCTGATGCAGCTTATGCTGCTGCCGTTCAAGGGGCACATTGCACACGCCGATCTTTTTGCCATAACCGGATCGAGTGGTGCCGGGAAAACGGCGTCAGATGCAACACATCACCCTGTCCGCAGCCATAACCTGAAGTCCTACAGCATCAATACGCACCGCCATATTGCAGAAATTGCACGCGGGGCAGGCATAACGGAAGCACAGCTGAACTTTGTGCCAAGCTCTGGCCCTTTTGTACGCGGTATTTTCGCACAAGGCTTCGTGACGTTGAACGACCGATCTACAGCCCCTGCCTCCCTCCTGCCAAACAAAGAAAAGCCCGGCCCCTACACAAAAGCACCGTTTATCCGCCTGCAAGAGACGGTAGAAGCAGCTCATGTCGTGGGATCAAATTACTGTGACCTCAGCTATCAGCTTGGCAACAAAGGACAGATCTTGATTCAGGGTGCGCTGGACAACGTTGTGAAAGGTGCCGGCGGCAACGCTGTGCAGAACATGAACATCATGTTCGGGCTGAATGAAACAACGGGGCTGGATACGCTTACGCCCATGTACCCGTAGTCACGACACACCAGCCGCACATGACATAAGGCAACGGCATGAAAAGGATGACAATGGTGACAACACTCAAGACAGGGACCGGGGACAAGACAACAGACAGGGCATTTGGCGCCGAGACTGATCTGCTGCCCGATGGACCGGACATCCGGAAATCAAATAAAACGAGGATGCCCCAGTTCTGCATCAATGCCTTCTACGAACGTAAATTCCGCGACACCCTGTTCGTTATAAAAGCCGGTGGGAGGGTTATAGAGGATGACGTCGCACGACATAACCTATTGGAAAACATACGGGATCTGACCCTGCATGGCGTCAGGGTTCTGCTGGTTTACGGTGGCGGCATTGCCATGGATACAGAGGCAGAAAAACGCGGCATCACCATAAACAAGCACCAAGGACGCCGCATCACAACGCCGGATGACCTGAAAGTCATGATCGATGTTCTGGGAGGACGCCTCTCGCTTGCAGTCTATCAGGCAATGGCCCAGGCCGGACTGGAAGGTATAAGCCTGAATGCAGTGCCACCAGACTGGATGAATGTAGAACTCCGTCCCAAGGTACCGGTTGATTTTGGTCTGGTAGGCGATATCAACACCGTATCTGCCCGTGCGCTGCAGCGCCTGTTCAAGGTAACACGTTTTGTAGCTTGCCCCTGCCTGGCCATGACAGAAGACTATCACCTTGTGAATATCAATGCCGACACAGTTGCCACGGCACTGGCGCTTGGGACACAGGCACAGAAGCTGATCTTCCTTTCTGATGTTGACGGTGTGCAGGTTCAGGGAGAAACCGCACTGATGATTATGGCAGAGGATATTCCAGGGTTGATTGCCAACGGCACAGCAACCGGCGGCATGAAAGTCAAGCTGGAGAACTGCCTGAAAGCCCTGCAGGGTGGGGTTCGCCGCATTCACCTGATTTCCGGACTGCGAAAAGACGCACTGAAAAAGGAAATCTACGAACCTGTCAGCCCCGGCACCATGCTGATCAGGGAATCCGAACGCATGCATTACCTAAATGAAATCGAGGCCCAGGCAGCCTTGGGCGGAGAGCTGATAGGGTAACAATGGCAGGCACAACACACGATATCATTGATCGCACCTTTGATCTCCTGGTCAGAACCTATGAACCCCAGCCCGTGGTGATGGATTACGGATGTGGCATCTATATCCATGATACCGAGGGAAAGAGGTATATCGACTGTGCTGCCGGCATAGCGGTCGCCTCCCTTGGACATGCGCATCCCGCTGTACTCAACGCCCTGCAAACGCAAGGCAGGCGGCTGATGGCTGTCCAGAATTCCTACGCAACACCGGAAAGACTGCAAGCAGCAGAGCTGATCGTCTCAACATCCTGCATTGATCGCGTATACTTCTGCAATTCAGGGACCGAAAGTGTGGAAGCAGCCCTGAAATGCGCCCGCAAGTGGGCCAGTGAGACAAAGGGCACCACCTGCAACGAAATCATCACATTCCGGAATTCATTCCACGGACGAACCTATGGTTCGGCCAGCGTAACGGAGAAATGCCACGCCCAACCGTTCTTTGGTCCCTATCTCCCCGGCATCAAATGGGCCACGTTCAATAATCTTGAGAGTGTAACCGCCCTGATATCGGACAAGACAGCCGCGATCCTTGTCGAACCCGTGCAGGGCGAAGGGGGGCTGACCGTGGCCGAGCCGGCATTTCTGCATGGACTGAGGGCGCTGTGCGATACGCATGATATTTGCCTGATCTTTGACGAGGTGCAGTCCGGCTTCGGAAGACTGGGTTTTCTGCATGCACATCAAGCCTTTCCCGATGAGGATGGCGTTATACCCGAACCGGATATCATCGCCTGGGCCAAGGGCATGGGTGGTGGATTCCCTGTCGGGGCCATGGGAGCAAGGGAATGGTTCGGACAAGCCCTTGCTCCCGGTACACATGGTTCCACCTATGGAGGAAATCCCCTCGCATGCGCTGTAGCCCATGCCGTCATTTCGGAAATACAAAAACCCGGTTTCCTGGAACAGGTCAGGGATGTTGGGAAAATTCTGCAGAACGGCCTGCACAGGCTACAAAGAAAAAGCGCCCTGATCAGCGATGTTCGGGGAAAGGGGCTGATGATCGGGATAGAAACCTCCATGGAGGTCAAATCACTGATCCATGCCCTGCGGTCCAACGGACTGATGACCACCCAAGCCGGAAAAAACACGGTGCGCATAACGCCACCACTGACCATGACCAACGACCAAGCACAGGATGTTCTGGAGATCATTGAGAAAACGCTGGGGGACCTTCAATGACGCCAAACACACCACGGCACTTCATAAACCTGTCAGAGATTCCGCCCGGCACACTGCGCGGTCTTATCCAGCATGCCCGTCAGCTGAAAGCTCTCAAACACCAGCCGCCTCAAATGTTTGCTGGTCTTTCTCTTGCCATGTTGTTTGACAAGCGATCAACACGCACACGCGTGTCCTTTGAAGTGGCGATGAAACAGCTTGGTGGCCACAGCGTCGTGATGAGCAAAGAGGAATCCCAGATAGGTGGTGCCGAGAGCATTGAAAGCACCGCCAAGGTCCTGTCCCGGTTTGTTGATGCCATCATGGTGCGCATGAGCAACCACGGCGCACTGGAAGAGCTGGCCCGCCATGCCACCATTCCGGTGATCAACGGCATGACAGATCGCTCACATCCCTGCCAGATTATCGCCTCTCTGATGACGATCGAGGAACATCTGGGCAGCATCAACGGGCGTAAACTTGCCTGGTTCGGGGATTACAACAACGTTGCCAGAACATATGTACTGGCAGCGCCCTTGTTCGGGTATGAGATGGTTGTCAGCGGGCCGGAAGAGGTTATGCCTCCATCTCCCGACTTTCCTTATGAGCCGGACCCGAAGAAGGCCGCCCATCATGCCGATGTCATGATCACCGATACGTGGGTGTCCATGGGACAGGAAGGTAAGGGCATTGAGCCGTTTTTGCCCTATCAGGTCAACAGCACCCTGATGTCACTGGCACGGCCCCACGCTATTTTCACGCACTGCCTGCCAATCCACGAGTGGGAAGAAGTATCCGAAGAGGTCGCAAAATCATCAGCATCTGTCATATACGATGAGGCAGAAAACCGCCTGCACGCCCAAAAAGCCGTTCTGGCATGGTGCCTGGAAGACGCAGGAGTCAAGATACCCCGACAGGAACACAGCAACATGGAGCGCAATCCATCATAACGATACCAAGAAAACGCATGAGACAAAATACATGATCTTTCCTCACAAGAAAGAATTTCATGTCAGATCATGATGTTATTGTGGTTGGGCAAGACATCAGGGAAAGGGGCTGTCCCCCTGCTTCATAGGATCGATGTCTGGATTATATGGCCACATCAGCCGCACAGATGGCATGCGCAAGAAGGCAATGCCTAGTCTTATCCCGCAGAAGTGTGGGACAACGCCGCTTCTCTTTTTGCAAGGTCTTATAAATCAATGCTTTATAGGGCGAATATGGCGGAGAGGGTGGGATTCGAACCCACGGTACCCTTGCGGGTACAACGGTTTTCGAGACCGCCCCGTTCGACCGCTCCGGCACCTCTCCACCTTGATCTGCTACCTTTGATTTATTGATAGCAGCTGCCCCGAAATTTCTAGTTTTTCTGCAAAAACCGCGGTCGTCGGAGGCGGCGGACCATATCGCGGGCAGCATCCTCTTGCAACCCCTGTTTTTATCAAGAATGACTTGAGAAGGCAGAGACAAGACCTCAAGAACTCATAACGAGAGCCCGAATCGCCGTAGAACAAGGGATCACAGCCCACAGGAAGACAAGTGTCCGCACCTGACGAGGTCCAAAACACGCGATCGGAAACCCGACGCCACCCATAATTACGGAGATATTTCAGGACCTGACAGAAAAGTCGGGGCAAACGGGGGGGTTTTTCAGCCTCCCCCATTGACAGTTGGGGTCGCGTGCGTATTATTGCGCCCTCTTTCAGCGGGTTGCCCAATGGTTTCCCGCCCCATGATTATAAAAAAGGTTGCAGCACCATGTTCGCAGTCATCAAGACCGGCGGCAAGCAGTACAAGGTCGCCAAGGATGACATCATCGCAGTTGAGAAAATCACTGCCGATGCGGGTTCATCCGTGAAGTTTGACCAGGTCCTGCTGGTCGGCGACAAGGTCGGCGCCCCCGTGGTGGACGGTGCCTCCGTCACCGCCGAGGTGCTGGAACAGTTCCGCGACGAGAAGGTGATCGTTTTCAAGAAAAAGCGTCGCCAGAACTATCGCCGCAAGAATGGTCACCGCCAGGCTCTGACCTTGGTGAAGATCACCGGCATCAGCGGCTGAGAACGCTGGTTCGGTCAGATAAGGGAGCAGAGAAATGGCTCATAAAAAGGCAGGCGGCTCTTCGCGTAACGGTCGCGATACAGAGGGCAAACGCCTTGGCGTGAAGAAGTTCGGTGGCGAGTCTGTCGTTCCGGGCAATATCATCATCCGTCAGCGCGGCACAAAATGGCACCCGGGTCAGGGTGTGGGCTTGGGTCGTGACTACACCATATTTGCCACTGTAGAAGGCAATGTGCAGTTTCGTCAGGGCTTCAAACGTCGGACCTACGTCTCTGTCGTTCCAGCTGCACAGGCTGCGGAATAAAACAGGAAACGGGAGAGATCCCTTTTCATTATCGGATACAGTCCCTGACAGACTGTAACGACCGACAGGGGAATGGAGTGTCCATTCCCCTTTTTGGCGTCCAAGCCGGGAGCCTGCATTGCAGGGGGTCAGCCCTCTGAAGCTTTTGTGCTTTTCCCGGCAGACAGGACGTTACACAGCATGAAAGACGGGCAGAAAACACATGAAGTTTCTGGACCAGGCCAAGATCTATATCAAATCCGGCGCCGGCGGAAACGGCTGTGTCAGTTTCCGGCGGGAAAAATTCATCGAATATGGCGGTCCCGACGGCGGTGATGGCGGCTGCGGGGGCGATGTCATCGTAGAGGCCGTCCAGAACCTGAATACCCTGATCGATTTTCGTTATCAGCAGCACTTCAAGGCTGAACGTGGAATTGGTGGGGCCGGGCGCAATATGACAGGTCGTGATGGGCACGATTGCGTCATCAAGGTTCCGGTCGGAACCCAGGTCCTGGATGCCGACCAGCAAACGGTTCTTGCCGACATGACAACGCCGGGACAACGCACAGTACTTCTGAGGGGCGGAAATGGTGGCTGGGGCAACGCGCGCTTCAAGTCATCAACAAACCAAGCACCCCGCCACGCCAATCCGGGGGAGCCCGCCAAAGAAGCCGAAGTGTGGCTGCGCCTGAAATTGATCGCCGATGTCGGGCTGGTTGGCCTTCCCAATGCCGGCAAGTCTACGTTCCTGGCTGCGGTTACACGGGCACGTCCCAAAATTGGCGACTATCCCTTTACAACCCTGCACCCCAATCTTGGCGTCGCCCAGATTGACGGGGATGAATACGTCATTGCCGATATTCCCGGCCTGATCGAGGGAGCCCACGAAGGTCATGGTCTGGGCGACCGTTTTCTGGGTCACGTTGAACGAACAGCAGTTCTCCTGCATCTGGTCGATGGAACCCAGGATGACCCTGCCCAAGCCTACCGTATCGTACGGACCGAACTGGAAGCTTATGGCGGGGGCCTAGCTGACAAACGTGAGATCATCGTCCTGAACAAGATTGATGCTCTGTTCCCGGAACTGGTCGAAGAGCAGAAGAAATTGGTCGAGGCAGAAGCGGGCAGAAGCGTCTACACGGTGTCAGGAGCCGCTGGACTCAATCTGTCTGATATCCTGCGCTTGCTGAACCGTTTTGTTCAGGAAGACCGGGCTGAGAATGGAAATGCTCCACGGGCAGCCCTGGACACCGGGGTCCGTCGCTATGAGAGGGGACCCATGCCACCCCTGCCCGATCGTCAAGATGAGTTTGATGAAGACGAAGGAGACTGGTACACGTCTCTTGACGAGAATGGAGAATGGAGTCCATGACGACACGGCGCGACCCTGACACGCAGCAACGGACCTTGCAGCAAGCACGGCGTATCGTTGTGAAGATTGGGTCGGCGCTTCTGGTTGATACGCGCAGTGGGACCATCCGCGGGGACTGGATGGCTTCGGTTGCGCAGGACATAAAGGCTCTGCGCGCGCATGGGGCAGAGGTCATCGTGGTGTCGTCCGGCGCTATTGCTGTCGGACGCAGCCACTTGTGCCTGACAGGTACACGGTTGAGACTGGCAGAAAAACAGGCCGCCGCCGCAACGGGGCAAATCCGCTTGGCCCATGCGTGGCAGGAAGCCATGGCTGAACACGGGATTACGGTTGCACAGATCCTGCTGACCTTGGGTGATTCCGAAGATCGCCGCCGCTATCTGAATGCACGCAATACACTGGATACCCTGATCCGGCTTGGAGCATTACCGGTTGTCAATGAAAACGATACCGTTGCCACCCAGGAAATACGCTTCGGCGACAACGACCGCCTGGCAGCCCGGGTTGCCGAAATGGTGGCAGCGGATACGCTGGTTCTCCTGTCCGATATTGATGGTCTCTATACAGCCGATCCTTCAACGAACCCCTCGGCACGCCTGATTCCCGAGGTTCGGGAATTGACACCTGATATTACGGCCGCAGCCGGGGGATCACGTCCCGGCGTCGGAACAGGTGGCATGGTCACAAAGCTTATGGCAGCCCGCATTGCCATGAATGCCGGTTGCGCCATGGTGATTGCCAGCGGCCATATCCTTCACCCATTGGCAGCGATTAATCAGCCGGGTCAGCGAACGTGGTTCCTGCCCTCAGGAACTGTACCACCGGCGCGCAAGAAATGGATTTCAGGTTCTATAGCCCCTATGGGATGCCTTGTCATTGATGCCGGGGCTGCGCAGGCCCTGCAGGACGGCGGATCACTCTTGCCGGCAGGCGTTACCCGTGTTGATGGAGAGTTCTCCCGCGGTGATACTGTTCGCATCATGGGCCCGGACGGGGCTGTTCTGGGCCATGGCCTGTCCAACTATACAACAACAGAAGCACGACAGATCATGGGTCGCCACAGCGCGGATATTGTCAATATTCTGGGCTGCCAGGGACGCAAAGAGCTGATACATCGTGATGACATGGTCATTGACCCGATACAGGGGGCACAAGGTGAACGCGACAAACAGTCTTTCCCTGGATGATATTGGACAAAAAGCGCGGCAGGCACAGTCCATTCTGGCAATAGCCCCGAGTGCTGCCCGTAACCTGGCATTAACAGAGGCTGCACAGGCCTTGCGGAGTGATCAGAACCTTATTCTGGATGCCAATGCACAAGACCGTTCGGCGGCACAGGCGGCAGGTATCACGCCATCTATGCTGGACCGCCTGAGTCTTGATGCTCATCGCATCGAGGCCATGGCCCGTAGCCTAGAAGATATTGCATCCCTGCCGGATCCTCTTGGGACTGTGCTGGCCCGCTGGGAACGCCCGAATGGCCTGCAAATTTCCCGTGTCCGTGTTCCTCTGGGAGTCATCGGGGTTATTTACGAAAGCCGCCCCAATGTAACGGCCGACGCCGGGGGGCTCTGCCTGAAGTCCGGAAATGCTGTCATTCTAAGGGGGGGATCGGAGAGCTTTCATTCATCACAGGCCATCTTGGGAAGCCTGCATACCGGACCCAAGAAAGCCGGCCTGCCGAAAGAATGTCTACAAATGATCCTGACAACGGATCGCGCTGCCGTGGGGGCGCTACTGCGCATGGATCGCTATGTGGATGTTATCATTCCACGCGGCGGACGGTCCCTGATTGAACGCATCACGGCCGAAAGCAGGATTCCTGTTCTGAAGCACCTGGACGGGATCTGCCACACGTACCTTCATGCTGCAGCCAATCCCGATATGGCCGTATCGGTCGTGCTGAATGCCAAGATGCGCCGTACCGGCATCTGCGGAGCAACAGAAACGCTTCTGGTTGATCGCACGGTTGCTCCAGCGATTTTGCCACGCGTGGCCGCAGCACTGGCAGAACGCGGATGCGTGCTGAAGGGCGATCCTGAGGCCTGTACCCTTGTGCCCTCCATGCAGCCCGCCCATGATGACGACTGGGACACGGAATACTTGGATGCGATCCTGTCAATCCGGATTGTGAGGGGGCCAGATGAGGCCATCCAGCACATCCAACGTCATTCCAGCCACCATACAGACGCCATCATCACCGAAGACGCTAGTGTTGCTGAACGCTTTCTCAACACAGTTGATTCCGCCATCGTCATGTGGAATGCATCAACCCAGTTTGCAGATGGCGGAGAATTTGGCATGGGGGCCGAAATTGGCATAGCGACCGGAAAACTGCATGCCCGGGGGCCGGTTGGGACAGAGCAACTGACAACATTCAAGTACCACGTGCGCGGTAACGGACAGTGTCGGGCATAGACCTGACATTTCCCGGCCCGGTACCCAGCCGGGGCGACCATCGCCGGCGGAAGATCGGGCTTCTGGGGGGATCTTTCAATCCAGCCCACGACGGACACCGTCATATCAGCCTGGAAGCGATTCGCCGGCTGGGCCTTGATGAGGTCTGGTGGCTGGTCTCGCCGCAAAACCCGCTGAAACCAAGGGCAGGCATGCTCCCCCTTCCGATCCGGATCGAAAAGGCACGCCACATGGCACGCCACCCGAGAATCCGGGTCAGCGGCCTTGAGAGCCATTTGCCCTCCCGCTTTACAGCCGATACCCTGCGTGCCCTGAAAACCCGATTCCCGGCCGCCCAATTTGTCTGGTTGATGGGAGCGGACAATATGCTACAGATACCGCACTGGTATCGTTGGTCTACAATCTTTTCCCTGGTCCCCGTTGCGATTCTGGACCGGGGTGAATATGCTGGAAGAGCCTTGGTTGGCACAGCCGCCCAGCGCTTCCTGCGGTTCCGTGTTGCGGCATCGCAGGTGAGTGATCTGGCAGGCAAGACACCACCGGCATGGGCTTTCCTGCGGATACGGCTCCACCCGGCCTCATCAACGGCAATACGGAGCCAGAGAAGGGAGCCTGAGGAACGGACCTGAAGGGCCGGACCCGGATATCAGAGACAAGACGGCTATGCCAGAGGAGAGAACCATTCATACGACCCCTGCACCACAGTCCCACAAAGATGGTCTTCCGGGCCTGATCGGCGACTGCCTCGACGCCAACAAGGCTGAGCACATCACGGTTATCGATATTCGCGACAAGACGTCAGCGGCCGACACCATGATCATTGCATCCGGACGTTCCCCACGTCATGTATCAGCCTTGGCGGGCCATGTTGTCGATATGCTCAGGGAACACGGCATCCGGGCAGCAACCGAAGGACGCGAAACCTGCGACTGGGTCCTGATCGATGCCGGTGATATCTTGGTCCATCTGTTCCGTCCCGAAGTCAGGGCATTCTATAATCTGGAAAGAATGTGGGGAGGCGGCAATGCACCTGTACCGGAAAGCATGGTGCATAGAAGCAGCGGAAACTGGGAAGTGACGGCGTGACCAAAGGCATCTCGCAATCGGGGGCGCAATAATGTCTTTTGTGATCGCAGCCGTAGGCCGGTCCCGCCCGGGGCCGGAACGAGCGCTGTATGACCACTACCTGTCACGCCTGCGCGAACCTGTGCTTTTAAGAGAAGTCGAAGAGAAAAGACCCCTCCCGGTGCCCGACCGCATGGCCCGGGAGGGAAAACTCCTGCTCTCCTGCGTCCCAACGGGATCAAAGGTTGTTGTTCTGGACGAGCGTGGGCACATGCAGAGCAGCAGAGACTTTGCCTCTGTATTGGAGCGGTGGCTGAGTGAAGGAACCTCAAGCATTTCCTTCCTCATCGGAGGTGCCGACGGCCACGACCCTGCCGTCAGAGACCGCGCCGACCTACTGCTGGGATTTGGCAGCATGACTTGGCCGCACATGCTGGTACGCGGTATGCTGGCCGAGCAGCTGTACCGGGCAAGGTGCATCATGGATGGCCACCCCTATCACCGGGACTAATCTCTCCTATTTCTCCTCGCGATGGTCGCAGACACGGGGCCGCTCCGCATTGTTACGCAGGACAGAGGCAAGCCCACCCCGGCTGATGCGGCCATCATGATCAAGGTCAAAAGCCTCGAGTCCATCGTCATAGGACATAAACTCATCCAACGCGAGCAGGCCGTCCTGGTTCAGGTCCATGGATCGATACATCCAGACATGATGCTTCTCACGCACAATCTCGTTCTTGGGATGGACCCACAGATGATCCAGGCTGCTCTGATATCCCTGCATCCACTCAGCTCGGTCAAGAAAACCGCTCCGATCTCCATCAAGCTGATGAAATCTTGAGTTACGCACCGCCGATCGCTCATCGCGCGTAATCACCCCGTCATGATTCTGGTCAAAGACCTGCAGGATAGCCTCCGCCCGGTCCTCATAGGGAGAGGGTAGCGCTTGGAAAGAAAGTAATGAAAAACAAGATAAAAATGATCCAATAAAAAAGGCCAGATTCCGTACCCTCATCATGGAAACTCCTTTACAGGGGTTAACAACATGAAATAGAACGTTATCATACGAACATGACACCCATATAATGGAATAATATTCGTAGACACTCCGTTATGCATAAATTATATTTCATGCGACCATGTACAAGACATCGAAAATAATAGCGCCAGCCATATGCGCTGTTCTCTTGGCTGCGCCTCCTGTCCACTCACGGTCCTATAGCCACGAGCAAGCCCGAAATGCTCTGGAGGCTGGAGAAATTGCCTCTCTCCGTGATGTTGTGACAACGTGCGAAGCTGATTTCTCCGGCCGTATTGTGCAAGCCGATCTTTCAAGGGATCTCAGTGGGTGGGTTTACACTCTTAAGATGCTTACTCCAAACGGAAGTATTTTGAAGGTGCGCTACGATGCCCTCACCAGAGTGCTGGTCAGTGCACGCGGTCACGATCTTGTCCGCTGGTATCGGGGGGAACCCGCTGCACTTGCAGAAGTGGCATCTCCCGGATCCATACGGTCACGCGTGAGAGAGGAGCCACCCTCACACCCCACGACAATGGGGCATATACCACGTGCGGTGCCATGGCATCACAAACTACTGCAATGGCTGGAACCCGACATGGACGAACCTCCACCACCGTCTTCACTGGAACCAGATCTTCCTCTTCCACCAGAGGACAGGACAAACCAGTAGCGCCGCATTAAAGAACGCCACAATATCCAGAAAGAGCTCGTTTATGCGTCTTCTTGTTATCGAAGATGAATCAGCATTGCAGTCTCAGCTGCTCCAGACCCTGCGGGGCTATGGCTATGCCGTGGATGTATCTGCGGACGGGGAAGATGGCCATTTTCTGGGGGAAAGTATCCCCTTTGATGCCATAGTCCTTGACTTGGGACTACCCGGCATTGATGGACTGAGCATCCTGAAGAAATGGCGGGAATCAGGGATCAATACACCTGTGCTGATTCTGACCGCCCGCTCCAGCTGGCAGGAAAAGGTTGATGGCATTGATGCCGGAGCCGACGACTATCTCGCAAAGCCATTTCGCATGGAAGAACTTCTGGCCCGTATCCGCGCATTGATCCGTCGCTCCAACGGCCATTCCTCCAATGAGCTGTTATGTCAGCCCGTTCAACTGGACACACGAACCGGACGCGTTATGGTCCATGATAAGCTTATCCCCCTGACAAGCCACGAATATCGGGTTCTAAGCTACCTGATGCATCATCAGGGCCGAATCATTTCGCGTAGCGAATTGACGGAGCATCTTTATGCCCAGGACTTTGACCGTGACTCCAACACAATAGAAGTGTTCATCGGGCGACTGAGACGCAAACTGGGTTGCGACATCATCCAGACTGTCCGCGGCCTTGGCTACCAAGTCTTGCCAGAGGATACAATCCAGAGAACAGGATCCTGACCTCTGTGACCAAAACACCTGCACAGAATCGAAACCCATCTTTACGGGTACGCCTTCTCGTTGGAGCC
This sequence comes from Haematospirillum sp. H1815, assembly GCF_012102705.1. GTDB lineage: Bacteria > Pseudomonadota > Alphaproteobacteria > Rhodospirillales > Rhodospirillaceae > Haematospirillum. The sequence goes on from NZ_JAAVTA010000007.1 coordinate 27,816, forward strand.
GCACTCTGGGTCAGCATGGCCTTGGCCATTGCGGGCTTCGGCCTGCAAGCCCTGTTCGAGAACTTTGTGCAGGGCCAGATGGTCAGCCGCCTGTCTGTCATTCTTGATCATATCGCCGCCAACATCGACATCGGTACCGACGGTCAGATTACCCTGCTGTCCCGGCCGGCAAATCCGCTCTTTCAACGCCCTCTTTCAGGGCTCTACTGGCAAGTAGAATACGGAAACAAGGTCATTTTGCGATCCCGTTCACTCTGGGATGAGCAAATGGACCTTCCCTACGCGGCAAGCCCCCTTGATGGGTCAATACAGGTTGAATATGCCGGTGGTCCAGGACAGTCCAAGATCCTGGCCGTCACGCGGTTTATAACACTGCCGGAAACACATCGTCTGTTTCGCATTGTTGCGGGAACAGACGAACGCAGCCTAGAGCGTCTCTTCACCAGATTCTGCCGTATTATCACGATTGCCCTTGGTCTTCTGGCCATTGGCATTATGGCTGCCGTCTGGGGACAAATAACATTCGGCCTAGCACCCTTCCGGCACCTGCGGCAATCCTTGGCCGATATCCGCAGCGGAAGAAACAATACCTTGGAAGGGCGCTGGCCAGTTGAAGTTGTACCCTTGGTCGAAGATCTGAATGCGCTTCTCCTTCACCATGACAAGATGGTAAGAAACGCACGCACCCATGCTGGCAATCTGGCCCATGCCCTGAAGACACCCTTGGCCGTCATCATGAATGAATCGGACCGGCTGGATAAACAGGAACAGCATCAGGCAGCACGTCTTCTGAAACAGCAAACAGAAGCCATGCAACGCCATATTGAACACCATCTGGCGCGGGCACGGGCCCAAACATCCACAAAGACACGGGGCCTACGCACAGCGCCAGAACCATCTATTGAACGTCTGTGCCGAACCATGCGCCACCTTCACAAGACAGACATCAAGGTTAGCCTCGACGAACACTGCCCCTCTTTTTGCGGCAACCAGGAAACGCTAGAGGAAATCATCGGCAACCTCCTTGACAATGCCTGCAAGTGGTCAAGAAGCCAGGTCATTGTACAGGTGGGATCAAATGTTGACGGTGAGTTATCGATAAGCGTGGATGATGACGGCCCCGGCATACCGGACTCACACATCGACGCAGCTCTGCACCGCGGACATCGCCTTGATGAAAGCAAACCAGGCAGTGGTCTTGGGTTGTCGATTGCGGATGACCTTGCCCGAACAGCGGGAGGATCACTGCACCTTGGGCGCTCCGCAATCCTTGGAGGCCTTATGGCACATGTGACCCTCCCCGCATCAGCGGCGACGTGTCAGCAACAAACTAAGCATGCCTACAGCGCTGCAGGACCGGTAGAGGCTGCCTCTTCTCTCTCCAGAATCAGATGACTGGACGGGCTGTACTTGTTACTGGCACCGGAAGCGGCATCAATCACCACACCAATACCACCACCAAGAATAATGTTACCGAATGTCATGGCTGCAACATCAGATTCTACTGTCATCTCAGCCGTACGATATCCCTCTTTCTCGCAACGCACCAAGATATCAAGCTTTGTTTTCTCAACCTTCACGGCCCCTGGCGTTGTCACCTGCCCGATGACACGACCATCCCGGTGCAGAGTGCACAGAGCACCCTGAGGGGTCGTTCCAAAAGAAAGATCCTGAGTTGTTCCTTCAATGATCGATGAACAGGCTGGTGCCAGCATGACAAGCATAGATGCAACAAGAAAACGCTTCACAAAAGCCCCCTGTAATTAATTACAATCAATAACAAATCTCCTATAAGGCACCAAGAATGCGTTGAGCAAGGGAAATCTTAGAAAGAAATAAATTACCGATATTCTATCAAAAATTAATATTGGCAGGGCTTGGTTGATTCTTCCCCAGCCGCTATGATGGCATGTCCAGCGCCATGCCCTTGCCAACCCGGGAGAGTTTCTGACGTGAGTTTACATACCCAAGACACAACCGTTGCCGACGGGCTTTCCGCGACAGCCTCATCCCTGCGTGCTGCCCTGAACTATGTATCGGCACGCGATGAGTTGACCTGCCCGGACAGCGTGATCAACAACGCCCGCAACGACGAACCTGTTTTTGTGCTGCGTGCCCGCGACATGGTTTCAACAACGACAATAGAGTGGTGGATCTGGTGTGCACGCAATCGTGGGGTGCCAGAAGATAAGCTGGAACGTGCCGAACGCCAGCGCCGTGCAGCTGACCTCTGGATTGAAAAACGCCTTCCTGTACAATCCGCCTCAGATGGCCGGGTCTGTGTGCGCACCGCACGCTCCGAACGGGAAGATCAGGCCTCGGTCCTGAACTCGGCCCACCCCGATGAACCCGTGTTCGTAATCGTTGCCTCAGATGCTGTTGCCGCAGAAGTTGTTGAGTTCTGGGCCTTTATGGCTGAACGCCACGGCGCTCCCGCCAGAAAGATCGAAGGGGCCATGGAAGTGGCAAAAGCCATGGCACGCTGGGCTGAAAAAAGGGTTGTTGGCTTCACCCCCAGGCGTATATCCTCCTCGGCGTCAGTTCAGGAGATACCAAGACCACGCCACAGAACCAGCATGCAGCTCGTCTGTATGGAATGCGGCCACAGGGAAACTGTGGGAACTCCGCCTTATGACGAGGAAATGCTGACAACTGTCCGCGAAATGTGCGAAGGAGCCTGTCCATCCTGTGGGGCTGAACCCAAGCAAGACAACATCGGTCGCACAACACGCGTTCTAACCACCGAAATGGCTGAAACACCCTGAAACGTGTTGTTTCGTCCTTTCTCCGCTCAACCCCGCTGTAAGGATACCTGCGGGCATGTTGCATTTATTTCGCTCTCTTGCCAATCTTTTGGGTGGTCATGCTTTATTGGCTACTGCCTACGGCTTTCTTGGCACCCTGCTGTCCGTCCGGCTGTCGCTGGAAGGCTACTCCGAGACCGTCTCCGGTAATATTCTCGCCTGCTTTTATGTCGGGCTGATTGCGGGATCCTTCTTGGCCAAGAGCTTTATCGCGTCGATCGGACATATCCGCTACCTGTATGTCATAATCATCGGGTTTGCTTTGGCAGCTGTAGCCCACAGCCTTGTTGTTGACCCCTTTGCATGGGGGGCACTGCGTATTGTGTCGGGCTTCTGCATGGCGGGGTCCTTTGTCACATTTGAAAGCTGGCTGAATGCCAAGGCCAACAACCAACAGCGCGGAACCTTCCTGGCGATCTATATGCTGACTGCCTATCTGTCTATTGGCGGTGGACAGAAGCTGATCACGGTGGCCGACATCGGGGATGATATTCTGTTCTTCCTGGCAGGGGGCATTGCGACACTGGCCCTTGTGCCGGTCATGTTGACCCGAAAAGCAGAGCGTCCCGCACGTCCGGAACCCGAGAAGATCGGTCTCTCCGCTCTTATGTCCACGCCGCGCCTTGGCATGATTGGCGCTACCGTATCGGGGATCCTGCTTGGGTCTTTTTACAGCATGATGCCCCGCTATGGGGTCGAGGTCGGCCTGGATGCAGAGGGCGTATCAACCCTGATGCTGTGCGGCTTCTTTGGTGCCATGGTTTTCCAGATACCTGTGGGTAAATTGTCGGATCGCATCAACAGGCGCCATGTCATCCTGGCTGTCAGCCTGCTTCTGACTGGTCTTTCCATTGTTCTGACAGCCATAACCGCCACCAGTCCGGACTCTTCCACCTTCTCGGGATTGACATTCCTGTCGGTGGTTTTTGTGTTCAGTGGCATGCTGTTCGTAGCGTTCCCGCTTTCGATATCCTATTCGAATGACCGGGCAGCCCCAAGCAAGCTGGCTGCCACCGCCGGTGCCATGAATCTCTTCAATGCCATTGGCTGCATGGCTGGCACACTGTTGGTGGCAAAGGCCATGGAGATAACAGGTCCCCTAGGCTTCTTCATCTTCATTGCCGCATGTGGCGTCTTCATGTCTGTTGTTTGCCTTGTGCAGAAAGATGATTGCCACAGGGCAGCAGCAGATACCCCGCATGGGGATGTAATGGCAGCCAAGCCGATTACCATGCACCGGACCGTTCCGGCCGGGCTGGAAGAAGCCGGACAAAGACGGCGCAATGTCGGGTGACATTGCCCGTCATCTGTCGGGCCATGCTCCAAGGACATGGCAAAGGATGGTTTCGGGTCGTCGACTAAACCTCGTCGACCCGTCACCTCTGGATGTGGAAATAACCGATATTGCCCTTGGCCTGTCACGCAACAGCCGCTGGAACGGCCAGACTATTGGGCCACACGCATGGTCCGTTGCGCAGCACAGCGTCTTTGTTGTGGACATTATGAAACAGTTCAGGCCACGCCCGGAACCAAACCTTTTACTTGCCGGACTCCTCCATGACGCACCGGAATATGTCACGCATGACCTGGTTACCCCCCTGAAAGCCGTTGTAGGGGATGTCTTCCGCGAGGTTGAGAACCGGCTGATGTGCGCAATCCACGTGCGATTTGGTTTGCCGCCCCGCCTTTCCACTCCGGAGAAGACCCTGATCAAGAAAGCAGACTTGATAGCGGCTGCGACCGAAGCCGTTCAACTTGCAGGGTTCTCATTGCACGAGATTCGCCCTGTCCTGTCGATCAAGGCCAAACCAGCAGCATGGGCCCGTCTGCAGCCTCTCCCGGCGACAGAGGCAGCCCGTCTCTTTCTGGACACATTTTCCGAACTTCACAAGGCCTTGCAGGCCTCCTGAGCACCCCTGGTTCCTATGGACCGGGTGTACACCGTCAGGATACCAGGGTTATCTGTATGCATTGCAATGCCTGCGCTGTGCACAGCACAACGCCGTCGTTGCTTGTGCGCAAGTTCCGGACGGATGTCTCTGGAGAAGGACGCCCCCGATGTCGCTCTCGCTGCTGCTTTTCATGGATACAGCTACAATACATGGCAGCCCCGGCCTTGCCGTCTTTGGGGTTCTCTTTCTTGCCATCTGCACGATGATGTCCTTACACCTTCTGGCAACACGATCAGAACAGGCTGGAACAAGGCGCAAGATTGACACGCTGGGGCCCGTTGTCCTGTTCAGCTTTGGGGTACTGGGTAGCTACACCACAACCTTCCTGTCTTTACCGACAGCGCTGGAACCTGGCTTCCATCCCCTCATTCTGTCGCTGGGGCTTGTTATCGGGGTACTCACCGCCTATACCGGGATGAGCCTCATCGATACAACAGAAGCCAACCTGCCACGCAGTGCGCTAGCTGGCGGGACTGTTGCCTTGGGACTGTGGGCAACATTCTACTGCATCCTGGAGTCAATGCTGATCATACCGGATCTGGAATATGACCCCGTCCTGTCTGTCAGCGCCTTGGGCATCACGGCCTTGATCTGTAGTGCCGCTTTTGTAACCTTCCCCCGAACGCACGGCCCGGAAAGAACAGTCCTGATTGCAGCACTTCTGATGATCGGTGGCATTGTGACCCTGTATGCTATAGCATTACCATCTGTTACTGTTCTGCCCCGATCACGGTCACTTGTGTACATCCACAAGCTTGATCGTGAAACCATGGGCATCCTGATCGCCATTACGGCATCCGTAATCGGTATTGCCCTGTACAGCATATGCGTACTGCTGCGATGGCTGACCCATAACAACGCCCCACACTCTTCTCCGGAACAATCCGGACAGAAGACCGAAGAGGAACAGCAGCCAACGTCTTTGGGAGGACGGGCATCCTTTGAAAGCCGACTGGAACGGGCCATCACACGTGCGCACCGATCAGGACGCCAAACAGCCGTTCTCCTTCTAAGGATTGATGGCCCGGCCTTATCGGAGACCAATAGAAACCAGACACTGCATCCATGCCTCCCTGATGCCTTGGGAGCCAGCCTGACCTTGTGCCTGCGAACCCGTGACTCCTTGTCTGATTTCGGTAACAACCGGTTTGCCATACTGGCCGAAGATTTAGTCGATGCCGCCGAAGCCGGGGCCCTGGCGGGACGTATACTTGACTGCCTGAATGACGCCGCAACCGCAAACAGCAATGACTGCGACATAACCGGGGCAATCGGTATTGCCGTATGTCCCGATGACGGCAGCACGGCACAAGAATTACTAAACCGGGCTGAAACAGCCATGCTGTCCATTACAGAATCTGGGTCGCAAAGTTATGCGTTCTTTACCCCGGAAATGAATGCCGGCAACCCGGACATGCTGTCGCTCCCCCATCTACTGCGCCTTGCTGTGCGCCATCGCCAATTCCGGCTTCTGCTTCAACCTAAATACCGGTCTGAAGACAATAGCATCGTGGGGGCCGAGGCTCTTCTGCGCTGGAATCATCCCAGCCGTGGCATGCTGGCACCCGTGCATTTTATAGGCTTGGCAGAACACCTTGGCATCATGCCCGAGATTGACAGCTGGGTCGCGCGTGAAGCCTGTCGAATCCTCAAGCGCTGGCAATCCATGGGGGCACCTTTTGACACGCTGGATCTCTCCATCAACGCCAGACCGCACCTCTTCAATGAGGAAACATACGCGGCAATGCTTGAAAAAACCCTGAAGGAAACAGGCATCAATCCTGCACGGCTGTTGATTGAGATAGCGGCCATGCACAGGGAAGACAATACACAGTCCCCCGAAGACACCGCCGCCGCTCTCCGCTCTCTTGGCGTTGGCGTTGCCCTTGAACATTTCGGGACGGGGTGGTCGTCCTTGGCTTATCTGTGCACGGTCGCTGCGCGTGAAGTCAAGGTGGACCGGGCCTTGCTGCAAAACTTGAGCCCGGGCTCAAATGCGGAGAAGGTCATGCAGTCGATCCTGTCCCTAATTCACACCCTCAACATGAAGGCGGTTGTCGAGGGTGTAGAAACGCTGGGCATGGCAGAACACCTCCGCAGCCTGGGCGTTAACGCACTTCAGGGCTATGCGTTCGGGCAACCCTGCCCGCCGAATGTATTTGAGACAACCGTGTTCGAAACAACACGGCGCCTGAAGCAAGGAAAACCATCCGAGGACAACACGTCCTCACCCGGCTCACGGTAACAGCCTGTATCAAACAGCCAACGCTTTCTTGAGGTTGATACCCCGTGCCTTCAGGCCCTTGGCAAGCTGGTCCGTATAGGTCTCAAGCACCTTGACCCGGGCATAGCGTTTGGAATTGGCCTCGACCAAGGTCCAAGGTGCGTTGCGTGTCGATGTCCGCTCGATCATGTCGTTGACAGCATCTTGGTACTGGTCCCATTTCTCACGGTTCCGCCAATCCTCGTCTGTCAGCTTCCACGCTTTCCATGGCGTATTCTGGCGTGCCGTAAAACGGGCCATCTGTTCGTCAGGGGTAATGTGCAGCCAGTATTTGCATAATACGGTTCCAAACTCGGACAACTGCTCCTCAAAGGCGTTGATCTCGGCATAGGCCCTCATCCACTCGTCCGTACGGGCGAACCCCTCTACCCTCTCGACCAAAACCCGCCCGTACCATGAACGGTCATAAATGGTTACCCGACCGGCACGGCTGATATGACGCCAGAAACGCCATAAATAATGACGGGCCTTCTCTTCATCCGTAGGCGCGGCTGTCGGTATGACCTTGTACTCACGAGCATCCAGCGCTGATACCACGCGGCGGATCGCACCACCCTTGCCACCGGCATCCCAGCCCTCAAACACCAGGACGCTGGAAACACCATAAGCACGTGCCAAACGCGACAACCCGGCAAGGCGGCTGCGACCGGCACGAATGCGCTCGGCATATTCAGCAGGCTCCAGGTCCAGACTCATGTCCAAGGCATCCAGAATGGTCGGCTGCTGAGGCAATGATACGGACAAAAGACCGGCGTCCGCCTGTGCTCCGGCACGCTTGCGTGTTTTGGCCACAGCCGGAACAGAGCGGCCGGCACGAACAGCACTCTCATCCTTTTTCACAGTCTCAAGCAGCTTGCGGCGCAGATCCCGTGCCTCAAGGTGCCGGACCAGAGCATCACGCAACGTCATCAGCAAGGTCAGGGAACGATACCGGACATCTTCGCCTTCAATGATCGTCCACGGGGCATGACCATCGCTGGTCATGCGAATGGTACGCTCTGCGGCAGCGATGAAGTTGTCGTACATCTCCCAGTGCTTCCAGTCGCGCTTGGTCACCCGCCAAGCCTCATGGGGCTTTTTCTCCAGCTTTCTGAGGCGACGCCGCTGGGCATCACGACCAAGATGCATCCAGAATTTCAGGATCAGGGCCCCATCATCAGCCAGCATTTTTTCAAAATGAGCAATCCGCGCCAGTTGCTCGTCCATCTCGGCCAGAGAAATACGCTCCCAGGCCCGATCCATCACCGGGGCAGAGTACCAGGACCCCATGAACATGCCGATACAGCCGCGTGGCGGCAAATCCCGCCAGTACCGCCAGGCAGATGGCCTCTCCCGCTCCTCATCCGAAGGGTCTCCGTAAGCGGACGTCGACATCCAGCGCGGATCAAGCCACTCGCTGAGAAGGTTTATGCTCTCACCTTTTCCTGCCCCATCCACACCGGCAAACACCAGGATGACCGGGAAATCGGCATGACGCAGTGTCTGCTGGAGGGTAATCAGCTCAGTGCGCAACGCCGGTGTTACGGCGTCAAACTCTTTCCTGGAAATCTTGCGCCCCAGTTCAGCGGTTCGAAACATCGATTCTACCCCCGGTGAGAAATCCAGCATTCGGACAGCTGTGACAACAGCCCCTCCTCTGCCCTCATATTGCCGGTTTCGGGGGCTTTTATCCACATCAAGGATGAGGTTTTTTCCATTACGTTGGCTTGGGTCTGGATTTACACAATCTTCCGTGACATACGTAGCCACCGCCAACATGAATACAGACAGAGAATTCTGTCTGGGAAATTCCCGTTGTGTGCGCCCTGTTTTTCGGCCTGCCCCTGTGTCTGGCAGACTGTGTTTGAATGGAGGATCTTTATGGCTGTTCGCGTTGCAATTAACGGTTTTGGCCGCATCGGCCGCCTGGTTCTGCGCGCCTTGGTCGAATCCGGCCGCAAGGATATCGAGGTCGTGGCCATCAACGACCTGGGCCCGGTTGCCACCAATGCCCATCTTCTGAAGTATGATTCTGTTCATGGCATCCTGTCCGCCGATGTCCGTGCAGCCGATGACAGCCTGATGATCAACGGAGCGACCATCCGCTGCTTTGCCGAACGCGATCCGAAGGCCCTGAAGTGGGGTGACCTTGGCATTGATATCGTTGCAGAATGCACCGGTATCTTTTCAGACCGCGACAAAGCTGCAGTCCACCTGGACAATGGCGCAAAGCGGGTACTGGTTTCCGCCCCGTCAAAGGGTGCGGACCTGACTGTTGTGTATGGCGTCAACCACAACAAGATTACGGCTGATCACAAGGTCATCTCGAACGCATCCTGCACCACGAACTGCCTGGCCCCGGTGGCTCACATCCTGCATCGTGACTTCGGGATCGTAAAAGGGTTCATGACCACCGTACATGCTTACACCGGCGACCAGAACACCGTGGATACCCTGCACAAGGATCTGTACCGTGCACGCGCTGCAGCCATGTCAATGATCCCGACCTCAACAGGAGCTGCCAAGGCTGTTGGTGAAGTGCTGCCGGAACTGAAGGGCAAGCTGGATGGCGTGGCCGTGCGCGTCCCGACAGCCAACGTTTCCTTGGTGGATCTGAAGGTTATGCTGGGCAAGGCCGCCAGCGTCGAGGCTGTCAACGCCGCCATGCAGACCGCCGCAGAGGGTGAGCTGAAGGGGATCCTCGGCTATTACGATCTGCCCCTTGTCTCGATTGATTTCAACCACAACCCGAACTCGTCGTCTTTTGCCGCCGGTGGCACAAAGGTCATGGACGGGGACTTCCTGCGTGTCATGTCGTGGTATGACAACGAGTGGGGCTTCTCCAACCGGATGCTGGATACAGCTGTCGCCATCGGCAAGACGCTGTGACCTGACGCTCTGAAAAGCCCTGCCCCATTTGTGCAGGGCTTTTTCTTCCTTTTTGTACCGGCCTTTTGCGGACTGCACCATGCCAACTTTCAAGACAATCGATGACCTTGACGTACAGGGAAAATATGTTCTGGTCCGTTCAGACCTGAATGTGCCCATGAAAGACGGACAGATTACGGACTCAACCCGGATCCAACGCTCTGCCAAGACCCTTACCGAACTGGCCCAAAAGGGCGCCAAGGTCGTTGTCATGTCACACTTCGGGCGCCCAAAGGGAGAGCGCGTCCCGGCCATGAGCTTGCGCCCGGTTGCCAGCGCCCTGTCCACGGCAACAGGCTGCCCGGTTACCTTTGCTGAAGACTGTATCGGCGTACCCGCCAAAACGGTTGTCAACGGCATGGGACAGGGTGACATCGTCCTGCTGGAGAATCTTCGTTACCATAGCCAGGAAGAGAAGAACGACCCTGACTTCGCAAGAGCACTTGCCGAATTGGGTGAGCTTTACGTCAATGACGCGTTCTCAACCTCGCACCGCGCCCACGCTTCAACCGAGGGACTGGCTCACTTGCTGCCGGCAGCAGCCGGGCGCCTGATGCAGGCTGAGCTGGAAGCGCTGGGACGGGCGCTGGAACGCCCCGAGCATCCGGTTGCCGCAATTGTAGGCGGGGCCAAGATCTCGACCAAGCTGGACCTGCTTGGCAACTTGGTACAACGGGTTGACCTGCTGGTTATTGGTGGCGGCATGGCCAATACCTTCCTGCATGCACAGGGCATCCAGATTGGCAAATCCCTGTGCGAGAAAGAGATGGCAGAAACAGCACGGACCATCCTGGACAAGGCAGAAAAATCCAGATGCACCGTTGTTCTGCCCACTGATGTTGTTGTAGCTGACAGCCTGAGTGAAACAGCAGGGCGGCAAGTTGTTCCGGTACAGTCTGTACCGGAAGACAAAATGATTCTGGATATCGGGCCGGATTCAGCCCGCGCTCTGTCCGATCGTCTGGCATCCTTCCGGACCCTGGTCTGGAATGGCCCCCTGGGTGCTTTCGAGATCAAGCCTTTTGATGCTGCAACCAACCTTGTGGCCCGGGCTGCGGCAGACCTGACGCGCAAAGGAAATCTGCTGACCGTTGCCGGTGGCGGGGATACGGTCGGTGCCTTGGCCAATGCCGGGGTTCAGGACCAGTTCTCCTACGTCTCCACAGCGGGGGGCGCATTCCTGGAATGGCTGGAAGGACGGGACCTGCCGGGCGTCAAAGCCTTGGAAGCCTGAAGGTGGGAAAGTCAGGGGGAAAGTGCGTCGCGGTGGCCGTCAGGTCGGGCGGGGGAGGGAATGACCCGACGGCCACCGGAAGCACGCGGCATTCCGGGCGGGAGGGATAGCCGGCTTCCCGAGCGCGGAAGGAAAACCGACATTCGCCCTTTTCAGCCACGCCTGAGCGGCACAGCTGGCTGCCTGCACGCTGCGCGGGGTAGTCCCCTCGCACAACATGGGAAGGCAGGTTCCATGCCAACAAGCCCAAGACCGGACAAAACCGGGGGCAAGCGCGGTTAGGAAGGGAAAACACCCCCCGGAAAACAGCGATTCCCGCACTTTGCAATGCATCCTGCAACGCAGTAAGAAACCCCCTGTTAGCCCTGCTCGTCCAGGCGGTCCACCAGCGCCAGAATATCCACAACGTTTGTAGCTTCCTGGCGCAAGGCATCGGCAACACACCAGAAAGACAGCCCGTTTTCAACGCTGATATCCCCGCGCAGGCGGGATACAAAGACGGGTTCCTCGCCAGAAGTCTCAGCAGGAGTGACGTATCCCTCCTCCACCCGGTGATCGACAACCGATACGCTGTCGCTCTCACGCAGGAGCTCCCTGACAGCCTGCTCGGAGACGGGGGATTCGCACTGGATATTGATGTAAGCCGCAGCACCCACAAAAGCAGCCACACGGGCACAGTTCACGTGAACGGCAGCACCCGGCAACATCCGGGCCAAGCCGGCTGCAGCTTCATCTTCGGCTTCGGTTGCTCCCATATCAGAGAAAGACCCGACCTGGGGGATCACATTAAACGCAATCTGTTTGGGGAAAATCTCCCGGCTCGAAGCTGGCGGCTCGTTGACATAAATACCACGGGTCTGGCGGAACAACTCGTCCATCCCTTCACGTCCGGCTCCGGAAGTGGATTCGTAGGTTGAGGCCACAACCCGCACAAGACCAAAGCGGTCATGCAACGGGGCAAGCACTTTTGACACCATCAGGGCCACAGGAGAGGGAACCGCAAGGACACCCTTCTTTTCCGCACGGTCAACATTGGCCGGATTCACTCCGGCCACCACCAATGGGACAGACGGATCGCGCCGGAAGTGCCCGCTGAGATCAATAACCATGGCACCAACCCGCATAGCGCGAGATGCAACGGCAGATGCCTCACGTGGCTCCGTTGCCAGAACGACACGGTCCGAGGCCCGGAAATCGAAGGTCTCATGACCGGATATCTTCAGCACATCATCGTCACCATAGGAGACTTCACGCCCGATACGGGCCTGACTGTCCAAGGCTACCAGACGGATGACAGGAATATCCCGCTCGGCAAGGGTATCCAGGATTTCACGGGCCAGATGGCCCGATGCGCCAACCAGAACAATACGGGCAACAGCAGGGGTATGGGAACTCATCAGACTATCCTTCTCTGACAGCAGTCCTTGATCCGGGTACGGGACAGGCCCGGCAGACTCGCCTGGGTCCGCAAGGTATGTCTGTACGGACAACGGATCAAGCCTTGCCGTACAAGGGCCCCGGACGTACCTTGTAAGTATCTGGGCAAGAGGGGACCAACAGGCGTGCGTAGTGGTGAACAGGATCCGTCGCGGGCATTTCTAGACCGGCTTCTGGGATCCATCCGGCACGGCCACAAGCTTGACGACCCCCGCAGCCCGGAGGTTCTGCAACGTTGGGCCATCATATGTCGTGACCTGCCTGATACGGCCCTGCCCCTGATTATCCCGGCCACCCTGCGGGGCCTGCTGCGTCAGGCTGATATAGGCGAGCGCCTGCGCGATGTGTGCGGTATATCCGAACGATACCATCTTCAGCACGAAACCATTGCTCCATACCTGATCAGCTATCGCCGCTACATGGCGGCACGGGTGAAAAACAAGGAGCCCGGCAGCGATGAAGCACGGCTGACGATTGCCAAGCTTCGCGGCGAACTCAATGCCCTGAGGGAGGAGTTCAATTCGGTCTTTGACCAGGCTGCTTCTGCCGAAATGGAGCGGGAACGCCTGGCCGGGGAGCACGACAGCCTCCAGCAGCAGCTTCTGGCCGAGCAAGTCCGGCGGGAAGAAGCAGAGCGGCGCCTGGAGGGCGTACGGGATCAGGCCTTCCGCCAGTTCCGCCTGTACCTCTTTTTGCTCAAGGAAGAACGAGACCGCCTGTCCAATGATCCGGATCGGGAACGCCTTCTGGCGGCCGAAATGGCAGTTGAAACCCATGCCCTGACCCTGGAGGCGCTGGGTGCGCGCGAGGACGCCGATATCCAGGCCCGGGAGATTCTGGGAGAAACCCTGTTTGCCGACTATTTCCAGAACCCAAACCGGGAGTCAGTTCTTCCAACCACGCCGAATACATCACAGGCCCCGGATCACGATCAGGTAACACCCGATAACCCGGATGATACAGCCCTGAATACAGAACAAGAACAAACCGGGAGCTGATAAAAACAACCCCGACAAACACCGAAAAAGACCCCCGGAAACGGTATCCGGGGGCAAGAGACGGAAGTTTCACCGGGATTGGTGCGCAGGGGGACAAGAAAAACCCGATGCCGGTTTGCGACAGGCGCAAGACCTCTTCCGGTTACGGAGTGCTAGGCGCCATCTACCGGCGCTATCACACATGCGGCCAGATCGTGGTGCAGCAACCCTGCCCTATCAAGAGAGTACCGGACTTATTTCACCAACGAGCCACATTCGACATAAGGAAAGCAGAACGGGACTCAGGCTTCGCGGGTTAATGCCTCATGAAACTTGGAAGCCACCGCTGCTGACACGTCCCCGCTGACAAGGGAAGGCAGTCGGATCTGAACCCGTGTTCCGCGGCCGGAAACAGAGAAGACAGACAACCTGCCCCCATTACGGCGGATACCACTCCTTGCAAGAGCCAGAACGGCCGAACAGACGTCATGACCAAGCACAGCCCCATCATCCGAAACAGTCACCACCACACCCGGCAGAACCGCACCAGACAGGGAAACAACCGGCTCGTCACGCACCTCAAGACGAATCCTCCCGTGGTTATAAGCTGCGGCAAGGGCAGAGGCAAACACCAGGACAAGACTCTGGCGCAAGGAAGAACCATCCGCAGAAATCCTGTTACAGGACGCATCATAGCGATAGTCAAGGACTACATCCCGATGAGTTGCAGCAGCCTGGACATCAGCCAGCACAACAGACATCAGGTCGCGCAAATTTACGACACCCGATACAGGGTCCTCTGACTGCGCCTGCAACCAGTCCAAGTCAAGAACGGCGTCGTTGATAACGGACAGAAAATGCAGAAGCGCCATCACTCGCCCGGCGTACTCCTGCCGGGACGGATCCAGACCTCCCATGTGGCCAGTCAACAAGACTTCACACAGACTGCCAACCGTTCCAAGAGGAGCCCGTATCAGCTCGGCCAGCGATGACAATACATAAGCCGGATTGGCCGTTATGGGCAGGCATGCTCCCTCTGCAACATCTGGCTGAACAAGGAGAACACAACCATCAGGCAGAGCAACAACCATAACTCCTGCAGGTAACGATCCGGAAAAGGAAGGAAAGACACCACGATCACCGGGAGGTGCGGACAGGAATGTCTGGACAGACGTCCAGATCGGATCGGCCCGGATAACATCTGGCTGTCGGGCCAGAAGCATCGCGAATGCAGGATGCTGCGCCAGAGTCTCCGCATCTACTTTCCACAAGGTCCGGAAAGCTGTATTTGCCTGGCACAGATGCCCGTCAGCATCAAAAACAGCAACAGCCTGGGGCAACGCGTCCATAATCTGGTCCTGGACCGCCAGAACTTGCCGCAGGCGTGCCTCCAGGGTCAACCGGTCGGTCACATCTTCGTACGTCGCCAGAAGCCCCCCCAAAGGATGAGGGGCCAGAACCCGCCGCAACGTCTTTCCATCCGGAAGATGAAGGAGATCCTCCATCGGCTCGAGCAGAGCCTTGAAACGGGCCAGTTCACGCTGCCGGAAAGCCGGATAATCGGCAACTTCGGGAAGAAGACGATTCAGCCGCTGTTGTTCCAGAACTTCGGCATAGTCTGGATTTGATGTCGCCAACCATAATGGATCAAGCTTCCATAACCGAGCAAACGCAGGATTATGAAAACGCAGTCGCGTATCAGAACCAAAAATGGCAACAGCCGTGCCCAAACGCTCCAGGACAGCGACATGACTGCCCATTTGCTGCTCTGTCGCCTGACGCAACACCTCAAGACGGGTAATATCCTGGGCAACCCCCACGGTGTGGAGGCCATCATCCGAACCTTGGCCAGGAATAACAGGACTCTCTGTAATTTCCATCAACCGGCGACTGCCACCAACAACCGTATGCCACGTTCCGGAGCGAGCCCGGCCAGAAGCCCGGACTGCCGACGCCATAGACCGCAAATCCCGGACAGCAGATCCGGCAACAAGCTCCTGCACGCTGGATCCACACTGCCCAGACGAGGAATCAACCGCATCCAGGAACGTCCGATTTGCCAGAATAATATCCAGACCATCATCACGAACCCAGACCGGAACCGGAATGGTATCCAGAACACGCCTCAAACGGAACGCCTCGCTGGCAGCACAGTGAAAACGTGCCAACAACTCGCGACGGTCTTCCTCACCGGACGATACATCACGGGCCCAGAGCACATCGGCAAGACAGCGGCCATCATCAGCCAAGGCCCGTACCCCTGATACCTCGACACGACGCAATACGTCTTCCTGCCCCTCCGCAGGCTGTAGACCAAGAATGATCGAGAATCCCTCTCCTTCACTGCGCAAGCGATGCACAAGGGAAGACAGACGTGCACCATCACCTGGCAGAAAGACTGAAACAACATCACCAAAAGAGGCCGAATGACCGGAAAACAACGACAGCATGACAGCAAGCCGCCGCGAGCACTGCCCTCCCCCCAGCAGATCTCCGTCCTTGACAGGATCGTCCGATGCGGACCACAGATACCACCCATCCGGACTGACCGCCATGACATGGGACAGCATCTCGGCCTCTATCCCCGCAGTTTGCCACGATGCACGGTCACGATACCAACGCCACCAGAACCACCACAGAGCCAACAGCAATGGCGGGAAAAGAGCTGCTGGCTCTATTCCATAGTGAGAAAGAAAAGTGATGGTCTGCTGAAGATACCCCATACGCGCAACAGTGCAGGGTAGAGAAAAAAAACTCAAGCAACCACAGAAGAAGAGCGTGATATATTTGGTGCCAGATCCGGGCCTCTGTCCTGAATGTTTATCTGCCTCCGTTACAGGAATGATAAAGTGAAGAAACTCGTCTTGTGTGCCTGCCTTGTCATGGCACTCTCCTGCCCGGCCCATGCGCATGAAGCAGACCATCACGCACAACACTCACACGAACATGCCTCCCAGCCCGTGCAGCAGGAATGGGGTATTGCAGGCGTACCTGAGGCCGTGACCCGAACGATTGTCTTGAGCACGAGTGATACCATGCGCTTTACACCCGATACCCTTACAGTCCGCGTGGGCGAAACCGTTCGTTTCAAGGTCGATAATCATGGGAACACCTTGCATGAGTTCGTTCTTGGCACACCCGACAAGCTTGCAGAACACGCAGACATCATGCGGCACAACCCGGACATGAGTCATGCCGAGCCTCATATGGCACATGTCCAACCAAACGCATCCAACGATGTCGTATGGCTGTTCAACCGCGTTGGAACGTTTGGTTTTGCCTGCCTGATTCCCGGGCACTACGAAGCCGGAATGACCGGAACCATCCACGTCACCCGCTGATTACAGGGGGAAATACCCCTATACAGGTCCAATTGCGGATTCCAGATCATCAGGGTTACAGGCATCCAGAATTTGGCGAATGACATCCGTAGCAAACCCACGACGGGCCAAGGCGGCCATGTCCCTGTAACGCCGGGCACTACGGCTTTCCGGGTCACCCCATGGCCCGATACGGCGCCGTCGGGCAAAAATAACAGCAGCCGTCAAATCCGGATCGATCTCACTATCACCAGCCCTGTCAGCAGCCAGACCACACAGGGCCTGTTCAACCAGTTCTGGAGATACACCCTTCTGACGCAAACGGGACCGTACACCCCGCGCAGAAACACCCCGCGCCACCAAGGAACGGGCACGAGATTCCGCAAAGGAAGCATCATCGAGATAACCAAGATCCGTCAAACGATCCAGAACAGCCGTAATCGCAGAAGACACAGCTTCAGCATCCATATTCCCGGCAGGATCCGAACGGGCAACGCGCCGTTCCAGAACGCGACGCACACCATCACGACTGGCCGCAAACCGCTCCAGGTAATGAAGGGCAGCCTTCATCAAGCTCTCTACCCCCAGAGGAACCGGATCCGCTTTCTTCTCGTACATGCAATGTGTTTCCCGTACAGGCAAAATGATCGGAACCCTGACATCAAGATGCAAGACATCTTGACCTTCGCACGTGTTGGCCGTTTCCTTCTGCAGTCCTGCAAAACCAGAAACTGAAAGCTGTCACCATGACCGAGGCCCCCGCATTCCCGCCCCCTGCGCCCCGTGCGATGGGCCCCGTAAACTGGCTTGGCCTGTGGGAGCTATATCTGCGCGAAGTCCGACGTTTTATCAAGGTCTGGCAACAAACAATCGCAGCACCAATGGTTGTATCACTCCTGTTCCTGGCAATCTTTGCCCTTGCCCTTGGATCCAGCGCACAGCAAACCGTGGGACAGGTCAGCTTCATGGAGTTTCTGGCACCCGGGTTGATCATGATGGGCATGGTGCAGAATGCTTTTGCCAACACATCCAGTTCGCTCATTATCTCCAAGATCCAGGGGAATATCATCGATGTCCTGATGCCTCCCCTCTCGCCCTGGGAACTGACGCTTGGATTTGCCCTTGGCGGCATGACACGGGGCATGGTTGTCGGAGTGGCGATCGGGGTTGGCATGTTACCTTTCGTGACCCTGCATATCCATAATTGGGGCTACATCCTGTTCCATGCCGTCGGTGCCAGCATGATTCTCAGCCTGCTGGGCATTCTGGCCGGTGTATGGTCAGAGAAGTTTGACCACATGGCCGGAATCACAAACTTTATCATCACGCCACTGTCATTCCTGTCCGGCACGTTCTATTCCATCGACCGCCTGCCGGATAACTTTCTGTTCATTGCCCATCTGAATCCCTTCTTCTACATGGTTGACGGCTTCCGGTACGGCTTTATTGGTCATGAAGCAGCCCTGCCTGAAACCGGTCTCTGGGTTGTTGCGCTAACAAACGTGGTGCTGATGCTTACATGCCATGTCCTGATCAGGTCAGGATATCGCCTGAAAAGTTGAAGCCTTTAACATAACCACGCAGGCTAAAGCAGAAAAATGACCCCAAGCTCCAGAAAGACGGTTTGGTCTTTCTTGGCGGGGGTATAAACTGCACCCATAACCTGTTAACAACCAAGATCCGTTGACAGATCCTCTTTCGCCCTTTTGTCGTGTGTTGCCGAGATTGTTCATGACTGACCAGAGTGCCCCCCAGACCCCGGATTTTGCCCTGCCCTTTTTATTGCACGGCGGCTTGTTGAGGGGACGCTTGGCCCGCACGTGCGCAACCTCGGATGCCATTCTGGAGCGACACAAGTACCCGGCGGCCATTTCACGGCTGGTAGCAGAAGCTGCGGCTCTGGCCTCGGTATTGGCCAATGCCCTGAAATTCAATGGTGTCTTTACCCTGCAGGCCCAAGGCAGCGGGCCGGTACGGCAGCTGGTGGCTGATGTAACATCGGATGGACAGGTCCGTGCCTGCGCCACCTTCGATGAAACAGCGGATGGATTGGATGACCCCGGCACTGCCGAAGAAGCAAGCGTACAAAAGCTGTTGGGAACAGGGCACTTGGCCTTTACGGTTGACCAAGGGAATGTTCCTGAACGCTATCAGGGGCTGGTGGAACTGACAGGCCGAACCCTTTCAGAGTGCCTCCATGCCTATTTCCGTCAGTCCGAGCAGCTGGAAACAGCTATCAAGGTTGCATCCGAAGCCCCATGCCCGAACCACAACGGATGGCGGGCTGCTGCCCTGATGATCCAGAGAATGCCGGTCGATGGTGGCAAAATCCTCTCCATATCCAAGGACGATGCAGACGAGGCCTGGCGCACGGCCGTCATCCTTCTTGGGAGCCTGACAACGGCTGAACTCCTTGATCCCGGCCTTGAGGCCGGCACTGTTCTGCACCGCCTGTTCCACGATGAGGATCTGTCTGTATTGCCACCCCGCCCCTTGGTATTCGGGTGCCGTTGCTCACGGCAAAGGGTGGAAGAAACGCTGGCAACCTTCAGCCCCAGCAGCTTGGGCGAGATGCAGCTTGATGATGGATCGGTCAGCGTCCAGTGCCAGTTCTGTTCCACGGAATACATCTTCAGCGCATCGGATATCGAAGTCCTCTCCCAAGGTACAACATCACCATGACATACGCTTTCCCGTTTTCGCGGTTTCTGCCCGCTCTGGGCACAGTCTGCCTTTTTGCCATGCTGTCACTTGCTGCCGGGTGTTCGGACCAAGGGCCACCCGTTTCCAAACAACCAGAGTTACGCTTCCTGACAAAGGCTCCCTTTCGGTTTGCAGCACAAGGTCCGGATATTGTGACAAGCTATATCCCACCACTGCGCAGCCCACATGTCGAACATCGTATGCCTCTGTCACCGGAACAGGCCATGCGGACATGGGCACAGGACCGGATTACAACAACCCACACTCATCAAAGACATATCCGGGTTGATATACGCGAGGCATCCGTAACAGAAACCAAGCTTCCAACCAAGAAGGGAATCACCGGCTTCTTTACCAACGAGCCAGAGGCACGCTATGCCGCAAAAGCCAATATCGCGGTCCAGATTGTTGATGGCGCCGGCGTTGTGCGTCACGAAGCATCGGCCACAGCGTGGAGGACCATAACAATTCCCGAGAAAGCATCTCTGGCTGAACGTGACCAGATCTGGTTTGAACTGGTAGAGCACCTGATGCAGGATATGGATGCCCAGCTTGGGGCAGCCATACGCCAGCACCTGGGGTCAGCTCTCCTTGACCGGAGCACGTCCTGACAGCAAGGCCACACTGGGATTTGGTGTCGTGCACAACCGGAAGGGTTCGTCATGTCAGATGATAAGTCCTCGGGCACACATGCTGCTGTTCCGGAAGGGCTGGTTGTTTACGCCATAGGCGATATCCACGGGCGCCTTGATCTTCTGGACGCCCTTCTGGAACAGATTGGCCACGATATAGCCCAGCGACGCCAAGCAAAAGAGCGGGTGCTTTTGATTACCTTGGGTGATTACGTTGACCGGGGACCTGATACGCCCGGCGTTCTGGAACGCTTGCGGACTCTCTCCCTGGAAAACGGAGAAACACGCTGCCTGCTGGGTAATCACGAAGACTCCCTTCTGAGCTTCCTTGAACACCCTGCCGACGGGTTGAACTGGCTGAAATACGGTGGCCTAGAAACACTGCACAGCTATGGTGTGGATACGCCGGACAAGGAACCGGAGACGCTGGATCGTTTCAAACTGTCACGTGCCTTCAGGGCTGCCTTCCCCGGGGAACACCGCCAGTTTCTGCAAAACATGCCCCTATGGACGACATGCGGAGACTACCTTTTCGTACACGCTGGGATACGCCCCGGAATTTCACTGGGCCGTCAAAGCCGACGGGACATGTTGTGGATCCGGGAACCCTTCCTGTCGTGCACCGATACGCGGGAGCACACCGTGGTACATGGTCACACCATACACCCGACACCAGAAAACAGGGCAAACCGAATCGGGATTGATACCGGGGCCTGGCGCAGTAACGTGCTCACCGCAGTTGTTCTTCAGGGAACCCATCGCAGCTTTATCCAGACGCACTGAGATGACATCCCTATTCCGGTCGCGACGACCGGGATGGAGATATATCCGCTGACCAAGCGGGATCATCGTCCCCCACGGTGCGACGACAACCCCAGGACAAAAGCACGGTATTGAGTTGCCCGCAAACTATGGCACGCGCCGCATCACGACTGTAGCCATCCTCAAGCAGAGCATCATAGTCTGTAAAATGATGACGGGCCAAAGCCACCAAAGACAACCAGGCCGCGGCCTGAACCGACCCCCGCCGCAAACCGGGTGAATCCTGGGCATGATCCAGCGCAGCCTGTTTCTCCCACTGTGGAAGAGTGGGAGCCAAAAGGGACAAAGCCTGTTCAAGCTGGTGGCGACGAGTCATCGGACACCTCACCTCTCCACAAGATGGGCCACAGTACGTGCCAAACCTTGCCGGAGCGTAAGGGGTGGCTTCCATCCCAGCACAGAGCGAACTTTGGAGATGTCAACTGTCAGGGACTGGCATAATCGGTCAACAGCCGGCCCCATACCTGCACAAAGGCCAAGACACCGCAGCCAGGAAACAGGAACAGGAAAGAGACGCGCGCGCGTACCCATAGCTTCGGCAAGAGATCGTAGAAGATCCGCCGTCGAGACATCATCCCCGTCTGCCGCCAGAAACAACTGGTTCGCTGCGCCCGGATGAACCAAGCACAGAGCAATCAGATCCACAAGGTTATCAACGGCAATCATGGAGCGTCTGTTGCAGGATACAGAGGCAAGAGGCAAGGGAGTCCCCCTCTGCAACCACGTCATCATAGTGGCAAAATTGCCTTTGACCCCGGGCCCATAGACCAACGACGGGCGGATCACAACCCATTCCATACCACTACCAAGAGCCAAACGACGTAGCCCTTGCTCCGCTTCCCATTTGGACAAGGCATAAGCATCAGAAGGAGCCGATTGATCATCTTCCCGATAGGGTTTTTCTGCCTCGCGGCCCTCCCCGGAAACCTTGATGGTGCTTATGTAAATGAAACGCTTGATGCCAGCCTGTATGGCCTGCTGCACCAAAGCTAGGGTTCCCTGCGTATTCACGTCCCTGAAAGCAGACAAAGGATCAGGATGATTCTCCCGCATAACATGAACGCGGGCCGCCAGATGCACAACCGCGTCGCACCCGGCCAAAGCCGGGGACCAATCGGTACCGGCATCAATAGACCCGACAGGAACAGCCGGTATGCCGGCAATCGACTGCCCGTCCAGACGAACAGCTGGAACGGGTACAAAATGATCCGATGCGGCAAGCGCCACACACAGTGCATGCCCGACAAAACCATTTGCCCCTGTGACCAAAACCCTCACGGCAGCGACGCCAGGCAGAAACGACACAGGTCTTCGGCGCGACCGGGGGTTCCGGACTCGGTATAACACCGTAGCTCGGGCGCATTACCCGAAGGGCGCAAATGCACGATATCACCCGAGGAGAACGTCACACGCAACCCATCCGTTTGATCAACCAAGACAATGGTTCCACAATCGGGGGGCAGATAACGCAACAAACCATTCGCATCCTTCCGCAACTCATCCAGCAGAGCCAAACTCCGGGCTGGATCTATATCCTGCAAGCGATCACTGGCCGTAAAACGCTGTGGCAGATCAGCCATCAAGGCAGACAGGGAACACCCGCACATACGTGCCGCAGCAAGAAGCGTCACGATCGGCAGAACAGAATCACGGGTTACTAATGGCTCAAGAACACGATCCTCATGAACAATACGGCTTCCCAGGAGAAAACCGCCATTGGCCTCATATCCCACGCATATATTGTGTCCCGTTACATCATCCTGCATGGCTGCAATAACATGGGGCGACCCAATCCGCGTACGCGTTACCGCCCTGAACCAACCTGAGTGCTCCAAGGCCGTATTGCTGCTGACCGGCGTCACAACATGATCCGCACCAAGAAACCGGGAACACAAAAGGCCAACGGTATCCCCCCGTAGCCAGTTCCCCCCCTCATCCCCAACAAGGGGCCGGTCACCGTCACCGTCTGTTGAAACAACGGCATCAAAATCCAAGCTCTGCGCCCATTCACGGGCGGCGCGCACATCTGCAGGACTGACAGCCTCGGTATCGATGGCCACAAAACGGTCTGTTCTGCCGATGGAAAGAACACGGGCTCCCAACGCCTCCAGAATGACCCGCAAGATATCACGCGCCGCACTGGAATGTTCGAAGACGGCAACACGCATCCCTTCCAAGGCGCCTGCCCCGAAGAAATCCACATACCGACGCACATAAGCATCTGCGACCACTGTTTCCAGAGTGGGCAGCGCAGCTGGTATTACCGTTACCACCTTAGCCACAGTCATCTGCATCATGGCCACCTCATCGTCCTTGGACAGTTCCCCGTCCGGACGATAAAACTTGATGCCATTACGATCGAAAGGAATATGGCTGCCGGTCACCACAAGAACGGGAGCCTCGATCATCTGCCCATACCAAGCCAAAGCAGGTGTCGGCAGAACGCCGGCATAGCGAACCCGGAAGCCAGCCTCCTGAGCTATAGCGGCACAGACTGACGCAATGCGGGGACTACTGGGACGAAGATCGTGACCAACAACTAGGTCAGAAGACCTGCCTTTCCTTTTCACGAGCATCAGGAAGGCCTGCGTATAGGCTTGGCAGACCTCATCGGTCATCGCATCAACCAAGCCACGCACGCCACTGGTCCCAAAGCGAACCTCGGACTGCTCTGCTATATCAGAAAGAGTAACGTTCATAAGACAACCCGCATCGCCAGACGATAGCTGAACGGGTACCACAACCTCAAGCCAATGACCACCCGCACAAGAACTGTTCGAGGCCCCTCACAACAAGGAACCTTGCTTCCAGAACTGTTTTCCGCGGATAAAAAAAGCGCCGGAGCCGGACACAAATGTTCCGGCACCCACGGCGATGCGGCTCAAGCGCAACTAAACTTTTATAAGACCCAGGAACAAGGCCCTCCCACAGGCCTGCATGGTTGTCTGGCAACGCAACTTCCTACGGGCATCTTTCAGGTGCCACGAGATACCGTGGGCCGTCATGCCAAGAGATGTCGCGATAGAGCTGCAGTCAAACCCCAGCAAACACATACGCAAAATCTTGAGAGTCTTTTCACTGAAGGCAGGCGACGGCTCCTGCTGTGGGCAGGCACGCAACCAGTTCTGGACGAACATGAACGCCAGCCCCTCCAGCTCGGACCGGACGGGAATACTGATCGCTTCCTCCCTTGCCGTGGCAAAGTTCAACAGATACGTCCGCAATGGCAGCTGCACAGGGATAGAAAGACCAGTTCGCAAGCCATGCGAAGACGCCTCCCGGAAAAAATCCAGCTTTGCGCCATCCAGATCATCCCAGCTCATCGTCCCCATGGCAACGGGGGCAAGCAAAAGGGCCGGATCAACCTTGTGATAGGCGCGTTCCTTGTAAAGATCCACCCACCCGGGCGGACAGGATGCCGCAATAAAGGGATACCCGATGTCTCTTGACGCCTCGTCATCACCAGCCACGCCCATGAATGTGACGCATTCAAAACCCAAGTCCTTAGCCCTGGAACAGAGAGCTGTAAACAGCTCGCCTCCATCACGACCAACTGGCGCTTTTACGCCTGACACTTTTCTTGCTTCGTTCATTACTCAATCCCCCGCCATCAGCCGGAGCGACATACTATCGCAACGCCGCACACCCTTACGATGCGGCGATAGCACTGTATCAACCATAATTGACGTTTTCCAGACAAATTTTCACCCTGACTACATGGGATTTAAAACCGTAACGAGAACAGCAAAATCGACCAACAGGGGGACAACCCCTTGCAATCAAGGCAACTTCGTATGCGTACACGCTATGTGTGTATTTGGAAAATTTTTCTGGAATTCGTTCGGTTGCGTGGTATCTTCCCTGTTGAATATATGCGCGGCACGACAACCAAGAATGTGGGTCTTGTCGGGGTCGCTGGGGAAGAAAGGGCCTGTCGTTATGGAAAATATCAAGCGGTTCGAGATTGTGGACTCCCACAAGGATATAGCGCCCCTTTTCAACACACTCTTGGCCAACAGCGCCGCCATGGGGTTTGAGTTTGTTTCCTTCTGGGGAATGGAAGGGGAGGAAGATGTTATAAAAGACAGCAGCTTCCCATGTATCGCAGCATCATGGTCAGCGGACTTCGTCCACCGCTACGCGGAACGGGGCTACTATGAAATCGACCCGTTCACTCATATGCTTCCCGTCAGCGACTCCTCGCTGACATTTAACATGCTCAGAAACATGAACAGTGATTATTTCAATGAAATAGCCACGTTCGGCCTGAGGGATGGCGCTGGCGTGCCGGTGCGCATAGGCAATCGTCTTTATACCGTTGGATTTTGCACCAGCCGCGATGCTGGCATCCGGCCGGATGAACAGGGCACCCTGGAAAGCATGGCGTTCCGCTTTGTCCAAGATTACATGAGGGCTGAAACGCGGCCCGCAGCCAACAACCGCAACGAAACAGAAGAAAAAATTCTTGCGATGGCGCTGTCTGGATTTTCTGATGATGCCATTGCTGAATTCCTTGGTCTGACAGAGAGTTATGTCTCGACTTGCCGCTGGGGCGCTATGGAGAAATTAGGGTATCGCGCCCCACACGGGAAGTCAGTGCGCTCATCCAGGATGATCAGCGTCCCGCTGCACGGCACATCTACGGCGCTGAGGCAATAACGATAACTCCCGTCTCTTTGTCCACACCAGCGGACAACAGAAGTACACACATCAAGGGGGGATTGGAGCGCGCACGATGGCTTGTATGCTCCAATTTTTTTGGCGCGTTAATTCAGGGGCAAGCAGAAGGATTTGGTTGTTATGGAAGATATCAAGCGATTCGAAATTGTGGACTCCCACAAGGATATTGCCCCCCTGTTCAAGAACCTTCTGGCAAACAGCACTGCGATAGGGTTTGAATTTGCGGCATTCTTTGGATGGGAAGACGATGTCATAGAAGACCTCGGCTGCCCGTGCATTGCGGCGTCGACGCCCGGCAACTATGTCCAGCGGTATGTAGATCATGGCTATCATGATGTTGATCCGTTCACTTATGTGATTCCGGCCAGCGACACGACCGTCAAATATGATGCCGTCCGGAACATGAACAACGAGTTCTTCAATGAACTGTTCGCGTTCGGGCTGCGGGAAGGCATGGTTGTTCCCATACATGTAGGAAACCGGCTTTATTCCGTCAGCTTTATAACCAGTCGCGATGTCAAAATTCGCGAAGACGAACAGTCAACCATGGAAGGCATGGCGTTCCGTTTTCTGCAGGACTACATGCGGGCTGAACGACGCCCCGGCGCCAACGGCCGGGAAGAAACCGAAACCAGAATTCTACAGATGGCACTCTCCGGCTTGGGTAACGATATCATCGCGAGAACCCTTGGCGTAACAGAACGGTACGTTGCCGCCTGCCGTCAAGATGCCATGGGAAAACTAGGCACCAGCGTACCGTATGAAGTACACGGGCCATCATCGAAAATGGTTGGAATTTCGACGGATATCACATCGGTATCATCGAAGCAGTAAAGTTTACTGGAACCCCGGCTGCTTTACCGCATGGACGTATGCTGCGCGTATATTCAGCGGAATCTCCGGGTAAATTGTTCAGGGGAATGAGGGAGGAGACCCATCGTTATGGAAGAGATCAAGCGGTTTGAAATTGTGGATTCCTACAAGGATATAGCTCCTCTTTTCAAGAATCTTGTTGCAAACAGCACCGCGATGGGGTTCGAATTTGCGGCATTCTGTGGATGGGGAGACGATGAAGACACCGCAAAGGATAGTGGCATATCTATCATCGCCTCCTCTGAACCCGCTAATTTCGTTCATCGATATGTAGATCAAAATTATTATGAAATTGACCCTTTTAATTATGTTCTGCCAGCCAGCGATACGACGTTGACGTTTGATGCAGTCAGGAACGTAAATAAGGATTTCTTCGACGAAATAGCCACCTTGGGCCTGCGCAATGGGGTTGGAATTCCAGTTCACATGGGCAACCAACTCTACATGATGTTCTTTTCAACCAATCGTGACATCAAAATTCGCGACGACCAACAATCTGACTTGGAAGGCATGGCTTTTCGTTTCCTCCAGGACTACATGCGGGCTGAACGACGCCCCGGGGCCAATGGCCGGGAAGAGACCGAAACCAGGATTTTGCAAATGGCCCTGTCAGGCTTTGCTGATGATGCTATCGCCAGCTACCTTGGGGTCACAGAGCGATACGTTGCCGCCTGCCGCCGCGATGTGATGGACAGACTGGGGTCCCATGTCCCGTGCAAGATATCCGAACCCTCATCAAAAATGATTGGAATTTCTATGGATATCACGTCTGTACCATCAAAATAAGAACGGGGGATGGAGCCACTCCGGGGGGAGTGTCATCATGCAAGAGAGCAGTCGGCTCTAGCTTGTTGATTCCTAAAAAGACATGGCACCGCTGTTCAAAAAGCTTCTGGCCAGCGGTGCCGCGATGGGGCTCAAGCGTGCCTTTTTCTGGGTGATGGCTCAGGTATGATCACTTTCCAGTGGCAGCTACGCTCAGGGCGGCGGGAGGCGCTCGGGAGGGAGATGCGGAGGGAACAGGACAGGGCGAAAAGGGGCGGCGGAGCGCCTCCACAAAAGCAGACCCAAAGAAGGTGCGCCGATTCTTATCGCGCAGAAGTGTGGGACAACGCCGCTTCTCTTTTTGCAAGGTCTTATAAATCAATGCGTTAGAGAACGAATATGGCGGAGAGAGAGGGATTCGAACCCTCGATACGGTTTCCCGTATACACACTTTCCAGGCGTGCGCCTTCAACCACTCGGCCACCTCTCCCCTGGCGCAGGGCTTTTGCCCCGCTTCACCGGCTCTTACCAAGCACGGCGAGGCGGATTTCTAGCCGACGACAACGCAAAATGCAATGACTGTTTGGAGAAAAAATAATTTTTGTCCATGTGGCGCAGTCTTGAAGACCCTGATTGCACAGCCAAACACTTGTGGCATGCTTCCCATGTGGGGCCAGGCGCCTTATCTCCGGATAGGAGAAACGCCTCTTTGGGATCTACCGTACCATGACCGGGAAAATTATAGGGTGGCTCTTTCTAGGATTTGCGCTGATTTCCGCCTCGGCGGAAGGTGTCATGGCGCTTGGAACCAGTTCAGAAAGTGGACTTGCAACCGGCGAGCTTCTGGCTCTCCTTGCCGGCCATACAGCACCAGCACCAAACACAGCCCTTGACCGCATATTTGCTGATCTTCTGGCCCTGCCGGCATGGGCTGTAAGCGGCCCACTGGGCATTCTGCTGATCTTGATCGCCCGAGGAAAGAGAGAACCTGTAGCACAGGGAACCAGGCGCCTGATGAGACGGCGGCATTAACAAGAATTAAATAAAATTTTTGCAAAGAACTGGGGAATGCGATTTCAATCTAACCATCATCATGATCCTGGGGAAGATAGACGCCATTACCCTAATACATTAATCATAAATCTATAATATATCGTTCTTTCTGTATTCAGGCATAATCAATGCCTGAATACAGTTCCATCAAATCAATCACTTTTCATACTTATTAATGTAATGCATGCGTATTTATAGCATATAATTCTATGCCTTGAATGTAACCACCTTGAAGCTGACCCTGTGGAAAGAGAAGCGGCAGATGCTTTACTGCGCCACCCACTCCACCTATCTTATTGCCAGCGGGGAGAGCACCAGCAAGATCGACGACCTGCTCTGAGCTTCGACTCTGTCAGGCCCGCCACAAGGCTGCCCCCTCTCCTCCCGCACCACTACGCGCCCGCAAGGCTTCGTACAGACCCGCATGCTCGAACAGGATGTCCCGCAGTCCGTTCAGAACCTTTTCCGATCCCAATGCCTGCTTGCTCATGCTGGTATGGGCAGCCAGGGCATCCATGACAGCATTGGTCAGCTCTCGGGTCAGGTCGGGCGAGGCATACAGTTGCGCCTTGGTGTTGTTGGCGGCCTGTTCGACCAAAACCTCGGATTCCAGCAACTTCCCCTTGATGACGTTGTTCACATAGATCAGCTTGTCGTCATCGGTCAGGCCGCCCTCGAACAGGTCATTGACCTTCTCGATGATCTCGGCCAACAGCGCCCTTTGCTTGTCCTGCACCTCGCCAGTACCGGGTTCGGACATGGGCTTCAGCTTCTCGCCTTCGCCCTGCTTCAGGGACAGGTCGCGCCTACCCCGGTTGCGTAGGCTGTGGTGGGTGAGCTGGATGCCCGACAGATCCACACCTTCCCGCTCCCGCCCAAAATCCAGCAACGGCAGCAGACGACGAAAGAAGATCGCCCGCTTTTCAATGTCGGTGTTGCCGTAATCGAAAATCTGCGACAGGAACGCATAGACCCGTTGAAACACGCCCAAATCACGCTTGAAGAGGACCAGGGCGGCCATTTCGTTCTTGGCGTCTTTCTCGGCCTTGCTGTCCTCTGCCGCTTTGGCCGCTTCGATGAGGGCTTGCAGGGCCTTGTAGCGTTTCAGCAGCCGGTCGGCCACCGGGGCAATGGCGGCGCCAAGTTGATTCTGGGATGCCTTGGGGTCCATATCGACCGCCACCACACGATCCACCTCGGCATCATCATAATGGCCGGAGGCATCCAGCTTGGCGCGAAGGTCGTAGACAAGATTGGGGTCGGTGACGCCCTCCAGCTCCGCCGTCTCGTAATAGGTCTTGAAGGCGGTCAGCACGTTCCCGGGTTCGTTGATGAAGTCAAGGATGTAGGTAGTGTCCTTGCCGGGATAGGCGCGATTGAGCCGTGACAGGGTCTGCACGGCCTGGATACCGGCTAGCTTCTTGTCCACATACATGCCGCACAGCAAGGGCTGGTCGAAGCCGGTCTGGAACTTGTTGGCCACCAGCAGGATCTGGAATTCGTCCGTCGCAAACGCTTTGCGTATGTCGCGCCCGGCCAGGGTGGGGTTCAGCGCCTTGCTGTTTTCGGTAAAGCCCTCCGGCCCCAGTTCCGAATCCTGCACCTCGCCCGAGAAGGCCACCAGAGTACCGATCTTATAGCCCTGTTCCTTGATGTACTTGTTGATGGCCAGTTGCCAGCGAACCACTTCCTGGCGGCTGGCGGTCACCACCATGGCCTTGGCCTTGCCACCCAGAAGCGGGGCAACGGTGGAACGGAAATGTTCCACCACCACCTTGACCTTCTGGCTGATGTTATAGGGATGCAGCCGCACCCAGCGCATGATGCCTTTCAGCGCCTCGGCCTTGTCCACCTGGGTTTCGTCCCATTCCTGGCCGCTGCTGGCCAGTTTGAAGGCCAACTTGTAGGAGGTGTAGTTCTTCAGCACATCCAGGATGAAACCTTCCTCGATGGCCTGGCGCATGGAATAGACATGGAACGGCACGGGCACGTTGTTCGGCCCGGCGGGCTGGAACGGATCGGGACGGCGCCCGAACAGCTCCACAGTCTTGGCCTTGGGGGTGGCGGTGAAGGCCACATAGGTGATCCCGGCTTGGTTGGCGCGCGCGGCCATCTGCGCGGCCAGAACATCCTCGGCGCTGATTTCGCCGCCGTCTTCCAGTTCCTGCAGGTCCTCGACCGACAGCACCTGCTTCAGGGTGGCGGCGGCGGTGCCGGTCTGGGATGAATGGGCCTCGTCGGCGATGACGGCGAAGCGTTTGCCCTGGGTTGCCGCCAGTTCCTGAACCTCGGCCAAGGCGAAGGGGAAGGTCTGGATGGTGCAGACCACGATCTTCTTGCCGTTGGCCAGAGCCTCGGCCAATTGGCCGCTTTTGCTGCCCTTTTCGCTGGTGATGGTGGCGACCACCCCCTTGGTGCGCTGGAACGAGAAGATGGCATCCTGCAACTGGTCGTCCAGCACCGTGCGATCACTGACCACCAGCACGGAATCAAACAGTTTGGCCTGGTCGGCATCGTGTAGATCGGCCAGGAAATGGGCGGTCCAGGCGATGGAGTTTGTCTTCCCCGACCCGGCGGAATGCTGGATCAGGTATTTCTGCCCCGGCCCCTCGGCCAGCACGGCGGCCACCAGGGCGCGGGTGGCATCCAACTGCTGATAGCGGGGAAAGATGATCTTGGTGATCTGCTTCTTCGCATCCCGCACCGCCACCACATAGCGGCCCAGGATTTCCAGCCAGGACTCCGGCGCCCACACCTGTTCCCACAAGTACGCGGTGGCGTGGCCCAAGGGATTGGGCGGATTGCCCGCCGCGCCCCCGTCGCCTTTATCAAAAGGCAGGAAGGTTGTTGTCGCCCCCTCCAACTTGGTGGTCATCCTGACCAAAGAGTTGCTGACGGCGAAATGCACCAGGGCGCCACGGGGAAAATCCAACAACGGCTCCGCCGATCCTTGGCCCTTGGGCTTGGGGTTGCGGTCGAAACGATACTGATCGACGGCGTCATCGACGTTTTGGGTGAAGTCGCTTTTCAGCTCCACCGTCGCCACCGGAATGCCATTCAGGAACAGCACCAGATCGATGCAGTTTTCATTATGCAGCGAGTACCGCACCTGCCGCACCACCCGCAGCCGGTTGGCGGCGTACTTGGCCATCAGTTCGGGATTCAGGCCCAAGGCGGGCTTGAACTGGGCCAGGGCCAGAGGCTGCTGCAGGCCCAGCAGTTCGACGCCAAAGCGGATTACGTCCAGGGTGCCCCGGTCATCCAACTGCTTGCGGATGCGGTCGAGCAGAATGGCCTCCGCTGCCGCGCCATGGCTTTTGGTCAGGGCCTCCCACGCCCGGGGCTGGGTCTGCTTCACCCAGTCCAGCACATCGGTGGGGAACAGGGCGCGGGCACGATCGTACCCGCCCGCATCGGCGGGATCATACAGCCAGCCTGCCGAGGCCAAGGCGGCGCAGATGTCATTCTCGAACTCGATTTCCTTATGCAGGGCGCTCATGCAACCTCCTGCAGCGCGACGCAATTGCGCACATCGATCTTGCC
Source organism: Haematospirillum sp. H1815 (assembly GCF_012102705.1). Taxonomy (GTDB): domain Bacteria; phylum Pseudomonadota; class Alphaproteobacteria; order Rhodospirillales; family Rhodospirillaceae; genus Haematospirillum. The sequence continues at coordinate 59,802 of NZ_JAAVTA010000007.1, forward strand.
GGTCACAGCGGCAGAAATCAGGGCGGAGCGGTGTTCTTTCAGCAGCGCGATGGCGCGTTGGGCTTCGGCGATGAGAGTGTCGAACTTGGCGGTCTGCTCGTCGAGGAAAGCGGCAATGGCAGATTGTTCAGAGACAGACGGAAAACCTGTAGAGAAGTCACGGACGAAATCGTCTGGAACACGCTTCTGCCCACCCGATCCGTACATTGTGGCTTCTCCTCTTTTCCTAAATAGTACAGAGGCAAAAAGCCAATACAGGAAGTCGCTCGTTGCCTCTGCTTCCCCGGGGCGGGCAACAATCAGCTCGGTCGTGCCAAAGCCGATACCCCCAATAAGGTTACGCATCACAGCGCCCTTGCCGTTCTCGAAACAGGGCGTGATCTTAGCGATAGTGACGTCGCCTTCACGAAAGTAAGTGTAACCCGTCTCGACATCGCCAATTGTGCGGGTTCGCTCAAGATCAAGGGAACCATCGTATCCAATCGCCTCCATGGGCAAGAATGAGACCTCTTCTTCTCTATCTCTTCCCGCAACTTCAGACTTTGGTGGATTGATGGTCGCAACGAACCGCAGCCGTTTCACATCCCAATGAGCGGGCACCTTGCCCAGCCATTTGATGCCGCTGTCTTTCATGGGCGCGGAGGGATCAAGCCCCTTGGTGACGGCGTGGGAGATAACGGCCTGACGCTTTTCCTTCAGCAAGCCTATCAGCTTTTCCTGCTCGGCCACCAGCGCATCAATCTTCCCCGTCTCACGGTCAAGAAAGGCCGCAATAACGGATTGTTCTGCTTTCGGCGGAAGGAGGACCGGCAAGCGGGAATGATACTGCGGGTCCAAATCCCACTGGTTCACGCGGATTCCCTTGGAGACCATCCTGTAGGCCGCCGTATACTCCAACGACCGGAGAAGGTAATGCAGATACTCGGACGAACAGTCATGAAGTGGTTCGTAAATGAAGTACGCCGGGCTTACGATCCCGCGATATCTGGAAATGCCTACCGATCCCTGCCACGCCTTCATCTTGTTGATGGCCAAACATCTAGGCTCAACCAACTGATATGACGTCAGGTCTTCCGATGCATTGTTGAAATTGTCGTCCCTACTGGCTTTGGGCACCACGCCATAGTCCCGATAGACAGACAGCAATTCTTCGTCCGGGAAGCCCGTGCGCTTGGTTCTGCGGAACAAGGTCCACAGAGGGACTGCTTCCCAATGCTCCGGTACCTCGCCCAGCCATTTGATGCCGCTGTTTTTGTACGCGGGGTAACGGGGAAAACTCATGGCTCACCTCCCTGGTTGGTGGCAACAGCAACGATCCGGGCGTCCTGCCAGTCGGCATAGGTCTTTCGTGTGCCTGCCACACACCATTCCTTGCGCCCGTTGGAAGACCGGCCCAGAACGACGGCAGCCGCAGCACTGGGTTTGGTGAAGGCATAATCCCGGACAAAGCGCAGATGGCCAACATCATCGGGGACCAGAACGCCTTCGTCGTTCAAACGCTGATGCATGGACTGATACCCGGCCAGAGAAACACCGATCCAGGATGCTTGGGCCTGCGATCCGGCCAGGATCACAAACTCACCATCAATCTCGCGGGCCTCGGCCCTCAGGGTGTGCTTCTTGCTGATCAGCTCGAAGACAGGGGACACAGGCGGCTGGTCCGAACCGGACGACGGCATAGCGTTCTCTCCGGGCCGGGACGTGGCTGCCTCCTTCAACACATCCAGCCCCAGCACCGGCAAGACGACGCGAAGCTGTTCGATGAAGACTTCCATATCCGATCGATCCGCTTCGGGCAACAGAGGCAGGTCCGGGGCGGTGTTGTTGACCAGCCTGACCCGCCCGGATTCCGCCGCAATAGCGATCAAGCGGCTTTCCAGATAACGCACATGGGCCTTGGTCAGGTTTTGGTCCTTGCTGGTGACAACGCAGGTCCGGTCCCAGAATTCCTTGGCTTCGTCCTTGTTGTGCTGGGCCAGACGCTTGCCGACGCTGTCAGTCTCGCCCACATAGACCAGCGGCCTGTAACCGCCATCCGGGTCGGTGCCGGACAGGATGTAGATGCCGGTACGCCCGGCTTCAAGCCTCTGGATCAGATCGGCAAGGCGCGAACGTGGCGCGGTCATCACATGGCCGGTCCAGTTCATGATCTCGGCGGTAATGATGCCGCCCGGCGTCCCGTCAGCCAGGAACAGGCGGATGGATCGGCCCTTGGTCATGGCATCGCGCCCTGAGTATCCAGATGCAGCCGGATACAGACATCCACGGGGTCACAGAAAATGACCACGCCACTCATCCCGCGATCTCTTCCAGCATGGCCTGGATGCGGCCCACCACCTGTTTCAGGTCGGCGTCGATGGCTTCCAGCGGGCGTGGGGGCTGGAAGACGTAGAAGTGGCGGTTGAAGGGGATTTCATACCCCACCTTGGTCTTGTCGGGGTCGATCCAGGCGTCGGGCACATGGGGCAGCACCTCGCGCTTGAAGTACGCCTCGACATCCTCGGACAACGGCACGTTCTCGGTATCGCGCAGCTTGGGATCGGGCATCTTCTTGCCCTTGGCCTTGCCCTTCTGGCCGATCACCGGCTTGCCATCCTCCATCAGCGGGCGCTCTACGGTGATGGTGCGATATCCGAAATCGGCATTCTTGAAGATGCGGCTGATGGGCTTGTCGTCCGCCTCGGACTCCTTGAACTCGCCGAACAGGCGGGTGATCTCGGCGATGTGGTCGTCGGACAGTTCCTTGCGCTTGCTTCCTAAAGATTTGCGCATCTTCTGCCACATGCCCGAGGCGTCGATCAGCTGGACCTTGCCCTTGCGGTGTTCGGGCTTACGGTTGCTGACAATCCACACATAGGTGCTGATGCCGGTGTTGTAGAACATATCGGTGGGCAGGCCGATGATGGCTTCCAACAGGTCGTTCTCCAGCACATGGCGACGGATTTCGCTTTCGCCGCTTCCCGCACCGCCGGTGAACAGGGGCGAACCGTTCAGGACGATACCAAAGCGCGACCCTCCATCGGCAACAGGCCGCATCTTGCTGATCAGATGCAACAGGAACAGCATCGAGCCATCGGACACGCGGGGCAGGCCGGGACCGAAGCGCCCGTTATAGCCCAGAGTTTCGTGTTCCTTGCGGACCTCCTTCTCCACCTTCTTCCATTCGACGCCGAAAGGTGGATTGGACAGCATGTAGTCGAAGGTGGTAGCGGGATGGCCGTCCTCGGACAAGGTATTACCAAAGGCAATCTTGGACACGTCCTGGCCCTTGATCAGCATGTCGGCCTTACAGATGGCGTAGGATTCCGGGTTCAGCTCTTGCCCGAACACAGTCAGGCGGGCCTTGGGGTTGTGTTCCTCCAGATATTCACCGGCAATGGACAACATGCCGCCGGTTCCCGCTGTAGGGTCATAGATGGTCCGCACCACACCCGGCTTGGACAGAACGTCGTCATCCTCGATGAAGATCAAATTGACCATCAGGCGGATGACTTCGCGCGGCGTGAAATGCTCACCGGCGGTCTCGTTGGACAGTTCGGCGAACTTGCGGATCAGTTCCTCGAAGACCAAGCCCATCTGATGGTTGCTGACCCGATCGGGGTGCAAATCCACCTGAGTGAACCGCTCGGTCACTTGATAAAGCAACCCGGACTTGGCCAGACGCTCGATCTGGGCGTGGAACTCGAACCGCTCGAACACGTCGCGCACAGCGGGCGAAAAGCCGTTGATGTAACTGTAGAGATTCTGGCTGATGTGATCCTGATCGCCCATCAGCTTCTTCATGTCCAAGGGCGAGACGTTGAAGAAGCTTTGACCCGCTACCCGCAACACAAAGGGATCGGGGGTGATGCCCTGGGCCTGTTTGGCCTGATACTCGGCCAAGACGGCGGGCTTGGTGGCCTCCAGGACGCAATCCAGACGGCGGAACACGGTGAAAGGCAGGATCACACGCCCGTATTCAGATTGCTTGTAATCACCGCGAAGCAGATCGGCGACAGACCAGATGAAGGCCGACAGGGATTGCTGATTCATGGTGATCATGGCCTCGTGACATTGCGTGGTTGCGAATGAGGGGGACGTTAAGGCCAGCTACCATTACACGCAAGTCGTTCGAGTAAGAAAACCGTGTGACTTGCAAGCAATGTTGAAAGGCGCATGATTTTAGGCCCCGATGTTCGGGGCAAAATCTCGTCGGGTATCAAGGAGATGGATGGGAGCGAACGTCCCCCGGCAAGGGTGGTATCTCTGCTCTGCTGAGCTCCGCTCTCTTTCCGCCTTCCTCTTGGCTCTGGGCGGGGCTTACTGCCCCCTGAGAGGATGGACCCCCGATACATTACATTCCTGTCAACAATCATCTGGGGATGTAATACACTAGGGCAGAGACAAGCAAAGGAAATCGGGCCTTGGCCTAGAAGCCCAACAGCAAGCCGTCAGGGCATACCTGAAGGACGGGATTGGGAACTGGTGGGGAAGTTCAACAGGGTGGAGAACGGCAAGAATAATGATAGGCCCCAGCTTGCCATCCGCCTGTTGCGCCTAACTCCCACACCCTAATTCGTCGCGGTGGAGAGGGCGCACGCCCAAGAAGGTCTATGACCGGATCACCCGCCCGATCCGTTACTTTCTGTCTACCCGTATCAACACCACCCTTGGCCCCTCATTCTTCGCATGGAGCAAGAGGTGTCCATTGATGCCAAGTCGCGACCGCAAGAATGGCTGGCAGGCATTGATTACCCCTTTCAATCCCAAAGGAACCTATCCATGAGCGATTTTGCCGCCCCGTCGATCCAGACCCAGAGCAACAGCCCCACCTCCCCCGAACGTGCCTGCGTCAACCGGGTGGGCGGGGTGCAGATAACCGCTCAAGAAGACCACAATGCAGGCATGGAGCGGCTGGATGATGATACCCTGGAAACCAGCATCACCGAGGTTGCAACCAAGGCTTCCGCTTCGGACGTGGTCAGCATCATCAACGCCATTTCCAAGAACGAAGGCATCCCGGAAGCGGCCATCGGTCTCATTGCCTCTCAGATGGAGATGGAGCTGGAGCCTGGGGAAGCGATCGCACGGGCCAATATCGAGCTGGCCAAGCATGTGGAAGAGAAGGAGGCACGGTATCACGCCCTCCGCTTCATCAAACAGGGTAGAAAGCCCTTCAAACACAAGAAGACCCGCAGGTGAAGTAATCCCGTTCCGGTCACGTAACCAAGCTAAAGCTTGCGGTCTGGAGAAACCGCAACCCGGATTATCTTCATACCCCCGCACCCCGCGCCAAGACTGGCAGGCACCACCGAAATAGGGAAGGGATCCCATTTACAAGTTCCCCATCGAGCGCAGGAACTCCTGCCCCAGAGGCAGGGGGTTCCTGCTGTACCAGCTTCCGCCCGGTGTGACAGCACACAGGCCGGATTTCAAAACGGTGCTCCCCGGGGAAGGGCTTGTCAACCGCGTTTGCTTGGTGCCACCACTCGCATAGACATGATCGAGGAAGACAATGAGCAAACCTGAAACCATCATCACGGGGGATGATCGTCACGGCACTTTGCGGCTCGTCATCAAATTTTCTATTTTTAATGAAGAATTGCTGGAGCGGGTGAAGGGAATCGAACCCTCGTCGTAAGCTTGGGAAGCTTCTGCTCTACCATTGAGCTACACCCGCATGCCAAGGTACAGTGCCTGTTTGAGGACAGGATCTATACGGTCAGCCAACGTTCTTGGCAAGGCCATAAATAGAAAGATACGGTGAACAGACATCATTCAATATGGCACGAAGATCAATCGGCCCTGATTGGGACAAGAAAGCAGGGAATTCTCCAAGACACAGACTTAACGTGCAAGGCCGCTCTGACCATCAGACAAAAGCCTGCTTTTTGCTTGACACAACAAGCATGAACATGGTCCGACAGTCAGGAAAACAATGCCCCCTGACGCCCGCGCACAGCCCAGGTGAAACAATGACTGATCCCCGGAGAGAAACATTGCGCCCTACATCAACCAGCACACTATCCACGGTTCAATCATCCATCACACAGGGCGAAGCCATCGAACGCCCCTCTCGACAGGATGCCGAGGAAGCTGTGCGCACCCTGCTGCGGTGGGCCGGGGATGATCCCACGCGGGAAGGACTGCTTGAAACGCCCGCTCGCGTGGCCCGTGCGTGGGAAGAATGGTGCTCCGGTTATGGCAATGATCCCGAGGAATACCTGCGCCGCACCTTTGAAGAGGTCGAGGGGTATGACGAGATGGTTGTCCTGAAAGATATTACCTTCGAAAGCCATTGCGAACACCATCTTGCAGCCATTATTGGTCGGGCCCACGTTGCCTATCTGCCAGACAGGCGGGTGGTCGGCATCTCAAAGCTGGCCCGGATCGTGGATCTATATGCAAAGCGGTTACAAATTCAGGAAAAAATGACAGCCCAGATCGCCGGTGCGATACAGGATGTGCTGGAGCCAAAAGGCGTTGCTGTTGTCATAGAAGCCAGCCACCAATGCATGACAACCCGCGGCGTTCACAAAACAGGTGTCAACATGGTCACCAGCCGCATGCTGGGAGCCTTCCGGGAAGACAGCGCCACACGGCGAGAATTTCTGGCCGTGATCAGCTCAACCCGCTGAAATCATATAGGGAAGAAGGATGATGGTGTCCCCGGCGGGATTCGAACCCACGGCCCCAGGATTAGGAATCCTGTGCTCTATCCTGCTGAGCTACGGAGACATACCATACGCCCTGCCCGATACGGGCAAGAACCGCGTTCTTATAACAGCCTGATCCACTTCTTTTCCAGTTTTTCTTGTCAGCATTGCCCAAGCTGATTGGCAAACGTATTAACAGCGGCAACCAACGCACTACGCAAACTGGCTTCCATGGCGGCGTGGCCACTATCTGGAACTATGACCAATGCACTGCCCGGCCACGCCTGGTGCAAGGCATATGCCGCACGCGGCGGACAAATCACATCATGGCGCCCCTGTACGATATGACACGGCAGATGCCGTACGGTATCGAGACAATCCAGCAGCTGGTTCTCGGCCAGGAAACCCTTATGGATCATGTAGTGGGCCTCCAGTCTGGCAATGGCAAGACTGCAGCTTTGCCCATCTTCACGGACAATCGACGGGATAAAAGGCAGGGGCACCAAGCGGGCACAGGCATCTTCGTACCGAGCCCACGCATCTGCTGCAGGCCCGTGAATGGCTGGATCTGGATCACAAAGGCGACGATACATCGCCTCCAGAAGGACAGACCGCTCATCATCCGGAAGAAATTCATAAAAGCGGCGAGCTGCCTCGGGATAAAAATGCTGCATACCGTTCAGAAACCAGTCTACCTCTGCCCTTGTAAACAGGAATACACCGCGCAAGACAAACCCCAGCACGCGATCGGAGTAAGCCTGTCCATATGCCAAAGCCAGCGTGCTTCCCCACGACCCACCAAACAGCAGCCAGCGATCAATCCCGAGAAAGACCCGCAAAGCCTCCATGTCATCAATCAAATGCCCGGTTGTATTGGCATGGATACAGGCATAGGGAAGGGAACGCCCTGCCCCTCTCTGGTCGAACAAGATGATACGATACCGTGATGGATTGAAAAACGTACGGTGAACAGGCGCACACCCAGCACCCGGACCGCCATGAATATAAACGACAGGAATACCTTCCGGATTCCCGCACTCCTCCCAATAAAGCTGATGACCATCACCAACATCCAGCAAGCCGGATGCATAAGTATCGACCAGATCATATGGCTTTCCACGCTTTCTGATATCAACAGAATCAACGTGGTGCTGGGTAGGTTTTGCGCACATCTCTTGGAAAATCCCCGGACCTGAACAGACCAGAAGCAACACCGCAGGTCCTGCCATCACGGCATCATACCAGAAAGGAGGGCCTATTCGTCTGGTATCAGGCCAACTTTACGACCCAGATTGACAGCCGCAACCCGATTTCTGGTTCCGAGTTTCTCGAAAATATTGGCGACATGGTTCTTGACGGTGGGCAAGGCCGTATCCAGAAGGCGAGCAATTTCCTTGTTGCTCTTGCCTCGCGCAATCAGCGAAAGAACCTCGCGCTGGCGGGGGCTGAGGGAAATATTGCCGAGCTCGGGCGGTATCCCATCATCCGGAAGGGCATCCGCCGGAAAGAAGTTCTCACCGGCCAGAATCTTTTCCAGAGCAGCAAGTATCTTGTTGATTGGGAAGGACTTTGGGATATAGCCCGTAGCACCAGCAGCCATAGCCGCCCGCATATCATTCCGCCGCTCTGAAGCCGTCAACACAACAATGGCCAAGGCCGGATGGCTGGACCGGAGGTCTTTCAGGAGAGCCATACCCTCCATACCCGGCATGTTGAGATCCAGAACAGCAAGGTCAATATCCGGATGCGCCAGCATCGCCGCACGTGCAGAGTCCCCGTCAAAGGCTTCCAGCACAACACCGCAAAAAGCACGTGCTTCCATCAAAAGGCGCAACCCCTCACGGAAAACGGCATGGTCATCTGCAACCATGACCTTGCCGCAGACGGCACCTGTCCGGTCACCCTCGACCTCGGTACCGGTATCGCCATAACTTTTGCGCACTTGGTTGATGATCCCGACTCCCGAGCTGCCATGTTCGCTCACGTGGGAAGGATTGCAGGGTCCTTGATGCCACGCAAGGCTTCGGGTTAGGTCTGAAGGACTATTTTTCTGTACCGGAAAGAAACATCATGTTTTCGGGGTCTCTTCCCCAAGTCTTGTGCCTTCAGGTTGTTCTGTGCCTGATGTTACACATACCTGCACAGGCAGGCCCGAAAAGGTCGTGCGGAGTGTTCGAAGGCTTAGAAAGCCTGCGATCCATTACCCTTCAGGATGGCACAACCATCAAACTGGACGGCATAGATACCATCACAGACCCTGTCACGTTGCCTTACCTGAGAACCCTTCTGGATGGCGAGCATGTGTGCATATCAGCCTCCCCCCCCTTGCCGGACCGGCATGGCAGGCTCTCGGGGCCTGCCTACAGGGAGCGTGACGGTCTGTGGGTACAGGAACAACTGGTCCTGTCCGGCCTGGCCTTTGTTGTGCCAACACCGGGTGCTGGCGAATCGGCACGGAGACTTCTGGATCGCGAATCCGAAATCCGCATGAAAGACCGCAAACAGTGGCCACAGGCCAAGATCCTGAGACAAGCCGATGCAGTCGGGCAGGATGACCAGGGAACCTTCCGGATCGTAGAGGGTACAGTGCGTCGTACAACCCGCACAACCAAGGGAGCCTATCTGGATTTCGGAGCTGACTGGCGCACTGATTTCTCTGTCTTTCTGCCAATGGCAACAACCAGACGGCTGGAACGGGCGGGCGTGACCCTCGGTGAAATTTCCGGACGGAACGTGCAGATCCGGGGATATATTGAAAGGCACGCAGGCTATCGCGTCACCCTGACTGAACCAGATTTTCTGCAAATACTGCCGTCAGCAGGCTTGCCTTCACCGGCCCGGTCAGTAGACTGACGCGCACATTCTGGCATGGACATCACGACAAGCCAAACGCATGCATATTTTAAAGCCCTATATCACCCTGTCCGAACCGGCCGCAGGTTCATCCCGGCCTTACCGTACTCTGGCTGTCCGCCCCTGCCCCCTGACGGATACACACTGCTGATGCTCTATTTTTCAAAGATAAAAATAACACTGGTCATCACGATCTGCCTGGTCGGTATTCTGCTTGGCCTTCCCAACCTGATTCCGGAACAGGACATGCCATCATGGATGCCCGATACCCGGATCAATCTGGGCCTGGATCTGCGCGGCGGATCCTATCTTATGCTGAAAGTCGATCTGGACACGCTGTCACAGGAACGGGTCGAAGGCACCGTGGACAGCACACGGAACCTGCTGCGGGATGCACGGATACGCTATACAGGGCTGGGGGTTGATGGTGGAACCGTTCGCTTCGACCTGGTGGATGCAGGGCAGAAAACTGCTGCCCTCGATGCCTTGGGAAAACTGGATTCTGCCGTCAGTGTCGGGGGGACAGCCTACCGGGATTACGATATTGAAGCCGAAGGAACCCGTATTGTCCTGCGTCCCAATCCGGCAGCCATGCAAGAACGGGCAAGGCAGGCGGTAGGACAATCGATCGAGATTGTTCGGCGGCGTATCGATGAACTGGGCACGCGGGAACCCATGATTGCCCGGCAGGGTGAGGACCGTATTATCGTCCAGCTTCCCGGTGAGTCAGACCCCGGCCGGATCAAGGCCCTGCTGGGGCAAACCGCCAAGATGAGCTTTCACATGGTTGGTGACCAGACCCTGCGTCCTGGCACACCCGCTCCACCCGGTTTCCAATGGCTGCCCATGACAGATACCGGACGCGGACCATCGCACATTGTGATACGGCGGCAAGCCGAGGTTGACGGGTCTCACCTGACCGATGCCCGGCCAACTGTTGACCAGAGAACTGGCGAATGGCTTGTCACCTTTGCCTTCAACGACTTTGGCGGACGCCGCTTTGCTGATATCACCACACGGCATGTCGGCAAGCCCTTTGCGATCGTTCTGGACGGAAAGGTTATTTCTGCTCCGGTGATCCGGGAGCCCATTGTCGGGGGACGGGGGCAGATTTCCGGCTCTTTCAATGCGGCTTCCGCCAATGATCTGGCTGTCCTGCTGCGCGCCGGGGCCCTGCCTGCGCCGCTGACCGTTGTCGAGGAACGGACTGTGGGGCCGGATCTTGGCGCCGATGCAATCCGTGCCGGCATGATTTCCCTGACGGTCGGCTTTGGCTTGGTCATCACCTATATGGCTGCTGCGTATGGTCGCTTCGGTCTCTATGCCAATATGGCCTTGCTGGTCAACCTGGCCATGGCCATCGGGGCCCTGTCTGCCATGGGAGCCACCCTGACTCTTCCCGGAATCGCCGGCCTCCTGCTGTCTCTGGGCATGGCCGTTGATGCCAACATCCTGATCAATGAGCGTATCCGCGAGGAAACACGGCGGGGCAAAGTTCCGGCCGGAGCAATCGAAACCGGGTTCAGACGGGCCTATGCCACGATTGTCGATGCCAATGCGACCACCCTGATCAAGATGCTCTTGCTGTACGTGGTGGGCGTAGGAGCTGTTCGGGGTTTTGCGGTAACCATCAGTCTTGGCATCCTGATCTCGATGTTCACAGCCATCCTGCTGGTGCGGATGCTCATAGTCCGGTGGCTGAGATTACGCCAGCCGACCGAGCTGCATCCCGGACGCCGCCTGCGGTTTGTCCCTGATGATACCCGTATTGCCTTTATGAAAGGCCGCAACATTGGCCTGGGCCTGTCGGCAGCTCTCAGCCTTGCCTCTGTGGTGCTGTTTTTTACTCCGGGGCTGAACTACGGCGTAGATTTTGCCGGTGGAACGGTTGTGGAGATCCGGACCCCTGAACCGGCAGATTTCGGTACACTGAGAACCAACCTGGAGAAACTGGGCATAGGGCCGGTCAAACTTCAACATTTTGGCAGTGACACAGACATTCTGGTCCGCCTGGAGCGCCAGAGCGGCGGCGACAAGGCGCAGGCCGCTGTTGTGGAAACCGTACAGTCTGCCCTTCAGTCCGATATTCCGGGTACCATCATCCGGCGCGTGGAGAACATCGGTGCCTCAGTCAGCGAGGAGCTGTTCCGGGATGGTATGCTGGCACTGGGCTTAGCGGCCATTGCCATGCTGCTCTATATCTGGTTCCGGTTTGAATGGCCGTTTGGCGTTGGCGCCGTGGCAACCATGCTGCTGGATGTCACCAAGGTTGTCGGCTTTTTTGCCCTTACCGGCATCGAGTTCAACTTGCCCGCCATTGCCGCGATCCTGACCGTGATGGGCTTTTCCATCAATGACAAGGTCGTTGTCTATGACCGGGTCCGCGAGAACCTGCGTATCTACAAGGCGATGCCTCTCCGGGAGCTGATCGACCTCTCGATCAACGAGACCCTGAGCCGTACCGTTGCCACGTCCTTCTCCACCCTGCTGGCCATCCTGCCACTGGCACTGTTTGGGGGCGAATCCCTGCAACCATTCGCCTGGGTTCTGTTGTTCGGGATTATCCTGGCGACAAGCTCCTCGATCTTCATCGCCGCACCGATTCTTCTGTATCTCGGCGAGGAGCGGCTGCGACAGCCTCAAGATGGCGAGGACAATACATCCAAGAAGAGTACTGCGTACGATCTGGGGGGATTCGTACCGTCGGAAGAGCGGGAAACCACCAAAACCTGACCGGATGACAAGGCCATGCCGCCTGAATGGGGCAAGGGCGGCATGGCGACAGGATCCGGTATAATGGAGCCTTCATATGAAACCTGTTTTTGTCATGATCAAATGTAACCCCGGGCAGGCGTACCGGGTTGCGGGGCAAGCCGTGGAAAAAATTTCCAACATCTCCGAGATCTACTCCATATCAGGCGCTTATGATCTGATGGCAAAGTTTTATCTTGAGGATGAGACCGATACAGGCCGCTTTGTCACCGAGCAGGTACAAACCCTGTCCGGGGTTGCCGATACCTTTACAGTGATCACCTTCAATGCCTTTACCGTGCCGCAGCATGGGAAAAAGTAGGATCCTGATACAGCTGAACAGGTCGCCCGTACTATAGGGGCTTGCGGCGGACTGGCGGTGGGGTTACCTATGTGCCCCTCGGTTCCCTGAACACATCTGGTTTTATCCATGCTGGATCATGATGCAGCCTTGGTGCTGTTCTCCGGCGGTCAGGATTCGGCGACATGCCTTGCCTGGGCTCTGGAACGCTATACACGGGTGGAAACTGTCGGCTTTGACTACCGACAGCGCCATGCCATTGAACTGGAAGTGCGACACAGCTTCCGGGAATCTATTGCGTCCCTGCACAATCACTGGGGCAACCGGCTTGGCATGGATCACCACATCGACGCCCGTTCACTGGCGGATATTGGCCAAACGGCCATGACAGAGACCGTTGCCTTCCGCACAGGGTCCGACGGACTTCCCAATACATTCGTGCCAGGCCGCAATCTTTTATTTCTGACCTATGCCGCAGCCATTGCGTACAGGCGCGGAATACGCACCTTGGTCACCGGCGTTTGCGAAACAGATTTTTCAGGGTATCCCGATTGCCGTGACGATACCCTGAAAGCCATGCAGGTTGCCCTGAATCTTGGTATGGATTGCCGGTTTGTTGTCGAAACCCCGCTGATGTGGGTCAACAAGGCCGGTACGTGGGCAATGGCCCATGCTCTGGGTGGCGAGAAGCTTGTAGGTCTTATCCTTGAGAAAACCCACACCTGCTATGCCGGCGACCGCGATCATCGCCACCCGTGGGGCTATGGATGTGGTACTTGCCCGGCGTGCGAGCTTCGAGCACGAGGGTGGGATACATGGCAGCAGGCAGCCCTCCAATGACCTACAGCATCAAGGAGTTGTTTTACACCCTTCAGGGTGAAGGAGCCCAAAGTGGTCGGGCTGCTGTCTTTTGCCGCTTTTCCGGATGTAATTTGTGGAGCGGACGAGAACAGGATCGCAGCACGGCAACATGCTCTTTCTGTGATACCGACTTTGTTGGAACCAATGGAACCGGAGGAGGTAAATTCGCCTCTGCCCGTGCGTTGGCCCATGCGGTTCGCGCATGCTGGGATCAAAACGCCGGACAGGGCGGTACTCCCTATGTTGTCTGCACGGGAGGAGAGCCTCTCCTGCAACTGGACACACCCCTTGTCCAAGCCTTCCATGAAACCGGCATGGAGGTTGCCGTGGAAACAAACGGCACCCAAGCCCCCCCGCATGGAATAGACTGGATCTGCATCAGCCCCAAAGCCGGTTCAAATATGGTTCTGACGCAAGGCGACGAGCTGAAGGTAGTATGGCCTCAACAGGGGCTGGACCTCGTATATCTGGCGGGGCTGAAATTCCGGCATTTCTTTTTGCAGCCAATGGATGGTCATACGGCAACAGAATCGCTCGCAACCTGCATCAGGACATGCCAACAGTTCCCGCAGTGGCGCCTGAGCCTGCAAATACATAAACTGACTGGAATTCCGTAATGAGCGACGGCCACCGTTTTCTGATCACCCGTCGTATCGGCATTGATGCCGGCCACCGGATCATGCGACACGGATCAAAATGCAGGCATATCCACGGACACCGTTACGAGGTGGAAGCCATCTGCCATGCATCCTCTCTGCATCAGGGCGGAGAACAGGACAGTATGGTTCTGGACTTTGGCTTCCTGAAAGAAGAGATGATGGCTGTCATCGATGCATCTTGCGACCACGGCTTTATTGCCGAAATGTCGGATACGGATCTCCTGTCCATGTTCTGTCCTGCCGGAAAGGAACAGGGCGAATGGATGGCAGGGTTACAGAAGGCTGTTGCACGGGATGGCTTTGCCGTAACGACCAATACACACCTTGAAACCCGTCTGTACATCATCCCAGAGGCTCCAACAGCTGAAGCCTTGGCACGACACTGGTATCAACGCTTGCAGGACAGGGTGCAAATACGCAGCGAGGGGCTGGCTGTCCTGGAACGCATTGTTGTGTGGGAAACACCAAACTGCCGGGCTGAATACAGTGAACAAAAAACAGGAGTACAGCGTTAGCCGCACTCCCGTTCCGACTTACGGGGAAAGCGTGTTACTTGGTTCCAAACATGCGGTCACCGGCATCACCCAGCCCGGGCAGAATATAAGCCTGTTCATCAAGACGTTCGTCAAGGGCAGCAACATAGACACGCACACCGGCATGCTTCTTGTTGAAAGCGCGCATGCCTTCAGGCGCAGCGACCAGTGCAAGGAAAAGAATCTGGTCATCGGGAATACCGCGCCGGTTCAGGACATCAACAGCATGGGCTGCCGAGTTTCCCGTCGCCAACATGGGGTCAACCAGAATAAAGGTCCGCCCTTCACAGTCGGGAAGCTTGACAAGGTACTCAACCGGCATATGGGTATCATGATCACGGGCCAAGCCAATATGACCGACACGTGCGCCGGGAACCAGCTCAAGAAGGCCGTCAGCCATTCCGTTACCAGCTCTCAGGATTGGAACAACAGCCAGTTTCCGGCCTGCAATAACCGGCGCATCCATGGGTGTCATAGGCGTATTGATTCGCTCATAAGCCAGTGGCAGGTCACGCGTGACCTCGTAGCCCATCAACAAGGCTATTTCTCTTAACAACTGACGAAATGTCCGTGTAGATGTCTGAACGTCCCGCATATGGGTCAGCTTGTGCTGGATCAGCGGATGATCGCAGATGAAAAGGTTCGGGAACTCGTCCGAGCGCTTCATGAGGTCCTCTGTGTCGTGATAGCAAGGCTGGCGCTGCTTATAACACTTTCTCATTCTAAATCATCAATTCAACCACGCTGCGACGTGGGGTCGGGGATGCGCTATCTGCATAGCCAACACGGGCCAGCATCTGTATACGCCGTCCGGGGATCGACAAAAGCGCGTGGAGATCGTCACACACATCAGCCACACCAGCCCAGTCACCAAACGGAGCCGAGAATGGCTGCATGGCCAGACCCTGCGCAGCCGCGGCCAGATCAAGTCTGGCATAAACACGACCAGCTCTTATCTGATCATCCCGGCTGTCGCCATCTGTAGAAATCCAGACAAAGCTGTCTGCCTCTCCCACATAACTGACAGCATGCGAGAAAGCCCACCGGTTCAGCCATGACCCTGGTTCAGAAAAGGCGTGTCGCCCATAGAACAAACGAACCCCACTGCCCGGCAGGGGTGACGAAGGCACAACACCATCGCGGCATTTCGCAACTTCTTCCTTGGTCAAACGTAGAAAAGTCGATTTCTCCGCAACAAGATCCGCATTCATGCTTTCAAGGCGCATTGCTTCTATCACCAGCCCCTTCAGGCGCTCCAGCCCTGAACCGCGATCGATCCAGCCAACGGATACCCCGCGGGCTGCACCTGCACCGGACAGGAAGGTATCACGAGCCGAACGACTGATAGCCTGCCCCGTAAAGGCACCACGACACGTCCGGCGCTGACGGACTGCCGCAAAAAGGGGGGGCGGCAAGACAGCCGGATCACGGGACAGCTCAATCCGGGCAACCGGCTTCAGGCGCATGTCATCCCGTGTGGCATAAGGACCATCTGGGAACAAGGACAACGCGGGGCTCCATCCCTCGGCAGCAGCCGCCAGCACAAGAAGCTCCAGGAATGTACCCTGCCCCAATGTTACCTGTCGCAGGGCAGGATCCGTGTGTAAAGAGACACGATCTGCATCAGCCAGGAGCCAGAGAACATCGTCTCCTTCAAGAGCAATTTTCCAAGGCTGGAGATTATAGGAACTGGGTGCCAGAGAAGCCCAACCCGCCAAACGCACCCGGATATCGGGGACAGACGGCGGTCCACGCCAACCCAGGTACGCCGTACCCGCAGAATCGGATTCACACCCCGCTGATAACAGCAACGCAGGAACAGACGCCGCCAACCGCAACAACCGACGGCGGGATATGACATCACAAGCGGCTGTAGCACATGTATCCATTCCGGTATGGTGCCTGCCATACCGGAATGGGGCAAGAGGCATTACAGGCGTCGCTGAACACTCTGATTACCACGATCACGGGTGCACGCCATAAAGGCATCAACAGTGCCAAGCATACGGGCAGAATCCAAGGTCTTGCCATAACCGATCACATCACCTTCCACCGTACTCGCAAAGCACATAGCCTGCACAGATAGTCCGCCGTAGTCCCTGTCTTCGTTCAAGCCCAGAGAGACAAGCACAGGAGCTCCCGAAACTTTTCCATCAGAGCCGACAGGCACACGATAACGAGCTGTTCCAATGCAGCAGGCTGCACAGTCAGGAAGATCATCCAAACCCGTCAGGGTCTTGTCCATCGCCTGAAGCAAACCGACGGGCGTAATATTGACAGCGACAAGAATGCCGGAATGATCAACAATCGC
The DNA here is from genome assembly GCF_012102705.1 of Haematospirillum sp. H1815. Lineage (GTDB taxonomy): Bacteria > Pseudomonadota > Alphaproteobacteria > Rhodospirillales > Rhodospirillaceae > Haematospirillum. The sequence continues at coordinate 76,706 of NZ_JAAVTA010000007.1, forward strand.
CTTGTCAACACCGCCGTTACAGCGATCTCCACCCGCATAAAGCCTCTGAACACTCAGAATTTCATCGCCTGCTCCTGATTGCTCACGCCGGTCAAAAGCCCAGACTGACCCCAAAGCCCCGTTCCCACCGCCACTTTCATTCACAGCGACAACCCAACGGCCATCAGGCAGAAGCCCGGCATCAGACCAGGCAATCCAGGCCACGTCTCCATCTTTTGCAGCATCAGCACTGAGCCAGCCATGAACCTGGCTCTGAACCTCAATATGGGAATAGCCGCGATTACAAGCGGCAACAGGCAACGGTAAAAGGTGTCCCTTGTCGTAATCCTCAAGCAAAACCGAGATACACGACGGATGAATGAAGCCTCGCCCGGGTTCTCCTGTTTCCGGCCCGTCTACAGCGCCCGGTAACGGCGTGTTGATACCCAGGCGCTGACGGTATGCGCTGACCAGACATGGCACCATCGCCCAACGGGCACGCTCCTCAGGAGCACCGCCCTGACGCGGAATCCCACAGTTCTGCACGGTACTGTCAAGCCACGCCTTGTCATGGCGGCCCATACGACCATCCAACTCCAGAAGAACGGGGTCTGAACACACGAGATGCTGAAAAGGCGTACGCGCCTTATTGCAGGAAAACGACGCCATCGGCATAGCCGTTGCGTGTTCTGTTACAGCAACAGACAGGCATACCGTAAAAAGACAAGCTGGAAATAAAGATAAATCGCGAAACACGCTCTGGTTTCCTTCTGTAAGGAGCCCTACAAGGCGATCGAAATATGGCCATATTTCGTGCATATCCACACGTTACAATGCAGGCATCATGCATCCCGGACCATCCGAACGGAGCAATGTCTCGTGATCAATTACAGGAAAAGTGTGACATCAAGCGCAGGGTCCCACCAAAAATACAGGGGGCGGCAACGCAATCCAATTGCTCATGACGACCGAAACGCGTATCACACAGAGGCACTACAGCCTTTGTACCATAAGCTTTCCGACCTGATCTTGCTGGAGATTCCTTACGCTATGTTCCGCCTGATACGCTTGGCGCTGCTTGTCCCCGCCATCCTTCTGGTCCATGTTTCTACAGCCAGTGCCGGTGATGCAGCCGACGCCCGCGCTGTTCTGGCACAAGCCATTGCCGTTGTTGAACAAGTGCGGGCAGACGAGAATTTTCGCAAGGATATGGATCCTTATCTGGCCCGGGCCCGGGCGGTCATGATTATCCCGTCTTTCTACAAGGGCGGCTTTATTCTGGGCGGAGCGTATGGCTATGGCGTCCTGACCGTTCGTGACAGTGCAGGCACCTTCTCTCCCCCTGCTTTTTATTCCATGGCCGGGGGCAGCATCGGGCTGCAAATTGGCGGGCAACGCGTCCAGAGCATTTTGATGATCATGACAGAAAAGGGACTGGAATCCATTTTGTCAGACCAGTTCAAGCTTGGCGCCATGGCAGGAATCAGCGTCGCAACATTTGGTGCAAACATAGAAACAGCGACAACAACCAATTTACAGCAGGATATCATTGCGTATGCGCATTCACAGGGCGCATACGGCGGTGGCGCTATCGAAGGGGCCGCGATCTCTTCACGGGAAGACTGGAACGCTGCAATCTATGGCCCGGCCGCAAATGACAGGGATATCTTGTTCCAACGCCGCTGGCCCTTGCCTGAAGCCGAGCCCCTGTACCGCGCGCTTCATGTTGTTCCAACCACCGAAACATCGGGGAGCATGAACGCAACAGAGCCGGAGATCGTATCGCACAATCAGGATATGGACGAACCAACCGATCGGGAAACATCAACGGCGGATAAACCGATGCGCCTTGCCCCTGTCCAGAAACAGGATTTGAACTAGGTCACGCAGAATGGACCCGGCAACATCAACGGCGGGCAACGTCCCGGGATACACGCTTCCTGACAGGCACGTTCTCCGGATCGTCGCCTGCCAAGGCAGAGCGGACAAAGGTGTTGATGTGAGCCAACCATACAGCATCATCTGCGGGAACACCAAAAGCATATGGAAAAGTGGCCATCGGCTTCAACGGGCTGAGAGTGCGGGCCCACCCCGCTTCATGCATCATTCCGACCAAGGGTTCATCATCAACAATAAACGCATCGGCCCTCCCGGCTCGAACCTCATGGTCACCCCTGTGGCTGCTATCAATCTCCAGAATTCTGGCATGCGGCAGCGCCTCCCTAACCAAGGCAGGCAAACCATCGCCTGCCTGGACAAGAACAACACGATCTTGGCTGTCAAGGTCAGACCAGCTCCCGATTCCAGGATCAAGGGTTCTGGCAATGGCGTAAGCCTGACCAGTCCGATATGGGTTGGAAAGCTGAAAACCAGGCTCTCCCCCCGTCATCGCCACTCCAGCAGCGATATCGCAGCGACCACTGTGAACATCCTGCCTCAACGAAGAAAGCGAGCTGTCCACGTAGCGGAATTCCACGCCCAGATCGGCCGCAAGAGACCGGGACAAGGAAACATCACGATCAGGCCGTCCAGCTTGATGGTATGCAGGTACGCCACAAACGTAGAGAACGCCCTTGGCAAGAATCGTTTCGAGACGACTGCTGGCAGCCACCACGGAGGAGCCTCCGGCCAGCCAAATAAAAGCCAAGGCCAGCAGGCAGAGGATACGGTAAGGCCGAGATGCAGACACGCGAAAATTCCCCCGAAGGATGACTGCCCTGACCCAATAATGTCAAACCAGACCAACCTGATACAGTGGTCTTTGAGAACCATCCACCCCTGCCATACAGTCCAAAAGCATGCAAACGGCCTTTGCCTGCCGCCAAGCTTGAACTGGGTGAAAGCTCCGTGACCAGATCAACTTATGCGGGAATAACGGTCATCTGGATTGGCGGCATTACTGTCTTGCTGTCCTGTATGATCTCTGCATATGTCCTCTGGAACAGCCATTCCCAGAGTGAATCTTCAGCTCAGAGCACTCTAGAAACATCGGCTGTACTCCTTGAGCGATCCATTACCCACGCCGTCGGCTCCGTTGACGTCATACTTACATATGTACAGTCCGGTGCCAAGGAAGCCCTCTCTTCCTCCATACAAAATACATCTCCCTTACTGCATCGCCTTGTATCAGAAAGCCTTCGGTCATCCCCCCACATTCGACAGGTTCTGATCGTTGACGGTCGCAACACCATTTTGGCTGACTCGGCCAACCCGCTTTCAGCAGGACAGGCACTGTCTCCGAAAGCATATGGGCTGGAGCAAAGCGGGCCACTGAGCTTGGGGAGCCGCCTGAAAATCGGGCGGGCCAGCAGTGGCCGCTATATCAGCCCCGGCACGATTCCGGCTGATCCATCCACAACAAAAGCGGATGGCCCATGGGTCATTCCCGTCATGTTGGAAGATGAAGCTAATGCGTCGGATCCACGTCACATTATTGCAGCCATGAACCCAGGCTGGTTCTTGGAAATGCTTTCTGCCGCACGCCCCGGTCCCAATGGCGAGGCTATTATAGTCCGGCTGGACGGTCCGGTTCTGGCAGCTTTGCCCCTTTACCTTGAAAATGGAACACCGTCCCGCAGTGCGATTCTTGGGGGCATTCTGGACCAAGAATCGGGAGCTACAAGCCCAAGCATCACTGAAGAACCCTCCCTCTTGGGCCATAAATCTGGCCTGCACGTGAAGAGGCTTTCAGATGTTTATCCCCTGTCTTTTGTTCTGACAGCCGTACGGGAAGACATCCAGGCAGCATGGCTGCTCAATAACCACCTTTTGCTGGTTTCAATGGTTCTTACACCACTTGGAATAGGTATCCTATTCATTTTTCTGACACTGGATGTCAGAAACCAATACGCCCTTGGGGAACGCATTCGTCTGGTTGCCCAGGCTATGGAGCAAAGCCCTGCCGCCCTGATGATCACAAGCCCGGACGGAGCCATATTGTATGCAAATCAGTACTTTGCAGATATCTTTGAGTACACCTTGGCAAATGTAGAAGGACGCAACCCACGTTTTCTGAAAAGCGGAAAAGTAGCGGACCACGTCTATAAAAACATGTGGAATACCATTACTGCTGGCAAAATTTGGCATGGCGAATTGACCAACAGGACGCGGAGCGGAGAGGACCGTCGTGTTGATACAACCATTTCTGCCGTTCATGATGGCAGGGGAAGAATAGCCTGCTACGTGTGTATTCAGTTCCCTATTACGGATCAAGATGCAGACGACGCCTCTTTGATTACGTCCGACTGAATTAGCAGCCACCACCATGTCTCAAGCAACCGCCTTCCAAACAGGAAGAAAACAGGGACTGCAAAATAGATGCTTGCGTTGCAGCCCCTTTCCACTGATATAGTGCGCACGGAAGGCTGGCGGCGGACGAGCCCCTCGCCAACCGGGTCAGGTCCGGAAGGAAGCAGCCCCAACGAGTTTCCGGTTCGGGTCGTTGTCCAGTCTTCCACCTTATTCCTGTTCCCTGTTTCCCAGGCATAATCGAGAGCGAGTTCCGGCGGATGACCGATGTATCCTGTCCAGATCCGGGTCCGGCACAAACCACCGGGACCGCGCAGGAATACAAGGTTCTGGCACGCAAGTACCGACCGACTGATTTCTCGGGTCTGATTGGGCAGGATGTGCTGGTCAAAACCCTGTCCAATGCCATTGCAAGCAACCGCTTGGCACAGGCTTGGATGCTGACGGGCGTGCGCGGTGTCGGAAAAACAACAACAGCACGGATCATTGCACGGGCTCTGAACTGCATAGGACCGGATGGAAATACCGGACCAACCCTCACTCCTTGCGGCCTATGCACGCACTGTCAGGCCATTGCAGCCGATCGCCATGTTGACGTCACGGAAATGGATGCCGCAAGCCGGACCGGCGTTGGAGACATGCGGGATATACTGGACGGGGTCCGCTATCGCCCCGCCAGTGCACGCTACAGAATCTATATCATTGACGAAGTGCACATGCTGTCTGGGGCAGCGTTCAATGCCCTGCTGAAAACCCTTGAAGAGCCCCCTGCCCACGTCAAGTTCATCTTTGCCACGACGGAAATCCGCAAGGTCCCGGTAACGGTTCTGTCACGTTGCCAACGGTTTGACCTAAGACGGATTGACACTGAGACACTTTCCGCACATTTCCAGCGTATTGCCAGCCTTGAAGGTGTCACCGTGGATGACGAAGCCTTGGCTCTCATTGCCCGGGCCGCGGATGGCAGCGTGCGGGACGGCCTGTCCCTGCTGGACAGGGCTATCGCCCACTGCGGCTCCAGTATCCATGCCAGACAGGTCCGCGACATGCTGGGCCTCGCAGACCGCGGGCAAACCCTGGACCTTCTGGAAATCGTACTGGGGGGGAATCTGCCACATGCACTGGAAACCATACAGGCGTACTATGCGGCAGGGGCAGACCCTACCGTCATGCTGGAAGACATGCAGGGGTTGACGCACTGGTTGACACGCCTGAAAGCAACGCCCAACGCACTGACTGACCATACTGTCCCAGCGGACATGGCCAAGCGCGGAACCGATATGGCGTCACGCCTGTCAATGGCGGTGTTGACCCGCACATGGCAAATGCTGTTGAAAATCCACGCTGAGGTCCGAACAGCAGCACAACCACTTCAGGCACTGGAAATGGGGATCATCCGTATGGCTTATGCGGCTGACTTACCTGCACCGGCCGATGTCATTGCCAAACTACAATCCACACCAGACAAGGCACCCAGCCACGTTCAGGCTCCCCCAACCGCACCCTCCCCACGACAGCCGGCACCGGAACCCTTGAGAAGCACAGGGGATCAAACTAGGCCGACACCTCATGCCCCGTATAGTGCACAGACCGCGCTAAAGGCAGATCCTGTGCAGGAAGACTATACGCCTGTTGCCAGCGTAAAATCTGTAGCTGTGACCGCTCCTCAAACATTTGAGAAGATGGCCGCCTTGGTTGTTGCAAAGCGTGAGGCTATACTGGGATATCACCTTGAGCACACGGTGCACCCCGTGTTTTACGAACCCGGGCGCCTGGAATTCCGACCGGAAGATGAAACGCCTTCAGATTTGGCAGGAAAACTGGCCCATTGCTTGGAAGAATGGACGGGCATGCGGTGGATCGTCAGCATCTCGAGGGAGGCCGGTGAACCAACGCTGTTTGAGAAAACCATGACCGGCGTTCGTGCGGATCCATTGGTTCGGGCAGCCTTGGAAGCATTTCCAACGGCCAGCATTGGCGCAGTCCGTGACCTTCCTGTCGCGCCAACAGCCGATGACACCGAGAATCTGGCACAACCGGAATCCTGAAACGGAGTAATAGTTATGAAAAATCTTGGCGGCTTGATGAAACAGGCCCAGATGATGCAGCAGAAAATGGCCGAAGTACAAGCCAAACTGGAAGAGATGGAAGTCACGGGCGTCTCTGGCGGGGGCATGGTCCAACTGACCCTGAACGGCAAAGGTGACATGCGCCGCATTGTGATTGACCCTGCTGCAATTGACCCCGATGACAAGGGCGTTCTGGAAGATTTAGTACTGGCTGCACATAATGATGCCCGCCAGAAGGTTGAGCAGACCATGCGCGAGGAAATGCAGAAAGTAACCGGGGGCCTCAATCTGCCTGCTGGCATGAAGCTGCCGTTCTGAGACAGAACAGGATATCTGCCAATTGTGAGCAACCCCATTGAACGCCTGACACGACTTGTGGCCCGCCTTCCCGGCCTTGGGCCAAGGTCAGCGCGACGTGTAGTTTTGCACCTTCTACGGCGCCGGGAGACAGTCCTGACGCCCCTCATCGCAGCATTGGAAGAGGTGGAGTGCGCCGTACGCGTGTGCCCCGAATGCGGTAATCTGGACATGCAGGCCCCCTGTTCGCTGTGCGAAGACCACAGGCGTGACCCATCTGTTATTTGCGTGGTGGAGCACGTAGACGACCTGTGGGCGCTGGAACGATCCGGGGCCTTTTCTGGGCATTATCACGTTCTGGGGGGGCTTCTGTCCGCTGTAAACGGGACTGGTCCAGAAGACTTGAGGCTGAGCGGACTGACTGAGCGAATCCAGAGAAAAGAAGTACAGGAAGTTATCCTGGCACTTCCAGCGACACTGGATGGGCAAACAACAGCACACTATATCGCCGATACGCTGCGCCCCCTTCCGATTGCAACATCTGGCTTGGCACGCGGCGTACCTGTAGGCGGAGAGCTGAACTGGCTGGATGACGGTACTTTGGTACAGGCGTTAAAGGCACGCCGCCCAATGTAAAACTCGTGCCATCCGAAAACCCCCTCTCCCATGACTTTACTCCTGCTCACTTCAGGGCAAGATCCCTCCAGCAAGCTTGGAAAGAAGAGATCAGGCAGCACAAGGAAACAGGGCGCATGACGCGTTACAGGGAAGAGTACAGATACGGGGTAATCGAGTAATTATTTGATAGAAATAACCATTATTATTCCATACACAATGTTTTTATGTTGGTATGGTTACGCTTATTCTGTTTTTTATCATCGTACCCCACCCACAAATATGTCCCGACGCAAAAAAAAAGATGTGTTTCCCGATTCATTAAGCTTGGAGAGAGAAGAAAAATAAGGTATCTATTACCTTGGTTATTACCCTTCTCAAAGGTTTTCTGTTCGCTATGAATACCCGGTCCTTCCGGCCGTCCAACCCGCTGCAGTCGGGAATTACGGCTACTGTCAAGTGGTTCAATGCATCCAAGGGCTTTGGCTTTGTTGCGCCCCAGGATGGCTCATCGGACGCCTTCCTTCACATCTCTGTTCTCCAGCGGGCCGGGCTTGGCGCCATCGATCAAGGTGCCGAGATTGTCTGTGACCTGGAACAAGGACCAAAGGGTCCCCAAGTCTCACAGATCCTGAAAGTTGACACGACCAACGCCGTTCTGTCCAACGACGGTTACGGCGGCGGCGATGGCGGCTACTCCGACGGAGCTGAGGAAACAATCGAAGGCATCGTCAAGTTCTTCAGCGCAGAAAAAGGGTTTGGCTTTGTCACCCCTGATTCCGGTGGGAAGGATGTATTCATTGGCATCGGCTCCCTGAGCCGTTCCAGGCTGCAGAATCTGGAAAGTGGGCAGCGGGTTCGCTTGAACATTCGCATGGGCAAGAAAGGCCCGATGGCAGAAGACGTCGAGCTTATTCAGTAACCCATCCGGTTATGCTGAGAAAGACGCGGCTGCAAAAGCCGCGTTTTTTTTAGCAACTCCAGTACAATCGTACAGTCTTGTCTTATGAAAGATCTGTTGTGATTGCTTGAAAACCGATACTGTAGAAATCGATACCCGGCTGCGTTTTCCGGTCTACATGCTGGCACATCAGTCCGGGGGCTGGAGCAACAAGAATACAAAAACGGGTCAATACCTTTGTGACTGTCCATGGCGCGGCTTGATGCTCTGGTGTGTTTCATAATGCCGATGAGGAATCCCGGACAATGTTCAAGAAGTTGATGTTGGTGGTTTCGGCTGTTGCTCTCTTGGGTGCGTGTGCAGACCAGTGGGATGTGGAGGGGACAAAAACCCTTCCTCTACAGGGGAATGCCTTTACGCGTGTCCTCCACACCGAATATATCGAGCTGGCAGCAGCAGAAAAAGCAGAATACGATTGGACAGATACAGCCTACTTCCTGCGACGGGCAGAAGCCGCAGCCAGAGGAGAAAACATCCTTCCCCAGGCGATCGAAGAGCGTGACCTGACACCAGCAGCTGCTAATGAATTACGGGCAGCACGCAACGCGTTGATAGCCATCCTGGATGCAGGGGCACGTGATACCATGCCGGTGAAGGCTGCACGAGCCCAGGCAGCGGGCTTTGATTGCTGGATGCAGGAACAGGAAGAAGGGCATCAGCCAGATGATATCGCAGCCTGTCGAAAAGTGTTTGAAGACACGATGGCTGAACTGCGCAGGGGATCATCTTTGAAACCGGCCCGACAGGCACAGGATGCATTCGTAGTTCACTTTATCACCAGCTCAACACACCTGGACGCACAAGCCATGAAAGTGCTTCAGGATGTTGCAGCCACTTGGAAAGCCCGCAAATCATCAACCCTGATGATTGCAGGCCATACCGACGCCACGGGCAAGGAACATAGCAATATGGAACTGTCCCAGAAGCGGGCAGAGCGCGTTGCCAATACCCTGTCCCACTTGGGGGTCAATCCATCAGCCATGATCCTGGAAGCTTATGGCGAGGAACGGCCCATGATCCAGACCGCCGGCGACGTATCAGAAGCCCGGAACAGGCGGGTTGAGATTCGCATAAAGGCAAGCCCATAACGGCCAAGGTTTTCTGGGGGTGGGGCCGCCTGTTCTCTTCGGAGATGTAAGCGATACGGCCAAGCCAGAATGACCGTGTCATGTATTTCAGGCAGCGCCCGTTGACAAGACGGGCGCTGTTCATTTTTTTCTTTCACAAGGACCGGGTTTCTGTATTCTCCGAAGGACATTACACGGAAAATAATCAACCCAAGATGATATCGCGCGTTTACACGGTAGCCTTCCAGGGCATCGAAACAGTTCCAATTGAAGTGCAGGTATCCATCGCCAGCGGCCTTCCCGCCTTCACCATTGTCGGACTTCCCGACAAAGCGGTAGGCGAGAGTCGGGAACGGGTGCGTTCTGCCTTGGGGGCTATAGGATTGGCTCTGCCTCCCAAACGTATAACTGTCAATCTGGCTCCAGCAGACATGACAAAAGAAGGAAGCCACTTCGATCTTCCTGTTGCATGCGCGGTTTTGACTGCTATGGGAATCCTGCCCCTAGAAGACTTGGAACATTTCGTTGTGCTTGGCGAGCTGGGACTGGATGGATCCGTAGCGCCTGTTTCCGGCGTTCTGCCGGCAGCCTTCTTTGCCTGTGGTACCGAACGCGGGCTTATTTGCCCCGCAGCACAAGGCGGTGAGGCTGCCTGGGCCGGAGCACGCCGGGATATTCTGGCCGCCCCTTCCCTGCTGGCGCTGATCAACCATTTCCGCGGGGATGTGATCCTGACCCCACCAGAACCAAAATCTGCCACACAAACTGCGTACCCACATGACATGGCCGACGTCAGGGGGCAGGAAAGCGCACGCCGCGCTCTGGAAGTCGCTGCCGCTGGTGGGCACAACCTGCTGATGAGCGGTCCACCTGGTTCCGGGAAATCCATGTTGGCGCGACGCCTGCCGGGATTACTGCCTCCTTTGTCTGCACAGGAGGCCCTAGAAGTCAGCATGATTCACTCCATTGCCGGCACTCTGCCAGAAGGTGCCTTGATAACCACACGCCCGTATCGCGATCCCCACCATTCTGCCAGTGTGGCTGCCCTGATTGGAGGGGGATTGCGGGCACGTCCCGGTGACATCAGCCTCGCGCACAATGGTATCCTGTTTCTGGATGAACTCCCTGAATTTCCACGCGCAACACTGGAAGCCCTGCGCCAACCCCTGGAAACCGGGCACGCTGTTATAAGCCGGGCCAACAACCACGTGTCCTACCCCGCCCGTGTACAGCTTGTTTCTGCCATGAACCCATGCCGCTGCGGCTACTTGACAGAACCATCCATGGCCTGCTCGAAAGCACCACGCTGTGGAGACGATTATCGGAACAAGTTGTCTGGCCCCCTGATGGACCGCATTGACCTACACGTCGATGTTCCGTCCGTACCCCCCGCAGATCTGGCACGAACACCAGAAGGGGAAACGTCAGCCTGTGTTGCAGAACGTGTTGCCGCGGCCCGGACCTTGCAGGAGAAACGGTACAGGAGCCTATGCCCGGACCAGCACATTCGCACAAACGCACAAGCCGATGGCCGAATTCTGGAATCCGTTGCGCAACCGGATGATGCTGGCCGCGCCCTGCTGGAAAAAGCCGCGAACCAACTGCACCTGTCAGCACGAGGCTGGAACCGTATTCTCAGAGTATCAAGAACCTTGGCCGACCTTGATGGCGGCGGCCCGGTAAGGGCGGTTCACATTGCCGAGGCCCTGTCTTGGCGGTCCATGCGCACAACAACCTACCACGGCAAGGGACAACCACGATAATCCAAGAACTGCCCCGAATCTGATGCATTCAGTGAAGAGACGACGTTGACAAGACGGGCCGCAGCCTCGTCCGGGGAAACAACATCCAGTCCGTCCTTGCGGAAAGGATCAGACAGACGGCTGGCAACAGTTCCCGGGTGGAGGGCAACACATATGGCATCAGGATGCGTTCGCGCCAACTCGATCGAAGCAGTTCTGACCAGCTGGTTCAGCGCCGCCTTGGACGCACGATAGCTGTACCATCCCCCCAGCTTGTTGTCGCCGATACTGCCAACCTTGGCTGACAAGGTTGCAAAAACGGAACGACCGCGTCGGGGCAAACGCGGTAGAAAATGCTTCATCAAAAGAGCCGGACCGATGGCGTTGATGGCAAAGGCATGCGCCATAGCCATCGGCTTCAGATCGCGCCACGTTTTCTCTGGATTGACTCCATCACCGTGCAGAAATCCGGTGGCATCAAATATCAAGCGCAATGCCTTCCCTGACTTGGCAATCTGTTCAGCAGAATGCGCAATACTGTCTTCAGACAACAGATCAAGGGAATCAGGACCGGAGCGCGAAAGCTCAATGACAGACTCAAAAACCCCCGTGGCTGACAAGTGTCCGGACACAGCATGACCGATAGTTCCCGATGCACCAACCACAACGGCAATGCCGGTATGATCTGCACTGCAATCATAATCCCGGGCAGAGACCACTGGAACAACACCTCCTGCACAGGGGAAAAGCAGTCCCCAGCCGGTCAATCACCTTGCGAAGCACCGACCCTACGCTCATTCACCAGACCCAGTACAATAGAGTAACAGGCCACCATCAAGACAAAAGCAAACGGCAACCCCGTGCACAGGACCATGGCTTGCAAGGCAGCCAAGCCCCCGCCCAAAGACAAGGCAATAGCAACTAGTCCGCTAAACAACGCCCAGAAGACTCTTTGAACAATCGGTGCGTTGACCTTACCACCGGCAGCGATCGTATCAACCACCAAACTTCCGGAATCTGACGATGTAATGAAAAACAGGATGATCAGGACAACACCAACCGCAGAAGCCAGACCAGACAGGGGCAACTGACCAAGCATTTCAAACAGCTTGATTTCAAGCACCGCATCCTGCGCCCCTGTAAAGTCGTTGTGCACCACCTGGGCTATGGCTGTATCTCCCAGAGCCGTCATCCAGAGAACGGACAGCAGGGTCGGAATAAGCAGAACCGCAACCAGGAACTCCCGCACTGTGCGGCCACGGCTGATCCGGGCAATAAACATTCCTACAAAAGGCGACCAGCTGATCCACCATGCCCAGTATGGAGCCGTCCAGGATGCGACAAACCCGGTATCCTCACGCCCGAACGGAACGGACAGGGGCAGAATATACTGCCCATATGCCAAAACGTTCTGCACAAAGCCCGACATCAGATCCGTCGTTGGACCGGCGACGACAATAAACAGCATGAAGATAACAGCCAGAAGCATACTATACTCGGATGCCCTGCGAATGCCCCCGTCCAGCCCTTTGACGATCGACCAGACAGAAATCATGGTAATGGCAATAACCAGCAGGACAAGCATCACATTGGATGTTCCAACACCCATGAGAAAATCAAGACCGGCCGCGATTTGCTGTGCCCCGACACCCAAAGTCACGGCCAACCCGGAGACCGTCGAGAAAATAGCCAGAATATCGACAAGATGCCCTGGCCACCCCCAAACTCTCTCTCCAATCAGGGGATAGAAAATAGAACGCAGTGTCAGGGGAAGCCCCTTGTTATAGGAAAACAGGGCCAGCGCCAGTGCAGCAACAGCATAAATGGACCATGGGTGCAGACCCCAGTGGAAAATTGTCGCCGCCATGGCCAAGGACCGCGCCAAGGCCTCATCTCCAGAGGCCCCGCCCAACGGGGCGGTATCAATTCTTGCTCCACCATCTTCCAGCCCGACACCAGCCAAGGACGCCGAGAAGTGTGTCATCGGTTCGGCAACACCAAAGAAAATCAGGCCAACGCCCATACCCGCAGCAAAGAGCATGGCAAACCAGCCGATATAGCCATAATCCGGCGTTGCGTCCGGCCCTCCCAGCCGCACCTTCCCAAGCGGAGACACAACAAGCACCAGGCAGAGCACAACCAGAATATTGCCCGAAAACAGGAAGAACGGCCCAAGACGGGACGTCATCGCATCTCGTATTGCAACGAAAACAGGCTCTATGTCATTCTGAAGAGCCAGAGTAATGAAGGTAAAAAACACAACGGACAAAGCCGATACCGTGAATACAATATGGTGGAAATCAAATTCAAGGGTCCATTGGCGGGCTATATTATCCTGCCCCACCGTATAATCTGTCTCGATAATTTCTGTTTCACCCTCTGGATCAGGGATTGATTCGACAGTCTCCGTGATCTGGTCATCACGGTCTGTCAGGTCAATCTTTTCGTGCCGCATACACCGTATTCCTCTTGTTCAGTTGTCATTTCTGCGTAAAGACGAATGCAGGGACAGAAACCCCTACACGGTACCAAAAGGCACCGACGCCATGACCGACCAAGCCGGACGTTTGATACGGATCCCAGTGCGCCAACAAGGCACAAAAGAGGAAGGTCAAGCCAATATACAATTAGACCCAAGGATCCATAGAAGGCTGGATAAAAGCCTCCAGTAAGATCTTCTTTCGAAAGAAGATACAGCCATAATTAACATAGAAGAGCGTAAAATATCCACATAAACATGGATTTTTATTCAGATTGGCCACTCACCTCGATAGAACCATGAACTTATGAAATAGACCTTGAGCACAGCATATACATGCAAATGTCCCGATTCGATTACTGATAGGGCGACAAGAATATTATCATTCCGACTGGAGGCCCCATATAAATCAGTAAACACTCGATCCCCCTCTCTGCCCCATTGCCGACAGGCCCATCCGGCGCTAGTCTCTGCCCCCCTGCATCCGGTACACCAGTGTGGAGACAATCCGGTGAAATATGTCAGTACACGGGGCCAAGCTCCGGTCCTTGGATTTGACGACGTTCTGCTGTCCGGCCTTGCCGAAGATGGAGGGCTTTATGTACCGGAAACGTGGCCCACCCTATCCCCGACCGACATCCGCGCCATGCGCGGCCTGTCGTGGGAGGATCTCGCGGTTCACATTCTGTCGCTCTTCACCACAGGCAGCCTGACTGAAGCGGATCTGCGTCCCTTGGTCCGTGCCGCATACGCACCATTCACTCATCAAGCCATTGCTCCACTGAAACAGCTGGATACCGATCTGTGGCTCCTGGAATTGTTCCACGGGCCAACGCTTGCATTCAAGGATCATGCCCTGCAAATGCTGGGGCACCTGTTTGACACCGTTCTGGGCAAGCGTGGACAAACCATCACCGTCGTTGGCGCGACATCGGGTGATACAGGATCCGCCGCCATAGAGGCATGCCGGGACCGGGACAGCATCGAGATCTTCATCCTGTTCCCGGATGGTCGTGTTTCTGACGTCCAGCGCTGCCAGATGACGACCGTAACAAGCCGCAATGTTCACTGCCTGGCTGTCGATGGTACGTTCGATGACTGTCAGGATATTGTGAAAGCCTTGTTTGCTTCGCCTTCCTTCCGTCAAGACGTTGGCCTGGCTGCCGTGAACTCCATCAACTGGGCACGAATCATGGCGCAGGTGGTCTATTATTTCTGGGCTGCCCTGCGATTGGCAGCACCGGACAGAGCGGTTGTCTTCAGCGTACCGACCGGGAATTTTGGCAACGTCTTTGCCGGTTACGTTGCCCAACGTATGGGCCTACCAATCGAACGGCTTGTTATTGGCTCAAACCGCAATGATATCCTGACCCGCTTTGTCGACACCGGCGTCCTCTCCATTCAGGGTGTTGTCCCGACCATAAGCCCCTCGATGGATATCCAGATTTCATCAAACCTGGAACGGCTCCTGTTTGATCTCTGCGACCGCGACGCCGGTACGGTCAGAACGTTGATGCAACAGTTCCGCGAACAAGGCGCATGCTCGCCCCCATCCCATACCGTTGAACGGGTACGGGCACTGTTTGAGGCCACACGCCTTGATGATAAGGAAACCATGGGGGTTATGCGCAGCATCCACACCCTGACCGGAGAGCTCCTTGACCCACATACCGCGATTGGCGTTGCCGCTGGACAGAAAGCATCGCGCACGCACGGCGGCACCCCGGTTGTTTGCCTTGGCACGGCCCACCCAGCCAAATTCCCTGATGCTGTAAGATCAGCCTGCGGTGTAGAACCAGTCCTGCCCCATCACCTGAAAGACTTGCTCCAGCGGCCCGAACGCATGGAGCGGATAAGCCGTCAGACCGATGCCGTAGAGGCCTATGTACGCGCGGCGCGGTCGCGCATCCATGCCTGACAACACCACACAAACCCTCTTGTTCCCGGAGTTTCCATGACCGTCACCATCACGACCTTGCCCAGCGGCCTGCGGGTATTGACCGACCGGATGGACACCGTACAGACCGTCACCCTAGGGGCTTGGGTGGATGCCGGGGCACGTCATGAGCCGGCCCCCCTGAACGGCATTTCCCACCTGCTGGAACATATGGCATTCAAGGGGACGGCCCGCCGTTCCGCCCGCGCTATTGCCGAAGAGATCGAAGATGTCGGTGGTATTCTCAATGCGTGGACCTCACGCGAGAATACAGCCTATTACGCCAAGGTCCTGAAGGACGACGTCGCACTGGCCACCGATATCATCGCCGACATCCTGCAACATTCTGTTTTCGACCCGGAAGAGCTGAAGCGGGAACAGTCCGTCATTGTGCAGGAAATCAATCAGGCCGAGGACACCCCGGACGATATTGTTTTTGACCACTTCCAGGCAACAGCATACCCGGATCAGGCCATGGGACGGGCTGTACTGGGAACGCCCGAGACAGTACGCAGCATCGATCGCGAAACACTGAGGAGGTACATGAGCAGTACCTATTCGACACACTCGACTGTTATTGCTGCGGCCGGTCACATTGATCATGATTCTTTTGTCCATCTGGTCGAAAAAACCTTCACAAGCCTGCCGACTTTCCCGTCTGTTACCCCCGAAAAGGCGCTCTATAAAGGTGGAGAAAGCCGGCAGGACAAGAATCTGGAGCAGGTGCACCTTGTGCTCGGCTTTGATGGCGTGGCGTATGACCATCCGCACTTCTACGCCACCGCTGTGCTCTCGACACTTCTGGGCGGAGGCATGTCTTCCCGGCTGTTCCAGGAAATTCGTGAAAAACGGGGACTGGTTTACTCCATCTACAGCTACACCAATTCAACAACCGATGGCGGGCTGTTCAGCATCTATGCCGGCACCGGTGATGACGAAGCTGCCGAACTGGTGCCTGTCCTGTGTACGGAACTCCGGAAAATTGTCGATACAATCGCGCAGAACGATGAACTGATGAGGGCACGGGCCCAAATCAAGGCCGGACTCCTGATGGGGCTGGAAAGCAGCTCAAACCGCGCAGAAACGGCGGCTCGACAGTTGTTCACACATGGGCGGATCGTGGATACGGATGAACTGGTTTCCATGGTCGAGGCCGTCGATGCCACTGCTGTCCGTGATGCCGCTGCCCTGATCTTTGCATCAGAACCAACGCTGGCCGTGCTGGGTCCAAGCCGGAATGTCCCGAGCTTGGACGCTATCAAGGGCATGATTGCGGGCTAAAAAGCGCGGGCCGGCATCAACCGGCCTGAACGTCAACAGCAAAGCGATAACCGTGTCCGTGGCAGGTCTCGACCATCCTCTGGCCGCCACGGGCATCACCCAGTTTACGACGGATGCGGCTGATCAAGGTATCAATCGAGCGATCGTTGACCTCACGGCCGGGGGCCCCTGTCGCTTCCAAAAGCTGATCTCGTGTCAGTGGCTGACCGGCCCGGGCAACCAGAACGGCGAGCAAATCAAATTCCGTCGCTGTCATTGAAATCGGGTCACCGTCCGGACTGGTCAGCTTGCGCCACAGAAGATCCATTTCCCAACCAGCAAACTTGTACACAACACCGCCGGGAGCTTCCTTGTTCCCGTTCAAACGACCAAGGACGTTACGAACACGGGCCACCAGCTCCCTGGGGTGGAAGGGCTTGGTCACGTAGTCATCTGCGCCCAGCTCCAGCCCCGTAATGCGATCCCGCGGCTGGGCCCTCGCTGTCACCATAATGATCGGAACCCGTGACTGTTTGCGCACAGAGTGGGCAAGCTGGATACCATCGCCATCCGGTAAATTCAGGTCAAGGAGGATCAAGTCCACCGTTGCCCTGGCCATGGCCTGACGCATGGCCTCGGCCGTGGATGCACCACTTACAGAATACCCTGCCTCTCGCAGAAACGCAGACAGGAGTGCCTGTGTCGCCGGATCATCTTCGACCAGAAGAATGTGGGCCTGCTCTTTTGTCATGGTTTTCGCCCCCTGATTAAGCGATCCGGACACCGCGCAGCATAATGTGACTCTGTTCAGGAGATATGAAATTTCCGGGGCACTGACAACTGGAAAGTATAATGTCCAGCCAAGAGCAAATATCTATGCGTTTAATATCTTGTGGAAAATCTTCTCCTGGTTTTTTTAGGGGGTTTTGGCACAGCCATTAGTCATTATTGACCGCGCCAATAACTCCCCTGGATTATATCACCGTCAGCATGGAGGCTACCAATGGATGTCTTACAATATCGGATTCGCGTAACCTGATAACCGATACATCTTCAAGGCTTTCCAACCTGGAGGCAATATCTCGCAGCCCTGAAAGGCCCGGAAGAAGATCCGTCTGATCCGGATCGCCGGTCAGAACCATGGTTGAGTTCCAGCCCAGACGGGTCAGCATCATCTTGATCTGGCCGTAGGTGCAGTTTTGCGCCTCATCAATAACGATAAAGGAGTTATTCAGGGTGCGCCCCCGCATGTAGGCAACCGGCGCAATTTCTATCGTGCCATCTGCCAGCATTTGCCGCAGCTTCTTCGCGCCAAGACGATCGTTGAGGGCATCGTAAAGCGGGCGCAGATAGGGCGCCAGCTTGTCTTCCATGGCGCCAGGCAGAAACCCGAGACTTTCACCGGCCTCTACAGCCGGGCGGGATAAAATAATACGACCGACCGAACCACTCTCCAATGCTTCAACGGCTTTTGAAACCGCAATATATGTTTTTCCCGTTCCGGCCGGCCCCAGTGCAAGAACAAGATTCCGGGTCTCAACAGCATCCATAAGAAGCGACTGATTCTCGCTGTGGGGGCGAATCCGACGGATATAACTTCTGTCACGGCGCTGATCATCCACATCACGCCCACAAGACGGAGCGGTACCACCCAACGGATCCCAAACCATAGCCTCGGGCATCAAAGCCCGAACACGGGAGTTTTCGACCTGTGCAGAACGATGGGTGCGCTTGGCCATAGGCAGAACCTCTCCTGAAAGAGAAAAGGGAGACAGGCAGTGTCCTCGTGCCGGAGCAATGCCAACAAAAAAGCCCCGTCCAGAAAGTACGGGGCAAGACACGAGTGGAAGCAGGGACAAAAAAGAAGGCATCAGTACGGACTGGAAGGGTCCCTTCCGCCGACGAAGAAAACGCAGGCGGTAAACCCCACAAAACCGGCAGCAAAGTCACGCTGCAACGAAAGAGATGGTCCAAACCGGAGATCCTCCGACAGGGGCCGTGACACACTGAATGGTACTTCACAACGCCCGGCAACAACAGGAGCGATCAAGCAGAAAAAACTGTCAACCGGCCCTGTCTACCAGACCGGCAGCCCCGGAAGGCCTGTAAAATGAGGGTTTATGGCAATAAACAGCCCGGAAAATCGCCGGAGAAACCAAGGCAATAACCGTTGCTCCCCATACAAGAGCATCATCATTACGCCATGTCTCAACGGAGCACGCAAACAAGACGGCAGGGACGGTTGTCCCGGCCAACCAGACGTCTTCTGGCTTCCCGGGCAGTGCAAACAAGGCACGGGTGTCACGAATCCACAGCAGCACCAATGCCACAGCCACAATCAGAACCATACTGGCCGGAAAGTCCCGATAGCGTCCCCCAAATGCAAGACCAAAAGCGCTGGTGGCGGCAACAGCCAAGGTCATCCGGTACAAGAGACCATGCCATACATCCAGTCTGAGGTCCTTGCTCTGCAAAACAGACAGGAAAGCAACGGCAGAAACAACGGCCAGCAAACCAACGCCCCCATTCACTCCCCACTCCAGCCAAGAGCGGCTGGACAGCGCAGAATGACGAGCCAGAAGGGCAATAACTCCCCCCGCAGCCAGGGCCCCGACAACAGAGATGGCAAACCCGACACGATCGATACGTTTACTAACAATAATAATGGCCACGAAAATAAAAACACCGCTGCCCAGGGCCACCAAAACCCACCGCAGCCAATCCGGATCCTCAACAACCGGTCCCTTCAGCAGAATTTTCGGTTTTCCTCCGGTCTGCTGAAGCCCCCAGTACCCACCGACTGTTCCTTCCTGGTCCCGCTTCCACATCTGGTCAAAGGCCTCGATCAGGTTGACACGCCAGCCATTACTGTCTGCCATATCCAGAACGCCACGAATAAAGCGCGTGGCATTAACAAGGCCGGGCTCGGCACCCTCCCGCTGCCTTCCACGGGTTGGC
The DNA here is from genome assembly GCF_012102705.1 of Haematospirillum sp. H1815. GTDB lineage: Bacteria > Pseudomonadota > Alphaproteobacteria > Rhodospirillales > Rhodospirillaceae > Haematospirillum. The sequence continues at coordinate 96,317 of NZ_JAAVTA010000007.1, forward strand.
CACCCTGTTTCGCCAATCAAGATATCTTGGCCAGTAAAAAGACGTCCCACGGACTCACGGACATCGCGCACATGCCGCAGGGCGGTATCAATATCAGCCGGCTCATCCTCCCAGTACGGCAGAATGTGCACCGTCACAAAATCAACTTCGTTTTTCAGAACCGCCGCATGCCTGGTCCAAAACTCCCACACATCGGCATAGGTCACAGGCTGGGACACACGGGACCGCACCTCGCGGAGAAACGCGACCATCCCTTCAGGAGCCTGCTCGCGCCGTAACAGGACTTCATTGCCAACAATCACAGCCCGAACCGTTTGCGGATGCGCATTGGCTATGGTCACAGCCCGCTCGATCTCGCTCCGGTTATCAACCGGGCTACCCCCAATCCAGATCCCGAGAAGAACATGCATACCCAGCTTCTCAGCCTCGGCAGCCAGCTGATCCAAGCCATTGGATGATGCATAGGTGCGCACACAAGAGGTCAAGGACTTAAGATGGGCCAGATCTTCGGCCAGACGTTCCCGGGTCACATGGAACATCTGGTCGAACGGACTCTCGCCATCGCGGAACGGGGCGTAGGAAACGCACGGAACCCGGCTCATGGAGGAATCCGGAACATCAACCGGTATACCGGGGCGGACAAGCACACCGGCAAGAACCAGAACAGCAATAACCAACCCCGCCAGAACGCGACCACGCCCCATGATTCTTGCACCCGGAAGACAGAAAGACAGACCATGCTTGGTAAACAAGTTTCACGCCCCGGAAAAGGAAAAATAACGCCACGCCCATTCCCGTTATTCCGTAGGCCTGACGCAGACACACGACAAAACGGCCGGGTTGCCGACAGAAAATTGGTGTGATACAGGCTTGCAGCCAATTATCCGGGTCCGGAGCATTTTGTCATGACCGTTACACCAATCCCTCTGCCAATGCCATCCTTGCCGGCACAGTTTCAGGGACGGGACTGGAGCATACCCAGAACAGACTGGACACGACACGATGTTGGAACCCTGTTTGACATGCCGTTCATTGATCTGGTCAGCTTGGCGCAGAGCGTACATCGCAGCTGGTTTGATCCCAATACGATCCAGCGATCGACCCTTGTCAACATAAAGACCGGGGCCTGCCCCGAGGACTGCAAGTACTGCTCCCAGTCAAGAACGGCCAAAGCCAAGCTGAAGGTTGAACCCTTGATGGGAGTTGAGGAGGTTCGTACCGCAGCCCGCAAGGCCCGCGAGAACGGCGCAACACGCCTGTGCATGGGGGCAGCCTGGCGCCAGCTTCGTGAACGGGATCTTCCAACCATTGTCGAGATGATTGGCGCGGTAAAAGAAGAAGGTCTGCAGACCTGCATGACCCTTGGCATGCTGAAACCGGAACTGGCCAATGCGTTGGCCGAGGCAGGTCTGGACTACTATAATCATAACGTCGATACTTCACCCGAATACTACAAAAGCATCATTTCGTCCCGTACCTACGAGAATCGTCTTGATACGCTGAAGGCCGTGCGGGAAGCCGGTATACGGGTTTGCTCCGGTGGGATTGTCGGTCTTGGAGAAAGCCGGGCTGATCGGGCCGGCATGCTGCATACGCTGGCAACGCTGGAAACACACCCCAACAGCGTGCCCATCAACATGCTGGTTGAAATCAAGGGAACTGCCTTGGCTGAAGAAGGAAAAGGGGGGAATGTCGACCCTCTGGAGTTTGTCCGCACCATCGCCGTTGCACGTATCCTGATGCCACGTTCGGTTGTTCGCCTCTCGGCAGGCCGCCATGCCATGGATGACAGCACACAGGCTCTTACCTTCATGGCTGGTGCCAACTCCATTTTCTACGGCGAAGAATTACTGACAACGGAAAATAGCCCAACCGCACGGGACAATGACCTGTTGACCCGACTGGGGATCACCCCCATGGCACAAAACCCCAATGACTGAGACCAAGAACCCGGGAATCTGAATCCCGGGTTAGAAGGGCCAGAAGAAGGGAATGATCAGAACCGAGACCAAGCCAATAATCGCGTTCAACGGGGCACCGATCTTCAGAAAATCGGTAAAACGATAACCGCCTGCCGTATAAACCATGGTGTTGGTCTGATAACCGATCGGCGTTGCAAAGCTTGCGGATGCCCCGAACATCACGGCAACGACAAGGGGCCGTGGGTCAATGCCGAGCTCAACACCCAGATTATAGGCAATCGGTGTCATCAGAACAGCCACCGCATTGTTGGTGATAATCTCGGTCATGAGTGATACAATGACGTATATAACAATCAGCAAGATCCATGGCGAATGCCCATGTAAATAAGGTGCCATTGCGCCAACAACCACCTTTATGGCTCCTGTCTTCTCCAACGTCAGACCAACAGCCAGCATCCCGAAAATAAGAACCAGTATGCGCCAGTCTACCGCTTGGTAGGCTTCATCCACATCAACACAGCGCGTCAAAAGAACAAGAGCCACCGCAATAAGGGCCAAAGCTGAAATCTCTGCCACACCAAGCGCAGACAGCGCAATGACAGCCAACATGATGAGGACAACAAAAGGCGCCTTGGTCCTGCGGAAAGGACGGTCCTTGGGTTCAGACAGGTTAATCAGCCCCTGATCAGTGGACAAACGCTCCAGATCCTCGGCAGACCCTTCCATCAGGACTGTGTCACCAACCTGAAGAACAACAGAATCAAGATCCCGGGATACATTTTCCCCGGCACGATGAACAGCCAGGGGATAAACCCCATAACGCCGACGAAGACGCAGATTGCCAACAGGATGCCCCGCCATTGGCGACCCCGGCCCAACCAGTCCCTCTGCAATGGTTGCCTGACGCGCAATCAGGGGCTCAAGCGCATGCGCACCGGGAAACTCAACCTTACTGTCCTCGCGCAGGGATATGACCTCACCAGCCCGCGTTTTCAGGATCACGCGATCTCCCGCCTCAAGAACCACGCGATCAAGGTCCCGACGCAGAGATTCCTCACCACGAACCACATCAATCAGGCGTCCATCCGCACGACGAAACAGATTGACCTCAACAGCAAGACTACCGATCAGCGGGGAGTCATAGGGAACAACAACCTCGGTAATGAAGCGCGGACCGGACCGGTTACCAACAAGCGTACTAAGGCTCTGCCGGTCAGGAAGAAGACGGGGAGCGACCAGAACAACATAAATCATACCGGCAATGGCCATCAGGACACCGGCACCACTGATCTCGAAGATCCCGAATGGCTCCATCCCAAGCCCCTGGGCCACACCATCCACCAGCAGGTTGGTTGATGTTCCGATCATGGTACAGGTGCCGCCCATGATCGTGGCGTAGGACAAGGGAATCAGAAACTTTGACGGCGACTGCTGAAGAGAAACCGCCAAACCGATCACAACCGGAATCATAACAATCACAACCGGCGTGTTGTTGACGAAGGCCGACATCAACATCGTACCTCCCATCAACAGGCTGATTGCTACGGTTGGTCGCGAACGGGCAATACGATGGATAACACCGCCAAAGGCTTCAATAGCACCGGTACGTACAAGGGCACCGGACAGGATAAACATGGCCGCAATAGTTGCCGGAGCACTGTTGGAAAAAACGGAAAAAACTTCCTTGATGTTCAGCAAATCAAGGATCAAGAGCAAAGCAACAGCCGCAACAGCAACAACGTCGGGCGGCCATTTCTCCCACACAAAGGCTGCAAGCAGAACCACCAGGAAGCCAAGAGCCACATAGGGAGCAAGGGCTTCAAACCCGTATAACATGCCCTTAAGCCCCCGACAGTCATGATACCCAGGGCAGGAATGCTATCAAAGAGTGAGCTGCTGGAGCAATAAAACTGTTAGCGCGAAGACCTGTCGGAAACAACAGGCCTTACCGCCATTGCAGAGCCATCGAGATCCTGGCCTGAATGGCTTGCTCCCTCACCCTGAGGCTTGGTAGCGACGGACACACAACAAGGGGAACGCGCAACAGCAACAACCATGATGGTTGCCGCCACCGCACCATAGTCCGCATTGTAAAACACCAGCGCCATCAGAGTCAGTGCCAAAGCAGGAACCATGACAACAGGACGCCGGAACCAGAGCGCCAACCCGGCCGCCGGGATCGACACGATACCCAGCACCTTGGTGTACATCAGGATGCCCAGACTGGACCGCAGGGAACACTGGAATGACACGGCGCCAAGAGCACAAGCGTGGGACATGGCCCCATCCTGCAACCAGAAATAACGCGCCGAAAGCAGCAAGATCAGGAGAAAAAAGAAAGCTAGGACAACAGGCATCCGGGCCGGATGTAACAATGCCTTCACAAGATCTTTCCACAACATGCGAAACCTGCCACTGTATCAATATAATACAAGCCGAACATGGACAAAACACTGATGCCAGCCCGGTCTCTTGCCACAGTTCAGGGACAAACCCGACAGCCCGGACGCGTGATACACGCGAGAAGGGTTATCGCGGTTTTACGCTGCCATGTCAAAAGACAAAGCAGGGCAGCATGAGCCTCATGCACCGGTTTGGCCTGTCCGGATCTCCCTTTCCTCTGTTCCCGGATCCACAGCGGTGGTTTCCCTTGCGATCGTCTGTAGCGACACTGGAACATCTGCAGGCCCGCTTGCATGACGGGGACAGGCTCCTGACCCTGACAGGGCCGGAAGGTATCGGCAAAAGCACACTGTGTGCCAAGCTGCTGCGTGAAATACCCTCACCCCTCTCGGCCCTCTGCATAACCATTCCCGGCGACAACAACAGCAAAAGCCTGGAACGCCTCCTTCTGGGCGCCCTGTCACACGGTGTACACCCGGAAGGCGAAGGCGAAGAACATGACATGATTATAAGGCTTCTGCTCGGCCGACGTCCTGGCCGGACACCGTGCTTGGTCATTATTGACGATGCCCATTATCTGCCATCCCGTGCCTTGCTGTTTCTGCACAGCCTTCTGGCTATGCACCGGGAAGGAGGCCCCATCCTGAGAGTTGTTTTGTGTGGTGCGGATGACCTCCTTCCACGATTGACCCACCCCCTCTTCCGCGCACTGTCCTCACTCCCGACACACTTTCTCAGCCTGCAGCCCATGAATGCAGGAGAAACCATTGCCTATATTGACCACCACCTGAACCTGGCTGTCTTGCCGGATCATCCACCGGCACGCCCTTTTTCTCCCGAAGCCCTGGGCATCCTGGTTGTGGACAGTCAGGGGCTACCCGGACGCGTCAACCAGCTGTGTGACAAAGCGTTGCATGCTGCGGCACAACGCGGCGATATTCTCGTCCGACCTGAAGATCTGGGATACCAATCCGCCTTCACATCCACCCATGTTCAGAAGAAACAGGTGGACATAACCCACGCCTCAATTGTTGCAGGATTTGGCGGTATGATTGCCGGAGCTTTAATCGCGGCACTCTTCACGGGAATAATCCCCGTGCTGGACAGCAACAGTGAGCTGGAACCAATAGTCTTGGACACAGATAGTGCCTCCCTGCTGACAGGGACCCGGGCACACCCGCCTCTGTCGATTGTACTGACCGAGAAACCAGATCCCACGGCACCACCGCCGCAGCTTGACAGTCATCAGGACGAGGCTGGATCCAGCACAGCCTGCCGCGATCAGAAAGGCCGCGGGTTATGGTCATCAACAGCTTGCTCCAACAACCCCGATTCAGCAGTGAAACCCTGATGTACGCAGCTATCTGTTCATGCCTGCTCCTGCTTGCCCTTGTTACCGGGATTGCCGCACCATCCGGTGCCACAGAGCACACAAGCGCCCGAAAGGCCTCCCCGACACATGCTCTTGCCATGCACGGGGATCCCAGGTATCCGGAACATTTCCGGCATTTTGACTACGTCAACCCGGATGCGCCAAAAGGCGGCATCCTGCGCATGACCCATTCCTATGCCTTCAACAGCCTGAACCCCTTCATCATGAAAGGAATAGCCGCACCGGGGCTTGCACCGCTTGGAAGCAGCTATCTCTACGCATCCCTTATGGTCCAGAGCAAGGATGAACCCTTTACTGAATACGGATATCTGGCAGAAAGCATCGAACTTCCCGACAATCGCAGCTGGGTTGCCTTCAACCTGCGGCCACAAGCCACGTTTCACGATGGGACACCCGTTCTGGCCGATGACGTGGTCTTCAGCTTCAATACCCTGCGCGAGAAGGGAAGGCCCTTGTATCGTTCCTACTGGGGCAACATAACACGTGTGGAAGCGACCGGACCAAGGCGTGTCCTGTTCACCTTTGATGGCACAAAGAACCGCGAGCTTCCCCTGATTCTGGGGCAACTTCCCGTCTTCTCCAGGGCAGACTGGGAGGGGCACGACTTTGAACGCAGCAGCCTGCGCATTCCGCTCGGGAACGGGCCCTATCGCATTGCCTCGGTTGAGAGCGGGCGACGCATTGTGTGGGAGCGTGTTGAGAACTGGTGGGGGAACAATGTCCCGGCACTGCGCGGCCACTATAACTTTGATACAATCCGGGTGGATATTTATCAGGATGACACGGTTGCCAAGGAAGCCCTGAAGGCTGGAAAAGTTGATATCCGTATTATTCGCAGTGCTCGGGAATGGGCGCGGGACTATCCGGAAACCGGGAAAGCAGACAGCCAACTGACCCGGATTGCTATCAAGAACCATAGCCCATCCGGTATGCAAGGTTTCGTCTTCAACACACGGCGCCCACCATTTGCTGATCCCAGGGTACGCGAAGCCCTGATCCAGGCCTTTGATTTCGAATGGACCAACGCCAACCTGTCTTTCGGACTGTACAAACGGACCCGAAGCTACTTTGGGAACTCCGACCTGGAAGCAACAGGGGAGCCGGGTCCGGAAGAACGAGTTCTACTGGAACCCTGGCGGAACCAGATTCCGGAACGTGTCTTTGGACCAGTCTGGGAACCTCCCCGCACAGACACCCCGGGTGGGCTGCGCGCCAATCTGAAGCGGGCCCTGACCCTGCTGGACGAGGCCGGGTACGGGGTGCATAACAACGTTATGGTATCCCGCGAAACCGGACAACCGCTGACCTTTGAAATTCTCCTTCACCATCCCGCCTGGGAGAGGGTAACGCGCCCCCTGCTCCAGAACCTGTCACGGCTGGGCATCCATGCCACCATGCGCACCATCGACCCTGCACAACACCTGACCAGACGAAACCAATATGATTACGACATGATTATTGATGCCTGGTTCCAGAGCCTGTCACCTGGCAACGAACAACATGATTTTTTTGGCAGTCACGGAGTGGACAATCCTGGAGGACGCAACTTGGCAGGAATAAGGAATCCGGCCGTCGATGCCATGATCGAGAAAATAGTACAGGCCGATACCCGCGCCGAGCTTGTAACCGCAAGCCGGGCCCTGGACCGGATTCTGCGCTGGAGCTTCCTGTGTATCCCACAATGGTACAGCGATGAAACGCGTTATGTAGCCACCCGGCAGATCCGGACACCCGAGATAAATGTCCTGCACCCCGTCACCGACCCGGATATTTTCTGGTACGTCCCGCAATCCCCCTGACGGAGCCAAGCACCATGGGATCCTATGTTCTGCGCCGTCTGCTGCTTATACCACTGACCCTGCTGGGAATCATGACGGTCAACTTCTTTGTCATCCAGACCGCACCCGGGGGGCCGGTCGAGCAGACGCTGCTGATGATGACCGAAGCAACCGGTGGCCTGGCCTCTGAATCCGGGGCGGGAGAAACAACCCTGTACCGCGGGAAACAGGGGCTGGACGATGAACACATTGAACACATCCGCAAGCAATTCGGCTTTGACCGCCCGCTCCACGAACGCTACCTGATGATGCTGGCTGACTATGCCCGTTTCGAGCTGGGTGAGAGCTTTTATCAGTCCAAACCGGTCACCGAGATGGTGATCGATGCTCTTCCGGTTTCGATTTCCCTTGGGGTGCTGTCGACCCTGATCATCTATATCATCTCCATTCCCCTGGGCATCCTGAAAGCCATTCGCAGCGGTAGCCGCCTTGATGGTATCAGCAGCTGGATTGTCGTTGTCGGTTATGCCGTTCCATCATTCATGTTTGCTATCCTGTTTATTATCTTTCTGGCCGGCGGCCGCTTTCTGGACTGGTTCCCAATGCGGGGGCTCGCTTCGGATGACTTTCATACATTGTCATGGGCAGGGCAGGTACTGGACTGGCTGTGGCATATGACCCTGCCGGTCACGGCCATGGTTATGGGCGGCTTTGCCAGTCTGACTCTTCTGACCCGCAACTCTTTTCTGGAAGAAATCAGCAAGCAGTACGTCATCACAGCCCGGGCCAAGGGCTTGACTGAACGGCGTGTTCTGTACGGGCATGTCTTCCGCAATGCCATGCTGATTGTGATCGCTGGTTTCCCGGCCACGCTGATTGCCATGTTCCTGACCGGGAGTATCCTGATCGAGAGCATTTTCTCGCTCAATGGCCTTGGTCTTCTCGGGTTTGAAGCTGTTGTCCGGCGCGACTACCCGGTTGTTTTTGGCACCCTGTATATTTTTGGCCTGATCGGCCTTGTCATGAATCTGGCCAGCGACATCGCCCTGCACTTGGTTGACCCACGAATTACATTCGAGTCTGCCCCATGAGCACCACCCATCAAACACCCTGGCAAAAACGACGGGACGCCTTCCGGGCACAACGGCGCAGCCTGTGGAGCCTGCGCATTCTGGGCATCCTGTTTCTGCTCAGTCTGTGTGCCGAATTCCTGGCCAATGACCGTCCGCTGCTGATTGTTTACGACGGCAAGCTCTACGTACCGGTTATCGCCGATTACCCTGAAACAACATTTGGTGGTTTCTTTCCCACCTACACGGACTATCACGACCCGGAGGTCGGGGCCCTGATCGATGCCAAAGGGTTTGCCCTGTGGCCTCCCCTGCGTTTTTCCTACAACACCATAGACACCCGTACGCATGAACCCCCACCGGTCCCCCCCAACGGACTTCACCCACTGGGTACCGATGGGCAGGGGCAGGATATTCTGGCCCAGATACTGTACGGTTTCCGCAGCTCCATGCTTTTCAGCCTGACCCTGACCACCCTGTCGGTTGGCATCGCCATTATGATCGGAGCCCTGCAGGGTTTCTATGGCGGTCACATTGATCTTTTCGGCCAGCGCGCCCTGGAAATATGGAGCGGGCTTCCGCAACTGTTCATCCTGATTATCCTGGCAAGCCTGATTGCTCCCTCATTCTGGAGCATCCTTCTGGCTCTGGCCCTGTTTTCCTGGACCAGTCTGGTCGGTCTGGTCCGGGCCGAGGTTCTGAAAGTGCGGGCACAGGACTACGTGCGTGCAGCGCGCGCCCTTGGAGCCGGCAATACCCGTATTCTATGGCGTCACATCCTGCCCAACGCCCTGACAGCATCCCTGACCATGGCTCCGTTCCTTCTGGCCGGCAGTATTGTGACACTTGCCGCACTGGATCTGATTGGTTACGGGCTTCCCTCGACATCAGCCTCTCTCGGAGCGCTGCTGAAGCAGGGAAAAGAGAGCCTGGATGCCCCTTGGGTTGGCATCAGCGGCTTTATCACCCTGGCTGGCTGTCTGACCATGCTGGTGTTTGTCGGGGAAGGCGTTCGCGATGCCCTTGATCCACGCCGGAATCCCGGACGGGGTGAAGCATGAGCACGCTGCAGAATACCCATCCAGACAGACAGCCGGTCCTGTCCATACGGGATCTCCATATTTGTACGCACGGACGGGACAACCCTGTTGACCTCGTCAGGGGACTATCACTGGACATCGCACACGGCGAGACCCTGGCCCTGGTCGGGGAATCCGGGTGCGGAAAGTCTATGACCGCCTTGTCGGTCCTGAATCTCCTGCCACCGGGTGTCCGGATCCGCTCCGGGTCAATCCACCTCAAGGGACAGGATCTTGCCGCAGCAAACGACGCAAGGCTACGCGCGATCCGCGGCAACCGGGTCGGCATGGTTTTCCAGGAACCGATGAACAGCCTGAATCCGCTGCATACCATCGGACGCCAGATTGCCGAGTCCCTGCATACCCACCAGACCATAAAGCGGAATGCACTCCGGTCTCGGGTTATCGAACTGCTGGACATGGTGGGACTGCCAAACCCGGCATCACGTCTGCGGGCTTTTCCGCACGAACTGTCAGGGGGACAGCGCCAAAGAGTCATGATCGCCATGGCACTGGCCAATACACCGGATCTTCTGATCGCCGATGAACCCACCACAGCACTGGATGTCACAATTCAGGCGCAGATCCTGTCTCTTCTGAAAGACATGCAGAAGCAGATGGGAATGGCGATCCTGTTTATCACGCATGATCTGGGAATTGTGCGGCGGATTGCCGATCGGGCTTGCGTCATGAAGGATGGCCAACTGGTCGAGGAACGTCCAACACCAGATCTGTTCTCCAGTCCACAGCACCCCTTCACCCGCCATCTTTTATCCTCTGGCCCATCCGGACACAAAGATCCAGTTGCTCCAGATGCACCGGTTGTCCTGGACGTACAGAACATACAGGTCCGCTTTCCGGTACGGCGCGGTCTTTTTGGCTTGGCCCGGTACTGGAACCCAGTCGTCAATGATGTTTCCCTGACCCTGCGTCAGGGACAGACCCTGGGGATTGTCGGTGAGTCCGGATCGGGGAAAACAACATTGGCCATGGCCATACTACGGCTGGTCAAGGCGCAGGGGCGCATCGTCTTCCTGGGTCATGCACTGGATGGACTACCAGAGAAAACCCTGCGTCCGTTCCGACGCTCGATGCAAATCGTGTTTCAGGATCCATGGGGATCACTCAGCCCTCGCATGACCGTACGCGATATCATAGGCGAAGGTCTTGATATTCACTGCCCCGGCAACAAACAGGATTGTGAGGCCGCCATTCAGGTCATCCTGGACGAGGTTGGCCTGACACCGGACCATGCAGACCGTTACCCCCATGAATTTTCCGGCGGGCAACGTCAAAGGATCGGCATTGCGCGTGCCTTGGTACTCAAACCCAGACTTCTGGTTCTGGATGAACCCACCAGCGCCCTGGACGTCTCTATCCAGGCACAGATTATCGCCCTTCTGCGTAATCTCCAGCAACGCCATCACCTTTCCTGCCTGTTCATAAGCCATGATTTACGGGTCGTTCGCGCCTTGGCAGACACCATTATGGTCATGAAGAACGGACAGGCAGTGGAATACGGCACAACCAGTACTGTGCTGAAAGATCCACAGCACCCCTATACGCAAACCCTTCTGGCGGCTGCTTTCCTCGATCAGACACCTGAATACGGAAAAAACGACATCCATTTTCCGGAACCTGACAATATTATAGGAGAGTCTTAACTTTCGCGGGCGATACTCGCATACTGTGCTGGATTGTATGGCAGGCCCTGTCAACCGGTACCGGTATTGACGGGCATGTCTGCTCACCTTGGCTGCGGAAAACCGGATGACCGAGCAGTTTCGCCTGAAAGATGACCCGACGCTGCAGACCGTGGGCGGTCTGCGCCCGATTACCAATGACGCTGCATTTACAGTGCAGGTAGAGATTTCGGTTATGCTGGGCAAGTCGATGCTGCGGGTGCACCAGCTGCTGAAACTGGGCCGCGGTGCCGTGGTCGAGCTGGATCAGAAGACCGATGAGCCGGTGGAAATTTATGCCAACGGCATACTGGTAGCCCGTGGCGAGGTGGTGATTACCGAAGGGGACAAGATCGGCGTGACCCTGACAGAGCTTGTCCACTCTGTCTACGCGACCTGACACACTGTCTGTAGAGAATCAACGGCAGAAATGCAGGGTGATCAAGCATTAAGCCCTTCTGCTTCCGTCGCCGCAGCGCCGATAATATCGCCGAACTCACTTAGAAACACCGACCCCTTGACCGTACGCAAAATAAGAACGCTGCGGCGGTCATGGTCGTCCATCTTGCGCTTGAGCAAGCCATAGTCAGCAAGCCGATCCACAGCCCTGGTAATGGCGGGCTTGGAAACATTCAGTTCTGCCGCAAGCCCCCGTACGGTATGAGGAGGAGGCGTCAGATAAACCGTCAGCAACAGGGCCATCTGGCGGGCAGACAAGTCCGGTGCCTCCCGCCGAACACTCTCGACAATCGCGCCGCGCCACAGATCAAGCGCTTCTACAGCTGAAATCTTGATATCCATTTCCCACCCGACGTTACCAAGAAACCCGACCCCATAGCCTTGTGTCTATTTTGCATGCAACGAGCACATCGGCCAACGCCCGAAAAAAGAACAGAAACATTCAGCATCCGGAACGACTGCCTTACCAAGGCCCAACAGAATGGAGAAAAAAGACAAACATAATTGCATGCAGCTAAACACGCTGCATAAAGCGGTCCTGCAGCACGGAAAAGATTGCTTTCAGCGTCATGGCTTCTCCACCAACCGGACGACCAGGACGCGCCTTCTGATTCCAGGCAAACAGGTCTATATGAGCCCACGGTGTGGAATCCGACACAAAAGACTGCAAAAACAGGGCTGCCGTAATGGCACCGGCCATCCCACCTTCCGGTGCATTGTCCAGATCGGCAATACGGCTCTCGATCATGGAGCGGTAACCATCCCACAACGGCATATGCCACAAGGGATCCTGCTCGCGCTGCCCCGCTGCAACAAGGTCAGCGACCAGCGTATCCTGGTTGGAAAAAAGCGCCGGAAGTTCCGGCCCTAGGGCAACACGTGCCGCACCGGTCAAGGTAGCAAAGTCAATCATCAGGTCCGGCGTCTCTCTGTCCCCTTCAGCAAGAGCATCAGCAAGGATCAGCCGGCCTTCCGCATCTGTATTGGATATTTCAACGGTCAGCCCTTTGCGGGTTCTTAGAATATCACCCGGACGCATGGCATTGCCTGCTACGGCATTGTCCACAGCCGGTACCAGAACCCTGAGTCGAACCGGCAACCGGGCATCCATCACCAAGCCGGCCAACGCCAGGGCATGAGCAGCTCCCCCCATATCCTTCTTCATCAGGCGCATGCCGGAAGAAGGCTTGAGATCAAGACCGCCCGTATCAAAGCACACCCCCTTGCCAACCAAGGTCAGCTTGGGCGCGGAGGGATCACCCCACCGTATGTCAATCAGACGCGGAGCACGCGGCGAGGCACGCCCAACCATATAAATGGCCGGATAGTTGCGATCTGACAGAGCCTCCCCCACAATAACCTCGAGAGCGGCCCCATAGCGTTGGGCAAGACCAAAGGCGGCTTCCTCCAGCTCGGACGGCCCCATATCTTCCGCCGGTGTATTAACGAGGTCACGAACCCACTCAATAGCCCCAACCCAGCGACCTACAGCCGCACGATCAACGCCTGCGGGCCAGACCATACGGGCAGCTACCCGCTCCTCCTGACGGCGATAGCGATCAAAACGATAAGCTCCCAAGGCCCATGCCAGACAGGACTGTACGGCATCATCTGGATCCCGCACACCATCAAGAGACCAGATTCCAGGCGGAAGAGCCAAAGGAAGATCAGACAGGGCCCACGGATCAAGGCCATCGCCAAGACCTACCAAGGCACCGGATACAGAGCCATCCCCGGACGGCAAGAGACACATCTCGCCCACTCCGGCAGTAAATCCCGATGCTGCGGCAAAAGGAGGGAGATCGTCCCCCGCCCGGACCAAACGAACCGAACGAACCACAGAAGTCGTGTCTATTTCTGTTGGACTGACAAAAACCGAAAGAGGCATTTTTATCCTGTCTGTTTAGCGTACTTCAAAAGCAACAAGACTCGCACTCAATCGCCTTTGCCCATGTCAGCGTAAGCCTTGCGGGCCCCATCATGAAGAGGAATACCAAGCCCATCCCGGGCCGTATCCGGGGACATAGAAGCTGCCCGCGGGTGCCCCTTGCTGTAAAGGATCAAATGATTTGGATGCCACATAGACCGGGTAATGGCCTCAACAAAATCTGCAGGCGTACGTGTGGTCGTAACCATAAGCGCGCCAACTGTAACCGTGTGTATCGGCTTTCCACTCATACCAGCATAAACATCTGCCGGTATTTCCCCTGTTGAAAAGAATGGATAACGTCCGACCAAGCGTTCCACAGCCGGTCCCTCAATTGGAACAAGGCGTGCGGATCCACTGTCCAGCAAGCGCACGATCAGCTGCGTCGGAGCCCCGGAAACAAAAAACATAGCGTCCAAGGAACCGGCGATAAGATCATCCGCATCCTCTCCGGGTTTTTTATAGATTGGCTTGATGTCACCCATACTGATCCCGAAGGCTTCAAGGATAATGTGAGAGCCCACCAAGGTACCAGATCCCTCTTCCCCGACACCGATGCGCTTGCCTTTCAGGCCAGCCACCGATGTTATGCCCGAATCCTTACGTACAGCCAGATGAACGGCTTCTGGATACAGACGGGCAATCGCCCTGAGTTCAGTGACAGCCCCCTTTCCCTTGTAAAGCCCGCTGCCACTCTGGGCCCAGAATGCAACATCCGCCTGCACAAGGGCAAAATCAAGGTCCCCGCGCGCCAATCCTTCCACATTTTCAACGGATCCATTTGTCGACTGCGCAACCGCAATCAGACCGGGGACCCCGCAACTCCCGCCTCGGTCGCAGGGGCGCGAGCCCGGTGGGTTGGATAGTGCGTTTGCAATCAATCCCCCAACAGGAAAGTATGTTCCACCGGTTGGACCCGTACCAATACGAACAAAACGGACATCTGCGCTTCCCTTGGCCTTGCTGTCAGACTCGCTGGCACAAGCAGGATAGGTCAAAGCCATGGCGCAAGCGAGAATCACACCAGCAACCGCCGGTCCCCGCCATCCGGAAAACGCAGACACAACAAACACGATCAACCTCCGGAAGGAAAAAACGACCGGGACCAAGCATCAGGGCGAGGAGACACCCTGAAAAAACAATGACGAAACAGATAGTAATACAAACATGAGCCCATCAAAACGGCCATAGACATTTTTGGTCCACCGGGACCAGAGAATTCCCGTAAAAGTAGCCCCTCTTTGAGGGATTGTCTTTCCCCTGACAATCCTGTATAGGGATCGGCTCTGTTTGCGAGCGGCGAGGCTGTGCATCGGGCTGCGTGGCAGCCAAGGTGCCGGGCATGCCCACCCGCAGCAACAGAAGCCCGGCCCACATGTGGAACCGGGCAGGACCAGAACTGTCAAGGACTGAAAAATGCCCAAGATGAAAACCAAAAGCGCTGTCAAGAAGCGCTTCCGCCTGACCGGTACCGGCAAAGTCCGTGCCAACGTTGCCTACAAGCGTCACATGCTGCGCAACAAGCCCCAGCAGATGAAGCGTCAGGCTCGCGGCACCATGATCCTGTGCGACAGTGACGCCCGGATCGTCAAGCTGTACATGCACGGCTGACGCCGTCATTCACCGTTCAGGATAAGGAAATCATACCATGTCTCGTGTGAAACGCGGCGTTACCTCCCATGCCCGTCACAAAAAAGTCCTGAAGCTCGCCAAGGGCTATCGGGGCCGCAACTCCACCAATTTCCGGATTGCGATTGAAAAGGTCGAAAAGGGCCTCCAGTACGCCTACCGTGATCGTCGCAACAAGAAGCGCGATTTCCGTGGCCTGTGGATCCAGCGCATCAACGCCGGTGTTCGTGAACTGGGTCTGACCTACTCCCGCTTTATCGATGGCCTGCACAAAGCTGGTATCGAGCTTGACCGCAAGGTTCTGGCTGATCTCGCCGTGAGAGAGCCGGAAGCCTTTGGCCAGCTGGTCGAAAAAGCCCGGGCTGCTCTTGGCTGATCAGGGGGCACCCATGGTGCCCTGACATGCCGGACAGTCGTCTGCCAGGTTCATACTGTGCAGACGGCTTTTCGGTGTAGTGCCTGAGAAGGGTTGCTCGCTACAGGGCAGCCCTTTTTCTTTGCCTTTGCTGAAAACTATCCGGAAAAGCACAGCACTCCGGTAGCCCGTTCGGGGCCCCTGCCCCTGTCCCCCCTGACTGTTCCGGGAAGGTTCTGGATCCATGGATACTCTGGATACCCTGCGTAACGAGCTTCTGGAAGCGGTCCAATCCGCCCCTGATGCCGACACTCTTGAAGCCGTGCGCGTTACTGCGCTGGGCAAGAAAGGGCGCATTACCGATCTGATGAAAACACTCGGCCACATGACCCCCGAGGAGAGACGCAGCTTTGGCCAGGCGATCAACGCCGTCAAGGACGAGGTTGCAGCCCTGCTGGAAAGCCGTAAAGCCGCTTTTGCCGAGGCCGCCTTGGAAGCACGCCTGACCTCTGAGCGGGTTGACATAACCCTGCCTGTGCGTCCTGAAACATCTGGCACCCTGCACCCGATCAGCCAGACCTGGGATGAAGTGGTCGCCATTTTCGGCCAGATGGGCTTTACCGTTGCTGAAGGTCCGGACATCGAGGATGACTTCCACAACTTCACGGCCCTGAACTTCCCGCCGGGGCATCCTGCCCGCGAGATGCATGACACGTTCTTCCTCTCCGAACAGGAAGACGGAACACGGAATTTGCTGCGCACCCATACCAGCCCGGTACAAATCCGCACCATGCTGGCACAAAAGCCACCCATCCGGGTAATCATTCCCGGACGGACCTACCGGTGTGACTCCGATATGACCCACACCCCGATGTTTCATCAGATCGAGGGCTTGGTCATCGACAAGGCCGTGCACATGGGGCATCTGAAAGGATGCCTGAAGGAATTTGTAGAGGCTTACTTCGAATTACCCGATGTTCCAGTCCGTTTCCGCCCCTCCTTCTTCCCGTTCACGGAACCATCTGCCGAGGTGGATATCGGATGCTCCCGCAAGGGGGGTGAGCTGAAAATTGGTGAAGGCAATGACTGGCTGGAAATTCTGGGCTGCGGCATGGTGCATCCCAATGTGCTGAAGGCCTGCGGGCTGGATCAGGAAGAGTATCAGGGCTTTGCTTTTGGAATGGGGCTGGAGCGGATTGCCATGCTGAAGTACGGCATTCCCGACTTGCGAACCTTTTTTGAATCTGACGCACGCTGGCTGAAGCACTACGGCTTTGCCCCACACGACGTACCAAGCCTGACCGGAGGGCTGACCCGATGAAATTCACCCTGTCCTGGCTGAAAGATCACTTGGAAACCGATGCCTCCCTGGATGAGATCGGAAAAACCCTGACCTCGATCGGGTTGGAAGTTGAAAGCATCACAGACCCGGCCGCAACCTTGGAAGGTTTTATAACGGGTCATGTCAAGACAGCAGAAAAGCATCCCGATGCGGATCGACTGCGCCTGTGTACCGTTGATGTCGGGGACAAAACGCTTCAGATCGTGTGCGGCGCCCCCAATGCCCGTGCAGGGATCAAGGTTGCAGTAGCAGTTCCCGGCTGCATTGTCCCGGCAACCGGCGATGTCCTGAAAAAAGGGACCGTACGGGGCCAAGAAAGCCAAGGGATGATGTGCTCCTCCCGCGAGCTGTGCCTGGGCGAAGACCACGATGGCATTATTGAACTGCCAGATGACACCGCTGTCGGAATCCCGCTTGCCACTGCCCTGGACCTAGACCCTGTCCTTGACATCTCGGTAACCCCGAACCGGGCTGACTGCCTGGGTATCAGGGGCATCGCACGGGACTTGGCCGCAGCAGGACTGGGAACGCTGAAGGCTGACACGCCAGCTGTTACCGCTGTACCCGCCGCGTTTACGAGTGGCCTGTCCATCATACGTGACCTGCCTGAGGAGACCAGCACCGCCTGTCCTTATTTTGCCGGACGCCTGATCCGCGGCGTGCGCAATGGTGAAAGCCCGGCGTGGCTGAAAAACCGCCTGCAAGCTATCGGATTGCGCCCGATTTCAGCCTTGGTTGACGTCACCAATTATCTCACATTCGGCTGGAATCGCCCCCTGCACGTGTTTGATGCCGGGCGTGTATCCGGACCACTGACCGTGCGCATGGCCAAGGACGGAGAAACCCTTCTGGCCCTGAACAACCGCATGTGCAATTTGGACACCTCGATGGTCGTTATTGCAGATGCAAAGGGCGTGCAGTCTGTCGGGGGTGTCATTGGCGGCATGGAAAGCGGCTGCACGGCAAACACAACAGACGTGATCATAGAAGCAGCCCTTTTTGATCCCGCACGCATTGCAGCGACCGGACGGCGCCTGAACATTGTATCCGATGCCCGCTATCGCTTTGAACGCGGGATTGATCCTGCCTCGGTCATGGAAGGCATGGAACGGGCTACCCGCTTGATCATGGACCTGTGCGGCGGAGAACCCGGTGATGTCGTCACAGTTGGCACAGTACCTTCATGGCAGAAATCCATCACCCTGCGTCCGGAGCGGGTTGAAAAGCTGGTGGGCATGACTGTTGGCATTGACCGGATGCTCACCCTGCTCGACCGTCTGGGATGCACACCAGAACTGGAAAACGGGGTTATTCGTGCCACACCGCCGTCCTGGCGGGTTGACCTGGAGGCAGAGCATGATCTTGTAGAGGAAATCGCACGCCTGCATGGCTATGACAGCCTTGAGGCCATTCCTCTTCCACGAAAAAGCATGCCGGTTCGTATCCTGAGCCCACGCCAGAAAATCACACGTCTTGTGGCCCGGACACTGGCATCACGTGGCCTGCATGAAACTGTAACCTGGTCCTTCATGTCGTCTGATCACGCGCCTGCTTTCGGTGGGAGCCAGGATGGCGTGCGCCTTGCTAATCCTATCTCTGCTGATCTGGATGTCATGCGTCCTTCAATCTTGCCGAACCTGATCGCAGCCGCAAGCCGTAACGCTGCACGTGGCATAGCCGATCTCGGGCTGTTCGAAACAGGACCCCAATTCCAGGGTGACATGCCGGGGCAACAAAAGTTGATGGCAACGGGCCTGCGTACCGGCAAGACAGGTCCGCGTCACTGGGACGCACGCCCACGCACAGTGGATGTCTTCGATGCACGAGCCGATGCCTTGGCCGTTCTGGAAGCCGCCGGCGTTGCAACGGTAAACCTGCAGATCACGGCCGATGCTCCGGCATGGTATCACCCGGGTCGTTCGGGATCCTTGCGCCTGGGCCCAACCATTGTCGCGACATTCGGGGAGATACACCCACGCGTCCAACGCATGATGGATGCCAAAGGAACCATGGTTGGCTTTGAAGTCTTCCTGGAGGCACTCCCCCTTCCACGGAACAAGCCGGGAAAGGCTCGTCCCCTGCTGAAAGCATCTCCATTTCAGCCCCTGGAACGGGATTTTGCCTTCGTTGTGGGCAAGGACGTCTGTGCAGACACCATGCTGCGCGCGGCACGCAGCGCGGACAAAGCACTGATAACAGCTGTCAGCGTCTTTGATGTCTATGAAGGGCCGAATGTACCGGAAGGTCAAAAATCAATTGCCCTGTCGGCAACCCTGCAACCGATGGACAGAACCCTCACGGACGAAGACATCGACGGCGTCTGTCGCAAGATTGTTGCAGCCGTCGAAAAAGCGAGCGGTGGCACACAACGCGCCTGATCAGACCATCCCCCTGTCGTCACCGCATGACGGGGGGCTTTCCTTCTTCGCCCCTGAATCAAGGGAAGAGGCATTGTGCACAAAGCCGGTATCGCCGGGGCATATGCTGGTGCACGTATTAAAACCAGGCAGCCGGTAACGCAAACAGCAAAGCCTGCGATGGAGTCCGCCGTTATCCAGACGCACAACGGGATGATGGAGTGGATTGTCCTGACCAGACGGCCTGTACAATTCATTGGCCAAGGCTTCCCGTACCGCTTCGGCACGCCGGGGACGATAGGAACGGGCAGCAAGGCATGACAAGGCCCAGTCCCCGGCCCAAGCTGCGTTGCTCCACAAAAGACGGGGCGCAATATGCACTGCTTCGGAAACAGCCATAACAAAGGGTTCCATATGGTCATCAACAAGGGACCACGCGTAAGCAAGTGAACCGGAAAGCCCTGTATCAAGAACAGACTCCGGCTCATCCAGACGCAGGGCGACCGGAGATCCATCATCATCAAAAAAAATGGAAACCTGATCCAGTGCCGTTGCGGTGTGCCGCTCCATCACCAACGACAAGCCCAGAAGGCCTGGAAAGATAGTGTCAAAGTACCTCTGAGCCCACAGGGATACCAGGGAACAATCATCTGGCTGGACACCATACGAACGGGAAAAACGTTCCAATACATCACGAACCACTGCCTTGTCCTGAAGGGCAGAACCGGGAACAAAGCGGCGGGTATCATCGGGAAAGACAATCGCTTGAGACCATGTTTTCAGGGGGCCCGGGAACATTTTCTTCAATGCCGTTCTCATGAAAGCTGTCCCGCCTTGTACAGACGGATCGACATCCCTGTTTCCTGAATGACAATCATACTGGCTTCTCCCGGCGCAACGTTCTGGCCATACGCCATCCCATGCGCGCCAGCAGAGGAACCTGCTCACCAAGCGCTCCGCCACCTTGCCCAATCAAGGCCGGCATGTGGAAATCCCGAACCCGGACCCAAGCCACCTCGGCCGCATCATCTCCGGCTACCCCATTACCATCTTCCCACTGACAGTAAACCGCATTCAGCACGTAGTGATACCGGACAGCACCGGCGATATCCCGATCAATGACATCAAAAGCAGCAAAGGCCACAATCCCGCGGGCATGCACGCCTGTCTCTTCGTGCAGTTCCCGTTCAGCCGCAGCCAACAGGGGCTCTCCCAGATCCAGACGCCCCCCGGGGAATCCCCAGCTTCCGGCATCAGGGGGATGACGACGACGGACAAGAAGAACACGGTTCCCTCTTGGAACCACAGCCAGGACAGCTGGCACCGGACAGCGGGGATAACGACCGTTCATAGGCTGTTCCTGCAATCATGCCCGTGGCAGAAATGATGTACAGGCGTGATCATCCATTTGGTCCGGGTGCAGGAAACGCTGCGCATAATCACGATAAACCCCGGCTTTCAGGAAAAGTTCAAAGACATCCCGATCCAGATGCCCCGCTTCTACCATTGACTGCAGGATGCGAAGACATTCGCTGATCTTCTTGGGAGTTTTGTAGGGACGATCTGCTGCCGTCAAGGCCTCAAAGACATCGGCCACAGCCATGATTTTCTCGGTTACCCCCATGTCCTCCCCGCGCAAACCCCGGGGATAGCCGGTTCCATCAATTTTCTCATGATGATTCCCGGCGATATCAGGGACTCGTTGCATCTTGCGGGGGAACGGCATCTGGGACAGCATATCCTGCGTAACAACGATGTGGTCGTTGATAACCTGACGCTCTTCGGCCGTCAGGGTGCCACGTTCCACCGACAGGTTATAAACCTCGCCACGATTGTAGATGCCAACATAATGATCATCTCGATCCTGCAAGAGGGTTTCAACAGCCGGGACCGGAGTACGCTCCGCCTCACTCAGGCGCTGTTTCTCCTCCCACGAAAGACCCAAGGTGCGATCAAACGTACGAATAAATGTCTGGGCACCGATCGCAGCAAGACGCTGGACATCCCCCGGATCAGCTCGCTCGGCCCCGACATTCAGGCGGGCAACCAAGACAAACTGCTCATCCAGCTCCGCACAACGGGCTGCGAAACGCGCTTCGGCCTCCTCACGCGAGAGGGTGCCATCCAGACTGGCCCGCAGCATGGCAATCTCGGCATCCCGGCGCAAGACCTCGAAACGGGTACGAACCTCATGAATACGGTCATATATCGTTTCCAGCTTGGTTGCCTTGTCAACAACATACTCCGGCGTCGTGACCTTTCCACAGTCATGCAACCAACCCGCCAGATGCAGCTCATACCACTGGTCCGCATCCAGACTGAAATCAGCAAAGGGACCAGATGTTGCATCACAGGCTGCCTTGGCCATCATTTCAGCCAGAACCGGTACACGTTCACAGTGCCCACCGGTATAGGGGGACTTGGCATCAATAGCCCGGGCAAGAACTGTAATGAAGCTATCCAGAAGATCTCTCTGCCCCTGTAAAAGCTTCTGGTTGTCAATCGCCACAGCAGCCTGACTGGCCAAGGCTTCCACCATTGGTCTTATGGCATCACCAAATGACACCACATGCCCATCGCTGTTCCGGGCATTGATCAGCTGCAGGACACCGATCACCTCGCGAGCCGTGTTGCGAAGGGGAAGTGTCAAAAAAGAGCGGGAGCGATAACCGGTCCCCGCGTCAAACCGACGGGTACCGGAAAAGTCAAATCCTTTCTCGGTATACGCATCGCCGATGACAATGCTTTCCCCTGTCAAGGCAACATAGGTCGCAACATTGGCGCGGTTGCCGGATCCGGTTGCCGGATCGTACAGGGGCAACGGAGGAAAGGGGATGGGAACCCCGGTTGTCCCGCCCATGGCAATTTTGAGGGTATCATTGCGAACAATATCAAAATGCAGGCTGCGACCGTCTTCAGACAGCAGATACAACGTGCCGCCATCTGCGTTGGCCAGATTCTTGGCCTCCACTAGAATCCTTTCGGTCAACCGGTTGTGGTCGCGCTCGGCCGACAGGGCAATGCCCAGCTCTATCAGGCGCGACAGAACCCGGTCACGGTCCGCAATACCCCGGTTGTCCTGATCAGGGTTATCCCCACGTTCCATGCCAGTCTCCCGCATGCATTCACAGTCCTTGCCTGCCATATGCATACGAACAGGTCAAGATCAGGAAACACCAACAGGATAGGACAAAAAGGATCTGTATCCCGGGCTGGTCCGGTGTAATGTGGCCCACCGGACCAACCGAAGGGGACTTCAATCCCCTGTATCAGACAGCCAAAGTGGAAGTCCTGCCAATGCCTTATGCTTCGCTGCGCGAGTTTATGGATGTCCTGGAAAAGAAGGGACAACTGTACCGGGTTCACGAACCTGTGTGTACAGAACTGGAAATGACAGAGATCCAAACCCGCCTTCTTGCGGAACAGGGGCCTGCCGTCCTGTTTGAGAAGCCGGTCCGGGCTGATGGAACCCCGTATGCCATGCCCGTTCTGGTCAATCTGTTTGGAACCGTGGAGCGAGTCGCCATGGGGATGGACCGCACAGCCCATGAACTGCGGGATGTCGGCGAAATGCTGGCCTTCCTGAAGCAACCCGAACCACCGGGGGGGTTCCGCGAGGCATGGAACATGCTGCCTCTTCTGCGCACTGTCATGGCCATGAAACCGGGAAACGTGCGCTCCGCACCATGTCAGGAGATTGTTGTTCCCGGGGATCACGTCGACCTGTCAAGCCTGCCGATCCAGTCCTGCTGGCCGGGCGAACCGGCGCCGCTGATCACATGGCCCTTGGTTGTCACAAAAGGTCCGGGCAAAGAACGCGAGGATGTGTTCAACCTTGGTATTTACCGTATGCAAGTCACAGGAAAGAACACAACGCTGATGCGCTGGCTGCAGCATCGCGGCGGTGCACAGCACTACCGCCGCTGGGGACAGGCAAAAACAGAGCCCATGCCGGCAGCTGTTGTTCTTGGGGCTGATCCCGGCACAATTCTGGCAGCTGTCACTCCCGTCCCCGAAACACTCTCGGAGTACCAGTTTGCCGGACTGCTGCGCGGCAGGAAAGTAGACTTGGTAGACTGCAAGACCGTTCCCCTCAAAGTGCCGGCCGGGGCCGAAATTATCCTGGAAGGGCATGTCATGCTGGACGAGTTCGGTAACGAAGGACCCTATGGTGACCACACCGGATATTACAACAGCGTGGAATCCTTCCCCGTCTTCCGGGTTTCCTGCATGACCATGCGCCGGGATCCCGTTTATCTGTCTACCTTTACCGGACGCCCACCCGATGAACCAAGCGTTCTGGGGGAAGCCCTGAATGATGTCTTTGTCCCGCTACTGTCCCAGCAATTCCCCGAAATTGTTGACTTCTGGCTACCGCCTGAAGGATGCAGTTACCGTATCGCGGTCGTCAGCATCAAGAAAGCCTATCCGGGTCATGCTCGCCGGGTCATGATGGGCGTGTGGTCCTTCCTGCGTCAGTTCATGTACACCAAGTTTGTGATTGTCGTTGATGATGACATCAACGTTCGGGACTGGAAGGACGTCATGTGGGCTATATCAACGCGCATGGACCCCGCACGCGATATTATGGTGGTTGATGGCACACCGATCGATTACCTGGACTTTGCCAGCCCGGAAAGTGGGTTGGGCGGAAAACTTGGCATGGATGCCACCAACAAAATGCCGCCGGAAACCCATCGCGAATGGGGCGAGAAGATCCGCATGTCCAATGATGTCATCGAAACAGTCACGCGCAAGTGGGCGCACTACGGACTACCCGGGCGAGGTACACCAATCTGGAAGTAGACGATGTGGCAGAAGCCAGAAAAGGCCTCTGCCGTCCACCTCAAATACCGTAGTAGTCACGATACCAGGCAACAAACCGCTCCACACCGACGGATACCGGTGTCAACGGGGAATAGCCCGTATCGCGACGCAGGGCTGATATATCCGCAAAAGTTGCAGACACATCGCCTGCCTGCATCGGCATCAGGTTCAGAACAGCCTTGCGGCCCAAGCACTCTTCCAAAGTTTGTATAAAATCCATCAGGGAGACGGGCGCACCGCGCCCGATATTATAGATCCGGAACGGAGCAACTGCACTTGCGCCCGGGTACGGCGTCCGGCTGCCCGATGCCGTCCAGTTCATGTCCGGCACGGGTGGATGATCCAAGGTGCGAAGGATACCTTCGACGATGTCATCGACATACGTGAAGTCACGCTTCATATCCCCATGATTATAGACATCAATCGGCTGCCCCTGAAGGATCGCTTTTGTGAAACGGAACAGGGCCATATCCGGTCGGCCCCATGGCCCATAAACTGTAAAGAAGCGCAGACCCGTAGCAGGAAGAGCAAAAAGATGGCTGTAGGCGTGAGCCATAACCTCATTGGCTTTCTTGGTCGCGGCATAGAGGCTCATGGGATGAGCTGTGCCATCACTCTCGCAAAATGGCATTTCAGGATTGGCTCCATAAACAGAGCTGGTCGAGGCATAAACCAAGTGAGCAACAGAATGCTCCCGGCAACATTCCAGCATGTTCAGGAAACCGACAAGGTTGCTCTCCCCATAAACATCTGGATTCTCTACACTATAACGAACACCAGCTTGGGCGGCCAAGTGCACAACCACAGAAGGCTTGACCCGGGAAAAAACATTCTTCAGGGATGCCTTGTCTGCAACAGAAACCCTCGCTTCCTCAAAGGCCGGATAACACCGCAGCCGTTCAAGCCGAGCCTCTTTCAGACGGACATCATAGTAATCTGTCAAGCAGTCAACACCAACAACCGCATCACCCCGCTCCAGAAGCCTGAGCGCGGTATGGAACCCGATAAATCCGGCTGTTCCGGTCACAACCAACTGCATTCAGCTGCGTCTCCTGTATACATGCAATATGCGCTATCACACCCTAGCAGCAGGGACACCAGGAATCACTGCCAATATTTCCGGGATTGCATACTATGACCCAGAGGCTGTATTCCCTGTCCAGGCTCTATACTTTTGCCCCGGAGACCCCGTGCCAACGTATCCTGATCTGACAGCAATACTGCTTGGTCTCGGCTCCTTGGCCTTCTCTATTGCCGGCACACGCCTTGTCCTGTTCTGGTTAAAAACCAAGGCAGTCCTGGATATGCCCAACGAGCGCTCCAGCCATACAGAACCAACACCCCGTGGCGGCGGACTGGCAGTAACACTGGTTGTTATCGCCGGGTGGACAGCATCTTTGATCCTGTTTCCCGGCAATCCACCTGTTGCTGCCTGGATCACCCTGGCAATGGCGCTGGTCCTGTATGGGCTGTCTTGGATTGATGATCGCATCAATCTGAAACGACGGCTGCGGTTTCCCATACATGTCATTGCGGTTACGAGCGCAACCCTGAGTCTGCCAGACCATGTGCTTGTCCTACAGGGGGAAGTTCCCCTATGGGCAGATCGCATAGTGACTGTTATCAGCTGGGTCTGGTTCCTGAATCTGTACAACTTCATGGACGGCATTGATGGCATTACCGGTATGCAGACAGGGTCTATCGGCCTTGGGATTGTTATTGTATCGGGCATTGCCGGACTGAATTCCAATATACCATGGGCCAGCATGGGTATGACCCTGATTGGCGCCTCCATCGGCTTTCTGCTTTTCAATTGGCATCCGGCACGCCTCTTCCTCGGGGATGTCGGCTCCATTCCGCTGGGATTCCTGACCGGGTTCCTCCTGCTCATGCTGGCAGGAACCGGTTATCTGGCCGCAGCTCTGATTATTCCAGCATATTATCTGGTCGATGCGACCGTTACATTGCTCCGACGGATTGCAACGGCAAGGCCGATTGCCCAAGCACATCGTGAGCATTTTTATCAGGTTGCCGTACACCGCAGCGGACTGTCTCACAGCACTGTAACGCTATACATTATGTCTGGAAACATGGCCTTGCTGGCTGCAACCATCGTGTCCGTAACCCTAGGCCCTGCTGCGGGAATTATTTTTGCGTGCATTCCTATACTCTTTCTTCTTTTCCGTTTCACACGACGCACGCTAGTCTAGGCGCCCAATGTCCTACGGATCTGCCATGCGTCGTCTTTTGTCCCGTCCCGATGTTGTCTATTGCCATGATTTACTCATGGCAGCCGCTGGCTTTGCCGTATCTGTATGGCTCCGATTCGGCGACAGTGCCGCAGAAGCACTCATGTCTGGCCCCATACTGACCGGGGGGCTGATCTTCGTCGGACTGTGCGCTGTAGTATTCCGCTGGAACAACCTTTACCGCGGTATCTGGCGCTATGCATCTGTCCGCGATCTTCTGGCCCTGTCGCGCGCCGTAAGCCTGAGCATTCTCCTTTTCCTGCCAATCCTTTTTCTCTTCACACGCCTTGAGTCCTTCCCACGTTCCCTGCCCTTCATTCTCTGGTTTGTCCTGCTGATCCTTCTGGGCGGGCCTCGCTTTGCCTACAGGGCCTGGAAAGATCGCAGCTTACACAACATCATGACATCGTCGGCTGGAACAAACCGTATCCCCGTTCTTCTGATTGGTGCCGGTGACGGGGCGGATCTGTTCATCCGTGACATGGAGCGCAAACCAGATGCCCAGTATGCCGTACTGGGCATCCTGTCCGTGCATGAAGGTCGTATTGGCCGCTACATAAGGGGAATGGAGGTTCTGGGTACACTTGACCGGTTCACGGATGTCATCAACCAATTACAGGAAAACAGTACCCCTCCTCAGCGCCTGATTATCACAGACGACACCATTGCTCCCGGCACACTGAAAACCCTTTTTACCCAAGCCGATGCCATGGGTATTCCCATGTCACGGCTTCCGCGGATCAGTGACCTGCGCGAGGGGATTGAGGAAAAAATTACTGTTCGACCAATTGCCATTGAAGATCTGCTGGGCCGTCCACAGGCAACACTGGACCATGACGCCATGCGAAGCCTGATCCAAGGGCGCCGTATCCTGATTACCGGGGCCGGGGGATCCATCGGCAGTGAACTGGTGCGACAGGTTGCACTGCTTGATCCGTCCCTTGTGATTCTGGGAGATCACTCCGAGTACGCGCTCTATGCCATTGATTTAGAGATGCAAGAGAAATGGCCGGCAATTCCCCGGCAGACCCATATCCTGGACGTACGCCACCGCACACGCGTCCGCACCCTGTTTGAGCAAACAAAACCCGATATTGTGCTGCATGCCGCCGCCCTGAAACATGTTCCGATTGTCGAAGAGAATCCCTTGGACGGAATCGATACCAATACACTGGGCACGGCCATTATTGCGACGGCATGCCGGGATTATAACGTATCTGTCATGGTCCAGATTTCCACCGACAAAGCCGTAAACCCGACCAATATCATGGGGGCCAGCAAGCGCATGGCTGAAATGATATGCCAGAGCATGGATCTTGAGGGATGCAACAGTGGCCAAACCCGCTTTGTAACCGTACGCTTTGGAAATGTCCTAGGATCAACAGGTTCAGTTGTTCCGCTTTTCCGCCGCCAACTGGAACGCGGGGGGCCCCTAACCGTCACACACCCAGATATGACCCGCTACTTCATGACAATCCGCGAGGCTGTTGAACTGGTCTTGGAAGCCTCCGCAATTGGTTATGCTGATTCTTCCTATAGCGGTAGTATCTTTGTCTTGGATATGGGCGAACCCGTGCGCATTGTCGATCTGGCAACGCAGATGATCCGGCTGGCCGGACTGGTTCCGGGGAAGGATATCCAGATTGCCTTTACGGGAACACGCCCGGGCGAGAAGCTGTTCGAGGAAATCTTCCACGGCTCTGAGCCACCGGTTCCAACCCGCTACCAAGGGCTCTTGCTTGCGCGGCCAAGGGTCACAGATCTTGACGAGCTGCAAGGCCACATAAAGAAACTGGAAGACGCCTGCCGGGATGGTGCGGAAGGACAGGCTCTGGATATTCTTCACACGCTGGTCCCTGAGTATACCGCGACGGGATCAGGGGCTGGTGTTTCTACTCCCCGGAAACACGATGCGCCATGATCCGCTTCACATTCTGAAGACAGTCTTCGGCTACGAACAGTTCCGTGGACATCAGCGTGCTGTAATTGACCATGTCGTCGCGGGCGGGGACGCCATGGTGCTGATGCCGACCGGGGGTGGCAAATCCTTATGCTACCAAATTCCGGCCTTGTGCCGTGATGGGATCGCGATTGTTGTCAGCCCGCTGATTGCCCTGATGCAGAACCAGGTGGAGATGCTGCGGCAACTGGGTGTAAAAGCCGCGGGCCTGCATTCCGGTATGTCCTTTTCCGAGATTGTCCAGACTGGGCGATCCATGCGGGCCGGAGAGCTTGACATGCTTTACGTCGCGCCAGAACGTTTGATGCAGCCCGCATTCCTTGATCAACTGCACCATTGCCGACTGGCCCTGTTCGCCATAGATGAGGCGCATTGCGTGTCCCAGTGGGGGCATGATTTCCGACCTGAATATCTACAACTGGCTGCGTTGGCAGAACGCTTCCCGGGTGTTCCACGCCTGGCACTGACTGCTACAGCTGATCAACCAACGCGGCTGGAAATCCTGGAACGACTCTGTCTTGGGAAAGGCGCACAGTTCATTGCCGGGTTTGATCGCCCGAACATACGCTACCGGGTCAGCCTGAAGAATGCCCCGAAGAAACAGCTTTTGCACTTTATACGTACGGAGCACAGCCGTAACTCCGGCATTGTGTACTGCCTGTCACGTGCAAAGGTCGAGGAAACAGCCTCGTGGCTGCGGGAACAGGGCATCGAGGCTCTGGCCTATCATGCCGGACTGGACCGCCATGTGCGACATGCCAACCAAGACAAGTTCCTGCGGGAAGACGGTCTTGTCATGGTCGCAACCATTGCTTTCGGGATGGGTATAGACAAACCCGACGTCCGTTTTGTCGCACACCTGGATTTACCACGGTCACTAGAGGCGTATTACCAAGAAACAGGCCGGGCAGGTCGTGATGGTCTTCCTTCCGATGCCTGGATGGTCTACGGATTGCAGGATGCGGCCAAGATTCGCCAGATGATAGAGGCCTCAGACACGTCGGAAAGCAAGAAAGCGGTTGAACGCCAGAAGGTATCAGCTCTGCTGGGATACTGCGAAACCACCTGTTGTCGACGCCAGGTCCTGCTGGAATACTTCGGTGATACAGCATCTCCCTGTAACAACTGCGATACGTGCCTCCAGCCGGTAGATACGTTCGATGGCCTTGAAGCAGCACAACAAGCCCTCTCCGCCATTTACCGTACAGGCCAGCGCTTTGGCGTGGCCTATATTGTCGATGTCTTGCGAGGAGAGGAAAACGACAGAATCCGGGGCATGGGCCACCAACACCTGTCGACATTCGGAATTGGCCGGAGTCGCTCTGTAAACGAGTGGAAATCCATTCTGAGGCAGCTGATTGCAATGGGACACGTGATAGCGGCTTCCGACCAAAATGGTGCGCTGATACTGGGACATGATGTCCTGCCGGTTCTCAGGGGCGAGGCCCTGGTCTCGTTCCGACGGGATCCTGCCGAACAAAGAAGCTCAACAGGAAAACGTGTCCTGATTGAAACGCCCGCCGAGCAAATTCTGTTTGATGCCCTGAGAGCCCGTCGGCTTGAACTGGCGCGTGCACAAGGTGTGCCGCCTTATGTTATTTTTCACGATGCCACCCTTCTCGAGATGGCCCGAAGGAAGCCCACCCACCTTGATTCCCTGTCAAAAGTTCCCGGGGTCGGATGCGGTAAACTTGGTCGTTACGGCCAAGATTTCCTGGACGTCATAATCAGGGTATCTGAACCGGATACAGGCCCCGAAATCACACGAATACATACAGTGAGCAAATAAGCCGAACAAAGGCTGTGCCCTTTTACGGGAGAATATCATACTCTTCTCCAGTAAACCCTGATGCAGGCCGTTACCCGGAGTAGTGGTGCATGCAGCTGAAGACCCGTGACCGACTGACATTAAGGCAGCTGCGCTACACGCTGGCCATCGCCTTGCTGCTCGGCTTGGTGCTCAGCGCCGTCCAGGTAGCAAGAGACTACGCACAACACAATCATAACACAAACCTATCGGCCCTAAGAGCCTTGGACGCCTTCCATTATGCGGGTGTTCAGGCCGCCTACACACTTGATACCGACTTGGCCAACGATGTCGTGCGCGGCCTTGTTGCCGATGGCCCCATCGTGTCGGCCCGAATCATCAGTGACTTGGGTGACCGTCTGGCTGCCATTGAAGTGGCTCCGGACGAAGAATCAGCCCTTTATGAACTTCTTTTCGATAAACCCAACGTTGTAAGGCGGGACCTTACCAAGGTGCAGCCCGGGGGTAGAATCGAAAGCATAGGGGTTCTGGAGGCCGAAATATCGCCCAGAAGAACGGCCGGACCGTTCCTGGAGCGGGCTGTCCTCAACCTGATCAGCGTTCTGGTCCAGACCGTTGCGTTGGCAGCCCTTCTGTCACTGGTTTATCTGCATACTACAACGCGACCATTAACACAGATTGTTGCTCGTTTGCATGAACCAGAAGAGAACGCGGCTTTCCTGCGCGAACTTCCGATTCCGCGTGGGCATGAGAACGACGAAATCGGCTTCCTTGTCCTCTCCTTCAATCGGCTGCTCCGCTCTGCCGAAGCGGAGCTGCAGGCCAGGCGCTTGGCCGAGGAAAATCTTCGCAAGTCCAACGATGCCCTTGAGCTGCGCGTTGAAGAACGCACATCCCACCTTAATCAGGAAATCATGGAACGGCGCTCGGTTGAAGAGGCATTGCGCCAAAGCGAAGAGCGTTTCAAAGACCTGACCGAGGTTTCCTCCGACTGGTTCTGGGAAACAGGCCTGGATGGTCGCATCTCCCTCGTCTCGGATCGCTTCTTCAGCGTGTCAGGTCTGGCACGGGAACGCATTGTCGGCCGACGTCTGAGTGAGCTGGTTGAAAACGGGACCATATCAGATGTAAGCCAAGGAGCCGAATCCATTGAAGAAATGATGGAGCAGCGCGCACCTCTCATCCGTTATGACATGAGCATGCAAGGTATAGAGGAACGGCTCTATTTCCTCATCAATGCCAAGCCCGTTTACGACTTCAACGGCGACTTTACGGGCTATCGTGGTACAGGGCGCGATATTACCCAAAGCCGCCTGTTCGAGACACGCCTAGACGAAGCGCGGACAGAAGCTGAACGCGCCAACGCTGCAAAATCTCACTTCTTGGCCAGCATGAGCCATGAGCTGAGGACACCGCTCAATGCCATTCTTGGCTTTGCGCAGCTGCTGCGGGCCGCGTCGGCCAATGCACTGACCTCAGCCCAGAAAAAATACGTTCAGCACATTCTTGATGCCGGTGATCACCTCCTGCGCCTGATCAACGAAATTCTTGACCTTGCACGCATTGAAGCCGGCAAAGTTGATCTTTCGGTGGAAAATGTTGATGTCAGGCTTCTGGTGACTGAATCAACAGCCCTGCTGGAACCCTTGGCCGCTAAACGACAAATCACCATTCATGCAGAAGGCAGTACCGACCCTGTCTTTGTCATGGCGGACCGCTCGCGTCTGAAGCAGGTGATCATCAACCTGGGCTCCAACGCCATCAAGTACAATCGTGAAGCCGGGCATGTGTACTTCAAGATCAGCCCCGCACCGGAAGCTGGGCACGTCCGGGTTACGGTCCAGGATACCGGCATCGGCATTGCGCCGGAAATGCTCAAGAAAGTCTTTGAACCATTCAACCGCTTGGGTGCTGAGGCAACCAACATCGAAGGAACCGGCATTGGCCTGACCGTCACCAGCCAGATCCTGGCACATATGAATGGTAAGATTGGAGTAGAGAGCACACAGGGTGTCGGCTCTTCGTTCTGGTTTGATCTGCCTGCCGGCGACAACACCGTCAAGGCCAAACAAGAGGAAATCGTCGAGGAACTTCCCGCCGGAAGCGGTGAGAAACCTCTCAAGGTCCTTTATGTTGAAGACAATCCGGCAAACCGTGATCTGATGCGCGATGTCATGGACCTGCGCGAGAATGTCACCTTGGTCATGGCCGAAGACGGCGCCACCGGTATTTCAATGGCACTGTCCGAAAAACCCGATCTCATTCTTCTGGACATACACCTGCCAGACATGACCGGTATTGAAATTGCACAAAGGCTGCGTGGCGGTGTTCTGGATCGCCCCGTCCCGATCATTGCTGTCAGCGCCGGTGCCATGAAGAAAGATATCGAGCGGGCACGCGATGCCGGCATCGATGACTATATCTGCAAACCCTTCAATATAAGCCAGATGCTGACCCTGCTGGATCAGGTTGCAGATGGAAGCTACAAGTCCGGAACCCTGTCATCGGACAAGACATAGGGCTGAGCACCACGTCTCCGGCAGGCTTTTTATCCGCAGCGCCTGTGGATAAGTTTGATCTTTTCCTGTTGGCAGTACTGTTTCACCACGGCCTGACCAAGAGAATCACCAGGATGCCTATAAAATAGGCAAATTTCTGCTAGCAGAAAGACGATACAATCTGCATAGGTGCTGCAGCACTATGTATCCGATGAACGCGCCACCACATGACGCCCCAAGCGCTCCAAGGTTGCTCGCAGCTCTGGATCGGTTACATCATCCAGAAGATCATCCAATTCCTCTTCCTCTTGATGCGAGAGCTTTCTTGGAGGAACAACACGCGACACCCGCGGAGCAAGAGGAAGGGGAGCCTGTATGATCTTGATCCGGGCCACAGCCTGATAACCGAAGTACCGATTGATTGTATCAAGCATGAACAGGCGATCGTGATCAAGCTTGAGAGCAACAGGTCCTGATGCCGCACGAATCAGCAGTTCCCCATTTGCACGCGTTCCCTTGGAAAAACGCAACCGCTCGGGCATAGTCTGTTTTGCGACAGACTCACCGACAATAGCCGCCCAGTTGGCTATCAGACTGCCCTCGGCGAGCCCGTTTTTCCCCAGAATTGGACGTGATACCAGGTCACTGACGGCACCAACAGCCAATGGACCCCGGGCCAACCTGCGGGAGGCAGCAGCAAAAGCTGGTTTTCCAGAACCGGAGGAAGACGTGGACAAAGGACAACCATCCAACAAGAAGACACCAGAAAACATGGGACAACGCCTTGCATTTGGCAAGGCCTGCCTTCAGTGTGAGCGCCGCACAGAACCGAACAATGACCGACCATGACATCTGCATCACCGGATACCATTCTGCTTGCCTGGTATGATCGCAATCACCGGCACCTCCCGTGGCGCAGTCCACCGGGCATGTACGCCGATCCCTATCATGTCTGGCTGTCCGAAATCATGTTGCAGCAAACAACTGTGGCAGCTGTACGGCCTTATTACCTGATCTTCCTCTCGCGGTGGCCAACGGTTGAAGCTCTTGCCGCAGCTGATGATGGGGATGTCATGGCAGCATGGGCCGGCCTTGGGTACTACGCACGGGCACGTAACCTTCTGTCCTGTGCACGCATCATTGTCAGGGATCATGGCGGCCGCTTTCCCGGTACAGAGCAAGCCCTGCGCGCGCTCCCCGGAATCGGGGCCTATACGGCCGCAGCCATTGCTTCTATCGCCTTTGGTCAGCGGGCCGTGGTTGTGGATGGAAACGTCGAACGTGTCATGGCCCGACTGCACGCGGTAACGGACCCTCTCCCCGGGGCAAAGAAACACCTGCGCACCCTTGCCGACGCCCTGACCCCACAGCAGCGCTGTGGTGATTATGCACAGGCTGTTATGGACCTGGGAGCCACACTGTGCTCCCCTCGCAGTCCAAACTGCCAGATATGCCCGTGGGTCAGTCTGTGCAAGGGATACCACCAGGGCATAGCAGCAGAACTACCGTACAAAACAACCAAGGCAAAGCGGCCCGGCCGCTACGGAACCGTGTTCTGGATCACGGATCCCGAAGGCACTGTCCTACTGAGACAACGCCCACCAAGAGGGCTTCTGGGCGGCATGATCGAGATTCCATCCACTCCATGGCAGGAAGCTCCATGGACATTGGAAGATGCAACATCTCATGCCCCAATACAGGGAGAAACGTGGCGCACAATTGCGGGAACGGTGCACCACACGTTCTCTCATTTTGATCTGGAGTTGAAGGT
The DNA here is from genome assembly GCF_012102705.1 of Haematospirillum sp. H1815. Classification (GTDB taxonomy): domain Bacteria; phylum Pseudomonadota; class Alphaproteobacteria; order Rhodospirillales; family Rhodospirillaceae; genus Haematospirillum. The sequence goes on from NZ_JAAVTA010000007.1 coordinate 130,786, forward strand.
TATTGCCGGAACAGTCGCACAGACAGGGAACATCACCGGACGCTGGGTCAAGCCAGAACACTTCGACAAGGAAGCGCTGCCCAGTGTCATGCGGAAAGTGATCCAGCACATGCATAAACAGGACACAGGCTGAAGGAACACCACATCCTCTCAACCTCGAAAAAGGACAAGGCAATCAGGGAACTGGCGCTCCGGCAGGGGCGGTATCCCCCGCACCGGATGAGGAGGATGGCATACGACCACGCGCCCACTCAACCTCAAAACGCCGCGCCGCGGCCGATGGATTCTGGAGCTGAACACGGAAACCGGTTGTATCGCCGGCTGCCAGTTCGGTAACCGGGGCCTGCGCGGCCAGTTCCTGGACAACACGACCGGTCCCGTCAAAGAGCACAAGGCGAATAAAGGGAACAAGGCGAGAAGTGGAGGATGTATTGGCCACAAAGCCACGCACCACCAGGTTATCAACCCCGCCATGCAGAACACGTTCCCCGGTCACTTCGCGGAAGGTAAGACCAAGGCCGGGGATATCAATCTCGATACCAACCATCCGGAACAGGGCCTCGGCATCCTCATAGGTCTTTACAATCGGCACACGCCAAAACCAAGCCGCACCGGCCATGACTCCGACAACAATGACCAGAAACAGGAGCGAAGAGAACAGGGTCCGTATCCACCCGCCTCCACTTTCCTTCTTGCGCACAAAGGGTGAGGCAATATCATCACCATCGGGGAAATCCGGAAAATCGGGAATGGCATCGTCATCGCGACTGACAAGACCGGAAAATTCCTCAAGCGCATCATCACCGCGACGCGGTGCATCAGAATCGTCTGCCTCCAGAGGATCGAGACGAGCCAAAGCTTCATCATCCTCGGCATCATGGGCGCTGGCGGCATCGACAGGCCCCATGGGATCAAAATCCGGGTCCTGGCCGATATCACCGATAATATCAGATGCGACCGGATCGATATCAACCTCGGCATCATCATCCGGAGATGACGGCGGCTCGGCCTCCATCGGAAGATCGGGCACCGGAGGCAAGGGCTCGGAAGGCAATGGATCAGAAGATGGCGGAACCGGTGGTTCAACAACAGGCACAGATTCTGCCGGCGCCTGGACAGGTGCCGCAGAGAGTGGCATCTGCCGCCACAAATGGCCGCACTGCGAGCATTTAAGTTTGCGCCCGTTCGGACCGATCGCCCCTTCGGGCACGGAGAAAAGAGTCGCGCAATTGGGACAGGTAATATCCATGAACGTATCTGTCAGCCCCGGTGTATCTTGTCTCTTATAGAACGGGGTCTGCCCTGAAACAAGTATAGCGGTATCGAACAGAAAAACATGGCTGTCGATTTGACTCTCCGCTCCCTGTGGACGCAGACGACAGCCTGTGCCAATCTGCGCTCCGGCCCGCATGGAACAAAGGACAGGGTCTGCGTGACATACCTACCCAGAGGTCAGGACAAAAAAAGCGTAAACGCTGCAGATGAGCGCGGTGGCTCGGCCATCCGCTTCGAGTGCGTTGGTCTGCGCTATGGCAACGGACCAGAAGTCCTGCAGGATATCAGCTTCAATCTCCCCCCCGGATCCTTCCATTTTCTGTGCGGGCCTTCGGGGGCTGGAAAAACCTCGCTTCTCAGCCTGTTATACTTGGCCAGGCGCCCCTCGCGCGGGCGGCTGTCCCTGTTTGATATCGACGTTGGTGCCATCAGTCGGAAAGACCTTCCTGCCCTACGGCGACGGATCGGCGTTGTATTCCAGGAGTTCAGGCTCATGGACCACCTATCAACTCTTGATAACGTGGCCCTCCCCCTAAGAGTTGCCGGCGTATCGGAAGCCAGCATACAACGGCATGTTCCTGAACTTCTGGAGTGGGTTGGTCTGGAAAAATACATGCACACCAAGCCGGCAATTCTTTCTGGCGGGCAAAAACAACGGGTTGCCATTGCGCGAGCCGTCATCAACAGACCCGACATCCTGGTGGCCGATGAAGCAACAGGTAATGTTGATGCAGAAACAGCCACCCGGCTGATGCATTTGTTCATGGAACTGAACCGGCTTGGTACCACCATTGTCATGGCGACCCACAACGAAGAGCTTTTGCGACGTTTCCCAGCCCCCTGCCTTATGCTTCAGGATGGACACGTCAGTATTTCAGAAAGCCCTGCCACCGCGTTCATGCCCGGGGGAGAACCTGTATTATGATAGCTGGATGGTTCCGTACCGATCTGCCTGTTGCAACAGACCCTGCAGGTCACTTTCTACCTTGGCTGGTCTCTATCATGACATTTCTGGCTGCCATGGCGTTAACGGGTGCCCTGACCCTCAGCAATCTGTCCGCTCGGTGGGAAAGCACGATGACCGGCACACTGACCATACAAATCCCGGCTATGGCCGGGGATACAGGGCCGGGCAGTGCAACGCATAAACGCATCGACCACATTGCACGGAGCCTTGAAACACTGCCGGGGGTACAACGTGCAGAGCCTATCCCGACAGAACACGTCGCAACGCTTCTGGAACCATGGCTTGGGGCCGGAAACCTGGCCCGCGAACTCCCGCTCCCACATCTGATTGATGTATCGCTGGATGAAGGAAGCGGCCGCGACCTTGCCGTGCTGGAGAAACACCTGCAGGCCATAGCTCCCGGAACAACAATCGATGATCACCGGGTATGGCTGTCACGCCTGATCAAGGCTTCGGTCATCCTGCGCTTGCTGGCCTGGATTATGCTCTCCCTTGTTGTGGGCGCAACTACGGCCACTGTTGTCCACGCAACCCGGGCGTCGCTGGCCGTTCATCGTCCACAGATCGAAGTGATGCATCTGGTGGGGGCAACAGACAGCTATATTGCAGGACAGTTCGCCCGCAGGACCTGCATGCATGCCGTGGCGGGCAGCCTTCTGGGGCTTGTGCTGGCATGGCCGGCCCTGTGGAGTGTACGCTCCATATTGTCCGACATCGACGGCGGCCTGATACCGGAAACATCTGTTGACGCCTTGCATGTTGTCGCATTATGCAGCCTGCCGTTCCTGGCCGCCGGGCTTTCTGTCCTGACGACACGGATCACCGTACGTCGCCAACTGGCACACATGCTCTGAACGCCCCACTCACCTCCTGTCGCCACCAGCAGGAACAAGACCCATGGTTCTGACCCGGTTTCTTCTCCGCCTTTACGCAAGCCTGACGATAACAGGACTGGCCTTCTTGGCCCTGTGGCTTCCGGGTCTTGTCTGGTTCACAGCCACCATGCCGGACCAAGTGGAAGACAGCAGCACCCGAACCGACGCAATCGTGGTACTGACCGGTGGCAGCGAACGGATGCAGACAGGCTTCCGACTTCTGGAACAAGGCATGGGATCCGTGTTGTTCATTTCCGGGGCCGGGCCAGGCACCACACCGGGAGAACTTCTGCGCGATTCCGGAACCCTGAAGCCAGAAGCTCTGCGAAATCACATAGAGCTGGGGCACATTGCCGCTGATACGGTTGGAAACGCTTGGGAAACCACCATATGGTTACGGAGCCACGGCTTGACTTCCATGCGTCTGGTAACCGGCAGCTACCACATGCGGCGCAGTCTTCTGGAATTCCAGGCTGCCATGCCAGAGGTCACCATTATTCCACATCCCGTATTCCCCGGACTTGTAAAGCAGGATAACTGGTGGCAATACCCCGGAACAGCAGCTCTTTTCGCCACAGAATATACAAAGTACCTGTTGGCACGGCTTCGCCTGTCCCTTCCCGACGCACCGGGAATACCAAAACCGGTCACGGGGATACCGGTTGCAAAACTATATATGTTGCAAAAAGACGGAGCCCATCCACAGTGATCCTGCTTGTTGTTCTGCGTTCGCTTGTCTTCAATATTTTTTATGTCGTATGGACAGTCGCCATCGGCATTGTGCTGATGCCTCTTTTGCTTGTACCAGGACGACGATCAATGCTGGCAGCACGGTGGTGGGCCTATGGCCTGGTTCTCGGCGCACGCTTTCTGTGCGGTATTCGCTGGCGTGAGGAAGGACGGGAGCACCTGCCCCAAGGACCGTGCATTATCATGAGCAAGCACCAGTCAACATGGGAAACACTGTATTTCCCGATGGTCCTGGAAAAGCCTGTTTATGTTCTGAAGAAAGAACTGCTGTCTGTTCCAATTGTTGGCTGGCATATGCGGAAATCAGGAATGATCGCCGTCGACCGCAAGGCCGGGGCAGCGGCCATGAAAGTCATGCTGCGAGGTGTAGAAGAGGCCCTTGGACGTGAATCCCAGATCATCCTGTTCCCGGAAGGAACACGCACCCAGACAACGGAATACATGCCATTCCAGCCGGGAGCGGCTGCCTTGTATTCACGCTTTGGCAAGTCTGTTCCCGTTGTTCCGGTTGCTCTCAACACCGGCATGTTCTGGGCCCGCAGTTCATTCATGCGCTATCCGGGAGAAATTGTGGTCCGCTACCTTCCACCTGTTCCGCCCGGACTGGACCGCGAAACCTTCAACAGGACGATCGAGGATACAATCAACAACACATCGCGTACGCTATGCGGCCTGCCCCTGCACATGGAAAGCACAGCGGGGACAGGCAGCACAACAGACCCAACAAACCTTCAAGCCTCATGAACAAAGTGGCGTCCTCTAGTGCGCACCAGCCCATGTATCCGCAACGCCCGTATCAACAATCAGCGGAACTGATAATACAGCTGCACGCTCCATGACCGCTCGCACGACAGAACAGGTCTCATCGACTTGATCCCTGGGCACATCGAAAACCAGCTCGTCATGAACCTGCAACAGTAACCTTGCCTTCAGCCCTTTCTCCTCCAGGGCCGAAGGCAGTGCAATCATCGCCTTCTTCAGGATATCGGCTGCACTCCCCTGTATCGGAGCATTCACAGCAGCCCGTTCGGCAAAGGCACGCTGGGCCGGATTTTTACTCTGGATATCCGGTGTAAAGCACTTACGGCCGAACAAAGTTCTTACAAATCCCTGTCGGCGCGCCTGCTCGATTGTCTGCTCCATATAATCACGAATTTCAGGGAACATCGCAAAATACGCATCGATGAACGCCTTGGCCTCTCCGTTGGAAATGCCAAGCTGACGCGCAAGACCAAAGGCCGATATACCGTAAATAATCCCGAAATTAATCGCCTTGGCCCGTCGGCGCAGCATCGGATCCATTCCCGCAACAGGCACCCCGAAAACACGGCTTGCCGTCATGGCATGAATATCCTGGTCGTTGTGGAAGGCGTCCCTGAGAGCGCTAACAGAAGCAACATGGGCCACCAAGCGCAGTTCGATCTGTGAATAGTCTGCCGACAACAACACACAGCCCGGACGCGCCACAAACGCTTGCCTAATTTTACGCCCTTCCTCGGTCCGTATCGGAATATTCTGCAAATTGGGATCATTGGACGACAGCCGCCCCGTGGTCGTGACTGTCATCGCAAAACGCGTATGGACCCTGCCGGAACGGGGGTTGATCTGACGCACCAAGGCATCGGTATAGGTGCTTTTCAGCTTGGCAAGAGCCCGCCAATCCAGAACCTTCTGCGGCAATGCATGCCCTTCGGCAGCCAGAGACTCCAGCACCTCGGCATCCGTTGACCATGCACCAGTCCGGGCACTCTTCCTGCCGCCTTTCAGCCCCATCCGACCAAACAGGATATCACCAAGCTGTTTGGGAGAGGCCACATTGAAAGCCTCACCCGCCAGATCCTGTATGTCCGCCTCCAAGGTCACCATGCGTCCTGCAAAGTCAGATGACAAGGACTCCAGCGCCGTACGATTGACGGCAATCCCCTCCTCTTCCATGGCGAACAAGACAGGTATCAGGGGACGGTCGAGCATCTCATGAACAGCCACCATACGTTCCGCTGTCAGCCGATCACGGAACAGTGTATGCAAGCGCAGGGTGATATCGGCGTCTTCGGCAGCATAGGACAAGGCCTTGTCCAGAGGAACCTGATCAAAAGTAACCGCAGCCTTGCCCTTCCCGCACACATCCTCATAGCGGATGGTCTGATACCCCAGATGGCGCTCTGCCAGTTCATCCATACCATGACCGTGGCTGGCAGCATCCAGCACATAGGACAACACCATCGTATCATCCACCGGCGTCAACACGAGTCCCTCGCGGGCCAGTACATGAAGGTCAAACTTGATGTTGTGCCCGACCTTCAGAACACTGCGATCCAGAAAGAGAGGCTGCAAGATGGCAACCGCATCCGCTATTGCAACCTGCTGCGGTTTTTCCGGCCCTGGTCCTGCCAGAAGATCACCCTGTTGCTGCCGCATTCCATGCCGCAGGGGAATGTAGCAGGCCTGCCCCGGACCAACCGCCAAAGACATGCCGACAAGACGCGCCTGCATGGGGTCTAGACCATCGGTTTCAGTATCCACGGCCACAATGCCTATCTGCATGGCCCGGTCCACCCACCGCTGCAGAGCCTGAAGGTCCTGTACCAGTTCATAGGACACCGACTCTTCTGCCTTGCCTGCAGCAGTCCCGGTCTCCGCTTCTCCGTACGGAACAGAAGAGGCTGTACGGGCACGCACCATGGACAGAAGCCGACGAAACTCCATCGTCTCAAGAAATGGAACCAGAACATCCGGATCCGGAGCACGCCGGGAAAAAGACTCAAGTGGCACCGGCACCGGCACATCTTGGCGCAATGTCACCAGCTGACGCGAAATACGGGCAGCATCAGCATGCTCGATCAGGCTTGCCCGCCGCTTGGGCTGGCGAATCTCGGGCGCACGCAACAACAAAGTATCCAGATCACCGTATTCCGTAATCAAGGCCGCTGCGGTCTTGATCCCGATCCCCGGCACCCCGGGTACATTATCGGAAGCATCACCGGCCAAAGCCTGCACATCAACGACCTTCTCCGGCGCAACGCCAAACTTGTCGAGAACGGCCTCCGGACCGATCGTCTTGTTCTTCATGGCATCGTAGAGCGCGACCCCTTCCCCGACCAGCTGCATCAGATCCTTGTCGGAGGAGACAATCGTCACCCTCATTCCCTGCTGACGGGCCATAAGGGTGTAGGTTGCGATCAGGTCATCGGCCTCGAATCCATCCATTTCCACATGCGCCACGCCCAGCGCCGCTGTTGCCTCGCGAATCAGGGAAAACTGGGGGACCAGATCCTCGGGCGGGGGAGGACGATGAGCCTTGTAATCCGCATAAATATCGTTCCGGAAAGATCGGCGGGCAAGCCTGATCGAGCATGCTGATGCTGCCCGTATTTCGCGTCAGCTGGTGACATTGCGCCAAGATGT
>NZ_JAAVTA010000008.1 GCF_012102705.1 Haematospirillum sp. H1815
TATCCCTTCCGTCTCTTCACTCTGAAAAACAGCACCGACAATCAAAAAACCAGAAATTCCAGTCCCTCAACGTCGGGACGCACCTTCTAAGCCCCAAATCAAAAACCGTCAACACAATTCATTAAACATATAACAAAAAAAAATGCATCATCCCCCAAACAACAAGGACTGACGATCAGCCTGCTATCACAGCATCTTCGCTAACATCCGTTTCAGGTGAAATGGCAATAGCATCCTTTACCAAGCCGGCGTTGGCTCTGATAGCCTGCTCAATCTCAGCAGCCATAGCTGCATTGTCTCGCAAGAACTGCTTGGCATTCTCACGCCCCTGCCCGATGCGGGTAGAGCGGTACGAAAACCAGGCACCAGACTTTTCAACAAGCCCAGCCTTCACACCCAGATCCAGAAGCTCTCCCGTTTTGGAGATGCCTTCGCCGTACATGATGTCAAAATCAATAACCTTGAAAGGTGGGGCAACTTTGTTCTTCACAACCTTGACCCTGGTCTGGTTGCCAACAACATCATCACGATCCTTGATCTGGCCTACGCGACGAATATCAAGCCGCACCGATGCGTAAAACTTCAGCGCGTTCCCGCCGGTTGTTGTTTCAGGGCTCCCGAACATCACACCGATCTTCATCCTAATTTGGTTGATAAAGATAACCAAGGTATTGGACCGGGCAACAGAAGACGTCAACTTGCGCAGGGCTTGGCTCATCAGACGGGCATGCAGTCCAACATGGCTGTCACCCATTTCACCTTCAAGTTCGGCTCTGGGAACGAGAGCAGCGACAGAATCAACAACAAGGACGTCGATCGCACCGGAACGAACCAAAGTATCTGCAATTTCAAGCGCCTGCTCTCCGGCATCGGGCTGAGAAATAAACAGTTCGTCCGGATTCACGCCCAATTTGCGGGCATAGACAGGATCCAGGGCATGTTCAGCATCAATGAAAGCACACGCTCCACCGACACGCTGCGCTTCGGCAATGACATGCAGAGCCAGCGTTGTCTTGCCAGAACTTTCCGGGCCATAAATTTCTATGATCCGGCCACGGGGCAAGCCACCTATGCCAAGGGCAAGGTCAAGACCCAGGGAACCAGTCGACACAGCCTCCATATCTGCTACAGAGTTATTCTGACCAAGCCGCATGACAGATCCCTTGCCAAAGGCACGTTCGATCTGAGCAAGCGCGGCGTCCAGGGCTTTTTGTTTATCCATGGTGTCCTTGTCAACAAGATGGAATGCGGTTTGAGACATCTCAATCCCCGTTTATTTCACAGCTGGGCGATACCTGCAATGCGAAGAATGTACATGTTTTGTTCTTCTGCGCAAGAAGAACCGCAACATCAGGCAGAATTCACGCATTCTCTTCGACGAAGAAGGACAGCATGCACACACTCTGCCAACTGCGTCAGGGAAAATGGTTTCGGAAGAAATGAAAAATCGGTCGAGTCCGCGATACCGCCACCGGCTGCTTCTTCGGAATAGCCGGAGATAAGGATCACCTGAATATCAGGCTTTTCTACCTTCACCCTGCGCGCCAATGTCGCACCATCCATCCCGGGCATGATCATGTCGGTAACCAGCAGATCAATATCCAGGTTATCGGCCAGTTTCTCCAGCGCCTGCTCCCCGCTACAGGCTTCAACAACGCGATAGCCCTTGTTACGAAGCGCACGTGATGCAAAAACCCGAACAGCATCCTCATCCTCCACCAAAAGAATTGTCGCGCTTCCGGATAGATCCTTTGCTAAAGTCTGTCGTTGTGGCGTTGTGGCCCCGACCCTTCCAATACCTGAGGCTTCAGCCTCTTCTGTAACGGCATTGTCTGCACAAGGCAGATAAATGATGAATTTGGTTCCCTGCCCTACACTGGAATCCACAAGGATTACGCCGCCTGTCTGTCGAACAATTCCATAGACTGTCGACAAACCAAGACCCGTGCCAGCTCCAACACTTCCTGTCTTTGTCGAGAAGAACGGTTCAAAAATACGGGCGAGGTTCTCTCTTGAAATACCGGTCCCGGTATCAGAAACGGTAATAACCGTGTATTCTCCGGCAGAAAGGCTTTCAGCACCAACAACCATGGGGCTGCCAACCATCTCACGTCGTGTTTCTATACTCAGGCGCCCCCCGCCCGGCATTGCATCCCTGGCATTGACGGCGAGGTTGATGATCACTTGGTCCAACTGTCCTGGATCAACCCTGATTGCCCCGACATCTCGCCCAAGACGTAGCTCAAGATGTATGCTTTCTCCCAGCAACCGCCGGAGAAGATGACTGATTTCTGTCAGGGCATCGGTAACCAGAACCTGGCGAGGTCTTAAAGGCTGTTTTCGCGAAAACGCAAGCAGTTGACGTACCAGATTGGCAGCGCGATTGGCGTTTTGCTTGATCTGCATCAGATCGGCAAAGGATGGATCACCAGCCCCATGCCTCTGCAACAGCAAATCACAGAAACCAATCATCGCGGTCAGCAAATTATTAAAGTCATGAGCAACACCACCGGCAAGCTGGCCCATGGCCTGCATCTTTTGTGCCTGGGCAAACTGTATTTCCAGATTACGGTGGGCAGTATTATCGAAGAAAAATGCCATAAACAAAGCCCCACCCAAGGGGACAATGCCAATAGAAGCTGCCTTGTCAGGGCATTTGCAAAAACGCACTTCATGAGCCATACCGGCCTCGACGCTCCCGCCCAGCAGGGCCTGTTCAAACAGGTCATCCCATGTGACACGGTCATCCTCTGCCAACACATTGCGAACAGATGTTTCTTTCAACGACGAAGCATCATACCCACACAGACGTAGGAAGGCTTCATTGGCATCGGTTACAACGCCTTCAACATCGACAAGGCACAAGCCTACGGGAAGGGAAGCAAATACAATACGGAACCACTGGTCTACGGGAGAGCAGGACAAGTCTGTTGTATGAGCCTGACGCATGACGACGCTGCGCGTACGTGTTTCTCCGGCATCATCAAAGGCCACCTGCTCCACCATCGCGGAAAAAATATTCCCGGTGCGGTCACAAAAACGGAGCACACCGCTCCACGCCTCCTCGGCATCCGGTCGGCTGCCATCAGCCAGAATACGGGACAAGGGCATGCCCAGCAGTTCATTCACGCTGTACCCAAGCCAGTCAGCAAGACGCTGGTTCACAAAGCGCAACTGCTCGTTGGCATCAACAGAGTACAGTCCTGCTGGCATAAGGTAGAGAAACTCAGCCTGAACATCACGGTCACGACGCAGTATATCTTCTATGGCACGATGCGCTGTAACATCCTGCGCCGTCCAGATCACCCCCTCGGCACACGGCGATGTCATGGGCGCTGGACAGACCCCGATACGCCACCATTCTGCAAGCCCACGTTCACCCTGTAACATAACGTCCACATTTTCCGGAATCCGCCGTGCCACCGCAGAGAGCAAACGCTCAAGGGCACCAAACGTTTCCTCATCTGCGCGATCAATGCGACGGGCCAACTCAGCATCTGGCTCACTTCCTCGCCAGAAAGTTTTTGCACGGCTATTTACAGCCAGCACATGGCCGTTGGAGTCGACCATAAGACGGGCAACGTCATCAGCTTCCAGAAAACACCTCAGGCATCCCACATCACGCCGCAAGCGCCGGATGTAAAAGACAAGGCCGCACGTGGCCAAACACAGTATGCCTGCAGCCAGTACATAAACCCACACAAGGTGCAGATCGTGCAAGATGATCACAAGGTCTGTCCTCTTTCGTCTGCAGTGACACGGTCTGCCCCCTGCCCGGAACGCCTGCTACGACCTGTAAGCCCTGCCCTCTTCAGCTTCATAACGTACCCAATGACCTCAGCCACAGCCTTGTAATGCTCTGGAGGAATTTCCTGGTCCAGCTCCACAGCGGAATACAGCACCCGCGCCAACGGGGGGTTTTCCATGATCGGGATATCATGTTCCTCGGCAATGGCACGAATACGCAGGGCAAGGCTGTCCACACCCTTGGCGACCAGTTTCGGGGCGGACATTTCATCCATCTCGTAACGTAAGGCTACCGCATAGTGAGTCGGGTTTGTGATAACAACGCTGGCTTGGGGAACGGCCGCCATCATACGTTGCCGCGAACGCTGCAACCGCATCTGCCTGATCTTGCCCTTGATCTGGGGATCACCCTCGGTATCCTTGTGTTCGTCCTTGACCTCCTGCTTGGTCATTTTCAACTGCTCACGATGCCGGTAGCGCTGCCACCACCAATCTGCTGCGGCAACAAGCGAGAACGTCACCACAACACCGGCGAGAACAAGGACTAGTAACGTGTGCAAGTTCTCCAGAACCACAGTAGGATCCAGAGCCATATAGACCTCGGGGGTAGCTAAGTGTGGTACCACCAAGGCAAGAAATACAGCCGTAACCAGAATGATCTTCAGCACACCCTTGGCCAACTCAAACAGCTGATTACGGGAAAAGATGCGACGAAAGCCGCTGATCATGCTGATGTTGGATAATTTTGGTGCGATCTTCTTCGGTGTGAACACAAGCCCATATTGAAGGGTACCAGACAAAATTGCTGCCAAGAATGTAATGGCAAAAACAGGCGATAAAAAAATAATACCCTTCAGAATCGCGTGCAGGAACCACATCCTGAAACCTTCCGGATCCAGCGGGACCGCATGCACGCTGGCCAGGAGACTGCCAAGATGCTTTTTCAATTGCCCGGACAACCAAGGAGCCAACATGGCCACCAAAGCCAATGCCGTCACCAGCATCAGTAGACTCTTGATTTCTTGGGATATGGCAACCTGCCCTTCCTGTCGGGCACGCTGGAGCTTTCGCTCGGAAGGCTCCTCGGTCTTGGATTCCTTGTCTTCGTCTTCCGCCATTCCGGACTCAGCCCGCGGTAAACGTCATGAGAACATCCTCCAGATGACGCAGGAACCACATCATCAAGGCTGGCACTGTAACCCACAATACCCCAAGTCCGAACAGGATCTGAACAGGCAGGGCAACGAAAAACACATTCAGCTGCGGCGACAGACGGGACATCAATCCCATCGAAGACTGGAAAACAATCCCGAAAACAATGAAAGGCATGGCCATAGACAGGCCAAGCAAGAAGCTTTTTGCCAGAATATCCAGCCATGTTGTCAAATGATCTTCGGCAACCGGGTTCTGTCCCACCGGAAACAAGGCATAGGAATGGTAAAGGGCCTGCAACATCAAATGGTGTAGATCCATCACAAAAATGCTGACCAGCGCAATGGTTGTCAGCATACCAATAACAAGCGCGCCCTGCGATTCTGTAACAGGATCAAACACCATGGCATTCATCAGCCCGGAGTTCTGGCTGATGGAGGTTCCGGCCAGATGTATGGAGGCTGTCACAGCTTGCCCGATCAGCCCCAGGAAAATACCGTAAAAAACCTCGATTATGATGAGGAAGACCAAAGGACCAACAGTGGCGGGTAAAGCAGGAAGAACAGGCCCCAGAACAGGGGCCATGACCAATGTCACGCCAATGGCTAGCAAGAGACGGGCCTGAACATTGAAATAACCAACCGAAAAACCCGGCATGGTTACCATCATGCTTCCGACACGGCAGAATGTCAGCAACAGATGGAACGTGTTCAAACCAAGGAATTCCGAGAGCGTCACAACGGAGTCTCCAGCCAACCCTGATCAGGGCAGCGAAATAATCAGATCCATAATTTGCTGGGTAAACTGCGTGATATGGCGCAGCATGAAAGGAAGAAGAAAAATGATGGCGCCAAACACAATCAGCATCTTGGGAACAAAGACAAGCGTTGCTTCCTGCAAGGATGTCAAAGCCTGAAACAGGGAAACCAGAAGACCCACAGCCAAACCAACCAAGAGGACCGGTGCGGCAATAACAATCATGACCCATACGCTGTCGCGGGCAATATCAAGAATTTGCGTCTCATTCATCGGAACGGATCCAGAAAGACAATAACGCCACTCAGATCGGCATCTTCAAGATTTCCTGATAGGCAGACACGACACGATCCCGGATTGCCACCACGGTATTCAGCGTTGTCTCGGCATTGCTGACAGCCAGAACCACATCACGCATATCAGCCTCCCCGGCAATACCCCTCAGGCTGACAGCCTCTGCCGTCCTTTGAACCTGTACAGCCTCCTTCAGAGAAGACCGGACCATATCGCCAAAAAGACCATTTTCGGGTGATGGAGCACCAACAGAGGATGTTGCGGCACGAACAGTCTCGGCCGTTTCCGTAGCCGATCCCAGAACCTGACGGGCGGCTGTCCGGTATGCCTGTATGGCGCTGGAAATAGAATTGGTCATGGCCGTCATCCATCAAACGCCGCTACTGCAAACAACAGCATCACCGGAGAAGATCCAAGGTCTTACCCAGAAGATCACGCGATATGCTGATTGTATTCAGGTTGGCCTCGTAAGATCTCTGCGCTTCCCGCAGGTCCATCACTTCGATCAACGGATTGACGTTCGGGGTCATGACATACCCCTGCTCATCCGCACCCGGATGCCCGGGATCGTACTTCCGCCCGAAATCGGTCATGTCACGATCGGTACGATCGGCACGCACTGTATCCACCTCAAGGGATGGATCAAGCTGGTTGCGAAATTGAAGGATCTTGCGCCGGTACGGTTCGCCACCCGGGGTTTTGGCCAAAGAATCGGCATTGGCCAGATTTTCCGAAATCACACGAAGACGCTTCGCCTGGGCTTTCGCCCCGAACGAGGCGATCGACGTCGCTTTCGAAAGATCATCCATATCCCATACCCCCTACACCACAATCGCGCCAGACAGAGAGCGCAGGTGCCACATCCCTCACGTCAACGCTGCCCAAGCGCGGACTTGATCATTGTCAGGTTCTTCTTGACCAACTGCAAGGCCAGATCGTACTGGGACCGCCCCCTGGCCATCTTTTCCATCTGCTCCTCAAGAACAACGGGATTGCCGTCAATGGAACGCTCCCATGTTCTGCGCACAGCAACTTCGCGATACGGACCCAGATCCGGCAGGGCGACCCCCATGTGGGATGGGTTGGTCATGGTCGGCTTGACAGACGGTTCTGTCGCATCCAGGACCATTTTCCCGAAATCAAGCTCCCTCAGGTCTTTAGCCTTGAATTTCGGGGTATCCGCGTTTGAAATGTTCTGGGCCAGAACGCGCTGACGCTGGGCAAGCCAGTCCATCTTTGTACGGGCCATACGAAACAACGATAACTTGGATGTATCCATAATTCCCTGTCCCTGCCGTACGGGGCATACAGTCCAGGCTACCCGCTCACAAGTAGCCTCAGGTGTGCAGACATGATCCAGCCCACCCCTTTAAGAAAGCGTAAAGACCGGTTCACAACACCCCCGGATACCGGGACATAGCAACCTGGCGACAAGCTAAACGATTTTTTAAGCGCCACCCCCACATGATGGGCCTGTCACTGAATGGTCACAAGGCCGATGGGCTTGCTCAGAGTGGAAGGAAATACCCGGTGAGTACCGGCACCCCCAAACCACCACCGGAGTCAGGATCCGGGTCACACCAAGACGATAACGCGTCCGCAAGCACACAGCCCGTCGCTGTCGCCGTGGATCATGATCCATCTGTTGATACAGTTCCCAGGATTGTCGCATCAGGGCGCGGGTTCGTTGCAGACCAGATTCTGAATATTGCGTTCGCAAGTGGCGTAAAAGTCCGACAGGACGCCGACTTGGCCCAGATTCTATCTGCTGTTGATCTGGATTCTGAAATTCCGACTGAGGCTTTTGCCGCTGTGGCGGAACTGCTGGTGTATGTCTATCGAGCAAACGGGACCTATCCACTGCCGCCTACGGCACCACACCTCGGAGGAGCAATGCCATGACGGCTCCACCCCGTCCCCCGATTCCGGGTATCCCTGACAGTGCCGTGTTGCGTCAGGAACTGCGCCGCATCGGTGATATCCTCTTCCAGGCACGCTCTTCTATTTCAGATGGTACCCTTCCTCGCCTCGGGGATCTGGAGCGCATGATACGAACAGCGTGCACATCTATTCACCTGATGACAAAGGATGATGCCCGCGGTCTCCGGCCCATGATGGAAGCCCTTTTTTATGATCTCGATGCTCTTGAGACCGAGATGCGTAACCGATTCGGAGATCTTGCGCTCCGCCCCGGTATTCAGCCCGGCAACGAACCGACACAGGCCGTAACCGTTGGTGCCGCATACCGTCATGCACAGAAGCTGCATATACCTCCACTGGGGGAAGAACATCGCCAAAGCGATACCGTCACACACCGGCAGAGTGATCCGGCAACCCACCCTGCTCGCTCTGTGTAATGTTTATTGTTTCTGATCTCTTCCAGGCCTGATTACGGCATCCCATGGACACAGACTTTTATCTTCGGCCACTGCTTGCCCTTTTTCTGGTTATCGGCATGATTTTCATAGCTGGTGCCGCTGTGCGACGCATCAGCCCGATACGCTCGTGGGCTGGAAAACATTCTGCCCCAAGCCTGGAAATCACAGAACGCCTGAACCTAGATGCCCGCCGACAGCTTGTCCTTGTCCGGCACAATGATCGTGAACACCTCATCCTTCTCGGGAATGCCAGTGAATTGTTGATTGATGCGGGCCAACCAGTACCAAGCTTCACAACGACAGAACAGGAAACAGCGCAACATACCATTTGTGCGGACCCCTTGTTACCAGAGCCGGAACCGGAGAGAGTACGATGAGAAACAGGCCTTTCAGCATACCGTGCAAGGCAGTGCTTTTGTGCCTGTTCCTCATACTCCTGCTGCCACACGAGGCCGTTGCCCAACAAATAAACCTTGATTTCGGGCCATCCGGGAGCGGATCAACAACAGCGACCATTGTTCGGCTGATTTTGCTGATGACAGTGCTGACACTGGCACCGTCTTTTTTGCTGATGGTAACCTGCTTCACCCGACTGATTGTTGTTTTCTCTGTTCTGCGGAATGCCATGGGAACAGGAACGACGCCTCCCAATCAGGTTATGGCCAGCTTGGCTCTGTTCATGACCATTTTTATTATGCAGCCAACCCTTGAGACCGCATGGAAACAAGGGATGGAGCCGATGATGAGCGACCAGATTGACGAATTCGAGGCATTTGACCGTTCCGTTATGCCCTTTCGCATGTTTATGGTCGAACACACACGCCCCAAGGATTTACAGCTGTTCATGGATATGGCCAATCTTGAGCCGGTAGAAGGGCCGGAACAGACGCCGCTACGGGCTCTGATACCCGCTTTCATGATCTCGGAGCTTCTGCGGGCTTTCGAGATCGGGTTCCTGATCTACCTTCCTTTCATCATCATTGACATGGTTATTGCCAGTGTGTTGATGAGCATGGGCATGATGATGCTACCACCCATGATGCTGGCCCTGCCCTTCAAGCTTGTTTTCTTTGTGCTGGTTGATGGCTGGCACCTGCTGGTTGGCTCTCTTGTCCAGAGCTACGGAATCCTGCAATAGAAAAATCCTTATACACGACCTGTCGCCTGAGACACGGCAATGTGCCACAATGCGCGCCACGTGTTTTCCAACCTGAATGAGAAGACCCATGCTGGATAATCTGGATCGCCAGATTCTGGACGCACTACGCGCTGATGCCCGGGAACCGACCGCAGCCTTGGCCAGACGACTGGATGTGTCACGCAGCACCATCCAACACCGGGTCAAACGCCTTGAGGAACAAGGTATTATTGAAAGCTATACAATTCGTCTGGCTGATGAGTTTTCCCGGCGCATAATACGGGCCCATGTCCTGATCAGTGTGTCCCCCAAACATGCGGCGCGGGTGTCCAGCGGAATAAAGCCGATGCTGGAAGTCAGGGCTCTCCACGCCATCAGTGGTGCATTTGACATGATTGCCGAAGTTGCCGCCGAAACAATGGATGCCCTTGATACAATCACAGACCGCATTGGAAGCATCACGGGCGTTGAACGCACACAGACCCTTATTCTGATGTCGACACGCTTCTCACGTTAACAGACAGGAGGCGTATCATCGCGACCTATCAATTGATTGTACTAAGCCCCATACTCTTCAGCTTCTCTTCATAGCCAGCCATGAAAGAGCGAAAGTTCTCAGCCTGCCGGATGCGCCCGGATACGGTCCTGTAGTCAATCAACCCACCTTCCGGGGTGGTCGTGATCAGGTCAAAGGCTGTATGATAGGATGTTTTCTTCATGGCCGGCATATACAATTTACGCAGGTCCATAATGCCGCGCTCATCCTGAGCCAAGGTCAGGGCCGTAGCCCAGTCCAGCAGCAACCTGGCTTGGGTGTCGGTCAAGACAAGGCCACTCTCCGGCTCCGGCGTCAGCTTCTCAAGGGTCTGGGCAACAGCGGGCCAATTCTGCTCTTTCCAGTAAATCTCCGTTCGCAGCAAGTCTGCCTCGGTTGATGTATCAAGCCCCAGAAGGTCAATCGCCTCAGCTCCCCGCCCCATGTCCGACAGAGCCCGGGCCAGCAGCCGTTGTCTCTGGGCTTCCAGTGGTTCCGGAGTGGCCGGATCGGCTGTTTTCAATAAAGCCTCAACGGCTTTCTGGGGCTGCTTGTCCAGCAAGTTGACCAAGGCAAGCCTGGCCCCAACCCGGCTTTTTTCGACCCCGCCCAAGCGATAGGTCACCTGACGGTCCAGAAGGGAAGCCGCCTGGGACAACAAATCAACCCCCACCAATCGATCGGCCAGACGACGAATCATTTCATCGCCTTTTTCCCCAGTTGGCGTCAATTCACGGAATTCATCATAGAGGGCAATTGCACCGACCGGGCTCATGCTGTCGGCTGCACCCTTGAGAAACAGGGACTCAAAAGCATCGCGCATACTGGCTGTTGCCTTCTCTGCCTCGCGATAGTCCTGAAAGTATGTGGCAGCCTGCTGCCAGATACGCAACGCTTCCCCATAACGTCCACGATCGCGCTCCAGATCCCCCAGAGTCATCAGCAAGTTAAATTCAAAAGCGCCGCCGCGCCATGCATAGCGAAGACGCTCCAAGCCATTGACAAGGGTTTCGGTGTCAATTTCCTCTATCTTCTTCTGCAACATTAACCGGTCGTACGAAGCAACGGCGCTATAGTACCGATCGCCTGTCTCAATAGCGTCAGCAAAGCGCTCCAGCGCAATCTCGAAATTCCCCTTCGACTGCGAGAGCTTGCCCTCGATGTAGTTGATGGCAGCAAGTTCACGCTGGGTATTGTGGTCAGACCGGGCGGCTGTCAGGAACGTATTGGTTCCAATTTCATCGCTGACACTAACCGTGGCTTTGGCAGCCGTCAGTGCCAACGGGATTTTCACGCGCTCGGGATAATTGCCGATCACCCCCCCATAGGCCCGCAGAGCCTGCGCCTGCAAACCCGGGTCTCCCATCTCCACCTGCGCGGCGGCACGCCAGAACGCCGCCTCTTCCACACCTTTCAGACTGGCGTGCTCCAGATCCTCTATGGCTTCTGGATAGCGTCCCATCAAAAACGAGGACACGCCACGCAGAGCACGAAATGCGCCCGTGTTGACGATTTCCTTGTCATCATCTGCCAGCACCTTGAGGATACCCAGCGCTTCGGCCGCACGTCCGTGCGCAAAGAAGAACCTGGCCAAGTCAAGCCGGGCATTATTGCGCCGTGCCGGTGGCGTGCTGGCCACAGCAATTTGCAGCTGCTTTCTATTTTTTGAAAAGTCCTCTTCCGGTCCATGCATCCAAGCATCAATATCCAGTACCTTTTTGAAGTCTGTCTTGGTGCCAATGCTGCTTAACAGCTCAGCTTGAGCAAGATCAGGCGAGAAGGTCAGACCACCACGGGCCGTTACATCAACTCCATTCCGGGTGGAGTTGACAACAATACGGTCTGACTTCGGTTCAACCAGAATGCCCTGCACGGTGACAGGAATATCGACGTCAGGGAAACTATAGGCAGGAAAAATACCGATCCCCAAAGGAACCAGGGGAACAACAATAAAACGATCGCCCACTTCCGGATCTTCCAGCACCATGGCACGACCACCTTCGGCCACGGGTACGAACAACCGGGGACCAACCGGGCTTTTGGGCTGAGCTTCGACTGAGGTTGGATTGGCCGGCCGCCACGGCTGACGCAACAGATCAACAACCCATAACAAGCCTTCACGGCGTACCGATGGATTATAGCCCGGCTCAACCAACATGCGGATCACCGTAGCGGAGCGGCTGGGGATCTGCTCAATCTCGCGCACAACACCACTACCCAGACGGCGCAACAAACCCAGATCCATCTCCTTGGGGCGATCAAAGACGACCCATGTCCAGCCGCTACGCCGAAAAACAGCAGCGGCTGCCGGCTCATTCCAGGGAAATGAAAGACTGGCGGCAACAGGGGCATCCCCACTGCGCCCCTCCTCTACCTGGACGGAATCAGAGTCTGATGAGGAGGGCGGCGGCGGAGGGGGAGCAGGCTTGGCCAGTCCCAGCCTATCTCTCATGGCCTGCTCCAAAGCCTGGACAGCAGCGCTGGGCGGTGGAGGAGGTGTTGTGGTCGCAGAGGGAGAGGCCGCCTCGGTATCTGTTGCAGCCTTGCCAGCAGGTGGACTAGCCGCCACTTCTGTTGGAGGTACATTTGCAGCAGGGACGTCCGGGACCGTCGCCGCTGCCGCCGAATCAGGCGAGGATGTAGCGGGAGATGTCTCTCCCCCTGTTTGCTTGATATCAATCAGAACACGCTTGCCATCCGCCGCCGTCATCAACGTTGCACGCGGAGGAACCGGAACGGTTATCGCCAGACGTCCACGTCCTTCTTCTACGGCAATATTTTTCAGGGACTCTGGTAAAGCAGATCGCAACGACGCGATATCGATCGTTGCCGTACGCGGAAATGTCACCGTTGTCTTGCCATCACCACGCTGCACAGTATAACGCTGCCGCTGCGGCCAATCCAGGGCAATGCGGGTAACTCCCCCTGGTTCGCTGGAGACCGACACCTCCACACCGCTGGACTTGATACCAGAGACAGCTTCAGGGGGCGCAGGCTGCACCGACGATGGCCCACGGTCTGCCTCTACGGGTGGTGATGCTGCAGGAATAACAGGAGGGGAGCCCCCCCCTGCTCCTGCGGAAGAAGGTGGAACTTGAGCTGCAGCGGGCTGTGCAGGCGATGTTTTCGGACTACCACCAGCTTGTTGTGGACCTGACTTCATATCCTTGGAAAAATCAACAGCAATAGCCGTACCAACAGTCAGAACCCGCACTGACCATGGCTCTTTCATAACCATGGTGACAACCAACATATCTGGAGATAGTGAGACTGAGTCGACATAGGACCGGATAGGTTTGGTCACGGAAGACGGATCTTTTTCCACCGGCTTGTCAAAGGTCATGGTCGCGGTCGTACCGGAAACCGAAAGATTGTATTTAACGGGAACGCCCCAATCAAAAACCAGACGGCCATAGGTATCGTGCAACCCTGCCCTGGTTTCAAAAGCCTGTACCGCAGATGATAAGCCAAACGCCAGCAATGCCGCCACCAAGAAGAGCGGGGACAAAACCGTAGCACACCATCTCCACGCGGACATCATCGCCTGTTCCGCTCCGGTAGAATGAGGATATCAACCGGTTGCACAGCATCTGCTGGAACCCCCGCGACCGGACGAGCCCCCCCATAACCAACAAGACCAAGATCGCCGGGGTATCCGGCGGACCGCATAGCCTGCGCAACAACACGCGCACGGGCCAAGGACAAGGTCCACGCCACAGCAGACCCCATTTGTCCTCCATCTGCTCGCCCGGCAATAACCAAACGGTTATCCAGACGAGATACAAGGTTCGCAACTTCTGCCAAAATATCCGATCCACCCGGCGCCGGAACCGCCTCCCCAGCCGGAAACAGAACCTTCCCCGGCAATGATAATACAAGCTGATCATCGGACATGGTCATTACCATGCCGTTAAGACGGGGTTCATTCTGAAGCGTTTGTCCGATAAGGGCACGGAGATAGGAAATATTTTGTCCAGGAGAAACAGCAACCTGCACCATGGAAAGGTCAGGGCTTGTTTCAGATACCTCCCGAATTACCAAAGGAGCAGGACGGGTTGAAATGCCATCAACCAAAGAACGCAAATAACGGAGATCAGGGTTCCCCATAGCGTACAGCATCACAAAAAAGGACAGCAAAAGCAGGATAAGATCTGTGAACGTATAAATCCAGACGCCGGATGATGTGCCAATGTCCTTTGATAACGCAGAGTCTGTGGAATACGGTTCCCCATCTTTGTACCCGGCCAAGACTCACCCCCCATCAGGCATCAGACGGAAGGCCAGGACGAGTTCACCATCCTTGCCAATCTCCTCGCCAACAACAAGCTGGGACACAGGCATGCCACGGGCTGCCGCAAGACGGGCAAAGCCAACAGCACGCTGTTCAGCCAAAAGTATCTCTCCAACCCGATCCATAGCGGGAACCTGGATCAGGACAGTCATCTCGCAAGAAAATCCGGCAGGAGAAGATGACAGTACGGCAACCAGATGATCCAGAAATGCTTGGCGTTCAGACCGGAATGCAGCTGTGCCGGGTTCAAAAAGGGATTCGACAGGAAGGACTGCCCTCAGGGTATCAGCGCCAACATAGTGAATAACCGGAAGAACCCGTAAATCCGTCGTCAAAGCCCGTGTCAGCGCAGCCTCGAAAGAACGCGCACTCGACAACCAGCGACCATGTCGCCCCGTAAAGGATACCCGATCAACCAAGCCATCATGATGACGAGAGTCAGAAAAGGCCCGCACGACACCTGACAGGACAGGTGTTGCACGATGACTGTCATAGCGGGAAGAGGAAACCAGAATAATGAAGAAACCAAGCAGCAACAGCGATAAAGAGAGGAACAGTGTCGTGGTACCACTCAACAGGACTGAACGACGGGATGATGCATCGACAGAATCAGTCATTACGGCCCAGCCACTCAGGTCCGCTTGGGACCCGTACCGTGAAGCAGAGAATCGATATCCCCCTGTTTCATCGCATCTCCATCCAGCTGTGGGCCATTAAGCAAGGCATCATCCCCCTCGTTATCACCAACAGCAGATGCACGGGCGCGCCCCTTGTTCCCCGCCTGCTGAACCGACTCCGCAGCTGCCGCATCACGCGCGGCAGCAATGAGCTTGGGATCGAATGCCTTGACAAGACTCTCAACCCGCTCCTCAATACTCTTAAGCATGCGAACAACTTTTGTAATGCGCTGGCCGGTCAGATCCTGAAACGAGCAGGCCTCGTATATCATTGTCGCCGCATCCATGAGCCGGGAACCCAAGTCTTCGCTGACAAGACCAGAGACCTCCTCGACCGCTTCGGTCGCATCCATGATGGAACCCGTAGCATTTTCGGTAGACTGGATAATCGCATCCAGTTCATCCGTTGCTGTAGGGAGAAACTCTTCCCGGATATCGGTGGGATTAAGGGCCGCAATCTCTGACCGAGCCTGACGTATGTACTGGGCCAGCTGCTCTACCTCTTGGTAAAGCCGCATATCCTCGGCAGACAACTCACCGGAAAGGGTATCCAGGATATCCGCAACGACACCACCTATATTGTCGACAGGCACAGCAACGCCGTGAGCCTCGCGGATTCCTGCAATGCGGGAAGCAACAGCACGGTGAAGGCCGCTGTCTTGTCCAGACGACGGAGCCTCTTGAGAGGAAGGGTCACCGACCATGATCATGGGCCTCCGGTCTGAAATCCAGAATCAGGACGGTGCGCCGGGACAACCTCAGAAATCGCCCAGAACGCTGACCATCTTGGCCTTCAGCGTTTCAGCATTGAAGGGCTTGACGATGTAGTTCGAGACGCCAGCCTCCTTGGCTGCGATAACGTTCTCGGACTTGGACTCGGCCGTGACCATGATGAAAGGCAACGCCTTCAGCTTGGGATCAGCACGAACCTCCCTCAGGAGCTGGAGTCCGGTCATAGGCTCCATGTTCCAGTCCGAAATGACCAAGCCGTACGTTGGCCCGCTTCGAAGCTGGGACAAAGCCGCGCTGCCGTCGGACGCCTCATCTATGTTGCTGAAGCCCAGCTGCTTCAGCAGATTGCGGATGATGCGAAGCATCGTCTTGTAGTCATCCACAATCAGAATGTTCATGTCTTTGTCGACAGCCATCTCACACTCCGTTCATGACGGCCAAACGGGCAGCCACAGCGATCTCCAGAACATCTTTCCTATTGTTACTAAAAGACTCAACCCCTTGGACGCAACATCTTTCCAACCATACTTATACCCAACACATAACGGAACCCATATTTACTTGCCGGGCTCCCCTTTGCCAGGGGCAGGAAGCTGGTGCCGGCGGCTCATCTCCATTGTCACGGCCCGCGCCTTCTCTGGCTCCATCGCAGCAAGGATAGGCGCTGTCTTGGCCTCCTTCATGTTCTCCATGATAGTCAGAAGAATGCCCATTTCCAGAGCATTGAAAATACCGGCTGCATCTTTTGGCTTCATAGTGGCATAAATCTTGACCAGCTGGTCAATTCTGCGCTTCTCGGCCTCGTTATGACGATTCAAAAGCTGGCTGATCGTCTTCTCTAGGTTCTGTAGCTCAACAATCTTACGATCTATGCGTTTCTCTGCTGCCTTCAGCATGCCATCGCGGGTATCCAACTCTTTTTCTCGACGGTCAAGAAGTTCACGCCGTTCCGCCAGCCTCTGGAGGACATCAACCTCCGTGCGCGTAAATGATGGTCCTCCACCACCCTCAAGATCGGACAGGGACGAGGGTACCGGATCTGATGTCTGCGCAACAGCGGAACCAATATGAATA
Source organism: Haematospirillum sp. H1815 (assembly GCF_012102705.1). Classification (GTDB taxonomy): domain Bacteria; phylum Pseudomonadota; class Alphaproteobacteria; order Rhodospirillales; family Rhodospirillaceae; genus Haematospirillum. The sequence continues at coordinate 16,775 of NZ_JAAVTA010000008.1, forward strand.
CCCGGTTCTTCTGCTGGACTCGGGACGGTGATAGCCCTTGTGGCAGATGATTCTGCCATGCGTGGCAAAGAGATATCCCTGCCCGGTTGGCTGGTCCGTTCAAAACTGGCCCCAATATCGTGCCACAAAGACTCCAGCCGCACTGACAGCATCAAAACCGCCACAAAAATGACCAGTGGCAACAGGCGAATCCGTGGGGTTTTGAGTCCTGCCATGCCCTGCCCCCTCAACGCACCGACCTGAGGGCACGCAGAAGCTCTTTCTCGGCTTCAGACCGGTCATCATCCCGGGGTATCGGTGCGTGCTTTCTTTCTGACTCAACGCGCTTGGGGGGAATCGCAGCTTCGGTCCTCTCCGTCGCGGCCAAAGCACTCCCCAACGATGGTGGCTGGGATATAGCCAAACCAGACTGAGAAACCGGACGCACATCAGGCATTACGTGCGAGTCGTCCCGAACAATCTCTGTGGTTGACGGTGCTCTTGCAACAGATGTGTTTTCGGCATACTCGGCAGCAGCAGCAGCGCTTTCAATATCAAGCTGAGCTGGAGGAGGAACACGGGCTCCGGATGCAGACAATCCAGCAGCAGCAGCAGCAGCGGCAGCGGCGGCAACAACAGACTCAGCCGCAGCAACAGGATCAACCGGCGGACCTCCCGAAACAGAGTTTCCGGAAGCAGGGATAACAGAAGACAGAGCACGCCCGGCTTTATCCTTTGCGGCACGTGCAGCTCCATCAAGCCGCTCTGCCATTGCGGAAGCACGTTCAACCATGAACGCAAGGTCATCACGCAAGACCTGCGCTCTTTCAATCTTCTCCTGTAGAAGGCGTCCTGCATCCTCACCAGCCTTGCGCAGGCGGGGAATACCACTCTCGGCCCTAACCGTTGCTTCATTGAAGGCAGCAATCAGGCGCGCCAGATCCTCACGGTTCCGGCGTAGTGCAGAAAGCCTGTTGTTAAGAAGGACGGCAAACACAATCGTTGGCACCAGAAGCAGAACAACCAGTACATCGAGGATCAGCGCAACGTCCATGGCACTACCTCCTCTGCTGCCTGATTTTGGAATCAACCCGGATTGAAATATGGTTACCCCTGCGTCCCATTTGCCCGGAAAACATGGGAATATCGCCACAGCGCAACTCAACGGGTGAATTGGGGGCTGCATTCAGCATAATCCGGGACCCCACTTCCAGGTTCAGGATATCGCGCAGGGACATGGTTTGTTCATCCAGAACAGCCTCCATCTCGACCTCGGTGAACCACATCTCTTCAGCCAAGTGGGTTTCCCAGATCGAGTCACGACCAAACTTTTCCCCCATGAACATCTGCAACAAGAGTTCACGGACAGGCTCCAGGGTCGCATAGGGCAATAGAAGCTCAACCCTACCACCGCGATCCTCCATATCGATTCGGAGCTTGGCCACAATCGCAGCATTGGACGGACGGGAAATGGTGGCAAAGCGGGGGTTGGTTTCCAGGCGATCAAAACGGAACGTAACCGGTGACAGCGGGTCAAAAGCCGCAGAAAGGTCGGCCAGAAGGACGTGAATCATACGTTCGACCAAGTTGCGTTCAATGGTCGTATAGGGGCGCCCTTCTACACGCATGGCCGCTGTCCCGCGGCGCCCACCCAGAAGCACGTCAACAATGGAATAAATCAGGGCGGAATCAACAGTCATAAGGCCGTAGTTATCCCACTCTTCGGCCTTGAAAACGGTCAGCATCGCCGGCAAAGGAATGGAGTTCAGGTAATCACCGAACCGAAGATTATAAATGTTGTCGAGTGAAACCTCGACGTTATCAGACGTAAAATTACGCAACGATGTAGACATCATACGCACAAGTCTGTCGAACACCACCTCCAGCATGGGCAGGCGTTCGTACGACACCAAAGCGGAATTCAGAATAGCCTGAATACCCGTCTTGTCGCTGCGCTCGTCGTCGGAATCATCAAAGCCCAGAAGGCTGTCGATTTCATCCTGGTTCAGAACACGTGTACTTTCACGCCCCGAGGAAGAGCTGGCTGTAAACTCAGGCTTTACTTCGGTCGCAACTCCGCCGCCACCGTCCCCACCACCCAGCATGGCCTCCCATTCAGCGGCCATGGCATCAGCGTCATCCCCTTCTTCTCCACCACCACCTCCGCCGCCGCCGCCGCCGGACATGGCTTCCCATTCCTTCATCAGGGCTTCTTCGTCTTCGGCGGTCCGATCTGCATCCTGAGGCGCGGTCATCCTGCTTCCCTCACTTCACCCCACTCCCCCTCCACATAAACAGAGGGCTACTGAACCAGCATTTCCTTGAACAGAACATCATTCACCTTGGCGGGTCGCACAGCAGAATTAACACGTAGCAAGAGTTCCTCTCGCAGGCGATAAATCCCGGCAGCGCCCTGAAGATCCTCAATGCGCAGCTCACGCAAATACACCTGGAAATTATCAACAATACGCGGCATGACACTTTCCACGATGGGAACATCCGCCTGCGACGACAACTCCAGACTGACCCGGACTTTCATAAAAGTCCGCTTGCGGCCCTGCCCGGCAATGTCCACCACCATCTCCGGCAGGTCATAGAAGGCCGGACCAGCAGGAGCGCCAGGAGCACCAGCAGCGCCAGGCGCTCCGGCGGCACCAGCAGACTGCGGCGCGGCCCCTTCGCCAGACGCAGCGGCTGCCTCAGCCTCCGGCGGTGGCTTGCGATCAAAAACGCCGGCAAACCATGCGCCGGCAACGCCCCCGACAATCAACAGGATCGGCAGCAAGATCAGCAGCAGCAGCTTTTTTCGTCCGCCACCGCCACCGCCACCGCCGCCATCGCCATCGCCATCATCGTCGTCATATTCTTCATCAAGATCTTCGGCCATCGTCCCCTCGGCATCAGCCAGTCCATGTGCGGGCGAGGTTCACCACGTACAAGCATGTATCCTTCTTGGGCAAAGACTACGCAGGAACCCTTAACAAGGGGTTAGGGCTTTCCCGTGTCGAACCCGGCGGAAATTTCTGCCTTCCCACCATACACCTTTTTACCTGAGTCCCAGGCAAGAAAGGACGCCATAAGAGCATAACACACTCATATATCAGCACTAAACAAGCTGGCACGATATGTGCTTCCCTGATCGGCACAAAAGCAATGCCGACGGGAGACCAGAAAGGCCATGCAAAATACGGGTTACATCGCCCTGTCTGCCCAAACAGCCCTGTGGCGCCGTATGGAAACGGTTGCCAACAACCTGGCCAATATGAACACAACAAACTATCGGCGACAGGACACGTTGTTCACCGATTATATGGTGCGCACACCGAATACAGACTCGGTTTTCAGGGACCAGGTTCGATTCGTACAGGATTTTGGAACAGTCAATGACCTGAGTCAGGGGCCAATCCGACACACAGGGAACACCTTGGATGTGGCCCTGGAGCGCCCGGATGTTTTCCTGTCTGTGGAGACACCTGCCGGCGAGAAGTACTCACGTAGGGGATCACTGATCCTGAACGAACAGGGACAACTGTCCAATCACGATGGCTACCCGATCATGACCGACAACAACACACCGATCTTCATTGCCCCGAATGAGTCCCAGATCTCCATCATGGCGAATGGAACAGTGGCAACAGAAAATGGACCCGTTGGTCGGCTGAAAACAGTGAATTTTGAAAATCCGCAGCGCCTGAAACGCTATGGCTCAACCTTATGGGAAGCGCCAGAGGGAATGAACGCGGAACCGGCGCAGAAACCCGGCGTTGTCCAAGGTGCACTGGAAGGCTCCAACGTCAATGGAATCATAGAGATCACACGGATGATAGACATTCAGAGAGCCTATGAACGTTCAAACATGATGATTGAAAGAGAAGACGAGCGCGTCCGTCGCACCATGGATACATGGACACGGCGTAGCGCATAACCGGCTGGATATGTCCTCCCGGCAACGGGAAAGAAAAGCATGGCCCCACACAGGGGAATGATGCGGAAGGAAAAAGAAGATGCGATCGTTGGCTATTGGCGGAACAGGGATGCTGGCTCAACAGACAAACGTTGAGGTCATCTCCAACAACATCGCGAACATGAACACAACCGCCTATGCCAGAAGGCGTGCCGAGTTCGCTGATCTTCTTTACCAGGATGTCCGCAGGCCCGGTGACAACTCTTCCGATACAGGAACCATTGTTCCGGCCGGTATCCAGCTGGGACTTGGCGTCAAGACTAATGCCGTATACCGGATTGCCGAACAAGGTAGCATGACATCCACAAACAATTCGTATGACATCGCCATTCAGGGCAAGGGATACTTCCAGATCACACTGCCTGATGGCACCACGGCCTATACCCGGGATGGCGCATTCCAGCCAGACCCCAATGGTCAGCTGGTGTCACACGATGGTTACACACTCCAGCCGGGGATCGTGATCCCCCAGAATGCAACCGGCGTCACGATCAATGCTTCGGGCGAAGTGATTGTCAAGATCGATGGACAGGTTGCACCCCAGAACGTAGGCCAAATTCAGCTGGCAACCTTCGCCAATGACGCCGGTCTTGCCGCGATCGGGAAGAATCTTCTGGTTGAAACACAGGCATCCGGGGCTGCAACCGTCGGGAACCCAGGTGCACCCGGGTTTGGTGGCCTACTACAGGGTTTTCTTGAAACCTCGAATGTCAACGTTGTGTCCGAAATCACCGAGCTGATCTCTGCCCAGCGCGCTTATGAAATGAACTCCAAAGTCATTACCGCATCCGATGAAATGATGCGGACGATCAGCCAGCTCCGCTAAGAACCATGACTGACTGGACCTTGAAACCATGACCACCACCCTGCGCATACTTGTCGTGTTTCTGGCGGCCGGCCTTGCCGGTGAAGCCATGGCCCGGACAGGTTCAGGACCCATTCTGGTCAGCGTACCGGAAGCCTTGATGGCTGCGGCACAAAGAAACGGGACAGCCGCAGTTCCGGTATCCTTGAATCGCAACATCGTTGTCACGGGGCATTCCGTTCGTTTGGGGGACTTGTTCAGCCCCGTAACAGGAATCCTGGAAAGCGGGGATGTCGAGGTCATGCATGCACCCGCCGCCGGAGAACAGCTGGTTCTGGGCGCTGACCGCCTGACCGCTATTTCTGCAGCCTGGAACCTGGGATGGCTTCCAGCCAGCCCAATGGATCAGGTCACCATAACACGTGACAGCACCACCGTCGGGCAAGACGACATTATGAATGTCCTGCGTCAGGCACTGGAGCAACGCGGCATTGCACCCGGAACGGACATCGAGCTGACCACCATGCCTGCCCCCGTCGATATACTCGCCGGTGATCTCGATAATATCCATGTCGTGGATATTGCCACAGACCGGTTCGGACGTTTCAGCGCCACGCTGACCCTGCCAGTTGGCGGTTCTGAACCCAAAAAGCTTCGTTTGTCAGGGCGACTCCACGAAACAGTGGAACTACCGGTTCTGACCCGTCCGATGACCCGTCGTGAAATTATCCGTGCCAAGGACATCACCTGGAAGCGTGTTCGCCACAAGGAATTACGGGACTCCGCCCTTGTTGATTCAGACAGAATCATCGGCATGGAGTTACGTCGCTCCATGCGACCGGGAGAACCTGTCAGCGCAGGAGACGTGGAACGTCCTGTCCTGGTAGCACGTGGCCAAATGGTCGTCATAGAACTACATACGGCAAACATGTCACTGACATCACGCGGGCAAGCTCTTGAGAACGGAAGCCTCGGAGACAACATCCGGGTCGAGAACCTTCAAGGCAAAAGAACTGTAGTCGGCACCGTGACGGGACAACGCACGATCCGGGTATCCGGCCCCGTGCAATCGGCATCACTCCGTTAGACCCGGTGGCGCAAGGAGATATGGTATGAAACCGTTACACAAAGCAGCCAAAGCCGGAATTCTTGCCAGCGCCCTACTCACGGCCAGCGGATGCGACACAATACAAAGGCTGTCTGAAATCGGAGGGGGACCAAAAGTCTCCACAATTGAAAACCCGGTCAACAAGCGGGATTACAGGCCTGTATCCATGCCAATGCCTGCGGCAAATGTAGCCACATCCAGCCCCAACAGCTTGTGGCGCCCCGGTGCCCGTGCGTTTTTCAAGGACCAGAGAGCTGGGCAGGTTGGCGACATTCTGACCGTTGTCGTCAACATAAAAGGCGAAAAAGCGTCCTTGAGCAATTCCACCAACCGTGATCGTGCAAAACCCACGGAAGAATTCGGATTTACCAACTTGATGGGGTTGGAAAATTCGGTCAGCAAGATTCTCCCCAACACGGTCAATCCTGCAACAATGATCGGTGGGATCAACTCCAGAAGCACACATGGCGGTAGCGGTAAAATCGAACGCCAAGAAACCATATCCGTCCAACTTGCTGCCGTTGTGATCCAAGCTCTTCCCAACGGGAATCTTGTGATTGCAGGACGCCAAGAAATCAAAGTCAACGGCGAGCTTCGCGAGCTGGCGGTTACAGGCGTGATCAGGCCCGAGGATATTGGGTCAGACAACAAGGTATCGTCGGAGAAAATGGCTGAGGCCCGGATTATCTACGGCGGACGCGGCACACTGTCTGATGTCCAGAAGCCACGCTACGGGCAGGAAGTCCTTGATATTATTCTTCCTTTCTGATCCACCCGGACCAGAAAGAGAGTGGACCCGCAGACCGGCAGCGGTAACACCAGAGAATCCAGCCGGCAAAGAAACAGGAGAATATCATGAGTACACGCACGATTGGTGAGACCTGCGAGGGAGAAGCTCTCGCCCTGTTCCTCGTCTCTGACGCCATCAGTCTGGCAGAGGAAAAAGGCGACCAAGCCCTGATGGACGCGGCCATAGAGAAGAATCTGGATATATGGCTGACTGTCAAAGCCCATTGCATAACCGGAAGTACGATTTTCCCGCAGCACATCCGGAATAACCTGATGGCGCTGGCAGACTATGTATCGCGTGAAACGGCCTTGATCATGCAGGGCAATGGCGGTAATCGCAGCCGTTCTCTTGCTGCCATAAACCTCCAGATTGCTGAAGGCCTTCTGGAGTCGGTACGCAACAGCGAAGCATCAAATGACAATGCCTTGGAAAACAGCGAAATAAAAATGCACGGCACACTTGAAGACAGCGCCGTGCACTAATGCAGAAGGAACAACTTCTAACGGTGAAAGACCGCTATTGATCGGATCAGAACGATAACACTAAATCAGTCCGTACGGTGTGTACGCTCCATCCTCTCGTGGCGCTCTTGCGCCTCAATAGAGAGGGTGGCGATGGGTCGTGCCTCCAGCCTACGAAGGCTTATGGGTTCGCCGGTTTCCTCACAGTACCCATAGGTACCGTGCTCCAACCGCTCCAGTGCTGCATCAATCTTGGAAATCAGCTTGCGCGCGCGATCACGGGTACGCAGCTCTAAAGCTCTCTCCATTTCAGCCGAAGCACGATCAGCAAGGTCTGGTTCCTGCAATCCCCCTTCTTGGAGATGCTCAAGCGTCTCCTCGGACTCACGCAAAAGCTCGGAACGCCACTTCAACAGCTTCTGTCGGAAATACTCCCTCTGGAGCTCATTCATGAACGGCTCATCATCCGAAGGACGATAGTCCGGCGGCAAGATACTCACTGTTGTCATGACGTGACGGACCTCCCAAATCCGGTCGGGACTATAGGGTGCAGCGCAGAATAGCGCAAGAAAAGTTGCGCTACCTTAACAAGATTAAAGACTAATAAATAACGCAAAAAGGGTATTGACGCCGCCATTACGAGGACGGCTCCCGGGTTCTGGCAGCATCCCCAGATCCCGAGCGTGTTGCGAGTTTTGCCAACTCCACCTCGGCCCTCAGTTCTATTTCATCGAGAATGGCGACCAAGTGAGGATCACCACCTGCATCCCGACGGGCACGGACCATACGGGCCAGATCGGCCAGCATATCCCTCGGAATAGCACCAACCAAAAGGCCGTGACGCACATTCTCCAACTTGTCCAATAAATCCTCGGCACGCTGCATCAGGCGACGGTTAGCTTTCCCCCCACCTGCATCAGGGTCAACCGTCTGCACAGATAAAATACTGCTGATCGCCGCCAAAGACGCTGGCGCATCAGGCCCGGAAGAGACATCAACGGCTCCGGCTGTATCATCAAGATGACTGGCAAAGCTGCGCGACGGGCTTCTGGATTTCCCGGCACGTTTGGTTGAAGACGTGGAACCACGGCCAACACCTGAAACTTTCATTGATATCCAGCCTACCCGTTTATTGCACAGAAACAGACCCCGAACACAGGGTACCCCTCTTTCCGGAGAGATTCTAAGGTGTTGCTGACAGTGATAAAAGGGGAAATCAACACGGGGCACCCGGCAATTATTGCCTGCCCTATCCGGGTGAAGAGCAAGAAGGATATGAGGTCGTACAATATTATGTATCCATAACAAGAGACTGTTGCACGGCATATACACACCGGCATCATGGCATAATTCTGGCATATGAGAGGAACGCAGACTGATTGTTTTGTCCCCGAGAGACAGACATGACCCTGCCCTGGATTGGAGGACTGTTGGAAATGCCCTGTTTCCGCGCTTGTTGTGCGAAAAAGTTGCGCGCTGTCACCACGGCAATAACTGCCGCTCTGGTTTTTCTGGCTGCAACGAACACGGCATATACAGCACCATCACGAATCAAGGACATTGCCGAGTTTGAAGGCGTACGGGAAAATATGCTGATTGGGTATGGCTTGGTTGTTGGCCTGAAAGGAACGGGCGACAAAATAGAAGATATGCCCTTTACCCGGGAAAGCCTGATCGGGATGCTGGAGCGTCTGGGTGTCAACACGCGGGATGCATCAAGCCTGAAACCCAAGAATATAGCGGCTGTCATGGTTACGGCCAGTTTGCCGCCTTTCGGACGTCAGGGATCCCGCATTGATGTTACCGTTTCGGCTCTGGGGGATGCCAAAAGCCTTCTGGGCGGCACCCTGCTGGTAACTCCCCTGGTTGGCGCCGATGGTGAGGTGTATTCCGTTGCCCAAGGGCAGGTGCAGGTTGGCGGCTTCGAAGCCCAAGGACAAGGAGCCAGCATCAGCAAGGGGGTTCCCACATCTGGCCGTATACCCAACGGTGCAACGATTGAACGTGAAGTCCCTTTCACGCTGGCCGGAATGCAAACGGTTAACATCTCTTTGCGCAACCCCGACCTGACAACCGCACGGCGGGTGGCTGCAGCAGTCAACTCATATCTGGGAAGCCAGCAAGCTGTCCCCGATGATCCGGGAACCGTCAAGGTAACCGTCCCACTTGGGCGTAATGTGGTCTCGCTCCTGACGGATATCGAGCAACTACGTGTAGAACCAGACCAGCTGGCACGGGTGGTCATTGACGAGCAAACTGGCATTATTGTGATCGGTGAGAATGTCAGGGTTTCACGGGTGGCTGTCGCACAGGGAAGCCTGACAATCCGCGTTACCGAAACACCCCAGGTCAGCCAGCCCAATCCCTTCTCCACAGTCGGCGAAACCGTCACGGTCCCCCGCACAGATATACAGGTGGACGAAGGCGCTGATCGCAAGCTGGGCATTGTGGATGCTGGAGTCAGTCTGCAGGAAGTTGTCAATGGTCTCAATGCATTGGGCATTGGCCCACGGGACATGATCAGCATATTGCAGGCCATCAAGGCCGCCGGGGCCCTTCAAGCAGAGATCGAGGTGATGTGATGGTGCCTCTGGCTGATACATCGCTGGGTTACAGCAGCGCCCGTCATCAAAATGAACTGGCTGCCCTAGGCAATCACGCAGCGGGAAGCAATCTGGACAAGGTGCATGCTGCGGCCGAAAGCTTCGAGTCCTTCTTTCTCTCGCAGGCCCTGCAGGCCATGTTTGCCGGCATCAAGACCAACGAAACATTTGGCGGGGGGATCGGGGAAGACAAATGGCGCAGCCTTCTGATTGATGAATACGGAAAATCCATTGCCAAGGCCGGCGGAATCGGTTTGGCCGACCACGTTGTAAAAGCCATGCTACAGGCACAGGAGACAACCCCATGATGACCTTTGGTTCATCCAAACGCCCCGGTCGTCTGACACGAACGGCAACACAGGATGCCACCCCCCGTGCAGGACGGCAGTCTGTTGCCAGCCTTGGTGCCCCGAGGCAAGCCCGGGCTGTTGCTGCCACCGGGAAACCACGTAATACGCCAAGAAACACGCATCAGGAAACAGCCAGTCGTGAATCCGGACAGGACAGAACATCCCCAATCACACCACCCGATCGTCCGGAAGATCTGTTGATGGTCGTGACTGAACTGACCCACATCCTGGATCTGGAAAATGATGCCTTGCGCAAACATCGTTATGGCGATGTCAAGGAACACAGCGAACGCAAGAAGGCCCTGACCCGGGCATACTTGGAACAGATTGTTGTACTGCGTCGGGAACCGGACATCACCAAAGGCATGCCGCAGGCACAGGTCGAAAAGCTCAAGGTTGCCGGAGAACTTCTGGAGCAATCCTCACGCCTGAACGAAAGCTTGCTGCGAGCCAGTATTGTGGCAGGCAATACCTTTATGGGGGCTGTTGCCGATGCCGTTCGCGAAATTCAGGAGAAAGGTCAGGCTGCTTATGGCGAGAGTGGACGCTTGGATGGAAATCAGGTGGAAAACAAGCGCCTTGCGATCGCCCTGAACAAAGAATTCTGAAACCGTATTTATGGAAACAAGCCGTTTTCAAACGGTAGCCAAAGGATAATCCCATGTCGCTGACACTTGGACTTTCTGCTGCTCTCAGCGGGCTACAGGCCTCCAAACAGGGCCTGGACCTGGTGTCAAACAATATTGCCAACATGAACACGCCAGGCTTTTCCCGCAAGCTGTTCAACCCGACAAGCCGCGTTCTGGCTGGCTATGGGGTTGGGGTAGAGGTTGCGGAAACAACACGCCGGGTTGACGAAAAATTAAGAGCCAATTCTTGGCAAGCCACGGGCTTGTACCAGCAGTACGCCGCTACACAAAAGTATTTTGACCGCCTGCAAGATCTTTTCGGCAAACCGGGTGACAATACAACGATTGCCCACACCATCAATAACCTCTCGACCCAATTCGAACAGGCTGCCATCAATACGGGACAAAGCGACCGTACTATCCGGAAAATGCAGGATATTGCGTATCAAATGAATACTCTGTCCAATTCCATACAGGATCTGCGGGCCGCAGCCGACCAAGATATTTATGGCAACCTTCAGACCATGAATGCGGCCGTTAAGGATATCGCAGTTCTGAATGAACGGATCGTTCTGGCCAGGGCAACCAAGCGTGGCACCGCCGACTTGGAAGACAAGCGTGATACGCTTCTGGGCAAAATAAACGAAATTATGGATGTCCAGCACTTTGTCCGCGAAAACGGGGCGGTTGTCATGTACACCGCGTCCGGCGTGACACTGATTGACAGTGTCGCCAAGGAAATTGTCTTTAACCCGGCGACCCAAGTTTCACCCACCGACACATTTGCCTCGGGCCAGTTCTCAAAGATGTCCGTCGGGGTTCTGGATATCACCGGCGATATCCGTCAGGGGAAACTGAAATCCCTGATCGAGGTTCGTGATCGGGAACTTCCCGACCTGCAGGCCCAGCTGGACGAACTGGCTACAAAACTGCGGACCTCTGTGAATGAAGCCCACAACCGGGGAACCAGCTTCCCAGCCGTGGCTAATGCTATGATCGGATCACGCTCATTCATACCGGATGCGACAACCACAAACTATAATCAGACAATCTCTCTGCAAAAAAGCGACGTGAACTTGACTGTTTTCAATACAGACGGGTCACAAAAGTCAACGACCACGCTGAATACAATCATGACCGATGGATCCTTTGCCGGTGGAGCTTATCCCGCCAACGGCCCATGGACCATCGACCAAGTAGCCAGCCGCATGCAATCCTGGTTGCGGCTTCCGGCTGGTCCAAATCTGGCTGATGCAACAGTCAAGGTCAACGCAGGTGGAACCTTTGAGATCCAGCTCAATACCGCCCAAGCGTCACTGGGTTTCCGCGACCAGGTTGACTCCAGCCTTGGGGCTGAAGTCACAGATGCCACAATCTTGTTTGATGCCAATCATGATGGAAATGCGGATGAGACCGTCAAGGGTTTTGCCAACTTCTTTGGACTGAATGACCTGTTCCACAAAGGCGTCAAGAACAGGACCTGGGACAGCACGGTTATCTCAAAAGATTACTATACCGTTGGCAGTGCAACCCTGCAGTTTTCAACAGACACCGTCGGCATCAACTTTGCCACGGTTTCCGTTCTGCCGGGGGATAGCCTGAGAACACTTGCTGATCGTATCAATGGAACTCCGGCCCTTGCAGACCGCATTATTGCCAACGTCATCCCGGATGGCACCGGAGAACGGCTGCGCCTGAGTAATCTGGATGGTGGAGAGCTGGTTGTAACCAGTGCCACAGGCGCCACAACAGCGTTTGGCCCATTGCAACTAGCCCCATCCGATACCGGAAACGCACGTAGCATTGTTGTCAATCCCAGCCTGACGCTCAGCCCCAGTCGGCTGCACCGGGGCAAGGTCCAGTTCAATCCCATTACGGCGCAATACTATGTGTCGGTCGGGGACAACAGCAACATAAACGAAGTGGCAAAGGTCTTCACAACACCACGGAGCTATAATCTGTCTGGCGGACTGGCCACCGGAAGCCTGAAGCTGACCGACTATGGTGCCGCTATCGTCTCCAATGCGGCAGGCCGAGCCGCCACCGCCAAGGAATCCGTCACCTATCAACAGGGACTGAGTGAAGCACTGGTTATGAAAGATGCTCAGGTCAGCCAGGTAAATTTGGACGAAGAGCTGTCGCAGTTGATGATCTTTGAACAATCATACTCTGCTGCGGCCAAGGTCATTTCAACGACCAAGCAGATGCTCGACATCCTCAACGATATCATCCGGTAAGGACAACGGCCATGACACGTGTTCCAAGCTATGTCAGCAGTCAGGTTCTGTTGAATCGCATGGTAGACCTGCAGGGCATGCTCTATGATTCAACCCTGCAAGTGAACAGTAAGAAGAAGAGCCAAACCTACGCAGGGCTTTCCATCGAAAGCTTCCGCCTAGTCAACATGGAAACCATCCGTGATCGCGCCGAACGGTTCAAGGCAGGCAATGTTGTCGCTGAAGTACGGGCCAACCAGACCCAGAATTGCGCCAATGACATTGAACGCAACGCACAGAAAATCATTGCTGATATCCGCGAAGTCGCCAAGCTGCGTACAGATAAGCCTGCATCGGAATACATCGCGTCCCTGAACCAAATGCGTAAAAATGCCGTGGGATCGTTGGCACAGATCCGCGATACCCTGAACACAGATCTTGAGGGACGCTATCTCTTTTCGGGAGGACGGGAACAAACACCACCGGTCAAGATGCCTGTATCCAGCCTGGAGGCATTCGAAGCTGTTTATAACGGCAACACCGTGACCTTCCCTGAGACACGCGCAGCCAACCTGTTTGACATCGATTTCCGTGCTGTGGATGTTGCATTTAACAATCCCCCTGCCATTTCTGGAACAAGCTATGGCACTATCGCAGTGGATACGGGGGCTGGTGAGACCAAACGCTTCATCACCGGTTCAATATCGGCGGCAACAGCCGGAACCATGACGTTCGCAACCTCTGTCCCTGATCCCAGACCGGCACCTGCGCCCGCCGAAGGTTCCATCACTTCGCCCAATGCCAATGCCTTTAGTCGGCTGGAACGAGGGATGGCCCTTTTGATTGACAGCGGCACGGCAGCCAATGACGGCGTTTACACCATTACAGAAATCTCGGAAGACGGGCGTTACATGAAGGTAACACCTCCATTCCCCAGCGCCGCAACAGAAAGCATTGATCTCAATGTCGGGGTTCCGAACGGAGCAGCCATACGACTGGAAAACAGCACAGGAAACAACACGGTCTTCACGGTACGCTATCCGTCGAATGCTGACATCACCGGCGCAGGTACCATGACACAGATTCTGGCCGGGGAAATGATTTACACAACGCCTGTGATTCCGACCACGGGCAATCAGGCCGACGTCAATATTGTCAGCACGGGCTATTATCAGGGCGACAATCTACGCAGCGAGCACAGGGTTGATGAAAACCGGATTATTACCATCGGTGTCAACGCACAGGATGCCGCGTTCGAAAAGCTGATCCGCGGATTGGGCATTATCGGTCAGGGTTTTCCGGTAACAGGTACAGGAGATATTGACCTGCCTGAGTTCTATCGGCGTCTGGAAACAGGAATCGCGTTGATCAACGACGCGATTCTGCACGATGAGGGCATGAATGAAAGCCGCAATGACTTGTCCGCACTTCAGCAAACGATAGGCTTCAACCGTGTCGAGCTGAAGGGCGCCGAAGACAGAGCGCGGAATTTCATTGCCTTTCTCGAAACCGGGATTGCCGATATAGAAGAAGTTGACATGGCCGAAGCCATCACCCGGCTTAACGAAACCCAAAGGGCACTGGAGGCATCATACCAAGTAACTGGACGCTTGGCGAAGTTGAGCCTGAAGGATTACATCTAAGAAAGGAATTCTGAAGAATAAAAGGCTACATCCAGCCCATACTGTCATAACAGAGTCGCGAGAACCTGCCTGCCAGCGTTTCAGATGCGGCTTTCTTCTGCCTTCTTGGCAACACTGATCTTCTCGTCCATATCCTCCAGAAATTCTCTGATCTCGGCTGTAATGACTTTGCTGCGTTCTTCATAAGCATTTGTAAATAGATCAAAGAATGCCTTCCTGTTATCCGGATCCTTGATCCTCGTTCCAACAAAGGCACCATACCGAATCATGGATTCAAACGTTGCACTGGCCATACGGGCGATAGGCATGAATGTCGTGCTGGATGATAAAAGCTCCTGGACCTGCTTTAAAAGCGATCGATAGCTGGGTGCTTCACCCCGCAAATCCTCCAAGATGCACGAAAGCGCATCATCATAAGACTCTATACCTTGGAGCCAACTGGATATGGTAATGTCACGCAAAATATCCGGAGGCTGGAAAAGCGGGAGCTGACGCTCAACCCTTTCAAGTATTTTCGACTTGGATACAGTGGATACATCCAGACGAATTGCCCCGGCAGCCAAGGGGGAAAATCCTTCTATCTTGGCCCCGTCAGAGCAATTCCACACGTCAACAGACAGCAGACGGACCGTCTCCACAAAAACGCGACGGGACATATCCAGATGCCAAGCACTGCGGACAGTGCCACCAAAATTTCCGGGCACAGTCCGAACCAGTTTATTTTCCCAATCCGTATCAACTTCAGACTTCCCATTGTAGTCAACATTATAGAAAACCTGCTCAGCATGATGCTTTTTAGGATCACGTGCACCACAGTCACAGCCAAAAAAATAGAATGTACGAAATCCAAGACGGACCATGCCGGAAAAGGCCGCATTTGCTACCAAAGGAAACGCGCCAAGCAGAGGCACTTCACGACCACCAAACAGATGGGTACTGGACAAGCCACTCCGGAAGTAAAACCAGACCGAACCAAAGAGCTTTCCAATCTCTGGCGTTACCGTCGTAGAAGCCATCAACCTGATTGTACTCAAATCATATTTTTCTGCAGCACCGGAGAGAATCTCCGCCACCAAATCAACATTCTCATTCTCAACATGTATATCGGGTTTTATACCAGATTTCAGAAGAATCCCTAATGCAGTACCGCAGCTAACAACAATAGATCGATCACTCCATTTACGAATATAGGCCATATCTTTATCAAGAGAAGGGCCAGACCCAACAATAAAAACTGGCATTCTCTGCTCAAGCATTTCTTGAGCACGAAGAAGCCTGAATGTGTACATATTGAAATTTGAAACTGTATTATAAACCATCTTTACTTCATCTTCATAAAATCCACTTGTTATATAGTGATACTTTATCATGTCGCTGAATATATTGTATGATTCCTTTAGAGCCCAAGAATAGTAATGTACATAAATATATGATCCATCCAAGAATGCGTTACCTCTGTTTGTAACGACATCTTCTATGGACCTGACAGCACGTTCTGGCATATCTGCTGTGATAAAATATAAAGAAGCACCCCGCTCATATATCTTCTCGATAACAGGAACCCAATCAATAACACTCATTGAATGGATGATAAATTCCGCAACAGGCTCTATGATAATAAATGTATTAACATCTTCAGACGATAGAAGATCATTCAGATGATAACCAAGACCGAGACCAAATACAAAACTATATTCAATCTCATCAAGAGGACACCCATCACATTCAATACTATTTTCCGATAAAAATCTTGCGCAGTCTTTAGTAAGAGGTAATCCAATCCCGGAAATATTACAATGATCAGGGCTACCAAAAACCAAACGGTCCATGGTATCAGCACGACCGCGCAACTGACCAGCCGTCCAAGAAGGAGCATCGCCCGGATAAAGGTTGGTACCCCCTATGTCAATATTGACCGCTTGGTCACCATTCCAGACAATGCGGGATGATGGCGTACCGATAGAACGCAAATCAGCAGCCAGCTTGGGAAAACGTTCTTCAAAAACCTTATAGTTACGAGCAAGACGTTCTTCAACTTGCTGATCAACAGCACTCATATCTATTGCTGACCCCCACCACTTTTCTCAGCAATCAACGGGATCCCCGAATTTAGCGAGAAGATTATCGTAAATACCTTCCAGAGAGCGACAACGCGCCTTGAAATCAAAGGGTGGTGCCTGACGTAGGCGGTCACGGATCGTATCTCGAAAAGATACCAGACGCCCCCTGTCAGAAGCCCACTCCGCAGCCAGCTCCGCAACATTATCCGGCGTGGACCCCACACACGCCTCACCCAATCCAACCATAGTCAGGAAAGAGGAGACACCCCGCATGTGCCGCCCCTCTCCAGCCAAAGCCAGAACAGGTACACCAGCCCATAATGCACTGACAGCATGCACTGCTGACCGAGGCCCGGGAGGACTGAGAACAAGATTACACTCACAAGCCAGAGCCGCTTCATCGTCAACCTGGATCAGGTCGATACGATGAGCAACGCCGAAGGTTCCAAACATTGTCAACAAACGGCCAACGGTCTCACCAAACGAGAAATCACGGTCAATTAACACGATCTTTGATTCAGGAATCTTCAGAAGACATGCCGCCGCCAAGGCAACCGAATAATAGTTCAGCTCACGGAAATAGATGGGGAAGCCTATCAGAAATTCGCCATCACATGCACGATCCGATAGAGGAGCATCATCCGGGGGCAAACCGGTACATAAGGCCCCCCCATACAGAGATACAAGCTTCTGTTCATCAAGAGCAGGAGCAGTACGTATGTGATCATCAAGAACCACAGCATCAAAGACGTCCGATCCAGGATTCCAGGGAAGCCCTCCCCACGACACCTGAAGCGGTGCCATCCTCGGAATGAAAGCCTCAAATTGGCGAGGGAGAGCAAGGCCAGACGTATCAACAAGGACGTCGATCTCTTCGCCCTGAACTAATCTGGAAAATGTAAAACGATCCATATCACTGATATTGTGCCACACAGAGAAGCAGTGCTGGAAAAGCCCGTTCCTGATTTCTGACAAGGCTCCTTCACCAAAACCAATAACACGCCAGCGCACAGGATTATGAGCAGCAATAACCGCAGCCAACCCTAAATCATCCAGTGTCACGGTTCGCCGCGACACGACGTAGCCAATGGTTATCCGGCCAGAGCCACGTGAATACAGGGAAATCGCATCATCGCGCCCAACATCAACAAGAGCGGTGGAAATCAGATCTTGGTAACTCTTTTCCAGAACGCCCGCATCCTCCAACGGATTGGAAAGACGATCAACAAAAGCATGTGCACGAGAAGAAAATGAGGAATCTACCCTGACAGCCCAGTCATGCACAACACGACCGGCTTCGTAATCACCTGTACTATACAGCGCCTGACCAAGCGTCATGGCCAATGCACCACTATCGGGCAGAACATGCATAGCCGCCCTCAAACCGCTTTGAGCCGATAAGTACTGCTCCATGGACATCATGCAAACCGCAATGGCCAAGTGTCCGTCCACACTGGCGGGATGAAACGCAACGTGCCCTCGAAAGCACTCCTCGGCGGCTACATAGTCTCCCGTTGCCAACAAGGCTACACCTCGCTGCATCAGGGAGTCATCTTCCATCATGGAAAACGCCTTCCCGGCATCAGGAATATGTGCGGACGCAAAGTCACAAAACCACTCAACAGGAGAAGGATCAAGCGTGCCCGCGATCTTGAGATAATACGCTGCATCAGCCATAGATGACGCCTTGGCTGCAAGGGCAGAGAACAACTCGGCAGCTTCCTGACTGGATGGGTCCAGCTCCAGTGCTCGCTTGTTATGGCTATGCGCCTTACGCCACAAACCAAGGTTCAGGCACGAGAGCGCAGCCACAACAGATGCAATCGTAAGATCCTGCACATCTCCATCCTGCTCCAGCACAGCCTCTGCGCATTCCAGAACAGAATGCCAGTCTGGTTCTGCGCCAGAAAGCAAGTCGCGGAGAGAGTTGATAGACAGGGAAGCAGTCTCGCTCATTGCACACACTCACGAACAGCCGACCAGAACGGGTGCAAAATCACAATACACCACCAGACACTGTCGTAAATCTGTAAATCGCACGGCGGACCCCGAAACCAAGAACAAACAAGTTACGTCTGCACGTTATGACCACTTGGCACAACAGCTTCAGACGCATCCCCTGAAACAGAGCTGCTTTCATCTGTCGTAGATAAACCAGCACTGATTTCCCTGTTGATGGAAATCAAGGTATCAAGAAGACGTGCATCCGGATTGGCCATGAACGCAACAGCCTGACGATCGACAAAGTTTGAAAGAGAAAGCATATTGGCGCGCAGCTCTGGCGGAACAGGACAATCCGGCTCCAAAAGATCTGACTGCAGGATAGTCCAAAGCCGCCAGTTCAGACGCAAGGCCGTACGCATTTGATCAAAATCACCGCTGTCCTGCGCCAATTTCATACGCACAGCTGCCTGCATCAGAGCCCAAGCCTCGGTTTTCCGGGGATCACCCGGCTGGATCACTGTGTTGTAACTCTTCAGCAAGCCTTTGTTCGACATGGCGGAGGATATCTCCCTCGTGGGTAATCAAGCGTCGGGCAACTTTCAGTGCCTTGAAGTAGTCCTCATCTCCAACAAGCGCAAAAATCTCCTCGGCGATCTCCCGCGAACTGGGCACAGCATCAGTAAACGATGTCAGGAAATCCTTAAAAAGGATTAAATGACGCGAACGATCTTCCGGAAACAAATAGACACACTGCAATGCATAATAAACCCGGGTTGCCGGCGTAATCGCTTCATCCTGGGTCAGGATATCCTGCTGCCGCAGGATGGAAACTTGATTGTGCACAAGAAGAGAGACAACGCGGGCCGACGCATTTTCCAGAACAGCACCATTAATAACCAGTTTCTGGCCGGGTTTGATTTGGACCTTCAACGCCATGACAACACGCCCCTCTCCGTCAAGCACGATGAACACCGGCATAAAAAAGACCGGGAAGAGAATGTCTCTTCCCGGCCACTCTAACGCAGGGATGCTTAACGGAACAGCCCCAGAACAGCCTGTTCAGACTGACCAGCGAACGACAGCGCCTGAATACCCAGCTGCTGCCGGGTCTGCAGAGCCAGAAGGTTTGCGCCTTCCTCGTTCAGGTCGGCGAGCGTCAGCTTGTCCGAACCTTCTGTCAGGATGTTGGTATAATTCTTGGTGAAATCCAGGCGAACCTGGAGGATAGCAACCGAGTTACCAAAAGCAGCTGACTTTGCACGCAAGTTGCTGATCGTCTTTTCCAACCGGTTCACGACCAAGTCAGCCACCTTGTTAAAGGAGGCCAGATCTGCCGCAACGGACAGCTTGAACGCTGACAGGGCAGACGCAAACCCAAGCTTGGTTACAATCGCCTTCCCGAGGTCGCCCGCGGATACCTTGAGGTCAAGAGCCACGCCGGCTGAGTTCAAGAAGAACTTGGACGCATTGAAGTTGATACCATTGACATCCAGCTTGGAGTCGGCCTTCTCCGAGAAGTAGACTGTCAACTTGGAGGCTGACGAGTTCAGGAGGTTCTGCCCCTGATAGGATGTGTCATCAACCAGCTTCTGGACCTGCCAAGCCAAGGAGGCAATCTGGGAGGTAAATTCCTTGCGCTGGTCCGCTGTAGAAGCACGCGAACTGTTGACAAGACCACGCATCTGGTTGACGAATTGCTCCAGACGGGTAGTAGTCTCAACAACGACCTTCAGGGCATTAATCCCTTGGTCAATCGAGTCCTTACGGGCTGACAAGTCGCCCGCACGGTCAGTCAGAGACTTTGCGCTAAAGAACTTCAACGCATCATCAATAACCGAGGATACCGCCTTCCCGGTGGAAAGGCGATTCTGGGTCCGGTTAACAAAGGATTGGGTGGTCTGCAAAGAAAGCAGGTTTGACCTACTTGCAGCAGAAAGTGCAATATCCGTCATAACGGTACTCTCCATTTCTAGAGAACATGCTGTCCGTTCTGGACGCAGGCATCCCCATCAAGAGATGCAGGAAGAACTATACAGACATAAAATCAAGATACCCAGATATTATTTTCTGATATGGCATGGTTCTTAATAACTATATGAAGAAAGACCGCCAATTAGCAGCCTTTCTATTAAAAACTTATTTCTATAATAATGACATTATTGAACAGACTGATATACGTCAGCCCTGACCTTTTGTCGGAAAACATCCAAGGGAACCAAGTTACCCCCATACCGGGTATGCCAGAATGTCCAGCCATTACAAGCTGGGGCCCCCTGCACAGCGGCCCCGACCTGATGTATAGATCCACGAACCTCTGCCGAAATAATGGTCCCATCAGCCCGAACCTTGGCCGTAAACCGCCCTGATACATCCGTCAGAAGGGCGCCCGGAGCCAGCAAACCACGCTCCACAACAGTCCCAAAGGGCACACGGGGCTCACTACGACGTGAGGGCGTCAACAAAAGATCTGGCTCCGAAACAGGTTCAACAGCCGCTATTCTTGCCTTTGCGGCCGTACGGTACCCGGAATCGCGCTCAATACCTATAAACCGGCGCCCCAATCTTCGGGCGGCCGCACCCGTCGTACCTGTCCCGAAGAAAGGATCCAAGACAACATCACCGGGATTGGTAGTTGCCATAAGAATACGGTACAATAATGCCTCAGGTTTCTGGGTTGGATGAAGCTTGCCGCCATCATCACCCTTGAGACGTTCGCTGCCGGTGCAAAGGGGGAGCGTCCAGTCACTGCGCATCTGCGTGCCATCATTCAATGATTTCATCGCATCATAATTAAACGTGTACTTGGACCCCGCACTTCGGGCACACCAGATCAAGGTCTCGTGAGCATTCGTAAAGCGTGTACCACGAAAGTTGGGCATCGGGTTGGTCTTGTTCCAGACCACATCGTTGAGAATCCAAAATCCAATGTCCTGAAGCGCCGTGCCAACACGAAAGATATTGTGATAGGAGCCGATAACCCACAGCGCCCCATCGTCTTTCAGCACACGCCGCGCGGCAGCCAACCAGTCGCGGGTAAAGCGGTCATATTCAGCAAAACTGTCAAATTTGTCCCAATCACTGTCAACGCCATCAACACGGCTGTTATCAGGACGCGTCAGCTCTCCACCCAATTGAAGATTATAGGGTGGATCCGCAAAAACAAGATCAACGGACTTCTCCGGCAGGCTGTTCATTACAGCGATACAATCACCTGAGTGGACAACATCTGTTTTCAACGGACTATGCAGCACAGGAGGGGCGGAAACCATTTTCTTGCGTGACATGCTTGGGTCCTGGTCAATCGGGTCAAAAGAAGTAAAAAGGCAGGAATCGTTTTCAGCCACGCCGAATCGCAGGTCAAGAGTCCCTGCACACCGAACATCCGTCATCATTCTTTTGAACATTGACCCAGACAGACCACAGACACAGCATCATGTGCCACCCTGGGCATAACACCCACAATCCCTTGACGGTGTTGCAGCAAAGCAACATAGAAAGAAAATCACACTGTCCACAGGCTGTGGATAGTGTGATGCGACTCGTTGCATTAACTGTGAATCATAACAATCTTGCAGGAAAGAATTCACACACTCTCAAACAGGCTGCCCTGCCCGGCAAAGCTGCGCCGATGATGCGGGGTTGGACCATGCCTGATAATTGCCTCCCGGTGGGCAACCGTTCCGTACCCCATGTTTTTATCCCAGCCATAAGCTGGGAAATCTGCCGACAACACCTCCATCATGCGATCACGGGTTACCTTGGCCATGATAGATGCTGCGGCAATGGACAAACTCAGGCTATCACCCTTCACAACACACATCACCGGACACGGAAAACTCTTTGGGGCCTGGTTTCCATCAATCAAGGCCACATCAGGACACACGCCCAATCCATTCACAGCTCGTGCCATGGCCAGATGCGTTGCTCGCAAGATATTGATGCGGTCTATCTCTTCCACGCTGGCGATACCAACCGACACGACCACACCAGGGCTACTGGTCAGCATCGAGAACAAGGCATTCCGCCGTGAGGCCGACAGCTTCTTGCTATCATTCAGGCCATGGAACAAGGCATCCGGCAACAGGTCTGGATCAAGCAAGGCGGCCCCCGCGACAACAGGCCCCGCCAAGGGCCCCCGCCCGGCCTCATCAACACCGGCAACCTTTGAACCAAAGCGGGACCGCGCGTCATTTTCCAGATAAAAATCAGGCATCTCTACTCCTGGAGACAATACGGGAAACTACACCCCAATAACGAAGGGCTTTATGGATCTCGGGCGCGCAGGCCACACGCAAAACATCGGCAGGGCCAGAGAAAGATTCCGTGCAGGTATTCAGGCGACGCACCGGTATTTGCCACAGAGGACTGATCGTCAGGGACAAAACTGTCACAGCAACCACCAACTGCCCCTCCCCGCTCTCCAGGAGCCTGCGGGAAACCCCGGCTCCCGCCAGCATAAAGGAGAACTCCCCGATCTGTGCCAGCGTTACCCCCACACAGAATGAACGGCGCCAACTGATCTTCTGCAAACGCAAGGCAAGCACATTGATCGTCGCCTTGATCACGGTAACAGCAACCAGCATCAGCAAGACGATACCAATATTGTCACGGAGAAATGTCAGATCGAGCAGCAGGCCAACAGACAGGAAAAACACCATCAGCAATAAAGCCTGTATCGGGTGAGCATGATGCCTCAGACTTTGTCCATCCGCACTGTTCCCGATGACCAGACCGGCCACAAAGGCCCCATACCCAGGTGAAAGTTCAGCAAAACCAGCCAAGGCAGCCGCCCCGAAGCAGGCTCCAAACGCGGCCAGCGGCCCAAGATCAGGGTGCCCCGAGACCGTTCCAACAAAGGGTAGACGAATGTCCCGACGCAACAAAACCCAAACCAGAGCAACCAGGATAAGGATCGACACGGCAACCCGCAGCATGACCTTGGGATCGATACCATCACCCGTCAATGCCGACAGCGTCAGCATCATTGGAACAACAGCCATATCCTGGGCGATCAGGATACCAACCGTCAGCCGTCCGGACGGACTGTCCAGCTCTCCTCTTTGCTCAAGGACCTTGATCACCACAGCTGTCGAGGACAGCGCCAGACAGAAGCCCAGCAGAACGGCGGTTCCTGCACTCCAGTCAAGCAGCCGGTGAAACAGGAGCATGACCCCAACACTGCCCCCCGTCTGTAAAAGCGTGGTCAGAACCGCCACACGCCACACTTCTGCAAAGCGATGGACCGACAGCTCAAGCCCGATAACAAACAGCAACATAACAATGCCCAGCTCGGCCAACAGGGCAACACCACCACGATCCGTGACCATTCCCAAGGCCGAGGGGCCAAGGATCACACCAGCAAGGATGTAACCAATAATCGCTGGCTGACGCAGACGCGTGAAAACAACACCACAAGCCATCGCAGCCAAGGCTGTTATGGCCATCCCTGTGAAATCATGATGCTCCATCGGACACTACCCTGAACGACAAGACACGACGACCCGGCCAACATGCCTGCCGTGACCGGGCCAGAAGAAAAACAATCACTGTCAGGACATAAAGGCCAAAAGCAGGGCAAGGGCAAGCGCAACCATGGCAATCCAGGCGACACCTCCCAACAACAACGGGGCCATCCCAAGACGATGCAACTGGCGGAAATCTGTACGCAAGCCCAGCGCGGCCATACCCGAGGTCAACAGCATGGTTGCCAGCAGGCCTGCGTGCTCTTCTACAAGACGGGGTAATACTCCAGCACTACGCATGACAAAAAGAGCTGTAAAACCGACCACAAACCATGGAAGACCCATGGGAACATGCACGTCGTCACGATTCTGTCGCCTCTGGAAGAAAACAATAATAAACAAGGCAGGAACAAGCAGAACAACCCGCAGAAGCTTTGCCAGCGTACCAATAACTCCGGCATCAGAACCAACCTGCCAGGAAGCGGCAACGGCCTGAGCCACTTCATGCAAGGTTGCCCCACACCACAGCCCTCCCCTGAATTCATCCAGATCAAACCAGAGTACAAGGTATGGCAGGATGAACATGCCACAGGTACCAAGCAGGGTAACCAAGGCAATGGCGCAAGCGACGTGCTCAGGAGAAGCCCGCGTCACATCGCGACCCGCAGCAATGGCCGAAGCCCCGCACACGGATGTTCCCAAGGCAATCAGGGAGGTCAGACGGGGATCAAGGCCCATTCCCCGCCCCAGCCATAATATCAGCAACAGCACAAAGAGAAGGCACACGACAACCAGGCCCATGCCTCCAAGCCCGATGGCCTGCAGTTCTGCCAATGAAACAGTCGCTCCCAGGCACACAAGGCCAGAGCGCAAGAGAACGCCGGCCATGGCCACCTCACCCGGTTCACGGCGAGCAGAGAATGGAAGAGCAGATCGCGCGGCGATACCAAGAACAATGGCCAGACTCAGCGTCCCGAAGCCAAAGGCAAGATGCAGGTGGTGCAGCAAGAAAGCCACCAAGGTAACCAACGACACAGACAATATGCCAGGGACGCAAGACAGATAGAAGGTTACACTACGCATCAGATATGTCTTCTTCCTCGCATCACGACATAACATTGATCATCATGACAGTCGGAAAGACATAGCCTGAACGGAAAGACAGCGGCTGATCCTGCGCTGTGGGCGCGGCCGTACGAGCATCCTGCGGAACATAAAGAGGCCAACGCCCGGAAGCCACCATGTCCAGTCCGGGATTGTCCTGTCCCAAGCGATCACGATAAATCCACAAATCTGCCAAAACACGCTCGATATAGGCACGCGTCTCACGAGATGGGATAGCCTCTATAAACAGCAAGGGATCATCGTCGTACCGAACCGTCTTTCTCCAGCGCGCCAGCGTACCCGGGCCTGCGTTATAGGCCGCGGCAACAAAAAACATGTTTCCCTTTATGTCCGGCAAACCCAAAAGATGCTCAAGGTACGACTGCCCCAAGGACAAACTGACTTCAGGATCCATAACGGCCCGAGACCCACCCAGCCAACCATTATTCTCCATACGCGCAACCGCACGGGCCGTAGCAGGCATGATCTGCATCAACCCGACCGCACCAGCCGGAGAACGCGCTGCCGGGTTAAAAGCAGACTCCTGGCGGGCAAATGCATACAGCATGGCACGGTCCAACGCCCATCCATTGCGGGGCTGCCAGGCAGGAACCGGATACCGGGCCGATTCAAAGGAGTTATCCATACTCTGGGTACGAACAGATGACAGATGCAGGGCCAGACTGGCCATCCCTTCCCGCTCTGCGAAATGGAGGATTGCCTGCCTTTGTTCATGACTGGCTGCGGGGTACAAGCGGCGCAACTCATCTTCTGCACGATCATGCTTGCCAACTAGAACCAAGGCCAAGGCACGCCGCCCGGCGGGTGAGTCGGTGATCGCCACCGCCTCTTGATCCGTGATTGTATCCGTACGCCACGAAAAGTCCAAAGGCAGGCCAAGCGCACGCCGCGCAATCAACCCATAGAATGTATGCGGGTAGGACGCCGCAATATGAAGTGACTGGCTGACTTCCTGCGGCCGCCGATTTTTCAGGGCAGAACGGGCAGACCAATAAGCTGCCGCAGAACGAACCCAAGGCGAAGCATTGTCTGCATCACGCAATGCAGAGAACCATACAGCCGCCTCCTCGTAATCATGGCGCCGCCAACTTGCCAAGCCACCAGCCCAGTGGGCCAACGACAGGGCACGCGAATCCCGGCCACGCACCTGACGGGCGAAACGCAAAGCTGTTTCGTCTTTTCCCTTGATAAAGGCAGCATAGGCAAGAGAGGCCCACAGACGATCACGATCAACAGAAGACAAAGGACTTGTCCTGAGAAGATTGCTTGCCGCATCAAACCGACCGGCAACCAGATGCCCCCGGAAGATACGTCCTGTCTTCAGAACAGACGCCGCACGGGAGGACAGAACCGATGCCTCTCTCTCCCACCGGGGATCATCACCGGAGATGCCCGTAACAAACCCCTCCGGCGAGACGGGATGCGGCAAGGGTCCTCCACCGCGTTTGCGGGCCAGCCGATAAATCCGGCGGGCATCATGGTGATCGGCGTACAGTTCCATCCACGACCGGAGTTCCTGGAAAGACGCCTTGCCATAACGGGCAGAAAGATATCGATCCTGCAAGACATAACCAAGCAACAGCTTGCTATCCAAAGAACGCACAACATGATCTGCGGCGGCAAAAAGGCCTTGATCCTGAAGGGAGAAAATACGCTGGTAACGTTCAACATCAGGCGCGGATAACACACTGGAAATACCAACATGTCGCGCCCCGTCATCACTAGGATCGGGGGAGGAAAAAGCGCAAGCTGGAAGCCCTGAAAAGAACAAGCACAGCAGAGATAAAACAATCCCCCCTGCCCACTGGCGCAGCAAAACAGCTACACGACACCCTGCACACCAAATGGGCTGGATCATCAGATATCACTCCGCTATCGCCGCCCACCTGCTTATACGCGCGGGGTAGCTTGGCAACAAGGTGAAGGAAACAGGCGACATGATCACAAGGGCGCGAGCGATCCCAGCTTCAGCTTGACTTCCAGAAGATCACGCCATGCCTGGCGCTTGTGAGCCGGGTTACGCAGCAAATACGCTGGATGAAAAGTGGCCAGTGCCGGAACCGGAGCGGAAAGCCCCGGACTTGACCAAGACCGCCAATGCCCACGCAAACGGGTGATACCTTCCGTACGCGCAAAAAGGTTCTTGGCCGCCAATCCCCCAACCAAAAGAAGGACTTTTGGCTGTACCAACTCAATATGACGAACAAGGAAGGGAAGACAGACGGCAACTTCGGCATCTGTAGGGGCACGGTTTCCCGGCGGACGCCACGGCAGCAGGTTGGTGATGTAGTAAGAACGACGATCAAGGCCAATGCTGGAAAGCATGCGATCCAGAAGCTGGCCACTGACCCCGACAAACGGTTTGCCTTCCCGGTCTTCATCCCGTCCCGGTGCCTCGCCAACAACCATCAGGTCTGAATCCGGGTTGCCATCAGCAAAAACAGTCCGCGAAGCCGTCACCTTCAGAGGGCATCCTTCAAAAGCCTCGACAGCAGCCCGCAAAGTTTCCAGATCCAGGCATTCCGCAGCAGCACGCGTTGCACCAAACCGTGCCGCTGCCGGCTCATCCTGCAAGGAGGAAGACGCAACAGAATGACTACGGGGGGCCGCAGCCGGTGCTGGCAGGCTCACACCCTCTGGCAACGGGGAGACAGGCCGCACAGGAGCAGCATCAACAGCCGGACGGGACAAGGCAAAGCGATCTTGCGGCTGTTCGCCAACAACCTCGTCGACGCCGGCGTCAAGATACCAACGCAAGAGAGCCGGTCCAGACAGTACATCCGGGGTACACTGTGTATTCTCTATCATGGCCAGACCATAGCACACACTCTCCCGGATCGTCACTTCTCCGTACACGACCCTCCCCCTCTTTCCATATAATCCCTTTCCTGCAAGCTCTTGCCCCCGTATGCTGGCGGCTTGATACAGCCGCGTGACAAGACAGGGGAATGGCCGATGAAGCGGGAGTCCATGGAGTTTGATGTGGTTATCGTTGGCGGCGGCCCCGCCGGACTCAGCGCATCAATCCGACTCAAGCAACTGGCTGCCGCAGAAGGGCGGGAACTGTCAGTATGCGTTATTGAGAAGGGATCGGAGATCGGAGCCCATATTCTGTCCGGTGCGGTCATTGAAACGCGTGCCCTGGACGAGTTGATTCCAAACTGGAAGGTCAAGGATGCTCCCCTTAAAACACAGGCAACGGACGACAACTTTCTGTTTCTGACAGAAACCAGGGCCTTCCGCCTGCCCACACCGCCGCAGATGCATAATCATGGCAACTACATCGTTTCCTTGGGCAACCTTTGCCGGTGGCTG
Source organism: Haematospirillum sp. H1815 (assembly GCF_012102705.1). Classification (GTDB taxonomy): domain Bacteria; phylum Pseudomonadota; class Alphaproteobacteria; order Rhodospirillales; family Rhodospirillaceae; genus Haematospirillum. The sequence continues at coordinate 45,229 of NZ_JAAVTA010000008.1, forward strand.
GCAGAGCAGGCCGAAGAAGCCGGTGTAGAAATCTATCCGGGATTCGCAGGAGCAGAGATCCTGTACGATGAAACCGGCGCGGTGCGCGGTGTGGCAACAGGGGACATGGGGCGAGACCGTAATGGGGAGCCAACGGACCAGTTCCAACCCGGCATGGAGCTTGTTGCCCGCCAAACCCTGTTTGCAGAAGGCGTACGCGGTTCACTGGCCAAGGAGCTGATGGAACGCTTTGATCTACGCAAGGACTGTGATCCGCAAACGTACGGGATCGGGATCAAGGAGATCTGGGAGGTAGACCCATCTGTACACCGTCCGGGACGGATTGTGCATACCATTGGCTGGCCAATGCGAGCCGATACCTATGGCGGCTCTTTCCTCTATCACATGGAAAACAATCAGATCGCCATCGGCTTTGTCGTCGCCCTCGACTACTCTAACCCATATCTGTCTCCTTTTGATGAGTTCCAGCGTTTCAAGACCCATCCGTCCGTCAGACCACTGCTTGAAAAAGGTCGACGGGTTGCCTATGGCGCCAGAGCAATCAATGAAGGAGGCTTCCAGTCTATCCCGAAACTGACATTTCCCGGCGGGGCTCTGATCGGCTGCTCGGCAGGCTTCCTGAATGTCCCGAAGATCAAGGGAACCCATACCGCCATGAAATCCGGCATGGTTGCCGCAGAGGCTGTTTTCGAAGCCCTGTCAAACGGTGCATCATGCCGGGATGAAGTCAGCGCTTACGGTCATATGATGAAAGCCTCGTGGGTATGGCCGGAATTACACAAGGCCCGCAATATCCGCCCATCTTTCCACAAGGGTCTCTGGGGCGGCTTGATCTATTCTGCACTGGCAACCTATGTGTTCAGGGGCAAAGAACCCTGGACATTCCACAACCACGCCGACCATGCCTGCCTGAAGCCGGCCTGTGCTGTCCCTGTGATCCAGTACCCCAAACCAGATGGCGTCATTACATTTGACCGTCTGTCCTCGGTCTTTCTGTCCTCAACAAACCACGCCGAGAACCAGCCCTGCCACCTGACCCTGAAGGATCCAACACTGCCTGTTTCCGTAAATCTGAAGATCTATGCAGGGCCTGAAGCACGATTCTGTCCCGCCGGAGTCTATGAGTTTGTTTCTGACCCAACAACCGGGAAAGACCGTCTTCAGATCAACGCTCAAAACTGTGTACACTGTAAAACATGTGATATCAAAGATCCCTCCGGGAACATCAACTGGGTTGTTCCACAAGGGGGCGACGGGCCCAATTACCCGAATATGTAAAAACAGGGTACAGGTACGAACAGGCTGAATCGATTGGATATGCTTTCATACAAGACTTGTGGCAGATGGCCTCGTCGGCGCAGCCTGTCCCGTGCCCTGCCCCGGGCGGCCACTCTCTGGGTATCCGGGGCAACCCTGTTGCTTGCATCGTGTAGTCCGGTCTCGGAATACGGCAAGGTCAGTCTTGCATCCGAGCTTCAGGATCACCCCCCGCCCTTGTCGTCTGCTTTCGGGCAGTACCTGGCCGGACGTCAAGCGCAAGTGGAACATGACAGCACTGCAGCGGCCGCTTACTATCAGGGTGCCCTGCTGCATAATCCTGCCAACATAGAGCTGGCGCGCCGCACGTGGTATTACATGCTGGTTTCAGGCCAAAGCAAGAATGCCATTGCCTTGGCCACTGCAACATTACCACATGACAAAGGGAACACGCTTGCCCCGCTTGTGGTCGCAACGGGGTATGCCCATGAAGGGCGCTGGCATGATGCGCTGGAGATTCTCGCACCCCTGAAGGAACAAGGGCTAAACAGCTTTGTGGTTCCGCTTATGCGGGCGTGGATCCTTGCCGGGTCGGGGCAACACGACCAAGCACTGGAAACACTCCGGCCCATGCGTCAACAGCGACAGCTTGTACCACTGCACGATTTTCACGCGGGCTTGATCCTGGATACGGCAGGCCGGGATGCCGAAGCTGGCTACTGGTACGAGAAAGTTCTGGATGGCTCATCGCTGTCTCTGCGAGCTGCCCAGATTATAGGGGCCTATCTACACCGGAATGGCAAGGCCGAAGCCGCGCTGGAGCTTTTTGAACGCTACAGACGGGAACACATGTCTTCCGTTCTTGTCGATGCCGCATTGACGGAGTTCCGTTCAAGTAACGGACAGGACAGACCTGTTCACTCTGCATCTGATGGGCTGTCTGAAGCCCTGTATGGCACCGCCTCTTCCATTGTACAGGAAAAAGCATGGGATGCCGTTCTGGTCTTCTCTCGCATGGCCTTGATCGCAAGACCCGACTTCAGCTACGCACAGCTGATGATCGGAGATGTCCTGTATGAACAGCGGCGCTGGAAAGAAGCAGCCCGCACCCTTGGCAGCATTACAAAAGATACCCCCCTTTTCTGGCCGGCCCGCCTGAAAATGGCCGAAGCGTTTGAGCAGGACGGCCTTCCGGATAAAGCCCGCAACGTCCTGAACATTCTCTCGGACATGCACCCGGAAACCCCAGAGCCCTCGATGCTTCTGGGCGATCTGGAGCGACGGCAAAATCGCTGGTCAGCAGCCATATCGGCATATCGCTCTGGCCTGGAGCGGCTGAAAGGAACAACCATACCAACGTGGCCGGCCCACTACAGCTTGGGCATGGCCCTGGAGCGCAGCGGGCAGTGGGATGAGGCAGAAAAACACCTGCTTCTGGCCTTGGAGCAACAGCCGGACCACCCGATGATCCTAAACTATCTTGGCTATTCATGGATCGACCGCGGCCTGAATCTGGAACGTGGCAAAGCTATGATTGAACAGGCCGTTGCCCAGCGCCCGGATGATGGCTTCATCGTCGACAGTCTGGGGTGGGCCCTGTACCTTTTGGGTGACTATCAAGGTGCGATTACCTATCTGGAACAAGCTGTCGAGCTGGAACCAGCCGATCCAACCATCAATGATCATCTTGGCGATGCATACTGGAAAACAGGGCGCACACGAGAAGCCATTTTTCAGTGGAAACGGGCCTTGAGCCTGAAGCCGGAAGACAGCATAGCCCGAAGTATCACGCAGAAACTGGGCGAACACGCCAAGAGCCGTGAAGGCACATCGCCGCAGTAAGATCTTCGCACCACCCGAAGAATGAAAAGAGACGGCACCGCCAAGGACAGGACATGACCACTTCTGAAAAGACAGTGTGCGTTGCAGCCCCGGCCAAGGTCAACTTGACCTTGCACCTTATGGCACGTCGCGACGATGGCTATCATATGCTGGAAAGTCTTGTGGTGTTTGCAGGCATTCTAGATCGCATCACGCTGGAACCGTCCGACACATTTTCATTGGTTATTGAGGGGCCCCAAGCCCACAATCTGGATACCCTGGATCCAGCAGACAACATCACCCTGCGAGCCGCACAGCGCATGGCCGCTCTTGCGGGACGTAGGGATGGCGTGCAGGTGGTTCTGGAAAAAAACATCCCCGTTTCTGCGGGAATAGGCGGAGGCAGCGCCGATGCCGCAGCGGTCCTGCACGGTCTGATACGCTTGTGGTCCTTCTACCCCACAAAAGCAGCCCTGCATGAATTGGCTCTTGGTTTGGGTGCCGATGTTCCGGTATGCCTGCAGGGACGCTCAACAATCATGGAAGGGATTGGCGACGTCCTGCATGAAGCCCCTCCACTGCCCGGATTTTGGCTGGTGCTTGCAAACCCGGGCGTAGAAGTCTCCACACCTCTGGTTTTCCGGGCCCATACCGGTGACTTTCTCCCCCCGGTCCGGCTGACCGATACACCCCGTTCCGCCGAGGATCTGGCAGCGCAATTGCGTAAAGGACGCAACGATCTGACCGCAGCAGCCATAAGCCTGGAACCGGTTATCGGAGAGTGCCTGGCTCTTCTGACGGCTCTGCCGTCGTGCCTGCTTGCCAGAATGTCCGGCAGTGGCGCAACATGCTGGGCACTCTTCTCTACAGAGTATGAAGCCCGGACAGCGGCCAAAGCCCTGCGCACAGCCAAACCTGCATGGTGGGTTGCAGCGGCCCCGGTTCTGCACACGGTTGACCCGTCCGGGCTGGCGGACTCACCCGTCTCGTTCACCGGGATCTAACCCTTCGTCATCACATCAACCGTGGCGGTTTCCGAGGGTAAGCGCAACAACGGCTTGCCAAGAGGGTAGCCCGGCATACCTTGCCAAACATCAACGGGGCCGCTTTTTCTGTACCCGGCTGCCAGATAAAATGGCAACGCTGTCTTGGTACTTGTCAGCGTGATGGTGGAATGCCCCCGCCTCGATATCCATGCCTCAAGATGCGATAAGACAGCCCGGCTGATCCCTCGGAACCGGCAAAGAGGTTCTACGTAGTTCAGAAGAATCTCGCCATCCACACTGGCAGCCCCAACACCCACAACACAGTTGGCATCTTCTGCAAAAACGAATCTGATGCTCTCAGAATCAATCCAGAGAGCAACCGTTTCGGGGGTCTTATTGGCAAGCCAGAGCGCCATCCGCTCAGGGCTTCCTCCATGATCCGCCTGGCACAGATCTACAATAGAACGCCGCAGCACATCTGTTGCCGAGCATATATCACCTGGCTCTCCTGTTCGTATATGCACAACAACCCCCGGATCATCAACGGAGCAGACAATAACACCGAAAATAGCAATATATCATGCTGCACCATCAAACCCAAAATAGCCCTTGCGCACCAGATGTATGTTGTGACCCAAAGTGTTGGCGTGTGCACAAAAGACTGTTGCACAGGTCAGAAGAATACCTTATGGTGCCGCCCTCTCGCACAGGGTAGTCTTTACTTTGTCTGTTGGGGTGTAGCCAAGCGGTAAGGCAGCGGTTTTTGGTACCGCCATTCCCAGGTTCGAATCCTGGCACCCCAGCCACCACCTATCAATCATAGCACGTAATTAAAACGCCCGGTTCAGACACTGGCGCTTCCCCACGATTCATTGGCAACCCGCCTGAAGTTTCCCCCCATAATTTTGCCGGCATCATCCCGATTGTAGCCGTGCGCAAGCAAAGAACAGGCAAGATGTGACAGGTTCTCAGGGGCATAGACCTTGACCGGATAACCAGGCGTGTATCCGCGCTCAACCGGCCACCAGTATCCCCGGTCAACGCCATCGGGAAAGTCTGTCATTCCAGGCAGCTCATGCATGACATCCAAGCCGATCCCGACGTGATCTATACCCGCAACAGCAACAACATGATCAATATGACGGATCATATCCTCGTCCTGCACATCCGTCTTAATGTCAAAAAACCGATTCAATCCGGATAATCCGACCACCCCCCCGGTCTGGGCACAGGCACGAATCAGATCATCATCAATACAGCGCTCATGCCCACACAAGGCACGGGGATTGGTATGGCTGAAAACAACGGGACGCTGCGCAACCTCCATAACATCAAGGGCAGAACGGCGCCCCATATGCGAACAATCCATGATCATCCCGTTGTCATGCACAGCCCTCACCATACGGCGCCCCAGTGCGGTCAGGGGCATGTCATCGTCATGACATCCCCCCGAAATACTGTTGTTCCGGTTATAGGCAAAGTGAATCTGGCGTACACCCAGAACTGAAAAAACCTCCAGCATCTCGGGCATATCCTGAAGCATCAAAGAACCTTCAAGATCAAAGGCTATGGCAAGGACCCCTCTGGACCGTGCGGCATCAATATCCGCCACTGTACGAACAAGGGACCAGCGGTCGGGAGATTCCGCGATTTTGGCCCGGAAGGCGGCCAAGACACGCATGATCTGAGAGATCTGGTTCATATCCATGCCAACATTGACAGAGACAAACCCGGCCCCACCACGAACATGACTGTCCAAGAGAGACAAAGGTGCCCGCGTATCAAGGGGCAAGCAGACATGCGCATCCCAGATCAGGTCAGGCAACCAAGAATCCATCATGCAAAGCATCCTTTAATAGCCAGAACGAAACATAATCAGGGCCACGCCCACGTTTTAAGTTGAGACAGATCAATTCATCATATTGACAGATAGCATATGAAAATCAGATCAAGTTGCAGCAAGCTCGCACTCCAGCAGCCCATTGCCAGAAGCCGATACCCGAACAACAGAACCATGGCAGATATGACTCTTCAGGATCTATACCCCGGACAAGCCGCACGTGTCATCGGATTACAGGGGGGGAGTGCCGGATACCGGCAACGCCTGTTGGCCATGGGCCTGACACCGGGGACCTGCTTTACAATCACACGTGTCGCCCCATTGGGAGACCCGCTAGAGCTGCATGTACGGGGTTGCAGTCTGACCATACGCCGTTCTGAAGCCAGTATTATCGCCGTGGAGGTCCTGTCGCCATGACCCTGCACATTGCACTGGCCGGCAACCCAAATTGCGGAAAAACAACGCTTTTCAATGCATTGACAGGATCACGTCAATACGTTGGCAACTGGCCCGGCGTGACCGTCGAGAAAAAAACTGGCACCATAAGACTACCGAACGGGCGCTGTGTCACACTTGTCGACCTACCAGGAACCTACATGCTGGGCGGACCGGATACCAGCAGCGAGGATGAGCGGATTGCCCGTGATGCCCTGTTGCTTGACAAACCTGCCCTGATTATCAATGTGCTGGATGCCTCGGCGCTGGAGCGGAACCTCTACCTGACCACACAGATTCTGGAAATGGGTGTCCCCCTGATTCTGGCCATCAACATGATGGATATGGCAGAGAGCAAGGGAATCACCATTGACCATCAGCAGCTGTCCGCAAACCTAGGATGCCCGGTTATCCCTTTAATCGCCTCTCGCTCCCGTGGGCTGGAACAACTTAGGATAACACTGGAGACGGCAATAGAGGCCCCAAGCGGAACAGAGCGACGCCCGGACCATCACGCAAGCATTATTGAAGCCTCTCGGGCGCTCGTTCCCTTCGTCAACGACAAGGCCAGAATGGAAGGTATTGACCCCACATGGGCAGCCCTGCGCCTGATTGAAGGTGACAGCCTGGCCGAAACCCTGACAGATGCTGCGGGGATTAACGCTGCAGAAACAGCCCGTAACGACATCAGCACAAACAGCGGTGAAGACGCAGACATCCTGATTGCCGAAGGACGTTACACCTTTATTGGCGCGATTCTGGCTGATTGCTGCAAAAAGACCCCCATGGAAACGGCACGCACGACAGGGAGGCTTGATTCCCTGGTTCTGAGCAAATTTGCGGGAATCCCCATCTTTCTGGCCGTTATGTACCTGATGTTCCTGCTGACCATCACGCTGGGCGGGGCATTCATCGACTCCTTTGACCTGGCAGCAGGTGCTTTGCTGGTTGATGCTCCGTCCCGCCTTCTGGAAGCGGCCGCTGCCCCCCCATGGCTTGCTGCCGTAGTGAAAGCTGTCGGCCAAGGCATGCAAACCGTTTGCACGTTTATTCCCATTATCGGCTTTCTGTTTCTCTTCCTGTCTGCCTTGGAAGACTCGGGCTACATGGCTCGCGCAGCGTTCGTTGCCGATCGGGCCATACGCAGCCTCGGCCTACCCGGAAAGGCCTTTGTCCCCCTGATTGTAGGGTTTGGCTGTAATGTCCCGGCAATCATGGCAACCCGAACCTTGGAACATCGGCGTGAAAGAATCCTGACATCCATGATGGCCCCTTTCATGTCATGTGGGGCCAGATTGCCTGTTTTTGCGCTTTTTGCAGCCGCTTTCTTCCCTGAAAACGGCCAGAACGTGGTATTCGGCCTTTATATTCTGGGCGTTATAGCTGCTGTAGGCACTGGGCTTGCCCTCAAACACACATTCTTGGGGGGAGAATCGCTCCCCTTCGTTATGGAATTACCCCCGTGGCATGTTCCTTCGGGGCGAACAATCATGCTGCAAACGCGACAACGACTTGCCGGTTTTGTCTTCCGGGCCGGTCAGATTATTGTTCCGGTCGTGACAGTTCTCTCCCTCCTGGCATCAACAGGTACGGACGGAACATTTGATATTGCAGACAGGCAGAATTCTTTCCTGGCATCAACAAGCCGTGCCCTGATCCCTGCGCTCGAGCCTCTTGGTATTAATGATGACAACTGGCCAGCTGCAGTCGGGCTGGTAACCGGCCTATTCGCAAAGGAGGCCATTATCGCCACACTGGACAGCCTGTATGTCTCTACGCACGATAATGAAAACACAGCGAACTCAACGGCTCCACTCCTTGAAGCGCTTACTGATGCTTTCACTACCATCCCCACAAACATAATGGCCCTAACAGGGCTTGGATCGGTTGAAGACAATCCGGATCACCAGGAAACACCCCTGACACAAGAACTGGCACGAAGGTTCAGCAGCCCACCAGCAGCCTTGGCCTATATGGTGCTGGTTCTACTCTACAGCCCATGCGTAGCGACTCTCGGTGCTATACGGCAGGAAATTGGCGTGCGCTGGATGTTGTTCTCTGCCATATGGACAACGGCACTGGCTTGGCTATCCGCTGTCGCGATCTACCAAGGCGGAACCTTGGCCATAAAATCGGGATACCCTGTAATCGCCACAGGTATAAGCCTGATACTGGCTATAGGGATTCTGTCTGGCATCAGTCTGAACAGACGCCGGAAACAGAGAATAGCATGAACAGCTTGTTTGCCATACGGCACTGCCTGCAAGCCTATGGCCCCTTGTCTGCAGCTGATATTGCTGCGCATGTCAACAGTACCGAGGAAGCCGCAGAACCCCTGATCGAACGATGGATCGCAAAGGGACAGGTCCGCCGCATCACCGCTCCCCCACCCTGCGGCATGCGCCGTGGTGGATGTGCCATATGTTCCTCTGCATCGGTTGATCGATATGAATGGGTGCAACACAGAACTGCATTGTATCCATAAAAGACCATGAAGTACCTGCCCAGCGGCTTACACAGACAGGACCTTCCTCTTGCGCTCTTCATCAACGTCAGCATGGGCGGAAAACTTTGCGTGATAAAGCAAAACCCCCCGCCGAAGCGAGGGGCTCTGCCAGATAGCGTGGTTGGATGTACACAATACACCCAACCAACACTACAGGGGATCAGAAGTTGACACGACCTGTCAGCATGCCGTTGTGACCGACATAGCCAGACCGCATTTCTGCGTCATAGTCCGCACGAACTTCCCACACGCCATCGGCCGTGGTGTAGCCCAAGCCGGCACCAATGGTGCCACCAAACCGGGACCGCTTCAGGCCAGAGGTGTTGAACAGGGTTGCATCGCCGGAATACTTACCGGTGCTGGTGGCATCATCACCGATGAAGTCATACAGCGCAGCAGCCCGCATTTCCGGACGAACCACAGAACCGCGCAGGGTCTGGTGTTCATAGGCCAGCGAACCACCCAGGCTCCCTTCCAGAATGCTGGTTGCCGAAGGATCAACAGTCATGTTGAACGCACCGGCACCGGTTTCCGTGTACTTGGAAGGATCGGTATAGGTGTAGGACAGACCTGCTTTCGGGGTCAGGGTGACCGCACCACGGTGCAGCGGGGATCCGGCGGCGACAGAGGCAGAGTACTGGTTGGCGTCGTACTTGCCTTTGGCGGTCCGGTCCAAACCACCGATGCTGATCTGGCGGGAGGTCTTCACGCTATTCTGGGCATAAGCCAGCTGACCTTCAACGAAGAAACCCTCTGGCTCATACGAACCGTACAGGGCAACCTGATAGGATGTAACATCGGTCTTGGTCTGGCTGGCACCCTTGCCCTTCATGTCGGACTTGGATGTGCTGAGCGCCAGACCAACGCGCAGGTCGTCGGCAACCGTGTTGTCCACACCAATGGTCATCCCATAGCTGTTGGTGCTGTTTCCAGCCACACCACCACGGGATTTCTGAGATGCGGTGCTGCCTGCGGCCTTGACCCAGGCGCCGTTGCGCAGGGTGCTGTCACCGGCGGCGGTACCGCTTTGCTGCAAGCCGGCCACATCGGTACCGGTACGGGCCGATGCCAAACGGGATGCAACAGCATCAGCCGCAGCGCGGGACGCGGTGTTGATAGCCTGGTTGGCCTGGGACACCGTGGATACAGCCGACTGACGAGCTGCATTTCCGGCATCGCTGTTTTTGCCAAGCGCCACATTCATGGCTGCACGAGCTTCGGCATCACCCCCCAATGAACGAACCACAGCCTTGATAGCCTTGGCTTCATCGGTGCTGACCGACAACCTGCGGGCAATTTCACTGTCGCTGCGCGGAGAAACTGTTGTTGTGGTCAACGTTCTATCGTCAGAAACGATACTCTCGATCCGAGCCAGGGCGGTACCATAGTCACGACCGAACACTTCCTCAACAAACATTTTGTCGTTGGCACTCAGTGCAGCTGGAGGCGTATTGATCTTGAAGGACTTGAACTTTCCTTCCAGGACTGTGTTCTCAACACTAGGAATGATGGCAGATACTTTCTTTGTCGCGCTATCAGATGTAAAGCCTCCAATAGATTCTACTTCCAAGACGGCTTTGTTAGCTTTCATAGCTGCGTCGATAGCTTTCTGGGTAACAATGATCTTTGCTCCCCAGTATGAATACTCGCTACCGTCCTTCAGTGTACCTATTCTCTTGGTCTCGTCCTTCATTTCCGGGGCATGCAGTGTGCCATTGAGCTTGACCAGCCCATCAAGCCGCAGATTTGTGCCATTTTCCAGATGCAAGTTCTTTGCATGCACTTCGCCGGAACCAAGAGCAAGCGATCCTTTCTCCAACCTGAGTTCATTCAGGGCATGGTTCTTCGTGCCGATTTGTCCGATTCTGGATCCTTCGGCAGCATACAGGCGCAGGACGCCCTGCTCATGAGTCTTGGTTTCGACCTTGCCAATGTTGAAGCCTTGGACGTTTTTAGCGCTGCCGCCGATGCTGTTGGTGCCCGGTCCATCAAGCACCAAGGTTCCTGTGCCAACATAGCCCAGGTTGATCGCATTGCCAGCGTCAGCCGCACGGGCCGTTACTGTTTTCAGGGTCAGCTTGTCGGCGTGAACATCGCCACCGGTTGCAACGGCTTTGGATTCGGTTGCGTTGATGGTGACATCAGCAAAACGCTTGCCGGGGGTACCGATGTTGCCAACGGTGCCGCCCTTTTTCGTTACTTTGCCATCACCATCCACGGTATCTGCAGCAGCGTGCAGTTCCAGCTTGCCCTGGCCGTTCTTGGTGGTGGAGACATTGCCAAGGTCGAAGCCACCAACCGCGCCAGCGGAGCTCTTACCGATAACATGGCTGCCTTCACCATTGATCACCACGGCCTTTGCTTCGGTCCGACCGGACTGTGCCGTAAAGGTCTTTCCGGCATTCATGGTCAATACGTCGGTATAGGTCTCGTCAACGGTAACATTAGCCTTGTCAGCGTTCAGAACAGCGAACGGCTCCGGCTTGTCTGCCGTACCAATGCTGGCAACAATGTTGTCATGCCGCTTTGCCTGTGTCAGGAGCTTTTGCCCCAGGTCCCATGCATCCAGCAGCGCCTGTGCTTTTTCTTTGCCAGCATCATTATTTGTAAAATAATTGGCGAGGTCATTGAAACCAGAAGCTAGCTTGCTGGCATCAATCTTAGTGCTACCAAACAACGCCTTTGCGGCACTAGATATTGTAGCAAAATTGGGAGTCTCTTTGACCAATTCTGTGCGCAATGCGTTGATCAACGCATCAGTAACACCTGCACCGGCAATCTCAGAGATCTGCTCCACGAGCTTGGCCGGCGTAGCAGCCGCATCCGTTGCAAGAGATGTGGCAAGTATTGCATTCAAGGCGTGGTATTTCCCATCGGCCGCAATATCCGACGCCTTGATCAGACCCTGAGGGTTTGCAGCAATACCATTTACAATGACGCCACCGCCGTTGCCAACCTTACCTTCGGCAGCGTAGCCGCCGTTTTGTACGACCACTTCCGCCTGTGCCGGTGCTGCCGACGAGGTTGCCCCTGCCACGCCGGGAATTGCCATAACAACTGCGGCCAGCGCCGTTGTTGCCAAAAGATGCTTACGTTTTTGTAACACGATCGGTTCTCTTCCTGTGTTGTGTTGATGCCAACCACACGCACCGGACATGGACACCTGCGGTTATGGGGTTCCCTGCCTGCGCGCCGGACTCTCTTGATAATACGTTCCGGCCGTGGGTCAACATGCAAAACACACTTATCATGCTGATTTTATTTGGTTTTTTAACTCCATAATTGCCATTCGCACAAACTGCACTTTTTCGTTGCCCCCCTGTTACACAGATGCCACAGCGCGGCAAATGCAATGATTGCTGTTTGCCAGAACTTATATTCATGGTTGAAACGCGAAGACACGTTTGCCATGACGCCTTTCCCCGGGTGGTGTACACAAGCCACGCCAACCTTGATCACGGAGCCTAGGTCCATGACATCCCACGCGGAAACACCTGTATCCCGGTGCATACGTGCCATGGGCCTGCATCGCTGGCTGGCCGTTCTGGTGATGGTGGGACTGGCTGGGTGCGGGGGCGGGCCTTTGGGGGATCGTCTCGATTCGGCGCTGGCGACAGGCCAGGCACAGGGTATGCAGCCGCAATGGCTGGACAGCGGGCCGTTCACCCTGTTGGCACAGATACGGATACAGGCGCCGGGGCAACCGTTGCGGCTTTATATAGAAGGCGATGGCTTTGCCTGGATCACCCGCACCCGGCCTTCGCCCGATCCCACTCCGCACCGCCCGGTGGCGTTATGGCTGGCGACCCGTGACCCGGCACCCAACGTGGCGTGGCTGGCGCGTCCGTGCCAATACAGCATGCTGGCCCGGCCCGGAACGGTGTGCGACCGGTCGTACTGGACCCATGCCCGCATGGCTCCTACCGTCATAGAGGCTGTAGATGCCGCCGTGACTGCCCTGCGCAAACAGGCCGGGGCCACAGCGGTGGAGCTGGTCGGTTATTCCGGCGGGGGTGGCATTGCCGCCATTCTGACCGCGCGCCGGGGCGATGTAGTGGCTTTGCGCACCGTGGCCGGCAACCTGGATTCCGGGGCCTTTGTCCGGCACCATCGGGTTTCCCCCATGACCGGATCCATCGATGCTGTTACGGAGGCTGCGCGCACACGCTCTGTGCCACAAATTCATTTTGTCGGGGAGCATGACCGCACTGTTCCCCCGTTCCTGGCCGATACCTTCATCCGCCGTGCTGGGTCGGCAGCTGTCAAGGTGGTGGTTCCCGGACTGGATCATGCCCGCGGGTGGAACACCGCATGGCCGGAGTTGCTGCAGCACCCCCTGCCGGATGTGACCAAGGCGTCACCGTGATATCCCGGTACCGTGAAAAAGACACATTTACATTGCCGCAAACGGAAACCAGACATACCCTGTGCACGATCGTTTCGGACCTGCTGTGAAGGGTCCAGCGACAAAGGGGAAACAACAAAATAAACAATACAGGGGACGTACCATGTCAGATAAAAAACAGGCCGGGTTTGCCACCCGGGCCATTCATGCGGGCTATGATCCACATAGCCATCAGGGGTCTTTGGTGCCGCCGGTTTACATGACATCCACCTTTGCCTTTCCCGATGCCCAGACCGGGGGGGAACGCTTTGCCGGCCATGACGCCGGGTTTGTCTACACCCGTCTGGGGAACCCGACACTGGCGCTGCTGGAAACACGACTGGCTGCACTGGAAGGAACCGAGGCGGCCCTTGTCACCGGATCCGGCATGGGGGCCATTGCCGCCACCCTGTGGACCCTGCTGTCACCCGGGCAGGAAATTATCGTTGACCAAACCCTGTACGGCTGCACGTTTGCCCTGCTGCACCATGGGCTGGCCCGGTTCGGGGTCAAGGTTACCCATGTGGATTTGACCAATCTGAAAGCACTGCCCGCCGCCATCGGGCCCGATACCGCCGTTGTATATTTCGAAACTCCGGCCAATCCAAATATGCGCCTGATCGATATTGCCGCCGTATCGGCTATAGCCCACCATGCCGGGGCTGTAACTGTTGTCGACAACACCTATGGAGCCAGCGTTATCCAACGTCCGGCCGAGATGGGGGCCGATCTGGTTGTGCATTCCGCCACCAAGTACCTGGGTGGGCACGGCGATCTAACCGCCGGGGCCGTTCTGGGGACACGTGACATGGTTGCCACTATTCGCGCAACAGGATTGAAGGACATGACCGGAGCAGTGCTGTCTCCATTTGATGCCAGCCAGATCCTGCGCGGACTGAAAACGCTGGAACTACGGATGGCCCGGCACTGTTCTACAGCCACCGCTATCGCGCGCTTGCTGGAACAGCACCCGGCTGTTTGCACTGTCATGTATCCGGGGCTGGACAGCAACCCCTCGCACGATCTGGCACGGCGGCAGATGACCGGAGGCTTTGGCGGTATGGTTGCCTTCGAGCTGCATGGGGGAATGCCCGCCGGGCTGGCTTTTATCGATGCCCTGCGCCTGGTGACCTGCGCAGTCAGCCTTGGCGATCCAGAAACGCTGGTGCAACACCCGGCCAGCATGACCCATTCCACCTATACGCCGGAAGAGCGGTCAGAACACGGGATCTCCGATGGACTGATACGAATCTCAGCCGGGCTGGAGACGCCGGTCGATATTCTGGATGACATCCGCCAGGCACTGGACCACCCGCGCGTCTCCAGAAACAGAAAGCCCGCCGGGGCCTGTGCGTCCCGGCGGGCATTATGAACACTTTGTGTATCAGGTCACTGGAAGTCTAGCCACCGGTCCGGATCTCCTCGACAAAGCGGGTGACCTCATTTTTCAGTGCCGCAGACTGCTGCGCCAGCTCCTTGGCTGCAGACAGAACTTGGCTGGCCGAATTACCAACCTCACCGGATGCTTCGTTCATGCTGCGGACGTTTCTGGTCACCTCGCCCGTACCGTTGGAAGCTTCTTCCACGTTGCGAGCAATCTCACGCGTGGCCGCATCCTGTTCTTCCATGGCCGAGGCAATAGCCGCCGAGATCTGATTCAGGCGCCCGATGGTCTCGATCACCATGGCAATTGCCGCCACCGCATCATGGGTCGCATTCTGCACAGCCCCGATCTGCTCGGAAATCTGGCCGGTTGCACGGGCTGTCTGATTGGCAAGGCTCTTGACCTCGTTGGCAACCACGGCGAAGCCTTTGCCGGCCTCCCCGGCGCGGGCCGCCTCAATTGTGGCGTTCAATGCCAGAAGGTTGGTTTGGCTGGCGATGTCATTGATCAGGTTAACCACTTCGCCAATCTGCTGGGTAGACTGGGCAAGCCCCTTGATAATCTCGCCGCTACGACCTGTCTGATCAACGGCATCTGCCGTAATCTGGCTGGAGTCGGAGACTTGGCGCACAATCTCCTGGATCGATGCCGCAAGCTCTTCTGATGCCGATGCCACGGTCTGCACGTTGGACGAAGCCTGCGTTGCCGCTTCGGCCACCACCTTCCCCTGAGATGCAGACATCGAAGCCAATGACGTCATGGATTCCGCACTGGCCTGAAGCTCTGTAGCAGCAGAAGACAGTGTTTCGACAATCGACTGCACGGACGATTCGAAACGATCGGCCAGCGCGTTCATTGCCACCTTCTTTTCCTGCTCGGCACGGCGCTTCTGGTTGGCCTGCTCGGCCTCCATCTGACGAATACGGATGCCATTCTGTCGGAAGATGTCAACACTGCGGGCCATAACCCCAATTTCGTCTTTGCGATCCAGCCCCTGTATTTCAGTGTCAAAATTACCGTCCGCAATGGTTTCCATGACCGAAGCCAAGCCATTCATCGGTCCAGATATTGTCGTCTTGACCAGAACAATAGCGACCAGAACAACGACAATCAGGCCGCCGATAATCAAGACAATCGTGCCAACAATAGCCGCATCAGCACTGTCGCCCAGATTGTCAGACTTTTTCTGCAGCTCAACATCAACGTTATCCACCAAGGACGCCACCGTTGTACGCACAGTACGGCCCTGTGGGGTTGCCTTGTCTACAAGGACGATTAAACCCTCGTCAAACTTGCGTGCAACAATCAGGTCACGGGCCTCGACAAGGGCGCCTTCGTAGACCGCAAACTCCTCGACGATGGCAGTGATACGGGGGGCATAAACCGGAAGAAGCTTTGCGGCCTCTGCTGTCCGCTCCCGGAACAGCTTGAAGTCGTTGTTGATCTCGTCTGATATGCCCTTGAGGACTGCATCCTCCCTTTCCTGCGTCAGGCGATAGGCCAAACGCCCAGCATTCAGCAGGTTCTGGTTGGCCCGCGCCAGAAGCACCTGCACCTTGGTGTCATGGACAAGCAGATCAGAGTAGGAATTATCAATCTCCGCCATGCGGACGACAGCCAGACCACCGGCAGCAACCGTGGCCAAGGCCATAAGAGCGACCACCGCCAGAACTTTGAATGTCATGCCAACGTCAGCGAATCGCATGTCCATCTCTCCTGCCGGGAACCAGGACCAACCATGCCCCACCGGGACTGCGTGGATGCACCGGCGTTGATCTTGGCGGTCGGCCTGGAAGGCAACAAGAAAAACCTGTTTTGCCTTTACATGGAGACACAACTTGACCGTAACAAAACAAACCTGATCCCCGGGTGCTTTTAGCCCATAGGTATATCGTCAACTCACCATCCGGGCATGAACCTGCCCCAAAACCCGACGAAAGGTAGAAATACTGTGATTGGGCAAGGGAACAAAAAGCTTACAGGCTTTGCGGCAATTGCGCTTGATATGGACCATCGCCTCATGGCTGACGCAGGTCACAGGACAAAAGACCATGTCCACACACGACACAGCGCCAGCCAGCTGTGGGCAGCCATCATCCAGCCCTCCATCGTGATGGATAAACTCCCCGTTACAGGACCGGACCACGTCTTCCAGATGACGGGCAACATGACTTATTCCACCAACGTACAAGATCTTCTGCTTTTTCAGGTCAATATCATCCCCACCCCTGCTCCCATCACACGCCCCGTGTGAATCTGATACTTCTTGGCGAAGCCGATTCTCCAGCTCAACAACACGAGCCTCCAAGGCCCGATTCCTCTCCCTTTCGCTCGACTCCCGTTCCGATAACAGATCCAGACGACGCAGAAGTCCTTCAACTTGACGGGCCAAAGCATCTCTCTCGGCGCGGGCCGTACGGGCGGCATCTTCGGCTGTACGCAGAATTTCCCCGCTTTCCAGATCAGCCAACCGCGATGCCAAATCTTCAACCCGGCGCTGCTGAATACTGGCAATAGCTATGTTCCGTCGCGCCTCATCACGTTCATCCCGTGCTTGGGCCATCAAGACACGCAACCGACCAATTTCTGCCGTGCGCTCGGCCAAAGAGGCCTCCAGACGTACTATCTTCTGCATATCAGCCCGCTGCACGGCCCCGGACAAGTGAGACAGCATATGCACCTCACCATAGGCGCGTTCACGCAGATCGCTGCAATCCAGCGGATGAGTCATCAAGGCCCAATACGCCCCCGGGATATCGCCGCCCTCCAATGCCTCGTTCCACAAGATAGCCAACTCCCCCTCATCGCGCGTTCTCATAAAGCGCGATACTGTCACGTGATAACGCTTGTCCAGAATCCGCATAACCTGCTTGCCCAGTATCTTGTTCTGGGCTGCCAGATGGACAACGGCACCGTGCAGGCGGTAATCGCTGATATCAGGCGCCAAGTGCACAGAAAGCTTTGCCGCAAGCTTCCTGAGATCGGCAAGCGTCAGGCATGTCCCGACAATACTGCAATGCCAACGCGGTGCAATTTCATCCAGGCGAGGGCGACGGGAAGAAGGGGGCGATGACTGGGCCAAAAGGTCCTTGGGCAGGCTCATGGGGGGCATATAGATCTCTCCTCGACGGGGTGAGGGATTTCATTTGATATTAATTTTCATTATCAATAAAGAGTCCGACGCAGAACTGGCAAGATTTTTTATTGTTTCAGTGCCCGGAAGACCGCTGATAAAAAATGACTGAATAGTCCTCTATGGGACATTGACCCCTGAAACGGGACTCCTATACTGAATACTCATGGGTGTGCCTGTGGATATGTCCGGCAGGACAAGCACGACACCTCCTTCTCTGGCCAACATGTTGACGAAACAGTACTGTTTGTTGCGCCGGACTTGGCTTGGATTTTATGCCATCCAAGCTGTAGTCTGGAGGATTACGGGAAGACAGATCACCCCTGAGTAGACCGTCAAGGAAAGCTCGCAGGTCTGGCGGAGTCGGCAGAAAGCACGCTCTTCTTTTCCGGTTTTCACAAGTTTTTTTTGCCCTGCCCTTGTTTCGCCTTGGTACATGTTTACGAATTGGTGGTTTTTTATCGTGTTGTCACTTGTGCACTACAATCCGGATGGACCAAGTGCCTTGGCCGCACTCTCCACACAGCTCCCGGGAGGTGAGACCATGCCATCGTTGATTTCTGATACTGCCCGCCGCACCTTTCTGCGTTCCGTACGCAGCAATGTTCTTGCCAAGCGCCGTACCATGGCATGGGAAGATCCGGATCTGGAAACCCTTCTGGATGACCCTCTGATCATGGCGGTCATGAATCGCGATGGCGTGCGCCCGGATGATGTAAGAGCCGCTTTTGAGACCGCACGAGCCAACCTTTCTCATTAAAGGATACAACTCACTGGAAAAGGGCCGGAACATAGCCGTTCCGGCCCTTTTATTGCGTGTCAGCCTGTTACCCCAAGAAGAGCCCTACTTCTCGACAAACGCCTTCTCAATAACATACTGACGGGGGTCATTGGATGCTCCCTCGTGGAAGCCCATATTTTCCAGCAACTTGGTCGTATCCGTCAACATTGCAGGGCTTCCGCACAACATGAAACGGTCATCTTCGACATTGGGGTCTGGCAATCCAAGATCACTGAACATCTGCCCACTCTCTATCAGGGTCGTAATGCGTCCCTGAACGGGGTGCTGCTCGCGGGTTACGGTCGTATAGTAAAGAAGCTTGCCCCGTACCAGATCCCCAAGGAATTCATGCTGCGGAAGTTCGCGGGTAATGTAGTCGGCATAGGCAAGCTCTGCCACTTCCCGGCACCCATGAACAAGAATAACCTTCTCATAACGCTCGTAGGCATCAGGGTCACGAATAACACTCATAAACGGCGCAAGCCCCGTACCAGTCGACAAAAGATACAGGTGACGACCGGGCAAGAGACTGTCCTGCACCAACGTCCCGACCGGCTTTGTACCGACCAGAACCATATCACCAACCTTTATGTGCTGAAGACGGGATGTCAGCGGTCCGTCAGGAACCTTGATCGACAGAAACTCGAGCTCGTCCTCATAATTGGCGCTGACCATGGAATAGGCCCGCAAGAGAGGTTTTCCCTCTACTTGGAGCCCGATCATCGTAAACTGTCCGTTGATATACCGGAACCCCGGATCGCGCGTTGTCCGGAAACTGAACAGACGATCGGTCCAGTGGTGAACGTAGGTTACTGTCTCCCGCCGAATATTACTCATGATTCTCCGCATAATAGCCAGAACCCGGGGATGCGCCCTTCCCGGGATGTGTGTACAGGAATGGGGTTTCCGTCAGCGCGACACCCTGCAGAATGATCGTATGGTTAACATGGGGTTATCCCCGAGGCAAATTGATTGGAAGGACCATGTCGTCACGCATACATACAATGCTGGGCCGCGACAGAAACAGCCACGGCCCAGCACAGAACAATAAAGAAGAAAGTATCAGGCGGCGTCTTCAACCCAGCGCACAGCCCCGCCCGGCGTCATCGTCACCTCGGCTGCTATCTGCAAGGCCAACCCACCACAGGACGTTTCCCGATACTTGGGATCCATATCCTTACCGGTTTCGTACATTGCGGCAATAACCTTATCGAGGGAAACCTTGGGCGTGCTGATCCGGTGCATGGCCATACGCGCCGCATTGATCGCCTTGACCGCTGCGATGGCATTACGCTCGATGCAAGGAATCTGCACCTGCCCACCAACCGGGTCGCAGGTAAGGCCCAGATTGTGCTCCATCGCAATCTCGGCTGCCATACAGACCTGCTGCGGGCTTCCGCCCAGAAGCTCGGTCAATCCGGCAGCAGCCATGGAGCATGCTACCCCAACCTCTCCCTGACATCCGACTTCAGCACCGGATATGGAAGCGTTCAGCTTGAACAAACAGCCAATGGCACCAGACGACAGGAAGAACCGCAGCGTCGTATCTTCGTCCAAGGGCTGAATGAAGTGATCGTAATACGCCAGAACCGCCGGAACAACACCACAGGCCCCATTGGTGGGGGACGTGACAACTTGCCCACCCGCGGCATTCTCTTCCGACATGGCCATCGCGTACATGTTGACCCAATCCATGACGTTCATGGGGTCATTGGCCATTTTCAAGGACGTTGTCAGCATTCTGTGGAGAGCTGAAGCGCGCCGGGGAATTTTCATTGGACCAGGGAGATTACCCTCCACGCGCATACCGCGCTCCATGGACCCCTTCATCACCTGCCACACACGGCGGAAATGGGAACGCAGCTCGTCGGTATCGTGGAACGCCCTCTCGTTCTCCATGACCAAAGCCGATATAGACAGGCCCGTTTCCTCACACATACGCAGCAAGTCTTCGGCGGACAGGAAATGATGGGGAACCGGTGTTTCGCTACAGGACCTTTGATTGAACTGCTCTTCCTCGACAATAAATCCACCGCCGATGGAATAGTACGTCTTGGAGAGAATCAGTCCATCGTCACCATAAGCGTGGATTTGCATACCATTTTCATGCAGGGGCAAATTCGCACGATGAAAGTCCATGCTGAACGTTACGCGCTGCTTGGTTCGCCCCAGGTTCAGCGTCCCTGTTGCCTCAACATCCGCGACAACAGACGGTATCTGATCAGGATTGACGGTATCAGGCTGATTCCCGCACAGCCCCATGATAATGGCATGATCTGTACAGTGCCCCTTGCCGGTCAGGGCGAGAGATCCATAACAATCAACATGGATCCTGCGCGTCTGGACAAACTTCCCCGTCTCTTTCAAAGCCCCCAGGAATTGATGACCGGCGCGCATAGGGCCCACTGTATGCGAACTGGATGGGCCGACGCCTATCTTGTAGATGTCAGACATACTGAACATGGTAAAATCTCCCGGATAACTTTCGCCTGACAGGGTCCGGCCGCTCTCTCCGGCCGGACCCGCTTTTCGGTCAGGACAGCAGATCGAAGAAGATTGCAGTCATGGCAATCAACCCAATCAGAACAACAAAGATGTTGCTGAATGCGCCAGAGTACTTCTTCATCGCAGGAACCTTGGCGATGGCATACATCGGCATCAGGAACAGCAAAGCCGCAATAACCGGACCACCCAAACTTTCGATGGTGCCGATAATGCTGGGATTAAAGGTTGCAGCCATCCAGCAGCTCAGGATCATGAACACAGCGGCAGCACGATCAAGGACAGAACCGGACAGAACCTTCCCGCGCTGGCGCAGTTCCTGCTGGATCAGGCCATTAAAGCCTTCCTTTGCGCCCATATAGTGACCCAGGAATGACTTGCTGATGGCGACAATCGCAATCAAAGGCGCGGCCCAGGCTATGGCAGGCGTCGAGAAATGATTGGCAAGGTAGGACAGAATGGAAATGTTCTGTTCTTTCGCGGCCATCAAGTCGGCCGGCGACAGGCTCATCACACAGCTGAACACAAAGAACATCACAGACACGACCATCATGGCATGGGCACGGAACAGAACCCGGCTGGAAGCTGGTTCCGCTTGTTCACCATGCAAACGCTGCTGGTCAACCGCAAAGGAAGAAATAATCGGCGAGTGGTTGAAAGAAAATACCATCACCGGAATTGCCAACCATACGGTCTTCCAGAATGTCACGCCAGAAACGGCGTCGGAAAAGCTTCCCGCACTGTCAAAGGCAGCAGAGCTCCACTCAGGGATCAGGTAAATAGCCAGAATCATCAGGGCTGCAACAAACGGATACACCAGAAGGCTCATGGCCTTGACGATCATTTCCGCACCCAGACGAACAATCGCCATCAAGGACAGAATCAAGATCAAAGACAGAACAGCGCGATGCGGAATCCAATCAGCCAAACCCAGCTGGTTGATCATGAAGGATTCAACCGTGTTGGTAACAGCAACGCTGTACAGCATCAAAATGGGGTAAATGGTCAGGAAGTACAACAGGGTAATAATCTTCCCGGCTGCACTGCCAAAATGCTCCTCGACGACTTCCGTAATGTCAGAACCCGGCCGGCGGCTGGACATGACAAAGCGGTTAAGCCCCCGGTGGGAGAAGTACGTCAACGGGAAGGCAATGATGGCCATCAGCAAAAGAGGCCACAGCCCACCAATACCCGCATTGATTGGCAAAAACAGGGTTCCGGCACCAATTGCCGTTCCGTAAAGGCCCAGCATCCACGTGGTATCGTGGCGGCTCCAAGCGGCCGGACCGGCCGCAACCGCCGACGGATTTGGCACTGATGATGATACAACTTGAGACATGTTACACACGACCTCTGCTGGTATGGGCTCGGTTTTTCAAGCAGCCTCCCTATAGAACGCGGGTCGTTTCGCACC
This sequence comes from Haematospirillum sp. H1815, assembly GCF_012102705.1. Lineage (GTDB taxonomy): Bacteria > Pseudomonadota > Alphaproteobacteria > Rhodospirillales > Rhodospirillaceae > Haematospirillum. Next base: position 67,672 of record NZ_JAAVTA010000008.1, read on the forward strand.
GCACCAACGGGAAACCATCCGAGATTTCGACTCAACGGTTTGCGAACTTTATTTTCTTTTTCTCATTCCAAGGGCCACGTTAAAACGAAGCCCTAGTGCTTGCCTTGACATACATCAAACGCTTACGAAGTAATATTGCGGACTAGATCGACTGTCCATCACTTTCGCATACAGAAACAACTTCCTCTGGAATACTCTGCAGGCAGAATGCGCGGCCCCTAAACCAAACCCTGTGATCGTAAACACGAAAACAGTGCCAGGAAAATAGAATACAAAAAAGAAAAAACGCGCATAGGAGGTGAGCCTGAGGCAGCATCAGCCTCAGGATATACAGATCCTGCATTTTACATGTGATATCAGGGTTCCGTGCTGCCAAACATGGTTAAAACGACCCTTTGACGAACGGCCAGAGCTAAACAAAAAGCGAAATTTCATGCTTTTTACGACATTCGCGTTAGTCAAAGCGAATGTCGTAGCACACAAATTAAGAACATGTTCGAAAAATTGATGCCCTTACACATGGTACGTAAAAACCAAGTGCCAGTTCCTATGCGAGGGGCGAGTTCACAACGCGCACAAGAAGAGCCCTCCGATAAAGGGCATGAATCCCTGAGAAACATCTATGGGGTGCGAACCCACGCTCAAGTCAAGAAGACTTGATACCAACACCCAGACTTACAACAAACAACGCTATTGCAGTGCACAGCACACACTATAAGACCAAGATTGCAGTCGACTCACCCCCCTGTGCCGCCAACAGTCAGGCGCTCCACTTTCAGAGTTGGTTGTCCAACGCCACAGGGAACCCCTTGGCCATCCTTGCCACATGTGCCAATCCCCGCATCCAGCTCCACATCATTGCCAATCATGGAGACACGCGTAAGAACATCGGGACCATTGCCAATCAAGGTTGCTCCCTTGACCGGAGCTGTCAGCTTGCCGTCTTCAATTTTCCAGGCCTCTGTACAGGCGAAGACAAACTTTCCAGACGTGATATCAACTTGGCCACCGCCAAAATTAACGGCAAAAAGGCCCTTTTTCACACTTCGGATAATTTCCTCCGGCTCGTACGAGCCACCCAGCATAAAGGTGTTGGTCATACGCGGCAGCGGCTTATGAGCATACGACTGCCGGCGCCCGTTTCCGGATGAACGAACCCCCATCAAGCGGGCATTCATACGGTCAAACAAATAACCTTTCAAAATACCATCCTCGATCAAAACATTGCGGGCCGAAGGCGTACCCTCGTCATCAATCGTGATCGACCCGCGCCGGTCCGGCAAGGTTCCGTCATCAACCACAGTCACACCAGGAGCTGCCACACGCTGGCCCATCAGCCCGGAAAAGGCCGACGTCTTCTTGCGATTGAAGTCTCCTTCCAAGCCATGCCCAACAGCTTCATGCAAAAGAACGCCCGGCCACCCACACCCCAGAACAACCGGCATTTCACCGGCAGGGGCATCAACGCTTTCAAGATTGACCAATGCCTGATTCAGGGCACGCTCCGCCGCAGTCTTCCAGGTTTCCTCTTCCAGCAACCAATCGTACTTGATACGCCCACCCTGCCCCCATGATCCCGTTTCACAACGACCGCCTTTCTCAACCATAACGGTGATGCTCAGGCGCACCATCGGACGAATATCAGCGGCTTCACCGTCTGGACGCATGATATGAACAGCCTGCCAAGACGCACCCAAGGAGGCCATAACCTGGCGAACACGCGGATCACGCCCCCTGAGATAGGCATCAATCTCTCCAAGCACCCCGACCTTGACTGAAAAAGGAACCGGCGAAAGGGGGTTCTGATCTGTATAAAGAGATTGGTTTGTCCCTACAGGTGGCGCAGCAAAGGTCCCGGAATAACCACCACGTACAGCCGAAACAGTGGCTGCTGCGCGACGCAAGGAGGCCTCATCCAAGGTCGATGCATGAGCGTACCCTGCCGTATCCCCCACGATGGCCCGCAGACCAAACCCCTGTGCCGTATCAAAGGAAGCGGAACGAATACGCCCATCATCCAGCGAAACGGATTCAGACTGCCTGTATTCCAGATAAAGCTCTCCGTCATCCGCCCCGGATAAGGCCTCAGAAACGATACGGCGCGTTGCATCTTGGTCGAGCCCGGCACGAGAGAAGAACAGATCTTCGGTAAGGGCACGATCAACCATGGTGAAAACTCCGGTCCAGACGTCAAGAACGCCCACACTATGTGCGTTTCCTGGCAAAATCACCAGCCCGGAAAATAATAAAAAAGCGCCTCTGGATAAACTCAGGCTCTCTGAACAAGCCTATCAGGGGGAAGCCATACGCGAACCTCGGTCCCTTTACCTGGCGCGCTGACCAAGGATAATGTCCCCCCATGCGCCTCCACCAAGGAACGGGACAAGGGCAGCCCCAAACCCGTTCCCTGATGTCGGCGCGACAAACTGCTGTCAATCTGACCAAACGGGGCCAAGGCAACGGCAATATCATCGGTTCGCATACCAATTCCGTTATCAGAAACCGTTATCGTCATACCATCCGCAGGGGCGCACAAAGCAGTAATATTCACAACACCGCCTGAGGGAGTAAACTTGATCGCGTTGGACAGCAAGTTCAGCATGACTTGGCGCAGGCGTCGCGCATCTCCCCGTATAGACGGAAGGTCTGCGGGAATATCTGTGCGCATGGTCAGCCCTGCGGCAGACAGCTGGCCCTGAAGAAGACGGATTGTTCCATCAATCAGGTCAACCGGTTTTATCACATCGTCATCAAGCGTCAGATGCCCGGCCTCAACCTTGGCTGTATCAAGGATGTCATTGATAATAGAGAGAAGATGCTGCCCTGAATCCTTGATACTGGCCGAATAGTCCTTGTACTGAGGTGCTGTGTGGGCACCAAAAATCTCACTGGCCATAACATCCGAGAAGCCAATAATTGCGTTCAGCGGCGTCCTTAGCTCATGGCTCATATTTGCCAGAAAAAGAGACTTTGACCGGCTGGCAGCATCCGCCTGCTCCAGGGCTGCCCTAAGGTGCATTTCTGTCTCGACATGGGTAATCCGAGCCCCAATCCACAGGGCCAGCAAGCGCGCAAACTCAAGGTCAGCGGGCTGCAGGCAACGCCCGGCCTGTCCCGGACCACGAAAGAACAAGATACCCCACGTGCGTCTGCAAGCCACAACACGTACAGCCAGACAGGTTTGAGCGGTTTCCCCCTGCGTACAGCTTGGCACAAGGATTTCCCGCCCTTCCAGAACATCAGACAATGACATTCCGGCGCAGGATAAAACCTGTCCCACCTTCAGATCATCATGCCTCCCAACCACGTAGTCCGAAATCAGGACATCGCCCTGACAACGCGCAAGACAGGCACCGGTCATGTCAAAACGCCTGCACCCAAGCTGCAAGAGGGCTGGAACCTTCTCGACCATTCCCTGGTCTGGATCACTGGTGATCCTGTGCAGCTCACGCAAATCAGCCTCTGACGACAACAAGGCCAACTCGGCCGCTTTTCGTTCCGAGATATCGGTAAACGTCATGACCGTCAGCCCCTCAGGCGTCCTGGTTTCTGTCATCAGGACCCATAAAGAATCCCGGAAGCAACGTTCACGCGGACGGGAGAGTTGGCCGGAAGTATCCCCGGAAGCACGGTCATGACCGTCTGATGCAGAAGCAACCTCAAGAGCATCAAGCAGTGCTACGACTTCGGCATAATGAATGCCGGGCACAACACGTTTGCTCAGTGACGGGAACAGTAACCGGAATGCCTGATTGCAAATCAGAAGACAGTCCTGGCTGTCCCAAAGAAGAAACCCCTCGGATACCCGGTCCAAAGCTTCGGCCAAACGGCTTTCAACCGTCTTTTTGTGTTCGAGAGTTCGGGCGGTAAATTCTTCTTCCATCCGATCGCGCGCATTGCGAAGATCACGTTCCAGGCGCTTCATGGCCGTAATGTCCGTAATGGAAATGAAGAAACCCCTCACGGCAGCCCGTTCAAAAACAGGCTGTAATTCGACCCTGACGCAACGCACCCCGTCAGGGAATGACCAGACCCCCTCGGAAACCGCAGACAACCCATCCAGAGCGGCCACAACAAGATCAGAAACCTGGGCGTAGTTCTCACCCAGATGAAATTCAAAATTCTCCCCAGCCAGAAGGTTGGTACCAACCGGAACGGAGGATGTCCCAAAAGTGCCAAACCAGCGGCAATATTCAGCTGTTGCAAAAACATAATGCTGGCGATGGTCAACCCGGGCAATCATTGCCGGCAAAGGACCCGTGATATCCTGCAGGGAGCAAGACAACGCGCTTATACTTTCCTCCATATGGCGACGCAACGCCCCTTCTCTCACCAAAAGCTGGCGATCGTGCACCCGGGCACGCCAGAATACGGCACAGATTGCCAAGACAATCAGGAAGACAACACCAAACCCTGCCCCAACGCACCAACGATATACCCGCAAAAAGATCTGTTGTTCATTCAGGGCTGAGCTGGCATCAAGACGCAACAGAACCCCGCCAACAAGACTACCGTCACGACGCTCCAAAGGAAGTGCGGCAATAATTTCCACGGACGTACCATGATCCTGCAACCAAACGGGCTTGTATCCACGCAAGGCCGAAGACAGCCACAAGGGATCAGAGGAAAGATCAGGCAAGGCAGGAGCTGCATCCGGGATAACCGCAGACCCGTCCGGATAAACCACCACAACGGCTGTCACGGGAAGATGGTGAATCTCCCTCATGACAAGACTGTACACAACCAAGGCAAGATCATGGGAAAGTTCTGCAGGAGCCTGTGTCTGTGACGACCATCCCTCCAGAGCTGAACTCAGGACCGGCAAGGACCCCCAGACTTCCTGCAGGGACAACTCCAGCGCCAGTTCACGCACCCTGCGTTCTGAGAGCAAAAGAGATACGAGAGCAGCCAATACGACAAAACACAGGGAAAAAAGCGTTGCGAGCCGCAAACCCCATGCCTTGCCCTGCTGCCCGTCAACACTCATTATCACCCACGCACAAGCCGAAAAATAAGGGTTACACACAGGCCGACCAAGACAACAGCCATCGCCTGATGTACGATACCAAGGCTGACAGGAACAGCCAGCAGCAAGGTTGTAATACCAAGACCAAGCTGTACACAAACAGCAAAAACCAAGGTGAGAGCAAGGTAACGAACAGGCTTGGACAATGATGCAGCCCAAAGTTTCCAGGCAACGACACAGGTCACCACAACCGTACAAAACGCCAGAGACCGATGCACGAACTGTACCGTTGCAACGTTCGCCACCAGATTATACCACCAAGGATCCTGCAGCCATGCCCCCGGTGGAACAATATGCCCATCCATCAGGGGAAAGGTGTTGTAGGTCAGCCCTGCATCAAGGCCCGCGACAAAAGCTCCCCATGTCATGGTCAGCATAATCATGCCAAGACACAGCAAGGGACCGCGTACAACACCATCTGGTGCCGGAGAGAAGACGGTGGAAACAGTACAGTCCAAGGCCATCCATAACAGGGCTGCAAACAGAATAACAGCCAGCATCAGATGCGCTGCAAGGCGGTAGTGGCTGACATCCGGACGTTCAACAAGGCCCGAGGCAACCATGAACCAGCCCAGTGCTCCCTGCAGACTACCAAGAACAAAAAGCCCGAGAATACGGCGCAACACACAACGATCCACAAGACCACACGCCACAAAAACAAGCAGCGGGACCATAACCACAACACCTACCAGCCGCCCCACAAGGCGGTGCACATATTCCAGCCAGAAAATCCCCTTGAACCCAGCCAGATCCATACCCACATTACGGTGTGTATACTCGGGAGACGCCTTGTACAGCAGGAACATCTCCTCCCATGCGGCCTCGCTCATAGGGGGTAGGAAGTCGAGAGGCCTCCACTCCACCATAGAGAGTCCGGATTGCGTCAATCGGGTTGCTCCCCCCAGAAGTACCATGCAAAAAACTAGGGCACAGAGTGACCATAACCAGATCTGGACCGGCCGATGCCCGATATTTCCCACCACTTCCACAGTGGCTGCATGATTCCCCGCCATCAATCCCCCAAAACCCACATACCAGACACTGCTCAGCCACGCACCTGATGGCAACGGGCAATCCCCTCATAGGCCGCTGCAAGCAGACGAACAATAGCGTCCACGTCATCCAGGCGTGCCGTGTTCAGAACCAGATCAAACGCCGCAGGTTCATCTGAACGAGCCCCGAACATATCTTTGAGAAAACACAAACGTGCCGTATCCGCCTCCAGAACCTGCTGGTCGGCGATGGCCTCTGGCACGGCATTACGCTCGGCAATCCTCTTGATCCGCAAAGCCCGCGGGGCAACAAGCTTCAGGCGAAGGGCACAGGAATCCTCCAGAACAAGGTGTGCACCACGTCCGAGAATAATGCCACCAACCTTGGATAAGCCCAGAAAGATATTCACCAAGTGAGTCCGCCAGGTATCCTTGGAAAGATCTTTTCCCTTCAAAAGCCCCACCAGCCATAAATCACTGGCACGCCCCACGCTTTCATCCAGCATTTTCGCCGTCTCCTGATCAACATCAAGACGGCTGGCAATCTTGCCAATCAAGGCGCGGTCATACAGGGGAACCTGCAAATGAGCAGACAGAGCCTCTGCGACCTGGCGCCCCAATGCCCCATGTTCCCTGGAAATGGTAACCACCGGGCGCACCGGACGCCCGGCAGCCGAGTCTGCCTTGAGACGGCTCGCAGACATCAGGGCCTGCATGGCAGCATGCACATCGGTCATCACAAACCCCACACCGAGCAAAAACGGGACGAAAACACCCCTACTGAACCAAGGGCAACCCCAAGACACGGAGTATACCTGACACACGGTGAATGCGCCAAGAGAAGCCAAGCAAAAAACCGGGGCCTTCACAGCCCCGGTTCAAGCAAACGTACGTAATCGGATAACAGGATATTCAGCCAAACAGCTTGTCGATATCGCCCTGAGAAATTGCTCTCTCGGCCATCTGGGGTCCGTTAAGCAGACGGCGCTCGTCGTCACCGGCCGGCGTATCAGGCATTTCAGCCAGAAGCTCTTCAAAGGTTTCCTGACCCCAGATATTGATCATCTTGTCGATACGCTCTTCAACAAACTTCAGCGTGCTGACGACCTTGTTGATGCGCTGACCCGTGATATCCTGGAAGTTGGCATGTTCGAAAATCGCAACCACGTGCTCGCTGATATCTTCGGCAAGGTGGGCAAAGTAAGCATCATCGGCCTTGGAGCGCAGGTTCTGAGCGGCGTTGTCGATTTTTTCAGCCGCCTCCAGGATCCCATCCGTCGCCCGCTCGGTTGCACCGACAACCGCATCCAGTTCACCGGCAACAATATCAAGCCGATCAGAATCCCCGTCACTGGTCCGCAACTGCGCAATTTCGCGTTTCGTCTCCTGAATGGAGTTGGCCAAAGCCCGCAACTCCATCTTCAGAATGCGCACCTCGGCACGCTGACGCTCAAACTCCTGCACCAAGGGATCCTCGGGATCGGGCTCCCCATCGGCAGCTTTTTGCTCGTCTTCCGGCGGAATAACATACGTTCTGAGGAGATGACTGAGGTGACTGACCTCATTCTTCAGGGCGGAAACCTCGTCACGCATTTCAGGATCAGAGGCAGCAACAACAGCGCCACCGGCAGGGGAAGCGTCACCGCCATAGCGGTTACGCAGCTGAACCTCTGCGGTGAACATCTTGCGCGGGGAACGCCCTTTGTCCATTCCTGCCCTCATCCAGTACTGAATTCGGTCAAGTCACTCTGCCCATACCGACAAGGAAACCACCAAAAGGCCCCACTCGCCATGGACCAGAATAACCGGCACACCCCGACGACAGGACATACTTCCCGACCGCTTTGTGCATACCGAGGGATACCGCACTTCTCCAAACCCCGGCAAGGCTGCAGACCCGGATGTGTCCATCCGGACTACGTAACCTGCCTGCAAATAATTTTGATGACAAAAAGGACGTGGCAACACAAAGCCAAAGCCTGCTGTTTCTCATGTCATTTAGGGCTGGAAAACAGGGCAGCCAACATGCCAGCATGGTTCCGGTTTCACCTGTACAGCAACAGAAGCAAGAGAATCCGACACCCATGACCCCAGGTTTTATTGCCACCCTTGTTGTTTGCCAGCTTGCGGGAGAAGCCCTGGCCCGCATAGCCCGCATTCCCGTGCCAGGCCCTGTTCTTGGTATGGTTCTGTTATTTTCCGGGCTTATGGTGCGTGGCTTCCTCTTGCGCAGGGGGGGACTGGCCGATCCTCCACCGGAGGGCTTACAGTCCACGGCCAATGCACTTTTGCGACATCTTGGCCTGTTATTTATCCCCGCAGGGGTGGGAGTCGTAACCTTGGCACCACTGCTGACCCTAGAATGGAAGGGAATCGCACTGGCGGTCGTGGGATCAACGCTTCTTGGCCTGATTGTTACGGGCCATGTCATGCAGGCGATGATACCCCGGACACGCTTCTCTGCAGAACCTCATGGCAGGCCAGAGTCTGGTCATGACGTACAGGAACAGCCTCCCTCATGATGTCCACGCATATCACCAACGTCTGGAATGACCTCAGCACAAGCCCCCTGACAGGGCTGACCATCACACTGTTAGCTTATGTTGCCGGCTTGTGGATCTTCGAAAAAAGTGGACGGCGAGCCATTCTGAATCCGGTTCTGACGGCCATGCTGCTGCTGGTCGCAGTCCTCAAGATCAGCAATATCAGCTACGCCGATTATTTCAGTGGGGCACAATTCATCCATTTCCTGCTGGGGCCAGCTACCGTGGCACTGGCTGTCCCGCTTTACAACCAGCTGGGGCGTGTGCGCCGCTCCCTGCGGGCCCTTGTCGTAGCAATAGGCACCGGCTCAGTCTGTGCGGCCGGCAGCGCCATTGCTCTGGCATGGGCAGCCGGTGTCAGTCCCGTCGCCCTCGCATCCATAGCACCAAAGTCCGTCACCAGCCCTATCGCCATGGGAATTGCTGAGCAGATCGGTGGTTTGCCCTCCCTGGCGGCGGTTGTTGTTATCCTGACCGGCATACTGGGAGCCGTGGTTGGCCCCGGGATCCTACGCCTGACCGGAGTTCGTGACCGCCGGGCCTGCGGTGTAGCCATGGGCACGGTGTGTCACGGCGTCGGAACAGCACGCGCCCTCCAGCACAGCGAAGTCAGCGGCGCCTTCTCCAGCCTGTCCATGGGCCTCAACGGCCTGGCTACAGCCATTATCCTGCCGATTTTATGGGTCCTTTTTACCGGATAACGGACCCATCAGGGGATGGGCGGCTGTTGGGTAAGCACCAGCTTCGAGACCGGATACCCCAGACGCTCTGCCTTACCCTTGAGGATCTCGTACTGGGATTTACTCATCGTCGGGGTGCGCGACAGTATCCAGAGATAACGCCGGTCAGGAGAGCCAACGACGGACCACCGATAGCCTGCATCAAGAGCAAGGACCCAGTACGCTCCCTCAGTAAACGGAAAGAAGCTGACAAACAGACGGGATCCATCCGGCTGCAAGGGATCGAGATGCGCAGTTCCCTTTGCTTCCCGCTCCCGTCCACGGAAAGACTCGTGCAGGCAGCGGTTTGTCACCTCTATGGTTCCGTCAAAGGTCTTCTCGTACTTGGCTGTGGTTGCCACACACCCCTCCTGGAACGGAGCAGGCAACGAGGCAATTTCATACCAGGTTCCCATATAACGATCCATGTCAACCGGGCCAGCCGTTGGCGGAGCGTTCACGGGAGGGACTTTCGGGCCACACCCGACAAGCAGGCCAGAAACCACGACAGCTACAAATCCGTACCGCTTCATCGCAACACCCTCCACCCGGTTCAGCAGGATCACGGTAGATACGGATTCCACTGAAAATCAACGGTATTATCCAGTAGAAACAAAAAAGAGCCGGATTTTTCTTAAATCCGGCTCCATCCCTATCCATCGGATATTCGGGATTACGACTTGTCCGCTTCCGCAGACTGCGCCCCGGCCTGAATAGCCGTCAAAGCAATGGTGTAGACAATATCATCGACCAAAGCACCACGGGACAGGTCGTTAACCGGCTTGCGCAACCCCTGAAGCATCGGGCCGACGCTGATTACACCGGCAGAACGCTGAACCGCCTTGTATGTTGTATTGCCGGTATTCAGATCCGGGAACACAAAGACCGTGGCACGCCCGGCAACCGGACTGTCCGGGGCCTTGCTCCGGGCTACACTCTCGACACTGGCCGCATCGTACTGCATGGGGCCATCAATGGTCAGGTCCGGACGACGGGACCGGGCCAGCTCGGTGGCTTGCCGTACCTTCTCGACATCATCCCCGCTGCCGGATGTACCGGTTGAATAGGAAATCATCGCCACACGGGGATCAATACCAAAAGCCCGCGCAGAATCTGCCGACTGAATGGCAATATCAGCCAGCTGCCCGGCATCGGGGTCTGGATTGATGGCACAGTCGCCATAAACCAGAACCTGGTCCGGCATCAGCATGAAAAAGATGCTGGAGACAATACTAGCACCCGGTGCGGTCCGAATTAACTGAAGCGCCGGACGTACCGTGTTGGCTGTTGTATGGACCGCTCCGGATACAAGGCCATCGACCTCGTCCAAAGCAAGCATCACGGTACCCAGCACAACCGTATCTTCCAACTGTTGCGCTGCCTGCGGTGCGGTCAATCCCTTGCCCTTGCGCAGCTCGACCAGCGGGTCCACATAGCGGTCACGGACAGACTCCGGATCAACGATCTCCAGACCATCGGGCAATTCCAGACCACGCGCAGCCGCCACTTCGCGGATACGACCGGGATTCCCCAACAGAACACAGCGGGCAATCCCCTTGCGATGGCAAACCACCGCAGCCTCCAGCGTCCGGGGCTCGTCTCCCTCGGGAAGAACAATCCGCTTGTCGGCCTTCCGGGCTTCCCGGATCAGACGGTAACGGAAAGCTGGAGGTGACAAGCGAAGCTCGGAGGGTTCACCGATTATACGACGCAAAGGTCCGGTATCCAGACGACCGGCCACAAAATCGATCACCTGCTCCATCTGCTCGAAGTCATCGGCAGCAACCCCGCTGGCCAGACGGGACAGGGCAGAAGCCACAGCAAAGGTATCCTCCTTCGCCATAACAACCGGCAAGGTACCGGAGCTGGGCGGCATGACCAGATCGGCAACCCGCGGCGATAATGTCCCTCCACCGGTCAACAACAACCCGGACAGGGGAACTCCCCTCTGGTTGGCAAGAGCCGTAGCCAAGGCAATGTCACCACGGTCACAGTGACTGACGACCAGGGCACCGGGACCAAGGCGGGAAATACAGGTCTCGGACTCACCCGCCGCCACAACGATACTGCGCACCCGGGAAGTTTCCAAAGCTCCGTGATGCAGCACGGTCAGATCCAGGGCCCGCACCACGTCGGACAGACGAGGGGCCAGCAGCCGCGGCTCCCACGGGACAATACCGATCAGCGGCGTTGAAACCTCGACCTTCTCCATGGCGGTCCGCAAAGCCGAAGCATCAACATCCGCGGCATGCTTGTTGACCAGAACCCCGACCGGGGGACGGTCTGCAGCGGGAAGGCGAACAGCCTTGGCCACAGAAGCAGCCAAGGCATCCACGCCCTGGTTCTGTCCGGGGACAACAACAATACGACCAGCATCCAGGCTGCGGCACATGGCCGCGTTAAGGGCCGTTGCCATGCCACTGCCATTCAGGGGCAAGAGCCCTTCCAGGACAACAACGTCAACGCCGGAGGCAACCGCCTCGACAATCGTGACAACCTCCTCCATCAGACCGTCGATATCCCCGGCCGTAAAACGCGCCTCCGCCACATCAAAGGGTATGGAAGACGCCACTTCGGCCAGACAAAGCTGACGGGCAAACTGGGCCGACGGATCGGCCAGGTCGCCCTCGGGAACCGGACCCGTGGAATCCGGCTGGGCCACCGGCTTGGCAAAGGCAACCTTCAGACCGCTACGCTGAAACGCGCGGGCCAACCCCAAAGCCGCAGAGGTCAGCCCTGCATCGCGGGTGGTCGCAGAAAGAAAAAATGTTTTGGAGGACACGCTTACTCCCCCTCACGCTGGACCAGAAGAGGACTGGACCAACGCCAGTGCATCGCTGGCAATCATCCATTCCTCGTTGGTTGCCACAACGGCAACCACCGGCCTGTTGCCGGCAGAAATGACACCGGCCCGGCCCCGCACAGCCGCATCGTTTGCTGCCACATCCAAAGTCAGACCGAAAACACCAAGACGAGCCACCGTATCGCGGCGGATCAGGGACGAATTTTCGCCAATACCGCCTGTAAAGACCACAGCATCCAGCCGGGGAAGAGACGTCGCCAAGGCACCGATCGAACGCGCCAGACGGTGAACGAAAACGGCCAACGCCAACCTGGCCCCGGCATGCCCCTCGGCAGCAGCCTGCTCTAAGGTCCGGCAATCGTTGGACAAACCCGACAGACCCAGCAACCCGCTTTCCCGGTTCAGAACGCGGTCAATTCCATCCAGATCAAGCCCTTCACAACGAGCCATATGCAGAACCGCACCGACATCGACATCGCCACACCGGGTACCCATGACCAAACCTTCCAGCGGCGTCATACCCATAGAGGTATCAACGCTACGTCCGTTCAGGATGGCCGAAGCCGAAGCCCCGTTGCCAAGGTGCGCAATCACAATCCCGTGATCATCCGGATTGAGATCCAGCATCTCAACTGTCTGTGCAGCCACAAACCGATGACTGGTCCCATGGAAGCCATACCGGCGCACACCATGCTGGCGATAGAATCGCTCCGGCACCGCATAGGAAAAGGCTGTTTCCGGCATGGTTTGATGGAAAGAGGTATCAAAAACAGCCACATGAGCCACATCCGGCAAGGCTTCCATGGCGGTGCGAACCCCCAGAAGGTTAGCCGGATTATGAAGGGGGGCCAACGGGGTACAGGCCTCGATATCGGCCAGAACTTCGGGTGTAATCACGGCCGAAGCACAAAACCGCTCTCCTCCGTGCACAATCCGGTGCCCGACAGCCGTGACACGGCCAAGAAGCCCCTGCTCCCCCAAAATTCCCAAAATAGACGCCAGAGCCGCATCATGACCCGGCCCGGACAAGGCCACCGTCTGGCTTTCTCCATCATGGATCCGGTATTTCAGGCGGGCCTCCGGACTGCCCAGGCATTCTGCAAGGCCTGACAGCTCGGGATCCTGGCTGCTTCCGGCAAAAACCGCGAATTTCAGCGATGAACTACCGCAGTTGATGACCAGAACCAGATTTTGGGTATCGCTCATAACAAAAACTTGCCTCGTCGCAGGGCCGGCACAGGATCATGATCCAGCCGGAACAGAAAAAAATCAGTAAACGGTCAAACCATAAGCCGCAAAGCGTTTGCGGGCGGCATTGGCCTGCTCCGCTGTCGGAACCGGGGTATCCGCCAGGGGGTAGTCCATATCAAGCGACTCCCATTTGGAAGCACCCAGCTGATGAAATGGAAGAACCTCAACACGTTCGACCAAAGGACCAAGAGACACCAGGAAAGCTCCCAGCCGGTCGATATCCTCTTCCCCGTCGGTCACACCGGGAACCAGCACATACCGGATCCACATCCGCTTGCCAAGTCGAACCAGACGCCGGGCAAAATCAAGGGTGGGTTGCAATGGCTGGCCAACAAGCTGTTGGTAGGCATCCGGGTCGCTGTGTTTGATGTCCAGCAGGACAAGATCAACCGGATCAAACCAGTCATCATCCACACCGGCATGCAGAAAACCCTGGGTATCAAGCGCACAGTGCAGGCCGAATTCATCCTTCAGGCGCCGCAACAGGGCACCGGCAAAAGCCGCCTGCATCAACGGCTCCCCACCGGACAGGGTCACCCCGCCGCTGCGCTTGAGAAAGCGGGCATAGGGGCTGACCTCGGCGACCGCCTCGTCCAGTGTGACAAGGCGGCCATTATGAAGCTTCCAGGTATCCGGATTATGGCAATACGAACACCGGAACAAACATCCTGACAAAAACAGAACGACGCGCATCCCCGGTCCGTCAACCGCCGCCCCGGTTTCCACCGAATGCAGATAGCCACAGGGAGTATCTCCGCCGGGAGCAACCGGAACATGGGGGCGGGTCAGGGACATAGGCATACGCGTCATTCTCCGGGTAACAAGTTTACATGGCGCCGTGGAAAGTGCGGTTGATCACATCAAGCTGCTGTTCACGGGTCAGCTTGACGAAGTTCACCGCATAACCCGACACGCGAACGGTCAGCTGGGGGTACAGCTCGGGGTGCTCCATCGCCTCAACCAAAGTGTCGCGATTGAACACGTTGACGTTGACATGGAAGCCTCCAGCTTCGGCAAAACCATCCAGGCAACCCGCCAAGTTGGCAGCTCTCTCGTCCGGGGTACGGCCAAGGGAGTCCGGAGTGGCCGAAGCCGTCCAGCTGATGCCGTCCAGGGCAGCGTCATACGGCAGCTTGGCAACCGAAGCGCCCGCAGCCACAAAGCCCTTGGTATCGCGACCGTTCATCGGGTTGGCACCCGGGGCAAACGGCTCGCCGGAACGACGCCCGCACGGGGTATTCCCGGTTTTCTTGCCGTATACCACGTTGGACGTGATGGTCAGCACAGACTGTGTCGGCATGGCATTGCGATAGAAGACCGGCTGGGCCGCCACCTTCTTCATGAAGGTCTCCGTCAGCCAGACAGCAATGCTGTCAACACGGTCATCATTGTTGCCATAGGCCGGGTAGTCACCTTCGATCCGATAATCAACCGCCAGCCCGCGCTCATCACGGACAACATGAACCTTGGCATGACGAATGGCAGACAGGGAGTCCGCCGCAACAGACAGGCCGGCAATACCACAGGCCATGGTCCGCAGGATGTCACGATCATGCAGGGCCATTTCGATCCGCTCGTAGGAATAGCGGTCGTGCATGTAGTGAATGCAGTTCAGAGCCTTGACATACGTCACAGCCAGCCAGTCCATGGTCTTGTCGAAGTGCTTCATCACCTCGTCATAGTCAAGAACATCAGACGTGATCGGCTCCATGCCCGGGGCTACAGTCTGGCCGGTCTTTTCGTCAACACCACCGTTGATCGCGTACAGCAGGGCCTTGGCAAGGTTGGCACGCGCACCAAAGAACTGCATCTGCTTTCCAATACGCATGGCAGAGACACAGCAGGCAATGCCATAGTCATCGCCCCACTTCGGACGCATCAGGTCATCGTTCTCGTACTGGATGGCGCTGGTGTCTGCTGAAACCTTGGCGCAGAACAACTTGAACCCTTCGGGCAGGCTGGTGGACCACAGGACCGTCAGGTTAGGCTCCGGGGCCGGACCCAGGTTGTACAGGGTATTCAGGAAACGGAAGCTGTTGCGGGTGACCAAGGGACGCCCGTCCTCAGCCATGCCACCAACGCACTCGGTCACCCAGGTCGGATCACCGGAGAACAGCTGGTCGTATTCCGGCGTACGCAGGAAGCGGACAATACGCAGCTTGATCACCAGATCGTCGATCATCTCCTGAGCCTGCTCTTCGGTCAGGGCACCGGCTTCGATATCGCGCTGAATGAAAATATCGAGGAAGGAAGACACACGGCCGAAGGACATGGCCGCACCGTTCTGTTCCTTCACAGCCGCCAGATAGGCCATGTAGGTCCACTGGATGGCTTCACGGGCATTGGCTGCCGGACGGCTGACATCAAAGCCATAGCGGGCCGCCATCTCCTGGAGCTCGCCAAGGGCACGCCACTGTTCGCTCAACTCTTCGCGCAGGCGCAGCACGTCCTCGGTAAAGCTGTGGTTATCCAGCTCATGGAACTCACGCTGCTTGTCCTGGCGCAGGAAATCGACGCCGTAAAGGGCAACACGACGATAGTCACCGATAATGCGGCCACGACCATAGGCATCGGGAAGGCCAGTGATCACACCGCTCTTGCGGGCAGCCAGAATATCGGGGGTGTAGGTGTCGAATACGCCCTGGTTATGCGATTTGCGGTACTTGCCCCAAATCTCCTGGACAGCCGGATCAATTTTGAAACCATAGGCCTCAAGACCGCTCTCGACCATACGCAGACCCCCGTTGGGCATAATAGCCCGCTTCAGGGGGGCGTCGGTCTGCAGACCGACAATAATCTCGCTGTCCTTGTCAATATAGCCGGGATCGTGGGCAAGGATCGAGGACGGACGATCCGCAGAAACATCCAGCACACCCTTTTCGCGCTCAAGCTTCAGCAGTTCGCCAAGCTTGTCCCACAACGCCTTGGTCCGCTCTGTCGCACCGGCCAGAAAGCTGTCATCTCCTTCATAGGGGGTGACGTTACGCAGGATAAAGTCGCGCACATCGACTTTTTTCTGCCACTCACCATCCCGGAAACCGGACCAGCACAGGGCAAAGGCATCGTTTTTGGATTGAACACTCATTACTCTCTCCTTTGGAGCAGCCCGGGCAGCCAACACAAGACTGCCCGGGTAACCGGTCTATTCGGCCGCAGCGGGTCCGAATGCCGGGGCTTTTGCAGCCCGTAGCATTTCAGCCCACTTGCGAATGGCCGAAATCAGGATCACGACCCCAAGTCCCATCATGATAAGCGAGAGACCTGCATTGAACGGGCTGTAACCCCGTGCCGTTTCATTCAGATAAACATTCTCTATCATCCAGAAAGCAGCATAGTTGACAGTGACAAACAGGTACGCCAAAGGCACCAGGCAGGTCAGCACATAGATGCGCTTCTGCGAGAGCCTCAGGATAATTGTTGCACCGATAATCAGACCCACAGTGGCCATCAGCTGGTTGGACACCCCGAACAGGGCCCAAACCGAGTTGATATCACCGGAGTTAAGAAGGTATCCCCAAGCCAGGCAGGCCAGGGCACTGGCACCAATGGCACCCGGAGCCCAGTCGATCCGCTTCAGGGGTGCCCACAAGCTGCCGCCGAAATCCTGGATCAGGTAACGGGCAACACGGGTCCCGGAATCAACCGCCGTAAGGATAAAGACGGCCTCGAACATGATCACGAACTGGAAGAAATACGACGACAAGGTCGAGAACCAGGGAATTTTCGTGAAGATGTACGTCATGCCAACGGCCAAGGTCACCGCACCGCCGGTACGCCCGGCCAGGTCGATGCCAATAGCCTCGGACAAGCGCGGCAGTTCGACCACATCCATGCCCAGCGCCGCAAACACTTCCGGCTTTGCATTAATGGCGAAATAGTCCGCCACAGGCAGGGAGGTTGCAGCAACCAGGGCCATAACCGCAACCAGGCACTCCACCAGCATGGCACCAAAAGCGACCGGACGAATATCAGACCACTTGTCCACCAGCTTCGGTGTTGTTCCTGATCCGATGAAGGCATGGAAACCAGAGATCGCACCACAGGCAATGGTAATCGAAATGAAGGGCCATACCGGACCGGACAAAACCGGGCCGCCGCCATGAATAAACTGGGTAAAGGCCGGAAACTGAATCGTCGGGTTGATGAACACAACGCCAACAACCAAGGCACCAAACACCCCGATCTTCATGAAACTGGACAAATAACCGCGTGGGGTCAGCAGCAGCCAGACAGGCAATGCACTGGCAAAGAATGCATAGATCGGCAGCGACAAGGCAACCGTATCAACATGCAGGCTAAGCCATTCACCGACCAGCGTGCCCTGAATATAAGGACCAGCCACGACAGAGGCCAGGATCCCGGCCAGACCAGCCCACGTCGCTGCACGGGCATGCCCCGTAATCCGCTCGAACAGGCCAACAAAGATGGCAATCGGCACCGTCATGGCCACAGCAAACGTCCCCCAGGGGTTCCGCTCCAGGGCATGAACCACGACCATCGACAGACCGGACATGGTGATAGTGATAATAAACAGCATGGCCAGACCGGTACACACACCGGCAACGGGACCAAGCTCGGCCTTGGCAATTTCAGACAGGGATGTTCCGTTATGCTTCATCGAAGCAAAAAGAACGACCGTGTCATGTACAGCACCACCGACAACAACGCCGACCAGCAGCCATACAAAACCAGGGAAATAACCAAACTGGGCTGCCAGAACCGGACCAACCAGGGGACCAGCAGCGGCAATGGCAGCAAAGTGCTGCCCGGCATTTACCCATTTACGAGTCGGCACATAGTTCCTGCCATCGGCAAGCTTGTGAGCCGGCGTGATCTGCGAATCATCTGCGCCCAGAACGTTTTTGACGATAAAAACACCGTAAAAACGATAACATATGGCAAGAACACAGATGGCCACGATCACGAAGGTCAGGGCATTTTCCATAGACTTTCTCCGTGACTATGGTTGTTGATGAAACCTTATCTTTTTTATGGCTTTTTGGGGGCACACAAACAGCAAGCGGCTTGATAAAACTGCCAGCGGCAGAAAAACAGCTGCGAGCGGTTCTGAAAAAAAACAAGCCCCCGCCCCCGACGGAACACACACAGGCCCACGCCAGGAAAAGACCGGGTCATGCTATACCAAGATGCTCTTTGAGCAACCCAAGGAAACGCCGGCTGACCGGTACCGTGTGATTACTGCATGTTTCAATCAGGGCACCCCCTCCGTCGCACAGGGCAATATCGCGGATATGATCAGGGTTGATCATATACTGGCGATGGCAACGAATAAGCGGTGTACGTTCCTCCATGGTCCGAAGGGTCAGCTCGGTAAAATGCTCCACACCGTCTGTTGTCATCACATAAACCCCGCCGGGCCTGGAAACAGCAGCCTCAATTTCCTCAACCTTGAACAAACTGATCCGATGCAGCCCAGAGCAGGGAATCCGCAGCAACGGGCGCGTAACAGAAGGCATGGAGCGGTTCTTGTCCCGCAAGGCATCCAGGGTTTTCTGCAACCGTAATTTCTCAATCGGCTTGAGAACATAATCAAAGGCCCGCCCTTCAAAGGCCTGCAAGGCATAATCCTCATGGGCTGTCAGGAAGATGATCCGGGGCATACGTTGCGGATCAAGCATAGACAAAAGCTCAATACCGCTGATCCGGGGCATCAAAATATCCAGGAAGACCGCATCCGGCGAGGTCCGGTTGATAGCAGCCAGGGCATCAACCGCATTGCCGCACTCACCAATGACCTCTACGTCACATTCATCCAGAAGAAGGTCCTTCAATGCATCACGCGCCAAAGGTTCATCATCAACGAGCAGAACACGGATCATGCGGCAACACTCCGCTTGCACCCCAAATCCTGGATACTGGGCACAGATACCGGAATAGAGAGGGTAGCCCGGGTTAACGTTCCCGGCAGGCATGTCATATCAAGCGCACCGCCCCCACTACCAATCTTCTGCCGTACAAGGCCAAGGCCCATACCCTTCACCACAGAAGAGCCGCCCTCACGGTAAAGCCCAGCGCTGTCTTCCACCGCTATAACCAGGTGACCTTCTCCACGGTGTGCCCGAATACGGACAGTACAAGGCCCCAGGCTCTGGGAAACAGCATGCTTGATGGCATTCTCCACCAGTGGCTGCAGCACAAAAGAGGGAATACTGTCCCGATACAGGTCATCCGGGACGCATATCTCCAGCTTCAGACGATCTGCAAAACGTGCCTGCTCGATAGCCAGATAGCTGGTCACATGCTCCAGTTCATCTTCCAAAGATGTTTTTTGCCACGGACGATCCAGATTACGGCGCAACCATGCCGCAAATTTCTGGATCAGAAGACGCGCACGGTCAGGGTCATGACGAACAACGGCAGCCGTTGTATTCAGGGCATTAAACAGAAAATGAGGATTAAGCCGGGCCCGTACCAACTCTTCCCTGGCTTCCTCAAGCATACGCGCCTGCTGCGCACCACGCTCCGCAGTCCATGCCGACAAGAGCAATGCCCCAACCATCTCCGTCAAGGTTACAACGTACGAAACGCACGGATGATAATCAGAAACAAAGAGCACCAGATGCCCACTGCATTCTTCTTCCTCATTGCCAAAAGGTATGACCAAAATGGAATCAGACCCCAGACAACGAGCAGGCAACCGCATCTGGAAGGGCTGCGTTAGATCCTTGCAGGGCGCTATATCGTCAGTACAAAATGAATTGGGAACTTCACCCGCGCTGGCCAAGACATGCAGCTCGCCTGTTATGCAAACACCATTGACGCCAAGACCTTGCCATAGAAGCGTTGCAACAGAAGCCGCACGCCTGGAATCAAGGATCGGGAACAGCCCCTGAAGCCTGCCTGCAAGATCCTGCGCCTTGTTCCATGCGGCAGTCACATCAAAATGGGCAGCACGTAGACGTACTCTGAAGACAGACACAAAGCCAGCAATAGAAACAACCTGCACCAGAAAGGTAAATGCGGCGGCAAACAGTAAAGACGGTTGATCAGGCCCGATCCGATCTGTTGCCAACAGGATAAGCATATAATGCAGGGACACAGGCAGAAGCGTCGCCAGAGGAATCACGAGCAGATTGGACAAACAGGGAAAAGAATCCCGATAACGCATGCACAGGTAGCACACTATTCCAGCCAGAAGCCCGCATGCCGCCATTGAAAATGCAGTAACGATGTCATAAAGCCCCAGACCATAAAGACACAGAGAGCTGGTCACCGCTACGGCACCTGCCGCAATAAAACCATGCAGAAGACTGGCTATCACCACGGCGGCTATGGGTAAAGCGACCCAATGGGGACCAAAACAAGCTGCATCAAGCCACCCGCACAAAACAGACAGGAACGCAGCCCCGGACACAAGCACGGTCTTGTGTGGCCATGCCGGATATGGCGTGCAGACTGAAGATAAAAGAAAGGTGGCTCCCAAAACCCAAGCCAACAAGGCGTAACCCGAGACCTGCTCCACCAACACGATAACCAAAGAAGAAAGATCGGGGAGCACAGGTGCGCCTCCATAACTTACGCCAAGACCGCAAGCCGCAGTACTTCTGCACACCCGGGCCTGCGCATCCTGCCCCAATACCCATAAAATAAAACAGGACTTATTTGCAGGACTGCCATCTCGATATGAGATGGCAGTTCATCTATCACCATAATATCAATATGTTACATTCAAAAGTCGGATAATGCGCGCCACAAGAAAAACACTCAAGATTAATTTATTATATCAAATAAATACAATAAGAGTAGATATGAACCCAACCGTCAGGGCAAAACAACAGCTCCATCAGGAATCGTGGCCTTGTGCAGATCCGCTGCTGCTTTTGAAACAATCAGATGGGGCTTGGGCAGAACAATAGGTAGCATCGATGCATCCTGTCCTTTGAAAACAGCCAACGCTATTTCAGCCGCAGCGCGCCCAATATCCTCAGCCAGCGGAGCCCAGGTTGCCAGCCACCCTTTCCGTACAGGATCCTCGCCAGAAGCAAAAAGCGGTATACGGGAACCAATAGCCTGATGAATATCCGCAGCTTGTGAAATCAGATAGCTGTCGGTTCCGATAAACAGGGCATCCGCACTCAATTCACCGGACGAGATACTAACCAAGGCACGTTCAAGCGCATCCGTCCCCGGGGCAACCCGGCGTTCCAGCACCTCCACCCCGGCTGGTCCTGCCCAGCCCCGCACCTGATCAGCAAACAAGTTGGCATTGCTCTCCCGCGCGTTGAACAGAAGGAATAACCGCTTGATAGGCACCAACCGCGACAGGGCATCAAGCTGCGCGTTGACAGGAACCCCAATCGTAACGCCCGTCACATTGCCACCAGGAATTTTCACGGAGTGGACAAGGCCGGCCCCTACAGGATCAAAGACATTGACGAAAAGAACCGGCACAGCTCCACGAACGACCTGCACCGTCATCTGACACGCTGTTGTCCCGAAGCAATAGACAATATCAAACTTTTTGCCCGCAATATCTTCCTGCAAGGCCCGTATCTTCTCGCCAAGCACAGCCCGGTCCTGCTTGGACAAAATTTCGGTATACGTTACCGAGTACCCATCCTCTTCGATCTTGGAGCGGAATGACTGCTCAACCGCCGTAACGCCACGCCACAGAACCATCAGAATGGCCTTCTGCTCTGCAGCTGCAGCAGAAAAAGACGAGACAGAGCTGGCCAGCCCAAAACAAACAGCAGCCGAGAACCATAACAGCGTTGAACGGAGAATCATCATGGAACAGCCTTTTCTGTCACACCCCCCGGACCAGGAACACCGGTGGGAAACACGATATTGTGCCGCTTGGCAGCCGCTGCATCAAAAAACAACTGCGGCTTGGGCATCCGAACCTCCTCAAGCCCCGGGTCTATCCCCTTGCTCAACACATCCAAAGTCAGATCTGCGGCCATACGGCCGATTTCAGCTTCATCCGGAGCCCAAGCAGCAACCCAGCCGGCCCGCACCAACTCATGACGACCTGCCAAAAGGATAATACGTTCCCCCACCGTTTCTGCAATTTCTTGTCCTCGTGACGTCACATAGCTGTCATCAGAGACAAACAGTACATCGGCAGCAAGTTTCCCGATGAAAAGGTCAGAAATGACTTCATCAAGGCTTATACTGCCAGGAACAACACGCCTTTCCTCGACACGAATTCCCTCTTTCTCGGCCCAGTCCATCACAGCATTGCGGGAGAGGATCGAGTTGTATTCACGTGGATTATAGAGGAAAAGGAGGCTGTTGAAGCGAACAAGACCACGCAAAACAGAAAGCTGTTCCCCAACAGCAACTCCTCCTTTCACGCCACCCGTTCCAAGCCCGGGAACAACCAAGGAATTGGCAACGCCAGTCCCTACCGGGTCCATAACATTGGCAAACACAATAGGAACATCACCCCGCACGACCTGCTTCGCCACCATACAGGCCATCGACTCTGAACAATAAATCAAACGAATCTGCCCGCCATCAAATTGGCTGCGCAGTTTACGCAAACCATCAACCAAACGCCCCCGGTCTTGCTCCGCAGACAGAACTGTAACCTGATGCGGTATACCGGAATGGTTCATACGGTCCCGCCATGCGCTCTCGACAGCGGTTTCACCACGCCACAGCAGCATCAGAATATGGTGTTCAGACGCAAAAGCTCCCCCGAATGCCGGGGCCAGAAGCCAAGCCGACAGAGCCGCAGCAAGTGTCCTGTGCCACCTGGCCATTACGTCCCGACCGACCCTTTCTCACGGATTCCCACCACTCTCCAACGATAACTGCCACAGGACAAACTGCCCCGAACTTTTGAGGCAGCCTGTCTGAATGGTGACAGCAGGATACAGAACCAAGGATAGATCAGCCGAGAAGCCCTTATTCGCAGACAAGCACTATACCCGATCGCTGCAAAGAATAACGCCGGGATTAAGAATATCTTGGGGATCAAGGGCCTTCTTGATCCTGCGCATCATATCAATTTCTTCATCTGCCTTATAACGAAGCATCTCATCAACCTTGAGACGTCCTATGCCGTGCTCGGCGGAAAAAGACCCACTCATATCAGCAACAATGTCGTGGACAATCCGGTTCAAATCTTCCCACTTAGCAAGGAAATCAGCTGAAGACATCATCTCAGGTTGAGTCAGATTAAAATGGATATTGCCATCCCCGACATGCCCGAATGGACACGGCCTGATCCCTGGAACAGCTTGAGATACAGCCTGCATAGCCCGCTCCAGAAATTCTGGCACACTGGCAATGGGAACGGATATGTCGTGCTTGACTGAAGCACCCTCATGCTTCTGGGCCTCGGGCAGTCCTTCACGCATTCTCCAGAATGCAGCGTCCTGCCGCCCGCTTTCGGCAATGACCGCATCGCCGATCAATGCCTGATCAAACGCTTCTTCCAGAAAGCGCTCAAACACTGTGCGCAAATCTGTTCCGGCCCGGGTGGTTGAAAACTCAACTAGGACATACCATGGCCAAGGAGACTCAAAAGGATCGGTAACGCCATCAAGATGACGGCATGCCAGCTCAAGAGAGAAACGAGCCATAAGTTCAAAGGCACTGACCTGATCACCCGAGAGAGAGCGCGCCAAAGCCAGAAGATGAGGAACAAAGCGGACATCGGGAACAGCACACAGCGCTGTCTGCTTTTCCAGCGGGCGGGGGAAAAGCTTCAGAACAGCGGCGGTAATAACGCCAAGCGTCCCCTCCCCACCGATAAACAAATGTTTCAGCGCATAACCCGTATTATCCTTTCCAAGACGCTTCAGGCCATTCCATATCCGCCCGTCTGCTAGGACAACTTCCAGTCCCAGGCACAAATCACGTGCGTTACCATAGCGCAAGACGTTCAAACCTCCGGCATTGGTTGCCAGATTACCACCAATCTGGCAGGAGCCCTGCGCGCCAAGCGACAAGGGGAAAAAGCGATCTGCGTCCAATGCAGCCTTCTGGATCGTTTCCAGAACTACGCCAGCTTCCACGGTCATGGTAAAATTGACAGGGTCCACAGAGCGAATCCGGTTCATGCGCCCCAGTGACAGAATGATCTGACCGGCATCAGAAACGGCACCGGCACACAGGCCTGTGTTACCGCCTTGGGGCACAAGGCTTAATTCGTGGCGGGCACACAGCTGTACGACGGCAGAGACCTGATCAACCGAAGATGGGCGCACGACAAGCGATGATGCACCACGATACCGCCCACGTTCCTCACGCAGGAACGGATCAAGGGCCTCAGGATCAACAAGAACACCCTCTGCCCCGACGACAGAATACAGTTCGGACAAGATATGATCAGCTATAGACACAGAAGGTACCCCGAGCCCTATTTTATGAAATCAGGGATTATATGTTGGTTCTCATATACCGCAATCCCCACAACAGCAAGAATGGTGTATCTTGGCATGTCTCAATCATACAAAGAGAAAATGCTTTCTGGAATCATGCAAAGAAATACGGCATGCTAATGGAAATACTGTCCTTGTGAGTGGAGCACCGCAGCATGCGTGATATCCTGAAAACGGGTAGTTTTGCGGTCCTGCATTTCAGTGTTGGCTTTGCCATCACCTATCTTCTGACAGGTTCCATCGCCATTGCGACGGGGGTTGCCCTACTGGAACCAACCGCCAATACCATTGTATTCTACTTTCACGAGAAGGTGTGGAACAAGTTCTCCCCGCAATCCAAGGTCATTGGTGCATGCGGTGGACACAAGCGACTGGCCGAAGAACCGTTCGGAACACGCTGACCGGAACCTGCACCAGCCATAACCAAGACTGGTGCAGGCCCTGTAATCAGCCGAAAAAACCCTGACGGGGATCACGCGGGGCAGCTGCACGTCGCAAACGATCGTTGATCGCCAATCCCAAACCATGATCGGGAATAGGCATCACGGCAATGCCGGCCCAACCGGCAGCATCCAGCTCGAACAACATGGCAAAAAGATTGGCAGCAGCTTCAACCAAATCCCCGGAAGGGGACAGGTTAAGCGTAGAACCCGCTGTAAGGCCGGCAGCACCAAAACCAAGCAATGCCTCCCCCGGACCTGCCGACACAGCATCAAGGCGAACGGGACAAGAAGGAGCATAATGCGACAAAAGCTGACCTGGGCTATGCGGTGCCACATCATTGTCAACCTCCCACACCAGCGGCCCAAGAACAGATTCCAACCGTTCCCGTGAAATCCCCCCGGGACGCAGCAAGGCAGGCTGACGCCCTGTCAAATCTACAACCGTACTTTCCACCCCGACACCACACGCTCCCCCATCCAGAACCATATCAACACGGTCACCCAAGCTGGCAACAACATGAGCAGCAAGCGTCGGGCTGATAGATCCCGAACGGTTGGCCGAAGGCGCAGCAACCGGGTGCCCGCATTCGCGCAGAAGGGCAAGAGCCAGGGGGTGATCCGGTACACGAACGGCAACACTGGGCAGACCCGCTGAAACCAGCGGAGAAAGAGAGCACCCCTCACGCCGCGGCAAAACAAGGGTTAGTGGCCCGGGCCAGAAGGCAGCCATAGCCAGTCGGGCCCGTTCATCACAGTGAACCAAGGACACCAAGGATTCCGGATCCGGTACATGACAGATCAAGGGGTTGAACGATGGCCGTCCCTTGGCCTCGTAAATGCGGGCAACAGCACGGTCCTGGGTTGCGTCGGCACCAAGGCCATAGACTGTCTCAGTCGGAAACGCGACCAAGCTACCTGAACGAAGGAGACCTGCTGCAGCCGTCAGCGCTGTCGGATCAGAAAATGGGATAACAGGCATCAGGACAGAACCCGCATCACAAGCCGGAAGCGATAAAGCCCGGATTGCCAAAACCCGGCTTGCCATAGACAAAAGGTGCACCGTCAAAACAAGTCATGCGCCCGCCGGCAGCCAAAAGAACAGCATGGCCCGCACAGGTATCCCACTCGCTGGTAGGACCAAAGCGGGGATAAACATCAGCCGTTCCTTCTGCCAGACGACAAAACTTCAGCGAACTGCCGGCGTGCACGATACCGGCAACAGCCTTGTCGGCAAGCCAGGCAGAAAGAGCGTCTCCCTTGGCATGGGAACGACTGGAAAGCACGGTCAGTCCTTCGGCACCGGGGGCACGACACTGCAAACGTT
The DNA here is from genome assembly GCF_012102705.1 of Haematospirillum sp. H1815. Taxonomy (GTDB): domain Bacteria; phylum Pseudomonadota; class Alphaproteobacteria; order Rhodospirillales; family Rhodospirillaceae; genus Haematospirillum. Next base: position 94,127 of record NZ_JAAVTA010000008.1, read on the forward strand.
CCGGCGGGTTATCACCCGTATACCGAAAGGCACCACCGGAGCCATAGCCGAGATACAGCACATCCGAAACCGGAAGGTATACAATCCCGAAGACGGGGCGTTGCCTTGAAACCAATCCGACATTGACAGTGAACTCGCCGTTTCTTCGCACAAACTCTTTTGTGCCATCCAAAGGATCAACCAGCCAAAACGGGCCATTACCCACGGAAGGGCAATCCCCCGCAGCCACAGCTTCTTCGGCTACGACGGGAAAATCCGGCGTCAAATCACGCAGGACTGGAACCAGGATATCCTCGGCAACGCGATCTGCCGCCGTCACAGGCGAATCATCGTCCTTTTGCAGGACAGCAAAATCACTTTCGTAAATCCCCATAATCGCAGATCCAGCCTTGCGAACAACCGGTATCAAACTATCGGCAAGAAAGCGAAAATCGGGCATATCAGTCACAGAAGTCTTCCATTATCTGGTGTTCACAAGCCTCTTTCCTCTTCATGGTCCTGAAAAGAGGGCTTCTACAGCATATCGGCTACAAGAACCGTGGTCGGCAGGGTAAAAAAGGCCAAGATCATTTGCAAAGATATTATGCGGGCCATAAGCGGAGCATCCCCCCCCATCTGCCGGGCAAGCACATATGCCGAAGGCGGGGCCGGCAAAGCGAGCATAAGAATAACCACCGCACGCACCATACCTTCCAGCCCCAGCAGATGCGCCGCTAACACCCCACCGGCAGGCATAATCAAGAGCCTGAGCAGAGAAGATAACGCCTCCATTAACCAACTTGCACCCAGCGGACCAAACCGCAGCCCGGAGCCAGCCACCAACAAGGCCATGGGCACAGCGGCCGCTCCGGCAAAACCCAGCCCATCCATAAGGCCGTCAGAAACGGAAATGATCCCCGTTCCAAAAGCCCAGCCAATAACACAGGCCCAGATCAGCGGGTTACGTGCCAAGGCCAAGGCTATCTTGAGGAAAAGAGGCCACCTTCCCTGCGCCTGCACCAAAGAAACCGATAAAGTACCAACGCACAGCACATTGAATAAAATGACCGTTACGCCAGCGGCAGCTGCAACCAAGGTCAGACCGGGCGGCCCCCACAAGCCTTCGGCAACACCCAGAGCAATAAAGGTATTTCCACGAATAACCCCTTGGAAAACAGACGTAAAAGCCGCACGATCACAGGTCGGAAACAGAACAGGAACAGCCCACAGGGCCAGCGTCATACACAGTGATACCCCCAGAATACCACTTGCCATCCCTCCGATTACCGCAGGCTCAGGCGGGCGGTGACCCAAAGTATGGATCAGGAAGGAAGGGATAAGAATATAGTAGGTCATCCACTCCAGGGCGGACCAGATCCTTGGGGAGACAAAGCCTGCCGCACGTACGCTGTATCCAAGCCCCAGCAGCATCACCACAGGCAACAGGGCACCGAACACAACGAACACAGCGATTTCCTTACCTTAACTGGCTGATGTAGCTATAACACGCTCACTCAAGACTTACCGGCACTTGGAAAAACGTGTCAATTGGCCGGAAGCATACGTGTATTTACGCATCTCTGCCCCTACAACCGTAAACAGGAAGTCAGGGCTGTCATTAGGCTCAAACCGCTGCAGTTTGAAGGAAACACTGCCACTTCCCGGCTGCCAGGAATACTTGCCACGGGCATAGCCCCAGTCGGTGGCAGCCTTGCGCCAACGATAGCCGCCGGAGGAAAAGATCATCAGCAAGCTGCCACTGTCCTCACACCTCTGCCCGGCCTTTACCCAAGACCCTTCAAGATCAGGCGAAACATCATTACGCCAGCTGTAGGACTGTGCAAACACACCATCTACAGACATGATGACAATCCAGAATGCAGTCAGGAACAACAACACAGCATATCGGATGCGCATATCAAAGACCTCCCCCAAGAGCCGGGCAAGAGCTTAGGGCACATGGCTGCAAAATTCCACCATCCGTCGTGCCTTTATTTTCACGCAACATTCAAGAATTTCGCGGCCGTACCGGCAGTTATACCTTTTCAGGAATCCGGAAAGGGGTAAATATCCACAAGAACTTCGATTTTCACGGCCACAATGGCTTCTGGTTTCACAGGTCGGCTTATGGCCCCGGACAAGCACAGAGAGACAGACAATGAAAATAAGCTTTGCCAAACCTGCCCTGCCTGCCTCGGGTACAATCGTTGTCGGTATTCTTGCCGGGCGCAAATTAACCGCAACGGCCCGTTCCCTGGACAAATCTGGCGGAGGACACCTGAGCCGGGCCATGGAAGCCGCTGCCTTTGAAGGGCGGGCCGAGCAGACACTGACCATTCTCGCACCAGCTGGCAGCGGCTTGTCCCGCCTTGTTCTTCTGGGCATGGGGGAAGCCGCGAAGCTGGATACGGCCGCGTTCGAACGGCTTGGCGGAGCCACATGGTCGGCCATAGCCAATACAAAGGACAAAGACGTCACGCTAGTTGTCGATGCTCTCCCCGGATGCAATGTCCCCATCGCACAGGCGGCAGCACACATGGCCATAGGGGCTCTTCTGCGCTCTTACCGGTTTGATCGCTACCGGACCGAAGCGACAGAAAAGAAGGATGACAAGCCACAAGTTGGCAAGTTGATTGTTTCAACCGCAGACCATGATCTGGCCAAAAAAGCCTTTGCCCCGATGGAAGCCGTGGCCGAAGGCGTGTTCCTGACCCGCGACCTGCAGAGTGAACCCGCCAATATCCTGGGACCGGTTGAATTCAGCGAAGAATGCCAGAAACTGGAAAAGCTGGGCATCAAGGTCAGTGTCCTGACTGAAAAAGAGATGAAGAAACTGGGCATGAATGCCCTGCTGGGCGTCGGGCAAGGCTCTGCCCGCGGCAGCAGAACCGTGATTCTGGAATGGAACGGCGGCAAGGCCAAAACGCCACCTTTGGCCATTATTGGCAAGGGCGTCTGCTTTGACAGCGGCGGAATCTCCATCAAGCCAGCCGGCGGCATGGAAGACATGAAGTGGGATATGGGCGGAGCCGGCGTGGTGACCGGGCTGATGGCAGCCCTGGCCCGGCGCAAGGCCAAGGCCAATGTGGTTGGCTTCCTCGGCTTGGTCGAGAATATGCCATCCGGCACAGCCCAGCGCCCGGGGGACGTTGTCCGGTCCATGAGTGGCCAGACCATCGAAGTCATCAACACCGACGCGGAAGGGCGGCTGGTGCTGGCTGATGTCCTGACCTATGCCCAGCGTAAGTACAAACCGGCCACTATTATTGATCTTGCGACCCTGACCGGAGCCATCATCATTGCCTTGGGGATGGAGCACGCCGGCCTGTTTTCCAACGACGACACACTGGCCGGACAGCTGGCCAAGGCCGGACAGGAAACAGGGGAAAAACTGTGGCGCCTGCCGATGGGAGACAGCTACGACAAGCTTATAAAATCAGACATAGCCGACATGAAAAACGTCGGCGACGGTCGTGGTGCCGGCTCCATTACGGCCGCCCAATTCCTAGCCCGTTTTGTAGAAAACGGAACACCATGGGCACATCTGGACATCGCCGGAACAACCTGGACCAACAAGGATCTGCCCCTTGCATCCAAGGGCGCGACAGCGTTCGGTGTACGCCTGCTGGATCGCTACATCGCTGAACATATTGAAAACAAGCGCTGACAGAATGAATCACCCCCGCCACACAGTGTGCGGGGGTGATCATCATCTGGGAAAACAGGAAAACATACCCTTTTACTTGCATGAATTAACTTGATCCTGCACCCTTCCCGGGAAGGCCTGATGACAGGGATGTGCCAGGAGGAAACATGGCTGACTACACTGCCCCTCTGAAAGAGATCATGCATTCCATGAAAGTAGTCGGGCTGTCGGATATCACAGCACTACCTGCCTACAGCGACGCAACGGATGATCTGGTACAGGCTGTGCTGGAAGAAGCAGGACGGCTGGGCAGTCAAGAACTGGCACCACTGAACAGCCTTGGTGACCGCATGGGGTGCCGTCTTGAGAATGGCACGGTTCATACCTTCCCGGAACTGCGGTCCTTTTATGCTCGCTACCGTGACGGGGGATGGAATGCCATTCCTTTTGATCCCGAATACGGGGGCCAAGGCCTTCCCTGGCTGGTTGGAGCCGGCGTACAGGAAATCTGGCAATCTGCAAACATGGCTTTTGGCCTGTGCCCCATGCTGAACCAAGGCGCAGTGGATCTTCTGGACGCCCACGGATCCGAAGAACAAAAGACCCTGTATCTGCCGAAAATGATCTCAGGCGAATGGACCGGCACCATGAACCTGACGGAATCACAGGCCGGGTCCGATCTATCACAGATCAAGGCCCGGGCCGTTCGGGAGGAGAACGCATACCGGATTACAGGCACCAAGATTTTCATCACCTATGGCGACCATGACCTGTCGGATAATATCATTCATATGGTTCTGGCCCGCCTGAACGATGCACCGGAAGGCGTCAAGGGAATCTCCCTGTTCCTGGTTCCGAAATATCTGGTCAACCCCGACGGCAGTCTTGGGAACCGCAATGACGTTGTCTGCACAGGACTGGAACACAAGCTGGGGATTCATGCCAGCCCGACAGCGGTCATGTCGTTCGGGGAACGCGAGGGAGCTGTAGGCTGGCTTGTCGGTGAAGAAAACAAGGGGCTGGCCTGCATGTTCACCATGATGAACAATGCACGTCTCAATGTCGGACTACAGGGCTATGCCATTGCGGAACGGGCCTACCAGCACGCCGCCTGGTATGCGCGGGAACGTGTCCAGTCCAAGCCCGTGGTGGGGGAGCACAAGGGACCAGCAACCATTATCCATCACCCCGATGTCCGGCGGATGTTGATGAACATGAAAGCCCGCACACAGGCCGGACGCCTGCTGACATTTTCGGCCATCGCAGCCAATGACAGGGCCATCAAGACAGCAGATCCCCATAAAGCAGCCGCATGGGCAGCACGGGTCGCGCTACTGACCCCCTTGGTCAAGCTATGGGGCACAGAGATCGGCGTGGATGTTGCCAACGAAGCCATTCAGGTCTTTGGCGGCATGGGCTTTGTAGAGGAAACAGGTGCAGCGCAGTTTTATCGTGATGCACGGATTGCCCCCATTTACGAGGGAACAAACGGCATTCAAGCCGCTGATTTTGTCGGCCGCAAGATTCAGAAAGACCAAGGGCGTGAAATGTTTGCGCTGATTAACGAGCTGCGTACAGCCCTTCCACGCCATGATGCCAGCCTGACGCCACCTCTCGAGAAAGCCCTAAAGGGACTTGAACGAACAACACGCTGGGCCTGCACTGCTTCGACAGCAGACGCCTATGCGGCGGCCCTCCCCTTTACCCGGCAGGCTGCCCTGACACTTGGTGGATGCTGGCTTGCCTTGTCAGCGACGCAGGCTCAAAACAGCGAAGATCAAGCTTTTGCGCAGGAGAAGACAACAACAGCCCTGTACTTCATCCGCCATATTCTTCCGCAGGTAGCAGCTTTGGAGGCCGATGCGACAGCAGGCGCCAACGCCCTGATGGCGATACCGGAAGAGGCCTTCTAGCCTGAAGGATCGGGGTATCCTCCCCTCTCAGAGGAGGGTGCAGTAGTAGAGTGCCTTGCCAAGAGCACTGGCACCATCGTTGCCGGCCACCTGCTCCAGTCGGGCACGTGTGATCTGTCCGGTCCACTGGTGCCTCTGGGACAGGATTTCCAGAATTGATGCACTGTTGGACGGCGTAAAGGCAACGCCTGCCTGTTTCCAGAGACACCGGCAGTCCAGCCTGGGCACAAGCTGCTCGCACTGTGCTACAACCTTCCCTGCCATATCATCCGTATATTCATTGGACGGCCTGGAGTTATAGGCTTTCAGCCACAATCCACCTCCAACCCCAAGTGTCAGGGCAATACCCAACGCAATAATGCGGATAAAGAAACCAAACTGCGAGGGACGACGGAGAGGCCGACCATGATGGTCATGGTGACCGTGATGACCATGGTGATGATCCGCCACATGATGATGGTCAGCCGCTGAAGGAGCATGGCTGTGATGATCATGGGCATGATGAGGCTGTGGATGCGTGGTACCGCCATGAGCCCCGAGACCATGTTGGCCGGAAGTCGGGTGACCATGGTGCCTGAGGCCACGATTGCCATGCTTGTCCGGTTTATGATGGTCCGGACCATGCTCCCCCGTGCCATGGCCGTGGTGATGAGCCCCACCGGAAGAATGGCTGTGATCCTTGGCCATATGCGCTCCCCCTGTATCACAAACCCTCCAAGTACAGCGTATTGTAGCACATCCTGCCCGAAACATGGAAATCGTGCTGGTTTCTGGATACAAAGCCGCTCTATACTCCGCCCCACGATGCGTACCATAACGTCCTATGTCCTGTTTCAGCTTGCTACCGGAACCATCTTGGTCACCGCCGGTCTGCTTTCTGTTGCCTGGCTCACACAGTCGCTGCGTTACATTGAACTGATTGTTACGCAGGGTGTGTCTGTCCACTCTTTCCTGACCTTGACCGGATTGTTGCTTCCAGGCTTCCTGTCCCTGATCATGCCCGTCGCCTTGTTTATGGTTGTTTTGTTTACATACAACCGCCTGAATACAGACCGGGAGCTTGTTGTTATACGTGCGGCCGGGGTAGGCCCGTTCGGCTTGGCGTGTCCGGCCCTGATTCTGGCTTTTGTCATGATGGCAGCTGGCTACAGCCTGACGCTCTGGCTGGGGCCGGAGAGTGCACGTTCCTTCAAGGAACTGCAATGGAGCCTGCGCAACGATGCATCAAAGTTGATGATCCAGGATGGTACTTTCAACGACGTTGCCACCGGCCTTACAGTCTATACCCGCGCCAGAACCAGCAATGGAGAGCTTCTTGACGTCATGATCCATGACACCAGAACACCGGGCAAGACAAACACAATTATAGCAGAGCGGGGAGCTATTGCTTCGTCGCCGGCAGGCCCCGTTCTGATTCTGGGCAAGGCAAGCAGCCATCAGGTCACCCTTGGGACCGGAACCATGTCACTGCTGGATTTCGAACGCCTGTCCGTCAACCTGTGGGATCAGTCCGGGAAAGAACACGAGCAGCGCTATCGTGAAGCACAAGAACGACCAACGCGCGAGTTGCTGACGGTCACAGAGAAAACAGATCTGACCATCCGCCCGGCTGATGTACCCCGTTTCAGGGCAGAAGCCATACAGCGGCTCTTTAATCCCATATCCTATATCTGCTTCGTGCTGATTGCCCTTGCTGGTCTTTTATCAGGTTCCTTCAGCCGACGTGGACATACACGGCGCATTGTGCTGACAGCAACGGCCATGGTTCTGGTGCAATCCGGGATCATCGGTGCCGGTAATCTGGCATCACACGCTACAAACCTTTTACCCCTTATTCCTGCCGCTGTTCTTTTGCCAACAGCGATAGCCTTGTTTATCCTTGCTCGCTCAAGCCAATCCATTAACGTGGCCTATTTCCCCAACCGGACCAGAATGTCATGACAAGACGTGGCATGTTACCATTACTTTCTCCGCTGACGCGCCCAATACCATCTTTCCTGTCAGGCATGATGATGTGCGCCACGGCCATTGCGCTATGCATTCCGCAGCAGGCGTGGAGTCAGATGTCGCCCCCCCCGCCGGCGGAGAACCGTGCGGAGGAACAGAAACCACGTGCGCATGTGACCGCCGATGAACTGATCCACGACAAGAACCTGGATACGGTTACAGCACGCGGAAATGTCGAGTTCCAGTACGGTGCGGTCATTCTGATCGCTGATACCATCAGCTATCAGCCTGGAAAAGACTTGGCTACGGCCAGCGGAAATGTGGTGCTGACAGACGAGGATGGTACTACCACATTCACGGACTATGCAGAGTTAACCGGAGATCTGAAGAACGGCTTTACTCACACCATCAAGGTCGTGCTGGCGGATGGATCACGCAGCCACGCTGAACAGGCGGTGCGCCATGAAGGGACATCGACAACCCTTGAGAATGCAGCCTACACACCGTGTGATGCCTGCGGCGATGATCCTGTCATATGGCAGATCAAGGCCGTACGGGTTGTGCACGACCAAAATGCCCGGGAGGTTCGTTATAACCACGCATGGCTCGAGCTTTTTGACGTGCCGGTCCTGTATACCCCGTACCTGTCTCACCCGGACCCTACTGTCAAACGCAAAAGCGGCTTTCTGGTTCCATCGTGGAAGAATAATAAAGATCTTGGTTCTGCCTTCAGTATACCGTGGTTTCAGGTTATCAATGACCAGCAGGATATAACCCTGACGCCCACAATAACTTCAAAGGAAGGGATTGTTCTTGGCAGTCAGTATCGTATTGTCAGACATAAAGCAGCTCTTTCTGCCACAGGGTCCGTAACCCGGGACAGTCGGGAACATGTCCGCAATCATCTGTCTGCCAAAGGACTATACGCCATAAACGATACGTGGCGCGCCGGTGCCGATGTTGATCTGGCGTCTGATCCGACCTACCTGCGGCGTTATGGCTTTGGGGCACCTGCTTTCCTGGAAAATCGGGGCTACGTCGAAGGATTCAGCCGTCGCAGCTATGCCGCGCTGGAAAGCTTCTACTTCCAGAATACAGGCGCCCCGCTGAAAAAGGGCTATGAGATCCCGTTTGTTACTCCGCTGGGCAGTATCAATTACAGTACAGAACCCGATAACAGGGGAGCATGGACAACGCTGGATATATCCGCTGCCAGCGTAAATCGCACATCAGGGCCAAAAAGCCAACGGGCAACGACAACGCTGGGATGGCATTTACCCTATGTCGGACCTGCCGGAGACGTCTGGAGGCTGGATACCAGCCTGCGCGGAGATGTGTGGCGTGTTGCTGATGTACCAGTCAAGGACAGCACCGATCATCGCTATACAGGGACCATAGGACGAGCCGTGCCGGAAGTTGCGCTGACGTGGAGTCTCCCCCTCGAGCGTACACATGAAGATTGGAGCGAGGTGCTGGAACCGACGATACAGGGTGTGGTCAGCCCACGTGGGGGCAATAACCGTAAAGTTCCCAACGAGGACAGCCTCGATTTCGAGCTTGACGATGTCAACCTGTTCTCGACCAACCGCTTCACGGGCTATGACCGCATTGAAGGCGGAACCCGGATCAACTATGGAATGCGCTATACTGCATACGGCACAAGAGTGGGGACCATAGACACCTTGGCAGGGCAGACGTGGCGGCAGCATCCTGATGGATTGTTTCAGGAAACATCCGGACTTCATGACACTTTCTCCGACTACGTCGGCAGACTGTCTGTTTATCCGAACAGCAATTTCTCAACATCCTGGCGTTTCCGACTGGATCGTGACAACGGTGAAATACGCCGCAATGACTTCAGCACAACAATCGGACCGGACGTCATGCGTACGACGGTTGGATATGTAAGCACGCAGCGCCCAGCGATTGAGGATAATACGACCGGCGAGCGCAAGGAGTTCTATAGTGGCGTGTCGTCACGTATCTCCCGGTACTGGAGCAGCGGTGTATCCGGACGTTGGGATGTTACCCGTAACGGGGGGCCAATCGCAACCCAGGGGCAGCTCGTTTATGAGGACGAATGCATTGGTGTTACCTTCCAGGCTGGTCGTAGATATACCTATGACAGGGATTATACTGGTGGAACATTTATCGGACTGGTCCTGTCACTAAAGACACTGGGCGACTATAACACACAGCTCTGAGACAATCGGGAATAGCAAGAGTAGCAAGGCATCCTATGATACACACCACACAGATAACCAATGTCGCATTACGATCCAGGCTTCCAGTGTCAGCTCTTGCCTTTTGCGTCGGGCTTTTATCGGTATACGGACCCTTGCCTGCTTTTGCTGTACAAAGTAGCCAGACTCAGCGCATCGCAGCCGTTGTCAACGACGAAGCCATAACATGGAAGGATGTTGATGAGCGGACATCCCTTCTTCTGCTGACCTCGCGCCTTCCGGACAATCAGGAAACCCGGCAAAGAATTATTCCTCGGGTTATTCAGGTTCTGGTCAACGAGCGCCTGAAAATGCAGCAAATCAAGAAGGCAGGGATAGAGATAGAGCCAACGGACATTGCAAATGCGAAACGCCAGATCGAGCGGAACAACGGCTTCCCGACCGGCGCCCTGGATGACTTGCTGAGGCATCAGGGCCTTGCTCCTCATATCCTGGAAACACAGCTCCGCGCTGATATAGGCTGGGTACGCTACGCACAGAGTACCCTGCGTCGTCAGGTTTCTGTTGAACCTGCTGAGGTTGATGCCGTCATCAGTACCATGAAGGATAACCTCGGACGCCCACAACGGCTACTGGCTGAAATTATCCTGCCTGTGACTGATCCGGCTGAAGAACGGCAGATGCGCGCCTTGGCCGATCGCTTGGTAGACCAGATCAGACAAGGCGCTCCCTTTGCTTCGCTGGCGCGCCAGTTCTCGGCTTCGGTCACGGCCGCTGTGGGCGGTGATCTCGGCTGGATCAGTACCGGAGCCTTGGAGCCCGAGATTGAGCGGGTTCTGGACACCATGTCACCGGGCATGCTGTCACAGCCTGTCCGTACGACCGGCGGCTATGCCATCATGCTGTTGCGTGAGGCTAGGGAACCCAGAAAGCAGAGCGCGGATGACATCAGAGTCCAGTTGAGCCAGATTTTCATGCCATTATCCGGTCCGGCAGCCGTACCCGAAGCCAAAAGGGCGGAGATTGCACGCTCTGTCCGGGACAGCGCCAGGTCATGCGCCGATATTGATGCAACGGCAGGGCAACTGAACCTGCCAGGATCCGGTGCCATAGGCAGCATGCGGCTTGCCGACCTGCCACCGCCGGTACGGGCTGTGGTCAGGGATTTACCCCTAAACACCCTCGGCGGCCCGGTTGAGGTTGCTGGAGGGGAGGCTATCGTTATGGTCTGCGATCGTCAGGACACAGCCGGCCTTCCACCACGGGAAGAGATTGAACAACGCCTGACGCTCGAGAGGCTGGAGCGGGTCTCCAACCGTGCACTCCGTGATCTGCGTCGATCCGCATTGATTGATATCCGGCGCTGAGATCAATCGTACCAATCACAACAGAACGGCGCACTGTACTGCCATGCACACAACACGCCCCCTCGCCCTGACAATGGGAGACCCTGCAGGAATCGGGGGGGATATTACCTTGAAAGCGTGGCTTGGGCGGAAACAGAATCCGGTGCCTGCCTTTGTAGCCCTTGATGATCCCGGGCGCCTGCAAGAACTAGCCTACAGGCTGGGACTGCATGTACCACTCGTAACGGTCAGCACACCGCAAGAGGCACAAGCCGTATTTGACCAGACCCTACCCGTGATCCCTGTGCCCCTTGCCAAAAAAGCGGTTCCGGGATACCCGGATCCAGACCATGCCGGTGCGGTACTGGACTCCATACGTATAGCCGTTCAGATGACGATGGCGGGCAAAACCTGTGCCATGGTTACAAACCCCATCAGCAAGAAGGTGTTACGTGAACAGGGGTTTGGCTTCCCCGGTCATACCGAGTTCCTGGCTAGCCTGGCTGGCCCTGATACACAAGCCGTCATGATGCTGGCCAACGAGAGCCTGCGGGTTATTCCCGTTACCATACATATTCCCCTGCGGGATGTTGCAAGCACCTTGACCACAGAGCACATCGTCACATGTGGGCATACCGCTGCACAGTCCCTGCGACAGTACTTTGCCATCCCTTCACCCCGGCTTGCCATTACGGGTCTGAACCCTCATGCCGGAGAGGGCGGGATCATGGGAACCGAAGAGCAGGATATTATCGAGCCTGCTGTTCAGCTCCTACGCCAAGACGGCATTGAAGCATCTGGCCCGCTGCCAGCTGATACCCTGTTTCACGCTGAAGCCAGGCAGCACTATGACGTTGTGCTGTGCATGTACCATGACCAAGCACTGATCCCACTCAAGGCCCTGGATTTTCATGGCGGGGTCAACGTAACCCTTGGCCTTCCCTTCATTCGTACATCACCAGATCACGGAACAGCATTTGCGCTGGCCGGGACCGGGAAGGCGCGCGAAACCAGCTTGGTTGCAGCCCTACGCATGGCCTCCGCCATGGCCGGGCGTTCTCCTGCCTCAGCTGCACATTCATCCTGAAAGTAACCTTGTGCCATGACGCCGTCGCATCCAGATTTCCCGGAACATCCCCTGTTCCCGCTTCCACCTCTACGCGAAACCATTGCCGCCCACGGCTTGATGGCACGCAAGAGCTTGGGGCAGAACTTTCTCTTTGATCTCAATCTGACAGGACGCATCGCCCGTAGTGGAGGTACCTTGGCTGCAGGTACGACCATAGAAATTGGTCCCGGCCCCGGGGGGTTGACCCGCGCCCTGCTGGATAACGGCGCACGCCACGTCATTACCATAGAACGTGACCCACGCATGCTGCCGGTCCAGCACGAGATTGCATCCGCCTACCCGGAACGTCTTGAGGTCATACAGGCTGACGCCCTTGCCATACCCGTGCATACCCTTGGCGCATCACCGCGGCGCATTGTGGCCAACCTTCCCTATAATGTCGCAACCCCGCTGATTCTTGAATGGCTGAAGCACATTCAGGCCTTTGAATGTCTGGTGGTCATGCTTCAAAAAGAGGTTGTCAACCGCCTGGCGGCACGACCCCGTACATCAGATTACGGACGCCTGACAATTATTACCCAGTGGCTGTGTACTGTTGAACCCTTGTTTGACGTCAATCCCCGGGCTTTTATTCCCCCACCAAAGGTTACATCGACGGTTGTCCGCTTGGTTCCGCGTCCAGCTCCCCTCGCCCCTTGCCGTTTTGACATGTTAGAGGCCGTCACCGCTGCTGCCTTTAATCAAAGGCGGAAAATGCTGCGATCAAGCCTGAAGGGCCTAGCGTCATACATGCCAAGCAGCATGACAACGGAAGACCTGTGCGCCGCCGCCAACATTGTGCCTACAGCACGCGCCGAGGAGCTGGACATTCCCCAGTTCTGCGCCTTGGCGAACAGCCTGAACCCCAGCCACACGCCATAAACGCCGCAGGTTATAAACCGCGCAGAGCGGCCACAAAGGTTTCCATTCCTCGCTGGCGAGACCGTTTCAGGCGCTCTGCCTCAAGGATGGAATGCACAGCGCGGATGCTTGCGTCAAGATCGGTATTAACCAGAACGTAGTCATATTCCGCCCAGTGCTCCATCTCGCTGCTGGCTTTGGCCATTCTTTTGCGGACAACCTCGTCTGGATCCTGAGCTCGCCCACGCAGGCGGCGCTCGAGCTCGGACAGCGATGGTGGCAGAATGAAGATGCGCACAACATCATCAGCTGCTTTTTCCGTCAGTTGGCGCGCACCCTGCCAATCAATATCAAACAGCACATCCTTCCCTGCAGCCAACGCTTTTTCGACAGGCTCCCGCGGTGTGCCATAGTGATTGTCAAAGACTTGAGCGTGCTCCAGGAAACTGCCGGCAGCAACCATAGCCTCAACATCGGCATGTGTCCGGAAGTGATAGTGCACTCCGTCAATTTCACCAGGGCGCGGGGAACGGGTTGTCACGGACACAGAAAGCTCAAGGCCACTCTCCTGCTCCAGGATTGCCTGCGCAATTGTGGACTTCCCTGCACCAGAGGGGGACGACAGGATCAACATCAAACCACGCCGGGACACGTGAGGCATATCAGGGGCAAACGTCATGAGATTTCCGCTGTATTGAAGAAAGGACACACCAAACAAAGGTTATTCAATATTCTGTACCTGCTCGCGCAGCTGGTCGATCACTGTTTTAAGAGCAAGGCCCAGCCGGGTCAGGTCCGCATCCTGGGACTTTGAACATAACGTGTTGGCCTCGCGATTGAATTCCTGACATAGAAAATCAAGACGACGCCCACAAACACCACCTGTTTCCAGAAGTTGCCGAGCCTGGGCAACATGGGCCAACAGACGATCCAGCTCCTCACGGATATCCAGACGTGTTGCAATCAAGGCCAGTTCCTGAGCCAAGCGTTCTTCAGGAACAGGAACCTTGCTGTCAAGCAACACAGCAAGCTGTTGTTCCAGACGACGACGGACAGACCCGGGACGGGCAGAAGCTGTCTCCCCGGCCTGCTGGATCAAGGACTCCAGACTGGCAAGATGTCCCTGCAGAACCGTGTACAAACGTGATCCCTCCTCACAGCGCACGGCAACCAAGCCCCCAAGCGCCTTGGATAGGGTCTCAAGGACCGCTGCAACAAGATCAGGTGTCTGGAAATGCTCCCCTGCTTCAGAAGGCTCGGCGTTCTCTTCGATAACACCACGAACCCGCAGCAGACCATCAAGACGCGGCTGCCCCACAGACGATGGCAGATCTTTAGCCAAGGCGATCAATGTTGCCAGCCACTCACGATTGATGGTCAGCCCTGAGGCAGAACGGGAGCTGTCATTCAACGACAATGACAAGGCGATGCTTCCACGCGACAGGCATTTCTGGGCCAGATCACGGGCTGGTGCTTCTATACTGTCCCAACCTTGGGGCCACCGTATCCGGATATCCAGCCCCTTTCCATTTACACTGCGTGCTTCCCAGACCCAAGACAGGGCACGGCCCTGATCCTGTCCCTGTGCGCTGGAAAATCCGGTCATACTGGTGATACCCACGAATGCTTCCTCTTTCCCCGGACTGTTGGATGGGACGGTTTATTCCACGACACGGCTCCATACACAACGGTTGACAATACTTTCACCGCTTTCACGACCGAATAAAACAAGGCATGCTTCGCAGCATATACCAAACACGCTTCCACACGATGGTTACATGCCCGATAACAGTACTCTGACCGATAGACTGATACCAACACTGTCACCTGCCATACCGGGTCTTGCCTGCTTTGCCTCTGTTTCATCGGTACAGGCATACTGGCCTCGTGGCTATGAAGGGCTGTCTACAACAGAACAGGACTCCGTCAGCCGTATGATCCGGGCAGAGGACAGGGCGCAACGCGCCGCTGCCCATATCCTCAAACGCAGGGTACTGGGGCACATCCTCGGCGTATCCCCCGAATGTCTTGAGTTTGATCAAGACAGGAACGGCAGGCCTTTCCTGCGTCACCCTGAAAGCACACTGGATTTCAACATCAGCCACGCCGGGAACTGGGTTGCCTTGTCCGTTATTTCCTGCCGCGCCCAGGCATGCGGCACAGGCGTGGATGTAGAAGCCCAGCGTCCTCAGCTGGACTGGACGTCATTATCAGAGGATTTTCTGTCCCCTGCGGAAATCCGGATTATGAACGAACTTGATTACGATCAGGGCCGTCTTTTTGCCCTGTCCCGCTGGAGCATGAAAGAAGCCATTGTGAAAGCAACCGGTGAAGGGCTTGGGGCCACCCTGAGTACGATAACGCCAACCGTTCATGCCGACGGCACATTCCACTGTAATAACCTGAATGGATATACCATTGCCTGCGATGGTCATCATGTTATGGGAGCAGCTGTTTTTCCGGACACAGTAAGAGCACAGGTTATAAGACTGGACAGCACGGGATGGGGGCAGGCAACTCCCGTAACCCAACCGCACAATAGCTCTGTAAGCCATGACTAAGACAGCAAACAACCCGCATACGCTGATAACGGGAGCCTCTTCCGGTATCGGCCAAGCCTTGGCCCTGGCCTATGCACAGCAGGGGCATGATCTGACCCTGACCGGTCGCAATCCAGAACGCCTGGAAGAAACGGCTACCATCTGCCAGTCCACGGGTGCATCCGTGCATACCAGTCTGACGGATGTAACAGATTGCGACGGTATGAAAGCGCTGATACAGGAGGCCGATGACAAAATTCCCTTGAGTCTTGTCATTGCCAATGCCGGCATTGGGGAAACATCATCACCACAGACCGTATTCGCCACCAATATCACCGGGGTTATGAACACGATCATACCTGCCTTGGACGTGATGAAACCACGCAGAAACGGGCAAATCGCGCTTATGGCCTCTGCAGCGGGTTTCCGGGGTTTGCCGTCAGCACCGGCCTATTGCGCCAGCAAGGCCTGTATAAAAGTTTGGGGCGAAGGCCTGCGCGGGGCACTGGCCACAGAGAATATAAGGGTTTCTGTTGTGTTACCTGGATTTGTAGAAAGCCGCATCACTGTGGTTAATCCGTTTCCCATGCCCTTTCTGATGCCTGCCGAGAAGGCAGCCCACCATATTGTGCGTGGGCTGGCAAAAAACAAGGGGCGGATCAGCTTCCCATGGCCTGTCATCCTGACCTCATGGCTTCTGGCAACCCTTCCCGATCCGTGGGCGGATCATCTCACCCGCCGCTTTCCACAGAAACCACGCATGGATTGAAAGAGAGAAAGCAGCCTTCTCAAGCGGGCCAGGGCATCACCCCATCCGGCACCAGACCGGCCTTGCGGGCAGCAACAAAATCAGCAAAATCCCTTGGCGGAAGGGGGCGGGCAATCCAGTACCCCTGGAAAGCATCACAGCCCATTTCACGCAGAAGATCGACGTGCTGTGTATGCTCCACACCCTCGGCAACAACACCAAAACCAAGGTTACGAGCCAAGGTAATAATGGTGGTGACAATGGCGGCATCACGCCCACTGCCGGACAAGTCACGAACAAATGTCTGGTCAATCTTGAGGGTATCAATCGGGAAAGTCTTCAACCAGGTCAGCGATGAATAACCCGTTCCGAAATCATCCATCGACAAGGTCACACCAAGATCCTTCAACTCCCGCAGAATACTGACTGCACGGGATACATCCCCTGTCATGACACTCTCGGTAATTTCTAGGTCAAGGCGTACCGGATCAAGCCCTGTCTCATCCAGAATCTGGCGTACACTGGCCACAAACCCCGGGTCCTGAAACTGACGCAGGGATACGTTGACCGATACACTGGGGACACCGATATCGCTGCGAAGCCAGTTGACCAGCTGCACACAGGCACGGCGCAAAACCCAGCGCCCTATAGGCACGATCAAACCGGTTTCTTCAGCAATGGGCACAAACTCTGCCGGACTCACCATACCATGAACCGGATGATGCCAACGGATCAGGGCTTCGGCGCCCCTGATTTTCAAGGTACCAGCATCCACCTTGGGCTGGTAATACAACTCCAGCTCACCACGTACAGAGGCCAGCCTGAGGTCATTTTCAAGGCCAGGATGGACACCTGCAGCAGCAGACATGGACGAGTCATAGACCGTATACCGGCGCACAGCGTGCTTCTTTGAAACCTGCATCGCAACATCTGTGTTGCGCAAGACATCGCCTGCAGTCAGGCCGTCATCAGGAAAAAGAGCAATCCCTATGGATAATTGACAGAACTGCTCTGTCCCGGCTAACGAAAAAGGTTCCTGCAAAGCATGCAGAATGCGTTCGGCCATCGCAACGCCAGCTTGGACTGTTTCAACCTCGGGCATCAGAACCAGAAATTCGTCACCACCCAGACGCCCGACACTGTCTTCTGATCCAACACACTGATTGAGACGACGGGACAAAAGCCGCAGCAACTCATCGCCCGCTGCGTGCCCCCATGCATCATTAATGGTCTTGAATCGATCAAGATCAACCAAAAGGACGCAGCCCTGTTTGCCTTCCCTACATGCTGTCTCCAGTGCAGACTCAAGACGCTCCATCAAAAGACGCCGGTTGGGCAGGCGGGTCAGCAGATCATAGTTGGCATGAAAACGAACCCAAGCCTCATCATTCTTCCGCGCTGTTACATCTGAAAGACGAATGACAAAGTGGGTAGCCTGCCCATGATCATCATGCACGGCCGAGACAACAGCCTCTGCAGGAAAGGGGTCACCATCACTGTCACGGATGAACAACTCACCCGCCCAATGCCCCGAAACACGAACCGTTTCCAGGATACGATCCAGATAGTCAGGGTCGTGCAGCCCCTCGGCGAGCAAACGCAGGGGCTTTACTTCCACGACATCCCCCGAAAGCCCCGTCATGCATACAAAAGCCGGGTTGGCAGCATGCAACCCCCCGCTCTCATCAAGCAGTACAATGCCTTCGCGTGTGCTTTCAAAAACACGGACCAACAGGCGCAAACGTTCGTCTGCTTCCTTACAGGCGGTGATATCACGGACTATCGCCTCGTAAAACAATGGCCCCCCACGATCATCAACCACGCAACTGATCTCCTGCGACACCCAAAGGATTACATGATCCGGGCGTGATACCATCATCTCAAAATCGCGGACATAACCCCGCTCTTGCGCCAAGGCAAATAACTCTATACCGCATGCAGGATCAACATAGGAAGGAAATGCACCGACAGGCAACGGTGCAATCAGATTTCCACTACCAGGGTATCCCAGAAGCGCAGCAAGATCCGGACTGACATAAACACAGCGTCCATCAGGCGTAAGGCGATACACGCACCGCGCTGAGGCTCCTGCCCCGGGACAATGAGCAGAAGGAAAGAATGCGCTTGAACAAGCAAGATAATCATCTAGCGGCCTGACCCGCCATACATCTGCAAAGACACCATCACCCACGCCTGGTGCGTTACGGATGAGGGAAACGTTAACCCTGGTATGGCGTCCATTCTTCGCGAGCAAACCAACCTGGAATCCGGCCTTTTCTCCACGCTCCTTTTCCCTGTCGGGCAGCTGGATCAGCGAAGACCATGCCTGGCCGCACAAAGCACGCGCAGACAGACCGGACAGAGCCTCCATCGTCGCATTGACCTGCACAACAAAGCCATTCCGGACAACAACCAAGGCATCAGGAAAAGACCGCACGAAAGAGTCCGGGAGAACGGGTTGCGACGACAGAACGCAGGCGGTCAATCAAGAAACCCCCCTGACTGAATGCTTGCATGTGATCGGTTTATCTGGAGACAAGGTAAATACACAATAGGAAAAGAGGAAAAGCAGAGGGAAACAATCCCATACATCAAGCCCCGCATAGAACAAAGAGGAGCCCGGAGCGGATCAGTCTCCCTGCCCTACTGCCAAAAGAATCGTCCCAACCATCAGAAGAGCGGCAAGACCAAGACCAATATGCTGGGCCACGCGCGACACATCCTGAAACCCCACAGCGGAGACAGCCAAGATACCGATAAACGCAAGAAGGCCAACCAAGCCTACAAAGACCACGCCAAGCGTTTTTCCGGCAACAGAACCGTGGGTCATAACACTCTCCCTTACATCCATGACATCGTCAGGATAATACACCCTTGATTTCATCAAAGAACAGAAAAGACAAGAGGATATGGAAAAATTAGCGCCGCAGACGCATACCAACCCGGCATCCGTTACACAGCCGCCGAAATGCGCCTGAAGCACCCCAGAACTTCCGAAAGATTGCGACTCTGCCGGACCCGCCGACTTTCGTCAAAAAGTGTATACACAACATGGCCCGACACAGCGCGCTTTGTCAGCACACAAACAGGACGTTCGCCGGCATAACGACACACGGCAAACCACGCCTGCCCACCATCACTCCCGATGGCATAATCACGCCAGCCTCCCCGTGAAACACAGTCTGCATAAACCCCGAGAAGGGCACTCATCTCGTCCCGATTGAAGAACACAGCCATACCATGACGGCAGGCGCGATAGCCAGCCAAGGGAACGACCTGGGTCATAGCGCCTCCTGTACAGGCAGGACACCGCGCGCCGCCCCGAGCAGGGCCGCAACCGATCGGTCTATTGTCAGGAATCCAGTCCACCGGGTCAACTCTACACAGGAACTACCATGTTCTCTGCAAACCACCGGGAACATTTCCAACCAGATGGTCATGAGGGTTGGGACTCTGTGTATGGTAACAATCCACCGCACCGATAGAACGATAGCAATACAAATCGGGGGTCTCCGGCCTGTTCTCATAGACAGGCTGGCACCAGTGCCCCCCACGCGCTGCACGGGCCGAGGAACAATCCTGACCGGACACCCAACCGCTGAGGCGATCCAGAGGGGTGCGATCTGTCCCGATGTACCCGAGTCCCACATAGCCGGGCTTTGGCAAAACCTCACATCCCGAGGACATGAGGACAGCCACAACAGCCAGACAGCGTGGAATCAGGGCATTCATCCAGGCTACACCTTCCCAAGAGGCCAATTCAGGGATACCAGAAATTCGCTAAAGCAGGCACCATCACGGATTGTCACTGCGTGTCCCATGGTCAGGTCACGGTGGTTAAAAAACGCTGAAAAACGCATGAAATGTGCCGAAAGAGGCGATCCGCTCGTTGCTTACAGAGCCACCTCGCACTATGTTCGGGGCTCCAAGGTTTCTTGCAAGGACTGATACCCGTGGCTGATACACCACTTGACCCACAACAGGCCGCCCTGTTCCGCGAGGTGGACGACGACCTTCGTCACGAGCAACTGAACCGACTGTGGAAGGCCTATGGCCCCACAGTTGTTGCCACGGCTGTGGCACTGGTGCTTGCTGTTGCCGGCTGGCAGGGGTGGATGGCCTGGCAAACGTCTTCCCGGGCAAAGGAAGCAATAGCGTTTGAAGCCGCCCTGTCACAGGGCGTTGGCACAAATCATGAAGCAACGGCACAGGCGTTGAGAGAGTTTGCTTCAGGCGCATCAAAGGGAAATCGTGATCTTGCGGTCATGAAAGCCGCCGCCCTGCTGGCGCAGGCAGGCAAAGTGACCGAGGCTACAGCCCTGTGGAAAGAATTGCGTGACACGAGCAATGCCGACCCGATCTTCCGTGACCTTGCCCGCCTTCTTGTTGTACAGCACGGAATGAATCAGCCCGGAGCCGACCTGTCCGCCCTTGATGCAGAACTTGCGTCACTTCTTGGTCCGTCAACCCGCTTTCGTTATCTGGCCGGCGAACTGCGCGGGCTGATTGCCTTGCAGCAAAACCGCCGCGATGATGCGGTCACACTCTTTACGGACTTGGCTGCTGACCGCAGTACCCCTTACGGGATTCGGGCCCGCTTGCGCGAGGTTCTGATGTCTTTGGGAGCGACAGTCCCTGACGCCCCCTGACACATGCACCCTTATTGCTGTCCTGAGTTATTGAGCCCCCCGGGAGACCTTATCTTCATGGCCCGAAACCGCAACGCCTGTACCGTTCTTGTTCGCGCACTCTGCATCATGACCCTCTCTGCCGGCTTGTCTGCCTGCTCGGGTGACAGCTGGTTCGGGGATGATGTGAAACCGCCTGTACCTGGAACCCGCATTTCTGTCCTGGAGCATGAACGTTCCCTGAAACATGACCCGGACCTGGCTGCATCCATTCGCCTGCCCGCCCCGGAAGACAATCCACAATGGCCGCAGCAGGGCGGATACAGCCACCATGCCATGCAGCACATGAAAGTGTCAGCATCACCAAAGGTTGCCTGGATTCGCTCCATAGGCAGTGGCTCAGGCCGACGGGACCGCCTGATGGGAGAACCCGTCGTTGCGAACGGTACCGTTTATACCATTGACACCTCGGGTGTCGTAACAGCGATCAACGCCCAAAGCGGTAAAACCTTGTGGGACAAGGCATTGACCCCTGATCACGAGGATGACGGTTACCTGATGGGTGGCGGCGTCGCCTTCAACAATGGACGGCTGTTTGTCACAACCGGATTTGCCGACGTTATTGCATTGAAGGCAGACAACGGTGAGGAAATCTGGCGGCGGTCCGTCCCGGCCCCGATGCGGGCCGGTCCAACGGTCAGCGACGGTCGTGTCTTTGTGACAACGCTGGACAACAAGGCCCTCGCCCTTTCTGAAGAGAACGGATCCATCGTATGGACATACTCGGGGGTTGAGGAGAATACATCGGTTCTGGGAGCCGCTGCTCCCGCCGTCATGGGCGGCGTCGGGATTTTCCCCTTCACCAGCGGCGAGGTTGTGGCCTTGCGTACAGATACAGGGGCCGCCCTGTGGGCAGACAGCGTGGTGGCGACACGGCGCACCGATGCAACCGGCACGCTGGCAGCCATCGCAGCTCGTCCGGTGATTGATCGAACCCGCATTTTTGTTCTGGGTCATTCCGGGCTTCTGACCGGAATAGACATGCGAACAGGGGAACGAGCATGGGAACTGTCGATGGCGGGCCTACATCAG
Organism: Haematospirillum sp. H1815; assembly: GCF_012102705.1. Classification (GTDB taxonomy): domain Bacteria; phylum Pseudomonadota; class Alphaproteobacteria; order Rhodospirillales; family Rhodospirillaceae; genus Haematospirillum. The sequence continues at coordinate 116,118 of NZ_JAAVTA010000008.1, forward strand.
CCTTGGATTGCAGGGGACTGGCTGTTTGTTGTCACCCTGGATGCTGAAGTGGTCGCGATTGATGCAAGAAACGGAAAGATAGCATGGATCACCTCCCTTGACCTGTGGGAAGACCCTGAAGACAGAAAGGGACGGATCACATGGGCCGGTCCCGTACTGGCCTCTGACCGCCTTGTCCTTGCAGGATCACATGGCAAGGCGGTCAGCATAAACCCCTATGACGGGTCCGTCATCGGCCACCTGGATATGCCTGCCGGTATATCCCTGTCTCCCGCCGTCGCACATGAAGCCCTTTACTTCCTGACCGACGCCGGGGATGTCGTCTGCGTTCGCTGAATTTTCTGGAAAGTACGAATTTTATCATGACTTTTACGGTTGCCATTGTTGGCCGCCCCAATGTCGGCAAGTCTACGCTGTTCAACCGTCTGGTCGGCAGACGGTTGGCTATTGTTCATGACATGCCGGGCGTAACCCGTGACCGCAAGGTCCATAAAGCCAGCCTTGCTGGTATGGACTTTATGGTTATCGATACAGCAGGCTTGGAAGACAGTACGGACGAGAGCTTGGAAGGGCGGATGCGGGCGCAAACAGAAGCCGCTCTTGATGAGGCTGATGTCGCACTGTTCCTGATTGACAGCCGGGCCGGGGTAACCCCCTTGGATGCTCACTTTGCTGCCCTTCTACGCAAACATCCCACCCCTGTTATCTTGTGCGCCAACAAATGCGAGGGCAAGGCCGGTGCGCCGGGGCTTTACGAGTCTTGGAGTCTGGGCCTTGGCGAACCTGTTGCTGTTTCGGCTGAACATGGCGAAGGTATGCTGGAGCTGTTCCAAGCTCTTCTGCCGTTTGCTCGCGCAGCCGGAGCAGAACCGCCCGAGGATGACGATGGCCCATTGGCATCCATCGTCAGGGAAACCGACGACACGACAGACGGTGACAACACGGGTGATGAGGCCAGCGATGACGACTCACTCACCCCTGCCGCTTCGGATGATGACGCCGAAGAAGAAGAGCTGGAGCCATATGAAGAACCTGGTCGGCCAGATCGCCCCTTGCAGATGGCCATCGTCGGACGCCCGAATGCCGGCAAGTCAACCTTGATCAACCAGCTTTTGGGGCAGGAACGTATGCTGACTGGCCCCGAGGCTGGCATTACACGTGATTCGGTCGAGATAGACTGGGAATGGCAAGGACGGCGCATCCGCCTTGTCGATACAGCAGGCATACGCCGGCGTGCCCGCATCGATGACAGCCTGGAAAAATTGTCCGTTGCTGAAACCCTCAACGCCATTCGCATGGCAGAGGTTGTGGTGTTAATGCTCGATGCCAACGCCATATTGGAAAAACAGGATCTGACGATTGCCAGGATGGTCATTGATGAGGGGCGGGCTCTTGTCATCGCGGTCAACAAATGGGATGCCGTAGACAACCGTCAAGAGGCCCTGCAACAGCTTGATGATCGCCTGCAAAAGTCCTTGCCGCAGGTTCGGGGTATTCCGACTCTGACAATTTCCGCCCTGAGGGGTCGCGGAATGGATCAACTGATGAAAACGGCATTTGCTGTTCATAGGGTCTGGAACACACGTGTCACCACATCGAAGCTAAATCGCTGGCTGGCGGAGATGACCGAACGCCACCCGACACCCTTGTCCAAACAAGGGCGACGGATTCGCCTGCGCTTTATGACCCAAGCCAAAACACGCCCCCCAACCTATGCCATTTTTGCATCCAAGCCTGATGAACTACCAGATAGCTATATGCGCTATCTGGTCAATGGTCTGCGGGACACATTCGGGATAGAGGGTGTACCTATCAGAATTTTCCTGCGCAAACGGGATAACCCGTTTGACAAGAAGTAAGGCATGAACATTGTTGGAAATGGGAACGGTCAGATTACTCAAGTGATCTGACCGTTTTTTTTGTGGCCCCATAACACCCCAATTCAGATGTCCACGTACACAATCTTGGATTTTAATCACGAAAGATAATCTATTTACCAGATTATTATTCCGTGCAATAAAGATGCATTTGCAGGTATAAAACTACAAAAAATTGTGCATTTTTCTGCAATTTCATCGCCTTAAACAAGGCATACACCACGGAATGAGGATTGGCACCCATGTCGCTGAATGCGCTGGCCCCGGCACCGCACGCCGCCCCCTTACCTGACCGTGACGTTGCTTCCCTCTACACGCGGCTGCGATGGCAGATCTTCTCTGGCATCTTCATCGGGTACGCCGGGTATTATCTGGTACGCAAGAACTTCTGCCTAGCCATGCCGTATCTGATAGAGGAAGGGTATTCCCACGGTGAATTGGGAATAGCCGCTTCAGGTCTATCTGTTGCCTATGGACTATCCAAGTTCTTGATGGGTGCCGTTTCCGATCATTCTAATCCCCGCCTATTCATGCCACTTGGGCTTTTTCTTTCTGCCACCATCGTCTTCATACTGGGATATGTGTCTTGGGCAACGTCAAGCATTGCCACGATGTGTATTCTTTTGTTTGCGAATGGCTGGGCGCAAGGCATGGGATGGGCACCGTGCGGTCGTACCATTGTGCAGTGGTGGCCACAGTCCGAGCGCGGGCTGATCGTTTCTGTCTGGAATGCAGCACACAATATCGGCGGTGGTCTTCTGGGGCTTTTGTTCCTGACAGGTATGGGATGGTTCAACGACTGGCATGCCGGTTTCTATGTACCGGCAGGGTTTGCCTTCGTTATTGCTGTATTCACGGCCTTGACCCTGCGCGATACACCACAGTCCTGCGGATTGCCATCCGTAGAAGATTACAGTAACGGTCGTCAAACGCCTCACCGGCCAGAACAAAAAATATCTTTTCGTATGGTTATTGGGCAGCACGTTATTCCCAATACCATGCTGTGGTGGCTTGCAGGTGCAAGCGTTTTTGTACACCTGATCCGGTTCGGGGTTCTGGATTGGGCACCGACATATCTAAAAGAAACAAGAGACTTTGATGTTGAAGTCTCTTCATGGGTTTACTTCCTGTACGAATGGGCTGGTATTCCGGGCACCTTGCTCTGTGGCTGGATATCAGATCGGCTGTTCTCGGCACGACGGGCACCCGCCGGCATCCTGTTCATGGTCCTTATTCTCTGCGCACTTCTTGTGCAGTGGCTTGGTGCAGCACAGAATCCCTACATTGAAATGACGGCGTTTCTGGCTATTGGCTTCCTGATTTATGGCCCTGTCATGCTGATAGGATTACACGCCATGGAACTGGTGCCCAAGAACGCTGTCGGAGCAGCAGCGGGATTTACAGGTCTATTTGGCTATTTGTGCGGATCTGTCGCAGCCAATGCCATGATGGGGTACACGATCGACATATTCGGCTGGAACGGAGGTTTCGCACTCTTGACCGGGGCCTGCGTCATGGCAACAATCTGCCTGCTCAGAACACAGATGCCACACCGATCTTATGCCAATACCCCAACAGAACATCAGGATAAGCCGACCGGTGCCTGTGTCTGCCCACTACTACAGCCAGCCTTTGCGCTTGAAGTACAGGAAGGGCACCACCGCCGACATAAGCATCAGGAATAGCGCCCATGGGTACCCCAGTGCCCACTTCAGCTCGGGCATCAGCTCGAAATTCATACCATAGATACTGGCAATCATGGTCGGAGGCAGGAAAACAACGGAAACAACCGAGAAGATTTTGATAATCGAGTTCTGCTCGATATTCACCATGCCAAGGGTTGCATCCAGCAGGAAGCTGATCTTGCCAGCCAGAAAGGTCGCATGATCCAGAAGGCTTTGCACATCGCGCCACATAATCTTGACTTGAGCCCTGGCTTCCTGCCCCTGACTGGGTAACCCCTGATCCAGAAACGCCAGAAGTCGGCCAATCGACATCAAACTTTCACGCGCACGGGATGCAACGTCGCCAGTTTGGCCGATATCGCGCAAAATCTCCTGAAAGTCACGACTTTCAGCTTGGTTTACCCGCCTCTGCCCGGTTGGTGTGTGATTGAAAACTTCGGAGGATATGGCATCGACGCGGGCCATCTCACGTTCCAGAATGTCGGCCGCTCGCTCAATAACTGTTTCCAACAAGTTTACCAATATCACATCGCCGGTCTTCAATCCCTGCTGCCGGCTGGCACGTGTGGCAAAGGCCCGGAATGGCTTGGGTTCAGCGTGGCGCACCGTCACCAGCCGCTCGCCGGACAGAATAAAGGTCACAGCTGTTGTTTCCGGATGCTCCGTATCGGACTGGGCCAACACAACGGCTGTCATGAAAACAGCGCCATCTTCCTGATACAACCGGCTCGAAGCCTCAATCTCCTGCATTTCCTCCCGGGTTGGCAGGGCAATATCAAGAGCCTGCTCGACTCGATGAACCTCTGCCGTTACCGGTTGGTACAGATCAATCCACACCACTTCCGGCGGAACCGGAAGCCCCGGAGCCGGAGGAAAGGAATACAGACCGGCCGGTCCTGGCACATAGACGGTCAGCATGGCAACTCCCTGTCAGCGATCCCTCTCTATACGCCGCCCCGCCCCCCGGGGGAACCATCTATATGCACGGTGATATCACCCTGTGAACTGTTCGGACAAAATTCTTTCTTCAAGGTTATGCTCGGGATCGAACAGAACAGGTAACATGATCGAGCGATCCTCACGCACAGAGACACGTATGACATCGCGCACTTCGGTATAATCGGCCACAGCCGAGACCGGGCGCTTTTCGCCCTCTATAATGTCAAAATCAAGGGATACCTGATGGGAAAGAACAGCACCACGCCAACGCCGGGGACGGAATGCCGAAATTGGCGTCAGAGCCATGACGTTTGATCCCATGGGGAGAATGGGACCATGCGCAGAGAGATTATAGGCGGTTGAACCTGCCGATGTGCACACAAGCGCCCCGTCACAGATTAATTCCGGCAAACGGATCTTTCCGTCTACACTAATACGGATCTTGGCTGCCTGACGCGTCTGACGCAGCATTGAAACTTCATTGATTGCAAGGGCATGCAGGGTATCCCCCTGGCTGGTCAGCGCCGTCATCGCCAAAGGGAACAGCTGAACGCAGGTCGCCTTTGCCAGGCGCTCCTCCAGCCCATGCTCGGCATATGCATTCAACAGAAAGCCGACTGTTCCTCGGTTCATGCCATAGATCGGTTTTTTCAATGCCATATGGCGGTGCATGGTTTCCAGCATGAAACCATCTCCCCCCAAGGCCACAATAACATCAGCCCGATCAGCAGGAACCTGACCATAGCGCTGACAAAGGCGCTCCAGTGCTTCTTCGGCAGCAGAGGTAGCAGCAGCGGTGAAGCAGATTGAACCAAACGCCATAAAGCCTCGCTGATGGCAACAAACAACACAGGGAACACGGGGATGTCAGTATAATCGAGCCGCATTCCCTTGCCTACCCGCCGCCCGCTCTCCATCACAAGCGTAACATCCTGCCTACCTGCCACCCTGCAGACAGGACTAAAAGTTTCTTCCGATATCCGGGGCTCTTGAGGTACAGTTCCCGATCATGAGCTATACACATATCCGACGCGATCTGCGCCCTGAACACGACACACGATCCCCGCAACGGCTGTATCGTCTTATTTTGCCCGAACAGTGGCGCCAAGCCGTCCGTGAGGGCTTTTTCGAAGGGTCTCCGACCGACCGGGCCGACGGTTTTATCCATCTGTCAACCGCAGCCCAAGTCATGGGAACAGCAGAACGCTGGTTCTCCGAAACGCCTGAACTGACGCTGCTACGCCTTGACCGCGATCGCTTGGCCGGGGCCGTGCGTATGGAAGGACCTGAACCCTATCCACACCTCTACGGTCTTCTTCCAATTGAGGCGGTGCAAGAAACATGGAATCTTCAGCTAAACGAAAACCTGCACTTTATATTCCCGACCGAAATTATCCTGGCCTCGTCCTGATTTGCATTAATGCCACTTGATCTCTACCGCCATGTTGCTGCGCCGCTTCTGGGACGAATGGACCCGGAGCAGGCACACCGCGTGGCAATACTTGCTGCGCAATTGCCCCTGATCCCGCTCTTCACGCCACAGCCTCAGCCAGAATTGGCTGTGTCCCTCTGGAACCGGACTTTTCCCAATCCGATTGGTCTGGCCGCAGGATTCGACAAGAACGGCAAAGTCGCCGATGCCATGTTGCGCATGGGATTTGGTTTTGTGGAAATCGGTGGAGTTACACCCCGCCCGCAGGATGGTAATCCAAAACCACGCCTTTTCAGGCTTCCGGAAGATGGGGCCATCATCAACCGGATGGGGTTCAACAATGATGGCATGCACGTTGTCAGCCAAAGGTTGGCACGCTTGCGCAACAGCAAGCGAACACTTCACGGATTGATTGGTGTCAACCTGGGCAAGAACAAGGACACAACCGATCCGGCTGATGATTACGTGAAAGGTGCCAGAGCCTTTGCCGGTTTGGCGGACTTTCTGGTTATCAATGTATCAAGCCCGAATACACCGGGATTGCGGGCGCTGCAGGAACGCAAGCATCTGGAGCACATTGTCAGCAGCGTGCGGCGTACTCTGGAACAGGATACGAACTCGACCCCGTTGCTGCTCAAGATTGCCCCTGACCTTGGGGAGCAGGATGAAGCGGAACTTGCAGCCTTGGCCTGCGACAGTGGTATTGATGGATTGGTTGTCGCCAACACTACGCTGGCACGTCCGGATACGCTGACGGAACAGGCCCGTCATGAGGCGGGTGGGTTGTCCGGCCGTCCTCTCCGCACGGCCTCAACAGCCTTGCTGCGACGTATGTACCACCTGACCGGGGGAAGTATTCCCCTGATAGGGGTTGGCGGCATTGGCAGTGGCGCTGATGCCTGGGAAAAAATAAAAGCCGGGGCTTCCCTCATACAACTGTACACCGCCCTGGTCTACCAAGGGCCATCCCTGGTTCAGCAGATCAGGGATGATCTTGTTCTTCTGGCAAAGCGCGAAGGTTTCCATTCTGTTGCGGAGGCTATTGGTGCCGACCACAATTCCTGACACACCTGAACCATCATCCGGTCTGTATATTCCCTTGCAACTTCCCGGCCTGCGCGCCGCCGCCGGGCTGTGGAACGCATTTATTCTGGATCTGTGGGGCGTGATTCACGACGGTGTCGCGGCGTATCCCCATTCAGCCGAGACCTTGCGTCAACTGCGGGCCACGGGGGCACGTGTGATGTTGCTGTCCAATGCACCACGACGTGCCTCTGCCCTGATAACGCAGATGGAGACCATGGGAATCCCCCGTGATCTGTATGACGGTATCCTGTCATCAGGGGATGCTGTGCATCATGCTCTTCTGACCCGCAAGGACCCCGCTTTTGCCGCACTGGGAAATACATGCTTTCATCTGGGGCCAGAACGGGATCTGACAATTTATGAAGAGACCGGCGTTGTACTGACAGACCTGGATCACGCCACATTCATCATGAATACTGGTCCGGTCAGCTTGGACGACAGTGCCGATGACTACCGGACCATGCTGGCCAAGGGCGTGCAAGCCGGGCTGCCGATGGTATGCGCCAACCCGGACAGGACCGTCATCCGACAAGGCAAAGTCATTGTGTGTGCAGGAGCTCTGGCGGATATCTATCTTGAATACGGGGGAACGGTTATCTGGAGAGGAAAGCCAGATCCTGCGGTATATCGGTTGTGTCTGGAGAAAATGGGGTTTCCATCAACTGGCGTCTGCACAATCGGGGATTCCCTCGAAACGGATATGGCCGGTGCAGCAGCGGCAAGCATCGACGGACTATGGGTAACGGGTGGCATTCATGCTGATGAAGTCGGCGGTGCCTACGGGAAGCCTGCCGATCCCCTGCGCATGGCGCGCCTTGCTGCCCGCTATGGCATTCGTCCAGCGGCCGCCTTGGCTGGTTTTATCTGGTAGTCAAAGACAAAAAGGGATGGTTTGTCATGCATGCGTTATCCCCTCTGGAGTATCCTTGGACAGAGCCACCAGCGCCGTCAAACGTACAGAACGTAGGAGATGGTCTGCTCTGGGCCCGGATGCCCCTGCCCTTCGCCCTTGATCACATAAACCTGTGGGTCCTGGAAGATGTGGATGGAGACCTGACTATCGTGGACACGGGCCTTGCTACAGACGAAACCCAAGCCATCTGGGACGAACTGCTGGACGGGCCTCTGGCAGGTAAAGCCGTACGGCAATTACTATGTACACATTTTCACCCCGACCATATGGGATTGGCCGGCTGGCTGTGCCAACGCTTCAATGCCCCCCTGACAACAACCCTGTCCGAATGGGCAATGGGGGTTATCTTGTCCTGTGACACGTCCGAGTCATTTTCAGAGAACCAAGCCAATTTTTATCGCCGGGCAGGATTGAATCCGGAAAAAATTCATCGTGTCGAAAAACGGGGCAATACCCTTTCCCGGCGGGTTTCACCTGTTCCCAAACGCTTTAACCGCATCAGGCATGGCGACACGCTCATGATTGGATCGTACGCGTGGGATGTTATCATCGGACAAGGCCATTCTCCAGAGATGGCCTGCCTTTACTGCCCAACACAAAATATCCTGATTGCCGGAGACCAGGTTTTACCCCGCATCAGTCCCAATATCAGTGTCTGGCCCAATGAACCAGATGCCAATCCCTTGGTTTTATATCGGCATAGCCTGGAAGCCCTGAAGGATCTGGTTCCGGACACAGCCTTGGTTCTTCCCAGCCATGGCCTCCCATTCCGGGGTCTACATCGAAGAATCGACGCCATTCTACAACACCACAAAGGCCGCCTTGAGGACTGCCTTTCTGCCTGTCAAGATGCACCACGTAGTGCAGCGGATCTTCTTCCCGTTCTCTTCCGGCATCCCCTGGATGAACACGGCTTGCTCTTTGCTGTGGGAGAAGCCATTGCCCACATTCATCTCTTGGAACAAGAAAACGCCCTGGAGCGAATACGTGGAGTGGACCACGTTGACCGCTTCATAGTGCGACGCACAAAATAACACCCGAATCCAGCACTGCATTCCATAACCCGACACTGGTACAAAATCGGCATGGCAGGCTTCGCGCCGCTCTCTTATACTGATAACAAGGAGCATGGCCTGTGGTAGAGATACTGACGGCTTGCTTATCCGAATCTGCTACGGGATGGAGTGGTTGATGCCGACTCTCTTGGTATCGCATCATGATTGCCTCGAGCACGAAACCGGAGGTTACCACCCCGAAAACCCTGATCGCTTGCGCAGTGTTCTCCAGATCCTCGAAAGTGAGGATTTTTTTATGCTGCACCGCGAAGAAGCGCCACGTGCTACCCTAGAGCAGTTAACCCGCGTACATCCACAGTCTTATATCGACGATATTATGAGCCATATCCCCAAGCAGGGATATTATGCCATCGACAGCGATACACCGCTGTCACCGAAAAGCGGTGAAGCTGCGCTGCGTGCCGCAGGAGGTGTCTGTGCAGCCGTTGACGCCGTAGTTGCCCGGCAGGCTCGCAATGCTTTTGTTGCCGTCCGCCCGCCCGGCCACCACGCAACCCGAACCCAGCCCATGGGATTTTGCATTTTCAACAATGTCGCCATCGGGGCCATGCAAGCGCGGAGCATACACGGCCTTGGGAGAGTGGCTGTCATCGACTGGGATGTTCATCACGGGAACGGCACCCAAGACATTTTCTGGAATGATCCTGATGCGTTTTATGCATCAACACACCAGTTTCCCCTGTATCCCGGCACCGGAAGCGCAGAAGAAACAGGGGCACACAACAATATCGTCAACTGTCCTCTGCCGTCTGGGTCAGACGGAACCGTGTTTATGGAAGCGCTGGATAACCGCATCATACCGGCCCTGAAAAACTTCAGACCGCACATCCTGTTCATTTCGGCAGGGTTTGATGCACACGGGCGCGACCCGCTGGCCAATATGAAGCTGACCGTCAAGGACTACGCCGAAGCAACCCGCAAACTGATGGCTGTTGCCGACAGCCTGTGCGGCGGACGCATTGTCTCTGTTCTGGAGGGAGGCTACGACCTTATCGCAACGGCCTCGTCAGCCGCCGCACATATCAGGGTCCTGATGGAAAACTAGGGCGGCCCCGGTGACACCGCCCCACACAATCTAGCTGGCTTGGGCAAGCATAGGGTCAAGGCCACCTTTTTCATCTAAAGCATGCAGATCATCACACCCGCCGACGTGCGTACCGCCAATAAAAATCTGTGGAACGGTACGGCGCCCTGACCGCTGCTCCATCTCTGCGCGCTTTGCTGTGTTGTCCAAAACGTCAATCTCGGTATAGGCAACGCCCTTCGCATCGAGAAGAGCCTTGGCCCTGTGACAATAAGGGCAGTGAGGCCACGTATAGATCTCGATATGCACGCTCATGAGCCGAAACTCCGCCTGAAATACCACCGGACACACACAGACCGGCCTTCTGATAACAGTATGCAGTCAAGCAGCCCAGCACGCAACATCGCTCGCACTGCAACATCATAATCACGGCCCCATGGCACGGGCCAGAACGACGGCATCAACCGGACCAGCCCCAGCATCTCGCAAAGCAGAGGCACAGGCACGTAGTGTCGCGCCCGTTGTCATGACATCATCGACCAGCAAAATCCTGCGCCCGGCAAGCCTGGCCCTATATCGCAAAGCAACATGGAACGCCCCTGCTACGTTGTTATGGCGCTGGATACGATCAAAATGCCCTTGGGTCCGCGTTGCACGCACACGCTGCAACAAAACCGGACAATACAAGGAGCGGGCTTGAAAAGAGACAAGGGCACGGGCCAGAAGAGCCGACTGATTATACCGCCGCCAAAGAAGGCGCCAGCGATGTAATGGCACCGGTATGACGACATCAGCCTCATTCAGCATGTCAGCAGATACACGTGCCAACCACACCGCCAACCCACGCGCCATATCCGTTCGGTCAGCATGCTTGAAAGCTAGGATCATGGAGCGGGTTCCATCGTCATAAAGTGTTGCTGCCCGCACCCTGTCCAGAATACGGTCATGGTCTGGTTCACAGGAATGCTCCCCACCTTGTCCGGGACTCTCGAAAGGCATGGCGCAGCGCGAACACTGGGTTGCCGCCTCAAGGAAACGGATCGTTCCGAAACAGGAGGCGCACACCCCGTGAGCCGTGCCCGTCACGGCACCACAGCGCAAACAGCGTGGCGGAAGGACTATATCCAAGGCAAGGCGCACGGGATAAAAGAAACGATCAATTTTTATGGTCATTCTTCACGGCAAGACAATCAATCCAGGGTGGATTATACGATCGTGCAATACGGCCCTTGTAGAACTTTTTCTGGTCACCCCGTTGACGGGAAAAAACAGGACCGTTATCCCCGCCCACAGAAAGAGCCATTACTTTCGCTCCCATAACAAGGAAAGGTCTTGCCGGTATGCATACCTCCACCCCTGTCATTTTTGACCGGCAAGCCCTGCGCCAGCACCAGAATCGGGCAGCGCGTTCCCTGGATCATTTTTCCTTCCTCTTCGAAGAGGTTGGAAACCGGCTGATCGAACGGCTTGATGACGTGACCCGTGCCTTCCCGACCGTCGTTGATCTGGGAAGCCATGGCGGCATGTTGTCACAACCATTATCCCGACGTGCGGGAACACAGCAGGTCTTCTCGACAGATGCAGCCAAAGGCATGCTGGAACGGGGACGCCATCAACAAGCCCGCATTCTGGGATGTGACGAGGAAGCCCTGCCCTTTGCTGACAGCAGCCTGGATCTGGTCGTGTCATCCCTGTCCCTGCACTGGGTCAATGACCTGCCCGGTACCCTGGTTCAGATACGCCGGGCCCTGAAGCCCGACGGACTGTTTCTGGCGGCCCTGTTCGGAGGGCATACCTTGCATGAGCTACGCCAATGCCTTCTGGAAGCCGAGAGCGAGGTGGAAGGCGGCGCCTCCCCACGCATCTCCCCGTTTGTGGATATCCGCGACATGGGCATGCTGATGCAACGTGCCGGCTTTGCCCTGCCCGTGATTGACTGCGACACAATCCCGGTTACGTATGATTCAGCGCTGAAGTTGATGAAAGACCTGCAGGGCATGGGAGAAAGCAACATCCTGACAGAACGCCACCAGACCTTCTCCCGCCGGGAAACCTTGCTGCGCGCGGCGGAACGGTATGAAAGAATGTTTGCCAACACCACCACCGGGCGCCTGACTGCAACATTCCAGATTGTCTGGGTTTCCGGATGGGCACCGGCCACCACCCAACCCAAGGCGCTCCGCCCTGGCACAGCAACCCGCAGCCTGGCCGAAGCCTTGGGGGCCACCGTCTGCGGACTCGACGACACCACGGGGAAAGGATAGTGTGCGCCGATGCATTTTGGACACACTCTCATTCGCGGCACATTGATCAAGCGTTACAAGCGGTTCATGGCCGATATCACACTGGCAGATGGCTCTGTTGTCACGGCGCATACAGCCAATTCAGGATCCATGTCAGGATGCTGCACCCCGGGGTCTGAGGTATGGCTGTCCCCTGCCGACAATCCGGCACGCAAGCTCAAATACACATGGGAAATGATCCGGGTGGATGGCTCCTTGGTCGGTGTAAACACCAGTCATCCCAACGCGTTGGCCGCAGAGGCCATACAGGCTGGACAGATCCCTCAGCTGGCCGGGTACGAAACCCTGCGCCGCGAAGTAAAGTACGGGCGCAGCAGCCGTATCGATATTTTGCTTGAAAGTACGACCAAGCCACCATGCTACGTTGAAGTCAAGAACGTCACCCTGTTCCGCGACACAGGGACAGGCGGGAAAACAGCACTGTTCCCCGATGCCGTCACGGCACGCGGGGCCAAGCATCTGGATGAACTGAGAGCGATGGTCGCGGCCGGGAATCGGGCGGTTATGCTCTATGTGATACAAAGGGAACACGATGGCCTGGTCCGCTTTTCCATTGCCGATGACATCGACCCGCACTACGCTGCCGCCCTGCAACAGGCCACGGCAGCCGGCGTTGAGGTCTTGTGCCACACCTGCACCATGACGCCGTCGGCCATCCATCTGGCGACCCCCTTGCCCGTTGCGCTGTAACCTAATCACTGCCAGGAAAGCCTGCATGTCACCGTCCCGCCGCTCTGAAAACACTGTTATCCTACATGATGCCAATGGCTTTGCCGCCATGCGCAAGGCCGGCCAAACGGCAGCGGCCCTTCTGGATTACCTGACCTCCTTCATACAGCCCGGCATTTCAACAGCTGACATTGATGATCTGGTGGTTGCTTGGACACAGGAACGGGGACTGAAAAACGGCCCTTTTGGATACCGGGGATTTCCACGCTCGGTCTGCACCTCGGTCAATCATGTTGTCTGTCACGGTATCCCGGACGAAAAGAAGAAACTAGCCAACGGTGACATCATCAATATTGATGTCACGCCGATTGTGGACGGCTGGTACGGTGACAGCAGCCGCATGTATTACGTGGGCAAACCATCGGTCAAGGCAAGGAAACTGGTCGAGACGACCTATGAATGCCTGATGCGTGGCATCGATGTTGTCCGTCCCGGTGCCACACTGGGTGATATCGGGCACGCAATTGAAACATGGGCGCACCAGAACGGATTCTCGGTCGTAACCGATTTCTGTGGGCACGGTGTCGGCACACAGTTCCACACAGCCCCCAGCGTGTTGCATTACGGCCAACCCGGAACCGGCATGGTGCTGGAAGCCGGCATGATCTTCACCATAGAACCCATGATCAACGCGGGCAAAGCCCCAACCAAAGTCTTGCCCGACGGATGGACGGCGGTAACCCGGGATCGTTCGCTGTCAGCACAGTTTGAACACACCATCGGCATTACGGTCGATGGTTGCGAAATTTTTACCGTGTCCCCACAGGGATGGCATTGTCCCCCCTATTCCTGAGATCATGTCCGACACACCTCCTCCCTTGGCCAACGAGTACAGCGGCCACCGGCAGCGGCTGAAAGAACGCTTTCTGGCCAGCACACGGGCTGAAAGCCCGGACTCATTGAAGGACTACGAGTATCTGGAGCTTCTTCTGTTCCTTGGAATTCCGCGCCGGGATGTCAAACCCTTGGCCAAGGGACTTCTGGCCCGCTTTGGCAGTGTTGGCGGCGTTCTGTCTGCAGAGCCGGACCAGCTGGTTGCCTTGGTCGGTGAGTCCGGTGCCGTGGCCTTGAAAACAGCATCGGCTGCAGCAACCTGGATGCTGAGAGAGGAGATTCTCGACAAACCGGTTCTGGCATCATGGGACCGCGTCCTGGACTATTGCCACGCGACCATGGCCCATCGTGAAACAGAATGCTTCCGTGTTTTGTTCCTAGACCGCAAGAATCGCCTGATCGTCGAAGAGGTCATGCAAAAGGGGACTATTGACCATACCCCCGTTTATCCAAGAGAGGTCATACGCCGCGCTCTGGAACTGGGCGCCAGTGCCTTGATCATGGTGCACAATCACCCCAGCGGCGACCCCCAACCATCAAAAGCTGATATCGACATCACCCGCCAAATCAGGGATGCAGCGCGTCCATTGGGCGTTGTGCTGCACGATCACGTCATCATCGCCCGAACCGGATACTGCTCTTTCAAATCCGACGGTCTTATTTAGATCTGCACTATATAAAAATAGCATCGAGATATTGATATTTCGCGCCAAAGACTAACAGTGTCGTGGCTTTTTTATCACATGTATGCATGAAAAAGACACATTGCCCTTGATTTGCCTCTTGGGCTGCGTATCAGCAGTTGACCTTCCCGTGCCTCATATTTCTTAATGTCATCGCGTTGCATGCCTGCAAAGAAACAAGGCATCAGCAACCAAGCAGGTTTGAGTCACACTTTTGCAAATAGGGACATCAGAAGAGCATGAAAAAGCTCCTTATCGGAACCAGCGCTCTTGTTGCCGCCATGACCTTGACTGGCGTTGCATCAGCTGCTGAACCCCTGAAGCTGTCTGTCGGCGGTTTTGGGTCTGTTTTTGCCGGATACGCATCGCAGAACAAAGCATATCTGCAGGCCCTGCGTGATGCCGGAAAAGGCGGGGAAGTCTCCGCTGTTGACGTCAAGGGTGACAACGAAATCCACTTCAAGGCTGCAACCACGCTGGATAATGGCCTGACCGTATCGGTGAAGTACGAACTGGAAGCCGGCGGCACCGGTGAAGGCCAGAAGTCTGTTGACAACTACAGCATCTCGCTCGGCGGTTCATTCGGTACTGTTATAGCTGGAACCGGCGACCTGGCCCTGGCCATGATTGCCAACCGTTCTCCGCACATGGGCGACCGCCTATTGGGCGCAGGCCTTGCCGATGGTGACTTGGCGACGGGCGTATGGGTCCTGAAGCCAGAGTCCGTAAGCGGAGGCATCGCCACCCTTGTCAACAGCCATAACGACAACGAATCCATCAGCTATGTTTCCCCGTCTGTTGCTGGCTTTACCTTCGGGGCATCCTATGTTCCGGATGGAACAGAAAAAGATGACGCAGGGAAGAAGCTGAAGCACAACCCGACCCAGCCTAACGGCACCAACACCATGGAAATGTATGGCGCTGGCATTGGGTACGAAAACAACTTCGGCGGGCTTGACCTCAAAGCGGACATTGGCTGGGCCACCGCTGATAGCGATGCCGTTGACAGCCACAACGAATACCAGGCCGGTCTGCAGATGTCATATTCCGGTGTTATCGTCGGTGGTGGATATCGTCTGATTGAAGGCAAAAAAGCCGACAAAACAAAAGACAACGTGCACGCAACATCCTGGGAAGCCGGCGTTGGCTATAACAATGGCCCGTATGGCGTTGCCATTGCCTATGCCAATACGCGAGTTGACGACGGTGATGGATATGATGCCACAACCAAAACTAATGATGTCAACAACACCCGTACGGTTCAGCTGACCTCGGAATACAAGATGGGCCCGGGCGTGATGCTGGTTGGTGGTGTCGGCCACGTCAAGTTCGAGAAAAAAGGCTCTACCGTCGCGATCGACAAGAACAGCGGATGGGTCGCCGCAACCGGGCTCTCCCTGGCATTCTGATCAAACGTTTTACGTTTGCAACGGAAAGGGCGGCCTGTGCCGCCCTTTTCTTGATCTATAGGGAATACATATATCAGGCCAAGGCAGGTTCCCGCGTTGTATCCGAAGCTGGGCCCCCCTTACGCGTAGACGAAGAGATATCAAAGGCCGGTATATCATCACGTATACTGACAATAACTGACCCGCCATGAGCAAGACGACCAAACAGAAGTTCCTCGGCCAGCGGACGCTTGATAAATTCTTGGATCACCCGCCCCAGTGGACGGGCACCCATCCGGCGGTCATAACCCCGACTGGCCAACCACTGCCTAGCTTCTGTGGTCAACTCAATCGTCACATCACGCTCGCCAAGCTGGCTTTCCAGTTCCATAACAAACTTGTCGACTACTTTTTCCACTACCTCCATAGGCAGGGAACCGAACGAGATGGTTGCATCCAGACGATTGCGGAATTCGGGTGTAAACAGGCGCTCAATCGCCTCCTTGTCATCCCCTTCCCGACTGTCACGCATAAAACCAATGGCGTTCTTGGCCAAGTCCTGGGCCCCGGCGTTGGTCGTCATGATCAGGATCACATTACGGAAATCCACCGTCTTCCCGTTATGATCTGTCAACTTTCCATGGTCCATAACCTGTAAAAGAATGTTGAACAGGTCCGGGTGTGCTTTTTCAATTTCATCAAGCAGCAGCACACAGTGCGGATGCTGGTCGACACCATCCGTCAGCAGGCCACCCTGGTCAAAACCAACATACCCCGGAGGCGCACCGATAAGGCGGGACACAGAGTGACGCTCCATGTACTCCGACATATCGAAGCGCAAAAGCTCGATCCCCAGAGAGCGGGACAGCTGCTTGGCAACCTCCGTTTTACCAACACCCGTCGGTCCGGCAAAAAGGTAGTTCCCAATCGGCTTTTCCGCATCGCGCAGGCCAGCCCGCGCCAGCTTGATGGCACTGGACAGGGCCTCAATGGCATTATCCTGACCAAACACCATGGTCTTCAGGTCACGCTCCAGATTGCGCAAGGCCTCACGGTCATCGGTGGAAACCGACTTGGGTGGGATCCGGGCAATCTTGGCGACAATCTCCTCGACATCACGCAGGGTCACGGTCTTGCGCCGCCGGCTTTCAGGAAGCAGCATCCGGGCCGCCCCAACCTCGTCGATCACATCAATGGCCTTGTCTGGCAACTTGCGATCACCGATAAACTTGGACGACAGCTCAACCGCCGCCCGAATAGCTTCCGCCGTGTAACGTACATTGTGATGCTTTTCGTAATATGGCTTCAAGCCATGCAAAATCTTGATGGCATCTTCGATGCTGGGTTCTGCCACGTCGATCTTCTGGAACCGGCGCACCAAGGCGCGGTCTTTCTCGAAATGGCTGCGAAACTCCTTGTAGGTGGTCGACCCGATACAACGGATCGCCCCGGAGGCCAAAGCTGGCTTGAGAAGGTTGGAAGCATCCAGAGACCCGCCCGAGGTTGCACCCGCCCCGATCACAGTATGGATCTCGTCAATAAACAAGACCGCATCCGGCAGACTTTCCAGTTCCTTCATGACCTGCTTCAGGCGTTCCTCAAAGTCACCCCGGTAACGGGTTCCAGCAAGCAACGCCCCCATGTCCAGGGCAAAGATCACAGAAGGCCGCAAAACTTCAGGCACATCACCGGTCACAATCCGCCGGGCCAACCCTTCGGCAATAGCGGTTTTCCCGACACCAGGATCCCCGACATACAGAGGATTGTTTTTGGAGCGTCGGCACAGGACCTGTATGGTTCTCTCCACTTCGGCCTCGCGACCGATCAGGGGATCGATTTTCCCCTCCGCAGCACGACGGTTAAGATTGACGCAGTATGCCTCGAGCGCTTCGTGACCCTTTTTCACCACGTCCTCCTCGGCCGCACTGTCGTCGGCGCCATGCACGGTACGGGTTTCAGACAGACCGGGCTGTTTGGCTATGCCATGCGAAATGTAATTCACAGCATCAAGCCGGGTCATATCATGCTGCCTGAGGAAATAGACCGCATGACTCTCCCGCTCGGAGAAAAGGGCCACCAGAATGTTGGCCCCTGTTACTTCCTCGCGACCGGATGACTGAACGTGGATGGCGGCGCGCTGCACAACGCGCTGGAACCCTGTGGTCGGTGTTGGCTCGCCGGGATGGGAGGCGACAAGCCCGCCCAGTTCCCCGTCGACAAAGGCACGTACGTCACCGGCCAGGCGATCCAGATCCACGCCACAAGCCCGCATAACGGCCATGGCATCGGTATCTTCGCACAGAGCCAGCAGCAGGTGCTCCAGCGTGACATACTCGTGATGGCGCTCACCTGCGAAAGCAAGAGCCTTGTGAAGAGTCTTCTCAAGATTGCGGGACAGCATTGACCGTACCCCTTATCCTGTATGCCACACGCCCGGACAGCACATCTGTCTGGATAGGAAGAAAAAGACCCCGGACCACTCAGTCTTTCTCCAGAGTGCACTGCAACGGATGCTGGTGCTGCCTGGCAAGATCCATGACCAAGGCAACCTTGGTCTCGGCAATCTCGTAGGTATACACGCCACACACCCCTACACCCCGGTGATGCACACTCAACATGATCTCTGTCGCCTCATCCCGGCCCTTGTTGAAGAACCGTTCCAGAACATGAATGACAAACTCCATCGGGGTATAGTCGTCATTCAGCATCAACACCCTGTACATCGGCGGCTTGCGAACCCGCGGCTTGACCTTGATAGCCAGCCCCGTGCCGCTGTCGCGATCTTCATCGTGACCATACTCACTCATGGCAGTCCCATTGACCTATTTCCGTTACGACCCTCAAAGCTCGTGCCACGATTCTAGGCCAGACGGCACCAATCGCAAACGCCCCGCGTACTGTGGACGCCTTTGACACCTCCACTATAGGCCCCTGGACAAGCGTTGGGGAGGGGGAGGGCCATCAGCACCAGGGAGAAGCGGAACAGCGCGTATTCCTTGATCCTGGCCGCTTTTCCAACCGCTTTCATAGAAGGATACCCCATGTCACAACCCCGTGAGGATAAAACAACGATCCTGTTGATGGCAAACGAAATTGCCTGGAAAGGACAAGGAGCCCCGGCGATTCCGCGGGGGCTCCCTGAAATGGAACGGCACTACAGATACAACCATCATACAACCGGGAAATGGCAACCAGATCTTGTACCGATAGACCAAATCCCGCTTACAGGGAACCAAGATGCATCAGAAGAACTATGACCGCCCCGGAATAGCCGCACGCCCCACCAGCGGACGCACGGCCTCTCCCAGAAGTTTCACAGACATACTGGACACCCGTCCTCCTTCAGACAAGGCATGATCAAGACCATGACGGAGCCAGCTGCTCTGGATTGTCATAGCCTCCTGAAGGCTTTTTGCACCAACCATACGACGGGAGTGACTAAGGCCCCTTTCAAAGGATGTTCTGGTCGCTCCCAACACATTATTGGTCATCTCGCGCCACCCACTTACCAAGGCCGTTCCAGCCTCAAGAACAGCATCCAGATGCCCTGCTCCATCCTTGGAAAGTCCGGCAAGACGCTGCCGGACTCCCCCCCTGCCATCCTTGGTGGCGGCAGGGGAGAAAGAACGTAACAGGGCCGAGGACACCGCACGCAGCGGAGCCGATGCCGACTGAGCTGTCAGCCCCGGGAAGAAAGACGCTGCAAGTGCTCCGGACGCCCCCGGGCCTTTCGCAGACGCTTTCTTCCCGGACTTGGCCGAAGAGCCAGCCCGCTTGGCCGAGGTACGTCCCGAACGGGCAGCCCTCTTTGCCGGGGTTTTCGCCTTAGCGGCCATTGACGGACGCTTCTTGGCTGATGTCTTGCGCACCGAGCGAGCCGACAGCAGCGAACGCTTCGCCGTCGCTTTCTTTGCGGTCGCTTTCTTTGCGGTCGCCTTCTTTGCGGTCGCCTTCTTCGCCGTGGCCTTCTTGGCTACAGCCTTGCGGGCTGTCGTCGCCTTCTTCGCCGTGGCCTTCTTGGCTACAGCCTTGCGGGCTGTCGTCGCCTTCTTCGCCGTGGCCTTCTTGGCTACCGTCTTGCGGGCTGTCGTCGCCTTCTTCGCCGTGGCCTTCTTGGCTACCGTCTTGCGGGCTGTCGTCGCCTTCTTCGCCGTG
>NZ_JAAVTA010000009.1 GCF_012102705.1 Haematospirillum sp. H1815
AAAAATAAACGCTTGCTTCTATAAAGTACATAAAACAGACGCGGGGTGGAGCAGCCCGGTAGCTCGTCAGGCTCATAACCTGAAGGTCGCAGGTTCAAATCCTGCCCCCGCAACCAAAAATAAAAAAGCTCTTGGCATAAAAAACCACGAGCTTTTTTTGCTGAAAAATCTGAAAACGGGATAAAGTAATTGATCGCAATCTCCACGCATGCTGACCGTATAAGCATTCTAAGGGAAATGGAATAGCCAGATCACGGGAAGGTGCACCCAGAAAATTTATTGGTGTCTCGCTGTAGTATCAGAATTTACTGGATCTGGGACTTCAATACTGAAGTCCGTATTATGCTATTATTACACAGTTCAGTAGTATATTATGTGTATAGCCCCATATCATGCGAAAATGGAGTATTGGTTTTAGCGCATTTTATCGTGAGCTCTATTTTCTGTCTTGGATGAATAATTAGCGTCGTGTGAAATTGTGCTGCCGTAGTTGACTCCTTTGATTTGTATCCCCGTCTCTGATATCACTCGTGTATTCTCGAGAGCCAAACGTAACCTTTCGATATCGCGGTTGCGGTGGTGGAACCAGTCGGTGCTCCAGATCCGGTGAAAACGCCAGCCGAGATTTTCGAGAATATCTTGGCGCAGGCGGTCACGTACCCAAAATGTGGAATGATAGGTGGTTCCATTGCATTCCACGGCCAGAAGATATTACTCCTGGTCTCCTCGGGTGTCAGACACCACTACCTATTCTGAAGCCCGCCGTCCCGATCTGGATGTTGGCCAGATATCCAAAAGACCGAATAGCTTTTGCCACATCCTCCTCAAACGGACTGTCAGCATAAAGCCCAGTAATAACCGAGCCTTCCATCAGGCTGGTCTTCGCAAAATCAAGTAGCCGCTTCAGGACTCTTGATCCTTCACAAGATGAACGCGACAAGTCAATATCACCGGGGTTAAATGAAGAAAAGACAAGGCCTTCCAGGGGAAGGGAGGGGGGTGATGCCCCTGTCCCATAAAACCAATAATGTCAGAAATGGTATGGAACGGGGTCTCTGTGCTGCCGGGTATTGGTGTGTGCAGCAGGTTGGCAATCCGGTTCAGTTCGTCTCGCGTCTTCCTCAGGGGCTCCAGGCTTCCGACCTTTTGTAGTGTTGTGCTGCTGGCCATCAGCGTGGTGCCAAGTTCCTGCACCAGCGCTTTTTTGTTCGCCGCCCGGGGATGGAGTTCCAAGAAGATATCACGCGGTCCGCAGTGTACAAGTCGGTCATGTACGACTGACAAGGCGACTATTTTCTCGGTAAAAAAAGGACAAACTTTCCATCATAGACGGATGCTGCGATGATATTGGTGATGGTTTGTGATTTTCCTGTATCGGGTGGCCCCCAGACAACAAGGCTCTTGCCTTCCTCCATGACTTTTGTCTGCGAGGCATCAGCATTAACACCCTGAATAAGTCTTGCTGGTACAAGCGGTTCATCCCCCCCCCCCCGGGGGATAAAAAAACGGGGGATCCTCAAAAGCCGTCTGTAAGAAGCCCTCTCAGAAACGGGTTTACCCTCTGGCCAAGCCTCATGGCTCAGGTCGTGGTACATCAAAAGCTGGACAAAGGAGAAAAAGCCAAGCTCATACCATCTGTATCTATTAACCAGCTCTTCTGCCCGGATATGGCATCAGCTACCTGGGAAAAATAGGCAGATGGCAACCACCCTTCGCCTTCATTGACATCGTGTAGGTGGCAGTCACTCCTGCAGAGGCAGGTTTGTTGTGATGTCATCATCAAGGCATTTCAGCTTGAATTCTGATGTTCTTTAGTCAGGTACAAGCCTCACCGGGACCAAGAAGAAGGGGTGTCTAAATAAATATTGTCGGTCATCCGGCTCGACCCATCTGTAATGTTGTTGCCGGGTAGAGCAAAGATTATCTCATCGTCTTTTCCCTTCTTGTCTTTGTCCATTGCCCTGAAACGCATGCCTTTTACCTTCAAGCGCAGAAGGCTATAAATCGGGTCTGACTTCTTGTTTATGATGTTCAGGCAGTTAGCCCTGAGGTACGTGAATCAATTGGTTGCGCGTTCCGGTATCGAGGAGTTTCTGGCGTGCCTTGCCGACAAGACGCGCAATGAAGGGTTTATTCTTTTCAAGCATGTCTCTAGCCTCTGTTTACAAATTTCTTTTCGGGGAAGAGGTGATTTGTGTAAAGGAAATCTGACTGTTTTAAAATGGCTATAAACCTGTCAATGGCTGGGTGACGGGCAAAAGGAAAGTAACGTGTTTTCTTGCTATATTACTGTGATGCGGATGCTGTTGTATGGCTCGGAATCTTATCAATTGGATCCCTGTTCCACATGTTTCAAGGAACAGGGTGTACTGTTTAATTCTCATGTTTATAATAATGTTGTGCCGTCATCACTGAAGCCAAGACCTGTCAGGGTGATGCTGAAGCCTTTTGTTTGAGCGTTTCCATCTGTATCGAAGTACAGGACTATGCCGTTGTCTGCTTTCTCTATTCGGATAGACGGAGACTGCATGGAATTCGGTTTCTGGTTCGTATGCATCTCAGGGAGGGAGGGCACGACGGCACCAGGCTGTATGGCCTTATCTTGTTTGGTGCTGAAATCCAGAACCATATCGTGGCCGTGTGTGTCAGTGGTGCGAGGCGGATCATGATCTTCTTGGTCTTTGATACCCTCTTGTTCTTGACTGGCCCTGAGATGCACCACCCTCGGACTTTCGGCGTGGTCAGATGTCATGGCGGGAGTATTTTTTGGTTTATGCGGCATGTCAGACAGTATGGCATCAGGCGCGTTCCTTAACACAAGGTCTTTGGCCGTCAGCAGGGGGTTATCCTTGAGTCTGAGCTCGACCTCGGCTGTACTGAGCTCAAGGTCCGTATCACCCCTCAGGACAAGATCCCTTCCTTCCAAGAAGGTCCACAGGGTCCCCGGTGCAGGACGGTCTCCGAGCAGGGTAAAGATGTATCCTGTTTGAGAGAGATCAATCCTGTCTTCCCCGGGTTGGAAATCCAGAATCCTGTCACCATGGGTTTCTGCCGTCGTGGTGTAGAGAAAGATATCAGCCCCTGGGCCTCCGTGGAGTGTGTCGGCACCTGGTCCTCCATGCAGAGTATCTACACCATTTCCCCCCCTGATCCAGTCTCGCCCCTCTCCGCCATTCAGGCGGTCATTGCCATTGTTTCCGCGCAGCGTATCGCTTCCTGCACCGCCATTCAGGGTGTCATCACCAGAGCCACCCCTGAGCATGTCGTCTCCTGTGCTGCCGTTCAGAATATCGTTACCCTTTCCACCCGAAATCTTGTTAAGTCCTTTGAATTCCGAAAGCCCAAGGATGACGTCTTCCGTTGTTTCCGCAGCATTCAGGTGGTTCCCGTTTATGGTCAGGGTGTTGTTAACTCCGTCGATATCGTTTGCTGTCAGGAGTGGGCTGTTCATAATTCTGAGCTCGACTTCAGCCGTGTCAACATCGTGGTCTGTATCACCCCGCAGGACCAGATCTTCTCCTTCGGTGGTTGTCCATAGGGATCCCGGTGCAGGTTGGTCTCCGAGCAGGGAAAAGATATGTCCTGTTTCAGAAAGATCGATCCGGTCTTCCCCGGGTTGAAAATCCAGGATCCGGTCACCGTGGGTTTCTGCTGTTGTAGCGTAGCGGAAGGTATCGGCTCCGGGCCCTCCGTGGAGGGTATCAGCCCCCGCTCCTCCGGTCAGGATATCGTTTCCCCCGTCACCTTTCAGCCAGTCTTCTCCTTCTCCGCCATTCAGGTGATCATTACCGGCATTGCCACAGATCTCGTCGTTTCCACCTTCGCCATCCAGTATATTATCTGCCTCGTCCCCGGTCAGCTGGTCTCCCGCGTGGCCTCCTTTGATGTTCTCGATATTCCGTATGTGATCTTCCTCTGTATTGTCCACGTATACAGTGGCGTCCTGTGATCCATGCAGTGTTACCCGGACAGGTGCTGTCTTTCCATCGTACCAGGCCCAGTCTGTGCCGGATCCTCCATCCAGGCTGTCTTTGCCTCTTCCCCCCCGGAAGGTATTGTCTTTTTCATCCCCTGTCAGCGTGTCGTCACCCGATCCTCCGTAGATTCTTTCGATATTCTTGACCGTATCTTCAGCCCAGCGATGGATGTAGACGTTTGCCTCCTCTGACCCCAGCAGCGCGACCCGGACGGGTTCGCTCTGCCCGCTGTAGGATGCAAGGTCGTTTCCCTCACCGCCATCCAGGCTGTCTTTGCCCGGACCTCCCCTGAGAATGTCATCGCCTGCGCCGCCATACAGGAAATCATTTCCGTTTCCCCCTTCCAGGTGGTCATCTCCGGCGCCGCCGTGCAGGGTGTCAGTACCTGGACCGCCGTTCAGAATGTCGTGTCCATCCCTTCCGTCCAGAAAGTCATTGCCTTTCTCGCCCAGAAGAGTGTTGTCGCCTTCGTCTCCGGTGATTTGGTCATTCCCCCAGCCACCACGTATGTTCTCGATATTCCGGACTGTGTCTTCGGCGATGCCCCCCACATATACGGCGGCATCCTGTGCGCCATGCAGTGTTACACGAACAGGAGCTGTTTTGTCGGTGTAGTCGGCGAAGTCATCACCATCACCACCGTCCAGCGCGTCATGACCGTGTTCGCCCTTCAGGGTGTCGTTTCCGGCGACACCATCGAGAACATCATTTCCGCTGCCGCCATCCAGGGTATCGTCCCCGGCCCCACCATAGAGGACGTCATTGCCGGTATTGCCCTTAAGCCAGTCATTCCCATCTCCCCCGTCCAGAAAGTCTTCTCCGCCCCCTCCCCGGAATTCGTTGCTGCCTTCATCTCCTGTCAGTTCGTCATTTGCCCAGCCGCCGCGTATATTCTCGATGTTACGGATAGTGTCCTCGGCAACAGTGTCTACGTACACGGTTGCGCTTTGAGATCCTTGCAGGGCTACCCGGACAGATGCTGTTTTCTCGTCGTACCAGGCCCAGTCTGTTCCGGCACCGCCATCCAGCGTGTCGCTGCCCGGACCCCCTTTGAGGACGTTGCTTCCATCGTCACCTGTCAGATGATCATTACCCTGACTGCCGTAGACACTTTCGATACTGTTTACAGTATCTTCCGGTACACCATTGACATACACAGTGGCTTTTTCTTTCCCGCGCAGGATGACCCTGATCGGCTCGTGGCGGTCTTCGTAGGACACCGAATCATTCCAGCCGGGGCCGCTGAAGACCTCTTTCATATTTGGTGTATCTTTGTATTCCTTCATGGTCCCCTCCTGCGTGGCTGGGAGCCTGTGTTGCCTTGCTGATGGATGGTGAAGAGATGCGAGCAAGGTGAACCTGGGCCAGACCACGACGGCCTTGTGCCATCAGGGTGTAAGCAACAGGTGGTGGATTCTCACCCCTGTTGGTATGGATTTATCCGGTCTTTTTTGGACACAGCCCAGCTACAGGAAACAGTCTTCACCGTCAGGAGATGGAAGAACCATCTTCATGACCTGCTGTTCCATGGGCATGCGGCCTTGTTTTAACTATTTTGTAGCAGAAATAATAAATTTGACTAACCTATTGCTAAATTTTTCATTTTTATTATGCGTACATCCTGTTGATCAGGGCAGATTCAGCATTGATATGAATGAGTAGATAACTTGTCCTGTTGTTGACATATTTTGTTTTCTTATCTTTTGGGTGTCTCTTGGTCACGGTTGTATCGTGATCCGGTGATACAAGGTTTGTCCTGCGACAGTGCGGTGTCATGGTATAAAGTCGTTGCGCCCGGACTTATCCCCGGACTTTATTTGCCTCTCTGACAGATACCGGACTTTTCTGATGACACTTTCTGTACGTTCTCTCGACAGGGCTTTTATGGCAGGTCATCTTGATATCTGGGCGGGACCTGGATGGGACAAGGAAACAGAATCGACCGTCGAGATCCTGGAGGAAGATGGCACACCACGCTGTCAGACGCCCCGTCGTGTGATGGCCTTGTGCCGCCAGCTCTATGTACGCTGTGCCCTGTATGCGATTGATCCCGTCTTGTGTCGTGATCAGGGGGGGCGTCTTCTGGAAAGGCTGGACACCCTTTATGCCGATCCTCTGAACGGGGGATGGTGGTTCAGTGTCATGCCGGATGGCGAGGCTGCAGACCGGCGCAAGGATTTGTATGCCCATGCCTTTGTTGTTCTGGCAACAGCGGTTGCGGCCTCGGTTCTTGGTCACGATCGGGCACTGTTCCTGGCGCGGCGGACAATGGATGACATTCGGACGCTGTTTACCCTTCCTGACCGTTCGTGGTTTGCAGCCGGGGCAGACCCGGATGGATCAGGGCCGGACAGACGCCTGTTGCAAAACCCGCACATGCATTTGTTTGAGGCGGCTATGGCTTTTGCCCTGGTTTCAGGTCGTAGTCAGGATGCCGACATGGCTCACCATCTGGCTGCTTTGTTTCCGTCGCTTCTGCATCCCCAAGCCGGAATGGTTGCGGAATACTTTGGGGAAGACGGGTCCCCCGAGCTTGCGGCCCGGGCCCAGATTGAACCGGGCCATCAGTTTGAGTGGGCGTGGTTGTTGCATGAATATGCGGTGCGCTTCCACGAGCCTGGTCCTGTGCAGCAACGCTGGCTGGACCAGGCTCATGACCTTCTGGAACGTGGCATGACGTGCGGGATTGATCGTGCGTTCGGTGGTGTTTTCAACAGTGTGGATGCGCATGGCCGCGTGACAGATGAGGGAAAGCGTATCTGGCCTTTGACTGAATTGCTCAAGGCATTGGCTGTTCTACGACCGGGGCAGGAGAAGGAATTCCTGGATTTTCTTGGTCGCACGTATCTGCGCCCGGGTGGCTTCTGGATTGAGGCGTGCAGCCGTTCTCTTGAGCCATTTGATCAAACACTGCGTGCCAGTACGGGCTATCACCTGGCAACGGCCTGGCAGGAGCTGGGGCGTATGGCGGGCGGTCGCGGCGTTTATGATCTGGGGCGCGCGTCCCCTTGATGCTTTTGTAAGGATATGGGCCTAGTTCTGTCAGCATGGCGTTTATAGAGCCTGGGTTGCGGCCCGTTATGGTTTTAAGGAGCGCATAAATGGTCAGCTATACTGACTATTTATGCGGCTTTCTTGTTGCGTGAGAGCACGGTAACCCGTATACCCGAATAGTTGGGTTACTGCTCGTATTCCTCCTGTGGGTTGAGAGCGATTCTCTTCTGCGGTGCTATTGTGCCGGGACCGCTTGATTGGGGAGGTTTTTGCATGCCGTCAAAGATGATGCAGTTTGTCCGTCTGGATCAGCAGACACCTGACAAGCGTTCCGCGCAGGAGCGGTGCGGTGACTTTGACGAAATTTACAGCGTGTTTAACCCGGACAAGGCCAGTGAGCAGGCTTCGCGTTGCATGCAGTGTGGCATTCCGTTCTGCCAAATTCATTGTCCGCTCGGGAATAATATTCCCGATTGGTTGGCCATGGCCGCAGCAGGTCGCCTGCGTGAGGCATACGAGTTAGCCTCCGCAACCAATGCCATGCCGGAAATTTGCGGGCGTATCTGTCCGCAGGATCGTCTTTGCGAGGGATCCTGTGTCCTGGAGCAATCGGGCCACCACACAGTGACCATCGGTGCAGTTGAACGTTTTGTCACCGATACAGCATGGGCGCAGGGGTGGGTGAAGCCTTTGCAGCCTGGTCCGGCACGGGGTCAAAGTGTTGGTATTATCGGTGCCGGTCCGGCGGGGTTGGTTGCGGCAGAAGAACTTCGTCTTCGTGGCTTTGATGTTGATGTCTACGATCGCTACGATCGTGCTGGCGGGTTGCTGGTTTATGGTATTCCCGGCTTCAAGCTGGAAAAGGATGTGGTGCGCCGTCGTGTCCAGCGACTGCAGGACGGTGGCATTGTGTTTCATCTTGGCGTGGATGTTGGGGGCAATCTTTCCTTCTCCACTCTCAGGGAGCGCCACGACGCCATTCTGCTTGCCACGGGCGTGTACCGGGCACGCAATCTTTCAACACCGGGGTCCGGCCTACGTGGAGTGGTTCCAGCCCTGGACTATTTGATTGCATCCAGTCGTGCCGGCTTTGGGGATGCTGCTGTGGACCTCGGGTTGGATGCGCGGGACAGGCATGTTGTCGTCATCGGGGGTGGTGATACTGCGATGGACTGTGTGCGTACAGCCGTTCGTCAAGGGGCACGCAGCGTCAAGTGCCTTTACCGGCGTGATCGTGACAATATGCCCGGTTCCCTGCGTGAAGTTTCCAATGCCGAGGAAGAAGGCGTGGAGTTTGTCTGGCTGTCAGCACCCGAGGCTTTCCTGGATGAAGGAACGCCCGGTCACGTATCAGGGGTGCGGGCTGTGCCGATGTATCTGGGCATTCCGGATGCCAGTGGCCGCCAGACACCCCGCCCGGTTGGGGATTCCCACTTTGTTCTGCCTGCTGGCCTTGTGATCGAGGCCCTGGGTTTTGATCCCGAGGATGTGCCGACCCTCTTCGGGGAGTCTGCATTGCGTGTAACGGAGTATGGAACGCTGGTGGTTGATCCGCAGACCGCAATGACCTCGGTGGAGGGTGTGTTTGCTGCCGGCGACATTGTACGCGGTGCATCTCTGGTGGTTTGGGCTATCCGTGACGGGCGGGAGGTTGCGGCCTCAATAGCGGATTACCTTGAAAAACGGTCGGATGCAGGGGCTGTTGCCGGTCTTGGTGAAGGAGTGCGGGTATAATGGGAAACCAGTCTGGTGCCGAGACAGGCAAGCCGTTTCCAGCCGATTGGCATAACAATGTCCGGACCCTGGAAGAAGCACACCTTTACTCTCCGCTTCAAGAGCATGACGCTTGTGGTGTTGGCCTGGTCGCAGCCCTTGATGGAAAGCCCCGGCGCCAGGTGGTCGAGGCTGGTATCAGCGCCCTGAAGGTTCTGTTTCATCGTGGGGCTGTTGATGCGGATGGAAAAACGGGCGATGGTGCCGGCATTCACGTTGCCATCCCGCAAGCCTTCTTCAAGGCTCATGTTGAACGCATTGGCCACAAGCCGCTGGACGGGGTGATGGCGGTGGGCATGATTTTTCTGCCCAAAAACGACATGCTGGCACAAGAGCGGTGCCGGATGATTGTTGAAGCCGAGATTCTGCGCTGTGGGTACGGGATCTATGGCTGGCGCCAGGTGCCGGTTGATATCGATGTGATCGGGGAAAAAGCCAACGCGACGCGTCCCGAGATCGAACAGATCATGATCGCCAATACCCGCAATGTTCCTGAACAGCAGTTTGAAACAGACCTGTACGTTCTGCGTCGCCGGATGGAGGCCAAGGCATCTGCCGAGAATATTTCCGAGTTCTATGTGTGCTCGCTGTCCTGCCGCTCCGTGATTTACAAGGGCATGTTCCTGGCCGAGCAGCTGGATACTTTCTATCCGGACCTAGCCGATGAACGGTTTGAATCCCCGTTTGCCATCTATCACCAGCGGTATTCCACCAATACATTCCCGACGTGGCGTCTGGCCCAGCCGTTCCGGATGTTGGCCCACAATGGAGAGATCAACACCCTTTCCGGCAACATCAACTGGATGCGGGCGCATGAGACCCGCCTTGAGAGCTCTGTTTTTGGCGCCCGTGTTCGTGACCTGAAGCCGGTTATTCAGCCTGGCGGGTCTGACTCTGCTGCCCTGGACAACGTGTTCGAGCTTCTGGTGCGGGCCGGGCGTCCGGCACCTGCGGTTAAGGCCATGATGATTCCGGAGAGTCTTTCTTCCGGATCGGTCATGCCGGATGCGCACCGGCATTTCTTCCGTTACAGCAACTGCGTGATGGAACCGTGGGATGGCCCGGCCGCTGTCTGTGCCTATGACGGGCGCTGGGTTATTGCCGGTCTGGACCGAAATGGTCTTCGTCCCTTGCGCTACACCATAACCGGTGACGACCTGCTGATTGTGGGATCGGAAACGGGCATGGTGCGCATTGATGAAGCCAGTGTTCGGGCCAAGGGGCGTGTTGGTCCCGGGCAGTGTATCGGCATAGACCTGCTGGAAGAGCGATTCTACGGTGATGATGCGCTGAAAACCGCCATGGCTTCCCGTGCTCCCTTTGGGGCATGGACATCCCGGATGACGCATTTGGACAGCCTGATAAAGGGATCGGGGATGTCCAGTCCAACGCTTGATGCCGGTACGCTGTGTCGTCGGCAGCTTGCTCATGGTATGACTCTGGAAGACATGGAGCTGATACTGGCCCCGATGATCGAGGAAGCCAAGGAAGCCATTGGCTCGATGGGTGATGATACACCCTTGGCCGTGCTTTCGGACCATTATCGTGGATTGCATGTCTTCTTTCGGCAGAATTTCAGCCAGGTGACCAATCCACCCATTGATCCACTACGGGAAACGCGGGTCATGAGCCTGGGAACCCGTCTGGGCAATTTGGGCAATATCCTGGATGAAGATCCGTCCCAGTGTGATATTTTGCAGATCGAAAGCCCGGTCTTGACCAATGCCGAATTTCGGGCCATGTGCGCCTATATGGGTGATGCAGCCGCTTTTGTGGATTGTACCTTCGACGTTCATGGTGGTGAGCATGCCCTGCGTGAGTCCGTGCGTCGTATCCAGAACGAAACCGAAGATGCTGTTCGTGGTGGTTGTACCCACGTTATCCTGACGGATGAGTCTGCGTCTGCAGACCGTGCTCCCATGCCGATGATCCTGGCTGCAGGGGCTGTGCACACCTGGTTGATTCGCCAGAAGCTGCGTACATTTACCAGCTTGAATGTCCGGTCCGGTGAATGTCTGGATACACACTCTATTGCTGTTCTGATCGGTGTCGGTGCTACCACGGTCAATGCCTGGCTGGCTGAGGAAGCTATCCATGACCGTGTCCGCCGGGGTCTTCTGGGCGGAATTTCGCTGGAGCAGGCACTGAAAAACTTCCGCAAGGCCCAGGATGATGGTTTGCGGAAGATCATGTCAAAGATGGGTATCTCCGTTGTGTCCTCGTACCGTGGGGGGCTGAACTTCGAGGCTGTTGGCCTGTCCCGTGCCTTGGTGGCGGAATTTTTTCCCGGTATGCCGTCCCGGATTTCCGGTATCGGCATGGCAGGGATCCAGAAAATGGTCCTGGAGCAGCATGCCCGGGCCTGGAAGGCTCCTTCGGTCGTTCTTCCTGTCGGTGGTCTGTATCGCTATCGGCGTGGTTCCGGCGAGACGCACGGTTTTGAGGGGACCCTGATCCATATGTTGCAGATGGCTGTGACGCGAGAGGATTATGCCCTGTATCAGCGTTATACCCGTGGGGTTCGTGCGTTACCGCCGATTTCATTACGTGATTTGCTGGATTTCCGCCGGGCGGAGCGTCCGTTGCCTTCGGATGAGGTAGAATCCGTGACCCAGCTGCGCCGCCGTTTCGTAACGCCGGCCATGTCACTGGGGGCTTTGTCGGAAGAAGCCCATGGCACCCTGAACATTGCCATGAACCGGATTGGTGCCAAGTCAGACAGTGGAGAGGGAGGCGAGGTGCCGGAACGGTATCGTCCCCGCCCGAATGGCGACAATGCCAATTCAGCAATCAAACAGGTGGCATCCGGGCGTTTTGGCGTGACGGCGGAGTATCTGAACCAGTGCCGTGAAATTGAGATCAAGGTTGCACAAGGTGCCAAACCTGGCGAGGGAGGGCAGTTGCCTGGCTTTAAGGTAACAGCGCAGATTGCAGCCCTGCGCCATTCAACACCGGGGGTGACACTGATCTCTCCTCCCCCCCATCACGATATTTATTCCATCGAGGATCTGGCCCAGCTTATCTATGACCTGAAGCAGATCAATCCAAAGGCCCGCGTTGTGGTCAAGCTGGTTTCCCGGTCCGGCATCGGGACCATTGCGGCTGGTGTAGCCAAGGCCAGGGCTGATGTCATCCATATCTCCGGGCATGCTGGCGGAACTGGCGCCAGTCCGATGACATCGATCCGCTATGCCGGGCTGCCGTGGGAGCTTGGCCTTTCGGAGGTTCACCAGGTCCTGACTCTCAACCGTTTGCGTCATCGGGTTCTTTTGCGCACGGATGGCGGCATCAAGACAGGCCGCGATGTGGTTGTGGCCGCCATTCTTGGGGCCGAGGAGTTCGGGGTTGGCACGGCAAGCCTGATTGCCATGGGCTGCATTATGGTGCGCCAGTGTCATTCCAATACATGCCCGGTCGGGGTTTGTACGCAGGATGAGGCCCTGCGGGCCAAGTTCGGCGGCACACCGGAAAAGGTTGTCAACCTGTTCTCCTTTATGGCTGAAGAGGTGCGGGAAATCTTGGCCGAGCTGGGTTTCCGGACCTTGAACGAAATTATCGGCCGGACCGACCTGCTGTACCAGGTTTCAAGGGGGGCGTGGCATCTCGATGACCTGGACCTGAATTCCCTTCTGGTCAAGGCGGATGCAGGGGGGCTGCCGACTGTTTGTGCCGTGCAGGGACGTAACGAGGTTGATGAAACCCTTGATGCTCGCATGATTGAGGATGCCCGTTCTGCCCTGGAGGACGGGGAGAAGATGCAGCTCACCTATCATGTGCAGAATACGCACCGTGCGGTTGGAACCGGGTTGAGCCACAGGATTGTGACCCGCTATGGGATGAAGGGGCTTCAGCCGGGCCATATTACGGTTCGCCTGCGTGGGTCTGCGGGGCAGTCCCTTGGGGCCTTTGCCGTGCAGGGCCTGAAGCTGGAGGTTTTCGGAGATGCCAACGACTATGTTGGCAAGGGGTTGTCTGGTGGTGCCATTGTTGTGCGCCCCCCGGTGTCCAGTCCGCTTTTGTCCCAGGATAATACCATTATCGGAAACACGATCCTGTATGGAGCAACGGCGGGAACTCTTTTTGCGGCAGGGCAGGCTGGTGAGCGTTTTGCTGTGCGCAACTCAGGGGCTGTTGCCGTGATCGAGGGGTGTGGATCAAATGGCTGCGAGTACATGACGGGCGGGGAAGTTGTGATCTTGGGGTCTGTTGGTCCGAATTTTGCCGCCGGTATGACCGGTGGTATGGCCTATGTTTTGTGTGATGACAGTCTTGATCATCTGGTCAACCTAGATTCCGTGATCTGTCAGCGTATCGAAATGGATTACTATGCACATCGCCTGAAGGAGCTGGTGCGCCAGCATGCCTGTGAAACAGGGTCTCGCTTTGCCGAGAAAATACTGGCTGAGTGGCACTGTCAAATCGGGAATTTCTGGCAGATTGTGCCCCGGGAGATGGTGGCGCGTCTTGAAATGCCTGTTTCCCGACGCCTTCCGGGGGCTTGCGTTTCTGCCTGATGCTACAGGGCTTCTTGGCCTGCTTTGTGAGACTGCGCAGCCTCGCGTGCTTTTACGTGTGTTGTTGTAGCATAGCAGTAAATACAGCCTTGCGGGCAGGTATTATAGGCCCCGATATCCTTGCTGGCTGCACAGGCACAAGCCGCACGGTGGCTGCGGGATCCGGTGATGATAGTCTGTCCTGCCAGGCGTGACAGGCGTTCTGTATCTATGCAGGCAGCATCGTGCAGGCCGGGAACCAGAAGATGGCGCTGGGCGCACAGGGACAGGGTCATACCGTTATCCTGGGCGATGGCGAGTAGGTCCCCCAGCAAGGCTTTCTTGGTGTCATCATCCGGATCATGCCAGGTCAGGTTACTGTGCTGTGCTGCCCTCTCAAGGGATCGCCGTGTCTTGCTGTAAAACTGGGCAAAGCTGACAACAACTTCGTTGACGGCACCTCTCAGATCTCGGGCCAGGCGGGAAAATGTCTCACGGTGCCAGTGGGGTGGTGTCAGGGATGTGAAAAGAATGGGATCATAACGCCAGACAACGGCATCAGGTCCGCGGGCTCTGGCCAAGGCGCGTATCATCTCAACGGCCTGATGTGCATCCGGGACAAAACGGTCCAGGTTGCGGGGATAGCCGGTAACCGTGAACTGGATAACAGTGGGCAGTCCCAAGGCATCGACGGCTGGCAAGTGATGCAGGAATGGCTCGATATTCCGGGTCCACAGAACAAGACCGGACAGGGCATGCGGACGAAGGTCGACCGTAAAGGGCCTGTTGTTCCAGACATTGTGTACCGTGACGTGCCCGGCCTGCAGCCGGTTGATGAACCAGTCTCCATAAAAGGCCGGTATGTCGGTCTTGTAACTGGCGGACAGGACGGGCCTTGTTTCCTTGCACGTCACGCCATGTGTCCCCTTTGATCGAAGAGAAAGCCGCCAGCGGCGGCTTTCTGTGTCAGCAATATGCAGACCAAGTCGGGATTCATGCCTTACTTTGGCATCGATGTCTTGATCCAGTCCTGCAGCACGCTTTTCATCGGGGGTGCGCCAACCTTTGTTGCTGTGAGCTGTCCATTGTGGAACAACATCAGGGTCGGAATGCCACGGACCCCGTACTTGCCGGGCGTCAGCGGGTTTTCATCAATGTTGATCTTGGTAATTTCCAGCGTTTCGCCCATTTCGGCTGACAGTTCGTCCAGCAGAGGGGCTAGGGTCCGGCAGGGGCCGCACCATTCTGCCCAGAAATCAACCAGAACCGGCTTTTCTGCTTTCAGGACATCTTTTTCAAAGCTGTCATCCGTCACCTGCTTCATGTGTATGCTTCCTTAGTCATCATGGTCGGCTTGTATCCTGGACTCTAGGGAGCGGCGGTGATGTCGTCAAGGCCAGGTCAAGGCGCTTTGGGGTGGGTATCGTGTGCAGTCTCTTTTCATTCCAGGTGTTCCCGGATAGGCTGTCAGCCATTTTTATCGAGGAACCTGTTGATGCCACCGAAGAACAACCCCCTGAAACTCAACCCCCTGCAGTTGAAGACCCTGACCTTGCTTCAAGTCCTGGCCGGGATGCCCGATGCCAGCCAGCCGGATCCGGAAACTGGAGACCCCATGGTTACCGCGTTTCCTGATCCCCACGGGAACCATTTTCACCTTGGATCTTGGGTCGTTTCTTCTTCCGATGCCACAGGCCTGCGTAATGAGGCTGTTTGGAAGGCCTTGACCCGCAAGGGGTTGGCCACGTCGCGCTGGCCTTATGGCATTTCGGTCACAGCTCCGGGGATGGCCTATGAAACCGGGCTGAAAAGCAAGATCCTGCATGGCTCTGACCATTGATAGACTTGTTTTGCGGAGTGTCGCATCATGCCCGATCGCACAGCCTGTGTTCTTGTTATCGGTAACGAGGTCCTGTCCGGGCGAACGCGTGATGCGAACATTCCCATGATTGCAACAGGTCTGGCCGGGATTGGTATTGCCGTGAAAGAGGCCCGTATTATACCTGATGTGCACGAGGCAATTGTTTCAGCCTTGCACGATGTCCGTGATCGTTTCGATCTTGTTTTCACAACCGGCGGCATCGGTCCAACACACGATGATATTACGGCTGAGGCTGTTTCAGCGGCTTTTGGGGTTGAGCTGGAGCAAAACCCCGATGCTGTAAAGCGGTTGCGTGATTATTACGGTCCCGAACACTTAACCCCGGCACGGCTGCGTATGGCCCGTATCCCTGCCGGGGCGGCTCTTTTGGACAATCCGGTCAGCGCGGCTCCGGGGTTTTGTATCGGGAATGTGTATGTTCTGGCCGGTGTTCCCCGCATTGCGACGGCCTGCTTTGACCTGTTGAAGCCGGGTCTGGCCGGTGGGGCTGCGATTGTCTCCAGGGCTGTTTCCGCTGCGGTACGTGAAAGTGACCTTGCTGTGTCCTTGGGGGGCATACAGGCTTCGTTTCCTGACGTTGACATCGGCAGCTACCCTTTCATGACTCCGAAAGGCTATGGCGTCAGTATTGTTGCCCGTGGCACGGATCCGGAACGATTGGACCAGGTTGCTGCGGTTGTTGCTGATGCCATGCGGGCGCTTGGTGTTGAGCC
Source organism: Haematospirillum sp. H1815 (assembly GCF_012102705.1). Classification (GTDB taxonomy): domain Bacteria; phylum Pseudomonadota; class Alphaproteobacteria; order Rhodospirillales; family Rhodospirillaceae; genus Haematospirillum. Next base: position 15,833 of record NZ_JAAVTA010000009.1, read on the forward strand.
GTTCTTTGCCGACCACGCGGCGGCGGCTGATGAATCATCCTGAGGGGGATGCGGTATGCCGGTGAGCCCACAGGAAAAGAAGGCCCTGAAATTCTTGTTCCAGCATCTGTTGGCAGGGTGTGCCGGTGCTCTGCTATGCGGCATTATGATACTGTGGCTTGATATTGGAAATATTCGTACGCTTGCTTTCCGGTCTGATCACCCGGTTCTTTATACGGGGCTGCTTTTTTTCGGTCTTTTTGTTACCTTTGGCAGTGTCAGCATGGGTATAGGCATCATGAGTCTGGGTGAAGACCGTAACTAGAGTGCTTGTTGGCCCTTGTTTTTGTTCTTAATGAACAAATATATTTCTATGCAGACAATAAATGTACCGATTGGGCTGAAAGCACGGCTGTGCTGATGCTACAATGTGGTGCGGCTGTGTATGCGGGATTCGTGCACGGACAGGATGCCTTGTCCCTGTCATTGCTTCTGAATCCAGACCAGCTGCATGGGGCGGCCTTGTTTGTATCGGCATGCCGCAGTGCTTGCCCCCGAGTGTTGTTTCCGGGGGGTGCGTATCCAGTGTAGCGGGCTTTCCAGCCTGTAATGCTGCCCGGATACGGGATTGGGCTATCCCCGCTGAAGGGGTCAGTGCAAGGAATATGCGATGGCCGATGAAGCTCCCCGCCTGGTTGAGCCTGAGGAAATAGAAATCCTGAGCTCCGAAACACCTGTCACCGATGGGCAGCCAACGGGTGAGCGTGCAACGGTGTCTGCTGCTGTCGGGGATGATGAAGTTAATGGCGAGATGGATGCGCTCGCCCGGGCTATCGAGGAGCCAGAGCAGGATTCACCCCAGAACGTGGGTAACTTGGGTGTCTTGCACACCGGCAGCCGGTCGGAGGCCGACGTACAGGTTCTTGGCGGTGAGCTTGATACGGTGCCAACACCCGCTCCTGGTGTTTCAGCGACCGAAGATGGAAACCAGGGTATTCCGGATGGCATCATTGGTTCCGGGGTGGTGAACCCGCCGGCTGCCAGTTCCGAGGACACGCCTTCTTCTGTGGCCCCTCTTGCACCATCGGCAGGTTCCGGGGCTGGACCTTTGCCCCCGGACCTGCCAAGTTCGCCGGTTGCTGCGGTACAGGGTGCTCCTGTTATCGTTGCTCCGGAGCAGGCCAATGCCCCGCCGGTGCCCGAGGATACGCAGGATGCCACTGTGGCCACGGCCCCTGTTATTCCTGAAGACCAGCAACAAACGGTCCAGATCCCGGCGGTGGCTCCGGTTGTGTCCCTTGTCCCGGCTGCAGGTGCTGAAGACAATGGCATCGCCTTGTCAATCACTCTGTCCAGCCCCGGGGTGGGGATCCTGGATATTGTCATCAGTAATCTGCCGGCAGGGACTGTACTGAGTGCAGGAACTCCCATTGATGCGACCAGCTGGCGGGTTTCCGCTGCTGATCTCGATGGCCTTCAGTTGACACCGCCGTCGAATTTCAGCGGTGAGCTTGCGGTAACTGTGACGGCAACGACCACCGGAACAGCCGGAGATACGGCCAGCTCTGTCACTATCTTGCCGGTCACCGTGACACCGATAGCCGATGCCCCTATTCTGGATGTTCCTGCCTTGACTGTGGGGGCAGAGGATACGGACGTTCCCTTTGATATTCAGGTGTCGTTGACAGATACCGATGGATCGGAAAGTCTGACGATTACAGTTTCCGGTCTTCCTGCCGGGGCGACCCTGAGCAAGGGCACGCAGCAGGCCGACGGGTCATGGACCCTGTCCTCCGGCGACTTGCCGGGCCTGACCCTGAGGCCACCAGCTGATTTCAGCGGTACCATCAACGCCACGGTAACCGCAACCTCGACCGAAGGGCAACCGGCGGCCTTGCCGGAGCAGCAGTCTGCCTCTGTTGATACAGCTGTATCCCTGACCATCACTGGTGTTGCCGATACGCCGACACTGGTGGTCGCGCCTCCTGCTGCCGGGGTTGAAGATACGGCCCTTCCCTTGACGATCAATGCCAATCTTCAGGACATTTCAGAAACGCTGTCCGTTGTGATTTCTGGGCTTCCGGCTGGTGCAACCCTCAATCAGGGTACGCAGGGGGCCGATGGCAGTTGGACCCTTTTGCCGGCAGAGCTGGCCGGTCTGCAGCTGAATCCGCCGCCCAATTACAGCGGTTCGTTCAATCTTGTGGTGACCGCCGTATCAACGGAGCAGGATGGCGATACGGCCAGCACCTTGCAGACCGTTCCGGTCACAATTGCCCCGGTTGTGGATGCGCCGACGCTGACGGCCTCGCTTCCGGCTTCCAGTCAGGAAGACACGGCTGTTTCCTTTGATGTCCAGGCTGCCCTTGTCGATACCGATGGTTCGGAGAGCCTGACCGTCACGGTGACGGGCCTTCCTGCAGGAGCGACCTTGAGCAACGGAATACAGAACGCTGATGGATCCTGGACCTTGGCCCCGGATGACCTGCCCGGGCTTTTGCTGACACCGCCACCGAATTTCAGCGGTACCATCAATGCCACGGTGACGGCGACCTCGACCGAAGGACAGCCGGTTGCCCTGGGTCCACAGTCGGCCAGTGTCGGGGCCTTGGTCTCTGTCTCGGTTGCCGGCGTTGCCGATGGGGCTGTGGTGTCAGCCAGCGCCCCGGCGGCAGGGAACGAAGATACCCGTATTGGTCTGAACCTGTCTGCCGCGCTGTCGGACAACGATGGTTCCGAGAGTGTGGTGCTGACCCTGTCGGGTATGCCGGCAGGAAGCACATTCTATCTCGGGACGGACGGTGCCGCTGCCGAGGTGACTGCAAACGTCAATGCGGACGGATCCGTTACCCTTGCCCCTCTGTCTGTAGGCGAAGTGGCATCCCTGTCCGTTCTGGCCAAGGGCAGTACGTCCGGGCACTACGCCGGGGCCTATACCCTGACGGTCAGCGCCGTATCTGTCGAGCAGGACGGTAACGTGTCGGCCCCGTCAGTGATGACGGTTCCTGTCGTGGTCGCGCCGGTATCCGACGGCGTCAGCACGTCCGGCCAGAGCGTATCCGGCCTTGAGGATACAACGATCGCCTGGCGTCCGGTCTTTACGCTTGTCGATCGTGACAATGCTGCTTCCGGTGATACCAGCGGTGCACCGGGGCAGGAAAAGGTCACGACGGTTTCCCTATACTCCAATGATCCTGATATGGCGGGCAGTGTGTGGAAGGTTGCGCTTCCCGGTCAACCCGAGCAGGTGTTGACCATCCAGACCGGATCTTTTTCCACCGGCAGCGGATCCACGGTCTACCAGTACAAGATCAATATCCCGACGGATGCCATTCAGGTGGCTGATGGGGCTGCTGCCGACCGCTTTGCGGTTGAAGGCTTGACGGTCACGCCGTCTCCGGATAGCGACCGTGACATCAGTGTGGTCTTTGGTGTCGGGACGGAAGATACTGCCAACGGCATGACCGCCAGCCGTGTGACCAATGTCAGCGGAACAGTCAGGGTTACGGCTGTTGCTGATGATATTGTCCTGACGGCTGCCGATGTCACCGGCAAGGAAGACCAGGGGATTGGCGGGGCGAATGTGTTTCCCCTCAACCTGTCTGCCACCCTGCAGGATGTGGATGGGTCGGAGCGTGTTGCCTCTGTCGAGATCACGGGTGTTCCCGACGGCTGGAAGCTGGTCGGCGCCACGGGTATTACCGACGCCGGGGGTGGTGTGTGGCGGTATTCTCCGACAGACAGCGGAGGCATAAACAGAAGCCCTGACCTGTCGGGTCTTCGTCTTGAACTCCCGCAGCATGAAGCCACCAATGGCCCGATATCCCTGACCATGCGTGTGTCCTGGTATGATCCGGGTACAGAAGGGGGGGCAGGCGTCAGCGCCGCACGGGCGCAGAGCACGGATTTTACGGTAACGGTTGATCCGGTCGCCGACGCCCCGGTTGCCATTATCAAAACCGTTGTTGGCAATGAAGACACGCCGCTGGCTGTGTACATCAACCCGCAGACACCGGACAGTGATGGTTCGGAAGTGCTCTCTGTCCTTCTGTCCGGCCTGCCCGATGGCGTGAAGTTTGGTCACATGGTCGGCGGTGCGTTCCAGGAATTGACCGGTGTGACATCCAGTGTTGGCGGGCAGACGGTCTGGACCCTTTCCGAAGCCCAGTTGTCGGGTTTGCACATGATGCCCCCGGCCAACTCCAACAAGGACTTTACCTTTACCGCAACAATCCGCACGACCGAAACCGGCGGACCGGCGGATGCGGATAATGTTGCCGAGATGGTACAGACGGTATTCGTTGACTTGCGCGGAGTGGCTGACGGTAGTGCCTTGGCGGATGGTACGGTCATTACCCGGACCGGATCCGAGGACACGGTCATTGACCTGAATATCAGCGGCATTCCGATGGTGGACACCGATGGATCGGAAAACGCCAGCTATGTTCTGGATCTGTCGGCGCTGCCATCCGGCTTCACGCTGACCGGTGTTCCGGAGCAGGCTCTGGTGCCTCTGGGTGGTGACCGCTGGTCGGTGGCGGCGTCCGAGGCCGGGAATCTGAAGCTTGTGCCACCCAAGGATTTCTCCAATGCTTTCCCCGGTGGTACCGATGTGCGTATCGGGCTGGAGATCCGCAGTACGGAAAATGACGGCAGTGTGAGGGTCGAGAACCATCCCCTGGACATTCGCGTCAATGCGGTTGTTGATGCCCCGCATGTGGCCAGCCCGGATGCAGGGCGCGAAGACAGCGAGCTGACCATTCCCCTGACGGTCAGTACCGGCGACAGCGATGGCTCGGAGACAGTCAGCAGCCTGTATCTGACAACGCACCTGTCTGGCTTCAAGGTGACCAATGGATCCGGGGCAGAGCTGACGTGGAATGCCTCCCTGGGGCGTTATGATGCCAATCTGTCCGGGCAGACGGTTCTGAAGTTGCAGCCCCTGGACGGGCGTCAGGATCTTGGTGGTGATGGTGCCGATGTTCCCTACACCCTTCAGGTAACGGTTCGGGATGCCGGTGGTGTGCAGGCAACCTTCAATGTCGGGCGGACCATTGTGGTCAATCCGGTTGCCGATACGCCGGAGCTGTCAGCCTCGGTTCAGGGAACAGCGCGGGTTGGGTCACCCCTGGATATCCACCTGTCAATTGCCAGTGGCGAGGTTGGCCATCTGGTGGGTGGAACCTATGTGCCCGACGGATCGGAGAAAGTTGGCCTGCAGGTTAGTGGCATGGTCAACGGGGTTGTTCTGGTGCAGGAAATGCCCGACGGCAGTCTGAACCAGATCGGCCGCAACAATGGTGATGGTACCTGGACCCTGGATAACCAAACCCTGGACGGGCTGCGCGGGCCGGATGGCGCCATACCGGACGGCATCATCAAAGTCTGGGCCCCATGGGGTGAAATGAGCGGGGGCGGGACTTACACTCCTGTTTCATCCCTGACCCTGGGTCTGAAAGCCATTGCGGTGGAACCGGATGGAACCGGTGCCGACCGTGTAGCCAGCGATGAAACAACCTTGAACCTGAACTGGAATCAAGGCGGTGGCGGGGGTCACCATGGTGGTGGCAATGGCAATGGCAATGATGGCTCAGTCCATTGGGGTGGGGATGGCGTTATACACGGCGTGGAAGATGTGCCGGTGACCTCGCTTAATCTGGGCAACATGCCCACTGATGTGGCCGAGGTAGTCATCAGTGGTGTTCCGGCCGGGGCTTCGTTCTCCGCAGGGACGGATATGGGCAACGGGGTGTGGAAAATTGCCGCGGCAGACATTCCATCCCTTGTCTTCACCCCACCAGAGGATCTGGGCGGAAGTGGTACCGCCGTCGAAGGGCTGAACCCGGTGACACCTTCGGGCTTTTCACCTCCCGGTCTGGCGCTTGGTCTGGGGAAGGAGATGTATGGCGGGACCATCATCCTGACTGTGGAAGGGCATGACAGCAGCGGCAACCCGGTTTCCGGTGGTGCCTTTATCCGTGCTGTGTCTTTGGTGCCGGAAGCGGATGCTCCCACACTGTCCGGCACCCCTCTGTCCGGCAGCGAGGATGCCCCCCTGTCCCTGTCCGGTATTACGGTTACGACCAATGATGTGGATGGTTCGGAGACTGCCAGTGCCTTGATCAAGGTACCACAGGGCTTTGTGCTGTCGGTTGATGCCCCCCCGCTGCGCTACGATACCGTTGGCGGTGGTGACGGGCAGCCGGCCTTTGCCCTTAATGCCGGTGGCGCCGCTGTGTATGCCGTTTATTCTGTCGCCGCGGCTGACATACCCAGTCTGACCTTGGTGCGGGATCCGTCTGTTCTGGCTGCTGAGAACTATTCAGGGCCCCTGAAGATCTATGTGACCGGTGTTGCAACAGAGCTGGAGGGAGGGCAGGCCAGCGTGGAGCAGGCCTTCACGCTGGATGTGGCAGCGGTTGCTGATGGCGCGGCGTTGTCCTCTGCCCCGGCAACCGGTACCGAAGATGGCGGAGCCATTGCCCTGAACCTGTCGGCCAGCCTGATCGACAGCAGCGAAACCCTGACATCGCTGGCGGTTCTGGGTGCCGATGCATCAAAGGTGACATTTGTTGATGGTGCAGGCCAGCCGGTACCCGACCTGTCTTCCCTGACCCTGGCCCAGGTGCAGGATCTGCATGTTCTGCCAGCAGCCAATGTGGGTGGTGATGTCAGCTTTGTCCTGAAAGCGGTGACGGCCGATGGTGCGGACACCAAGGAAACCCAGCATGTGGTAACGGTGCATATCACGCCGGTAGCGGATATGCCGTCTGTTGTTGTGACCCCGGCCCAGTCTGGTCCCTTTGCCTTCTCCGGGAACGAGGATACGGCGATTGCCCTGGATATTGCCGCATCCCTGACCGATACCGACGGATCGGAATCCCTGTCCTTGGTTCTGGATATTCCCTTGGGGGCCACGCTGGTGCATGTGGCCGGTGATGGATCGATGACCGTTGCCGGGGCCAATACAGGCAACGGAAAGTGGGTGCTGGGTACGTCAGATCTTCCGGGTCTGCATATTGTACCGCCGCAGGATTATAATGGCTCCATGACGGTCAATGTGACGGCTACCGCGTGGGAGAACGGACTGCGCAGCGGTGCGGTATCGCAAAGTCAGTCCTTTGCTGTTGAGGTTGTCGCGCAGGCAGATACACCGGATATCGAGCCTCCACGCACTGTTGCCGGTCAGGAGGATGTTGGTGTTCCAATAGATCTGGGGCTTGCCCCGGCGCCGCAACCGGCTGGCCCCCATGCCACGCCGGAAACCCTGACCCTGGAAATTGTCGATGTGCCTGCTGGTGCATCTTTCACTCTGTCCGACAATGCGGTTGGCACACAGGGGGCGGGTGGTGTCTGGACGTTCTCCGCCGCCGAGGTTACCCAGATCATGGCAGCCGGGTCCGGGGCCTTCAAGGTTGTTCCTCCGTCCAACAGTGACGAAAGCTTTACCCTCGGGGTGCGGGCCATCAGTACCGATGGCGATACGACGGCATCTTCGGCCGGGTTGGGTGACAGCCCCTATCGTCCGGTGACGGTGACGCTGGAGGCGGTAGCCGATGCTCCCTCTCTGTCAGTGTCAGATGTGTCCGGTTCGGAAGACCAGCCGATTGCCCTTGATATTGCGGCTGCTCTTGTCGATACCGATGGCTCCGAGACACTGTCTGTCACTCTGTCCGGCTTGCCGTCTGGTGCCATCCTGTCTGCCGGTACCAACACCGGAAACGGCAGCTGGACCCTGACCCCTGCGCAGTTGCCGGGTCTGACCTTTACCGCTCCGGCGCACGAAAGCGGTACCTGGACGCTCTCTGTTTCGGCAACGTCGACAGAGAATGCCAACGGTGATACCGCAACCACTTCGGCCTCGTTGACGGTGACCGTGGATCCGGTAGCCGATGCTCCGGATGTTTCTGCGCAGTCCGTTGTGGCAGACAGCGGGGCCCCGGTTGCCTTGTCCCTTGTTGCCGGTCTGGTTGACAGCTCCGAGACGCTGTCACTGACCCTGACCGGAGCTCCGGAAGGCAGCTTGTCGGCCGGAACATGGGATCCATCGACTTCCAGTTATCACCTGCAACCATCAGAGCTGTCGGGCCTTGTCTTTACCCCGCCGTCCGGTGATGCGGCTGAGTTTCCCATGGCACTGACCGCTGTTTCAACAGAGTCCAATGGCAGTACCGCCCAGTCCAGCGCCGATTTTACGGTCACCGTTCCGGATGTGCCGCCGGATACGCCACCGGTATCGGCCATGTTCTTCCTGTCCGATGCGGGTGGAGACGCTTGGAATACCTTCCTGTCTGATGACAGTGTGCCCGTTGCCGGAAATGATGGCGGTGTGGCTGCTGCAGACCAGCTGGTAACCCTTGGCAGTGATACGTTTGATACTGGCGCCGGCGATGTGTCCGGTGGAATGGTTGATGCTGTCGTTGCCGGGGGTGGCCTTGACTTGGCTGGCCTTGGTGACAGTGGTGGAGCAGGGGATCTCATCATCCCGCACGAGGGTGACCATGGAGCGGGTTCGGTAGCTTCCATGGCTGGCGGGATTTGACCCTTCAGGCCCTTATTCCTGTTCGGGCCTGTTTCCGGACAGGGCTGCGTTCAGTCCGTTGCGGACGATGACCTCGCAGTGTCGTGACAAGGTCTTTCTGTTGCCTGTTTCCGCAATGGTGACGGTCGGGAAGAAGTCAACCTCGACCGTCAGGCTGCCGAGCCTCAGGAAGTCCATCAGATGTGGGAAAAGCTCCATGTCCCCGTACCACGCGAAAAACGGGCGCATACTGCGTCCCATCGGTAATCCCTTGTAGCGTGTATAGGCAATGCTGACCGGCTGTACGTGGACCGCTTCTCCGTTCACCGCTTTCTCTGCGGTATTGAACAGGCTGCTTTTGAACGGCAGAACCCGGTTTCCATCCGATGATGTTCCCTCGGGGAAAAGAATGATGGGTTCCCCTTCCTGCAGGCGTTCTGCAATGACATCGCGATGCTGTGCCGTGGCACTGACCCGCCGTTCGACAAAGATTGTGCGGGCAATGGAGGCCAGAAACCCGATCCCGGGCCACTGTCGTACCTCGGCTTTTGAAACAAAGGCCCCGGGAATCAGGGCGCACAGGATCATGATATCAATGTAGCTGACATGATTGGCAACGCACAGCAAGGGTCGGTGCTGTGACAGTGTTCCCCGGACAACAACCTTCACGCCGAATATCAGCGACAGCGCAACCTTCCAGTAGAGCATCGATATGTTCCTGTAGCGGTAGCGCAAAAGAAGAGCCGGTATGTAGGCTATCAGACACAGCCCCGTCCAAAGGACGTAAAGCGCAAGTTTTGTTGCTGTGCCAATTGTGGTGAGCATTCAGCCCGGATTCCTTTTCAGGTTGCCTGCCGGTCTGGATTTCCGGTCATAATGTTTGAAGTACTTGTCTGAGATCAGGTCCGTTTTGACCATCACACAGACATCAACCGTGTTGAAATCATGGTCAATGACAGCTCCGTCGCCAACAAAGCCCCCCAAGCGGAGGTACCCTTTGACCAGCGGTGGAACGGACGCAAGCCCCCGTGCCGGATGAATGCGATCAGGGGGCAAAATGTCCATAGCAGTGTAGCGATCCTTCAAGGCAACCGGGCGCATGGATTCCGGAGCCAGATGGTGCTGGTAAAGATAGGAAAGCGGAAGTGCCAGCTTTGATGGATCCGTACCCTGCAGGCTGGCACAGCCAAACATCATGGTAATATCATAGTGGAACACATAGGCGGCAATGCCTCGCCACAGCAGCTGCATTGTTGCTTTTGTGCGATAGGCGGCATCAACACAGGACCGGCCCAGCTCCATGATCTCACCGGAGAGGGCTTCAAGTGGTGCAATATCGTACTCATCGGCTGTATAGAAACGTCCGGCCTTGTGCGCCTGGGAGCGTCGGAGCAAACGATAGGTTCCGACAACAGCCTGGGGACCATCCCCTTTGGTATGGTCAATGACAACAAGATGGTCGCAGAATGGATCAAACCGATCAAAATCCCGGCCGGCAGCGGCAACCTCCGGCGTGGGTCGTGCGCCCATCTCCTGGAAAAAAACCCGGTAGCGAAGCGCTTGCGCTGCTTCTATCTCCGCATCGTTGGCGGCCAGCCGTATTTCCTGATCCCCTGTCGTAAGGGTTTCCAGCATTACCATAAACGTATCCTGTTGTTCGGGCTGTTCCCGCTGCCCTGTTCTGTATCCTGCTTTTCCGGTGTGCACGGCGACACAATGCACGGCTGTCACACAAAGAGCAAGCTGTGCCCGGCGTGTGACAGGGCATCTTTTTTTGGCTTTGGATTACGCCTCCGGGTCGTCCAGGGGGACGCCGTACAGCTCAAGCCTGTGCCCTACCAGGCGATAGCCAAGTTTTTCAGCAATACGCCTTTGCAGTTCCTCGATGTCTTCATTGTGGAATTCGAAAACCCGACCTGATTTCATGTCGATCAGATGATCGTGATGTTCGTCCTGTATTTCCTCGTAACGGGCCCGTCCGTCACCAAAGTCATGGCGTGCCAGAATCTGTGCTTCTTCAAGCAAGCGTACGGTACGATACACAGTTGCAATGGAAATCTTTGGGTCGATTACTGTGGCGCGGCGGTACACCTCCTCGACATCCGGATGATCTGTGGCATCAGAAAGAACCTTGGCGATGACCCGGCGCTGGTCGGTCATCTTCATTCCTTTGTCGATACACATTTGTTCAATGCGGGAAATCGGCTGGAAGCCTCTGTCCATGGTCTTGTCCCTTACGTGTTGGGTGGATAGGGCGGACGGTCCATCGTATTTGTTGTATCAGAGCCAGGTTGCTGACTTCAGGCAGCGTCGGTTGCCGAGTGTATCGTGTTCCGTCATGTGTGCACAGCTTTGTGCCGGCTTGCCCCAGCACAAAGCGCCACGACCGTTGGCACGTGGCGCTTTGTATCAGCAGTCCCGCCTGTTATCAGCGCTTTGTACGCCGCCGCGACTTTGTGCCAAGACCGATTTTCTTGGCAAGTGTCGAGCGGTGGCTTGCATAATTGGGTGCAACCATCGGGTAGTCAGCGGTAAGCCCCCAACGATCACGATACTCTTCTGGGGTCATGTTATAAGCTGTCTTCAGATGACGCTTGAGCATCTTCAGCTTCTTGCCATCTTCCAGGCAGATGATGTACTCCGGTGTCACCGACTTCTTGACAGGGACAGCAGGTTGTGGGCGCTCGGGCTCGACAAGTGGTGCCCCCAAGGACGTCAGGGCACGGTGCACTTCGGAAATCAGGAGCGGCAGTTCATTGGTCTGAACGCTGTTGTTCCCCACGTGAGCTGCAACAATTTCGACCGTCAGTGCCAGCACTTCCTTGTCGGTGATTTGTTCGTCCATAAAAACACATCCTCGTGTTTGCGCTATTTTTCCCGCTGTATATTCTGGTGCCGGAAGTTTAGCAACACACAAAAACTAAATAAAGTGAGTGTATGGTATGAATGTGGATAAAAAAGATCACTTTATCGATATAGCAGGAGAGGTTTGTCCATTTACGTTTGTGAAGACCAAGATTCTTCTAGATAAGGTGGAGAGAGGTTCTACAGTCCGTGTTCGTCTTTCAGGGGCCGAGTCCATAAAGAATGTCCCGGCTTCTGTACGATCAGAAGGTCATCTTATTATTTCATGTCATCCTGAAAATACAGGGGATCCTTATGGCCCTCATATTCTGACCATCGAAAAGCAATAATATTGAATGCCTTGTTAATATGGCGTTGCTTCTTTTGCTTCCGGATTTCTTGCAGATAACCAGGGTATATCTGGAATGCGGGAAATCTTGAAAGAGCCGACACGCAGGGTGTTGTCCTGCAGGGTCAGGGGAATAACCGGGTTCTGCGCACTGCCGGTCGTGTTGTGTCTCAGGGCGGCCAGAACCATATGCAAGATGGCGGCCTCTGATGGTTTCAGGATGCCTTGCCCCAAGAGAATACCTGGTAATTCCTGTGTACCATGAATTTCGGCTGTGACAGCGGCTTCGGGCTGTAGTCTTTTATCCAGGGCCAAGGTGCCGCGGATGTTGGCACTGGCATGTTTGTATTGCAGGCCGATACGCCTGATTTCCACTGTTCCGCCGTTTTGTCTCCAGCCATCCAGGCGGTCTTTCCAGGTCCCGGATTTTGGAAGAATACCGAACAGCTCAAGGTCAATGACTGCGTCTTCCGGTATTGCGGCATGGCTGCGGCCATTCTGGTCCTGGATATCAAGTCGTTCCAGGATAAGGGATATTTGCCCCAAGGCAGGGTTCTGGACGCCTTTTTCCTCTGGTTCGATATGGGCTGACAGTTTCATAAGATCAGCCTTGATCAAGGGTGCTGTTTTGCCCCCGTCCAGAACAACATGGTGAAGCTCGTGGTGCAGGCCCGTCAGCGCCCCTGAGGCTGTGACATTTACAGCCAGAACGGAGTCTGTTGCCTGAAGGTGGTAGTTTTCTCCGGATGGTGCTGTAACTCTGACGGGGCCTGATGTCCGGATTTCAGGGGATAAGAGGGCCCATGGCCGCACGCGGATCTGCATTTGATCCAAGGCAACATGGAAGCCGGAGGTATGACCGATCTCGATCTCACCGGTATCAAATGTCATGATACCGGGAAAGCCGGACAGGGTTACGGGTATCGATGAAACGGTCCAGCCTGCGTCAGGAAGCTGGCCTTGCGTTTCATTCCATGCCCGGGTGATCATGGAAGATGCCAGAAACCAGCAGGCAGTATACACCCCGGTAACGCATGTGAGCACAATGGTTGTTATCGTAAGGAAGCGCTTTGTCATTCCGGGTCTTTTCCGTTTGTTTTGATGTCCGGGGTATGATTGTTCAGGGCGCTGTTCCGGCGGCAGCCTGTAACAACGGCGCGACTTTTGTCCGTGCTTCCTCGACTTCATCAGCGGGGCTGGAATCCGCGACAATACCTCCACCGGCTTGTGCTACCAGCCGTCCGGTGCGTCCGGCGACCAAGGTTCGTATTACAATTGAGCTGTCCATGGATCCGTCAGCCCCGATCCAGAAGATGCTGCCACAGTATGGGCCGCGCCGCCCCGGTTCCAGGGTATTGATAATTTCCATGGCCCGTATTTTTGGGGCGCCGGTAATTGAGCCACCCGGGAAGGTGGCTTTCAGCAGGGAAATGGCATTCTCCCCTTTCCTCAGGTGTCCGCGCACGACAGAGACCAGATGGTGGACGCTGGCGAACGTTTCTGGCCCGTTCAGGACTGGAACTTTCACGCTGCCAACCCGGCAAACGCGAGACAGATCGTTGCGCATAAGGTCAACAATCATCAGATTTTCAGCTTGATCCTTCTTGCTGTTGATCAGTTCATCCAGCAATGCCTTGTCTTCTGCGGGTGTTTGTCCACGTTTGCGGGTCCCCTTGATGGGGCGTGTTTCAACCGTGCCATTCGCCCCAACTTTCAGGAAGCGTTCCGGTGATGCAGACAATACAGTTGCTCCGCCGAAGTGTGCAAAGGCAGCAAACGGGGCTGGCGATGTCTGCCTCAGGCGGCGGTAGAGGTCAAAAATGGGGAAGCGATCTGGAAGTTGACCCAGGAAGCGACGGGTCCAGTTGGCCTGGAAAATATCGCCAGCCTGTATGAAGTCTATAACTTTTGCAATGGCTTGGGCTGCTTCTTCGTCATCTTGCTCAGGATAAAGCGGTATGCCGTCAGTTCGTGGTGGGGGCAGGGGTGTGGTTCCCGCTGCATCAAGAAGCCTTTTGGCCGTATCTTTGCCGTCCGGTGTGTGGGTGAGGAAAGCCCGGCGACAGCTGGTATCGAAAACAAGGGCAGCCTTGTACACGCCAAAGGCCATTTCTGGCACGTTGATGTCATCGGCTTTCGGGGCAGGCAATGTTTCCAGATGCCGCCCGGCTTCATAGCTGATCCAGCCAATAAGTCCGCCATGGAAGGGTGGGGTATCGGGATGCCTGGGAAGGAAAGGCTCCCGCATCGCTTGTATGGCCTGTTCCAGCGCATCGAACGGATTGGACGGATCTATAACCAGCTTTTGTGGGTAGGCCGCCAGAATTGTCCAGCGTCCGCGTCCGCCGGCTTCTGCTGCAGAATCAAGAAGAACGGCGCCCTCCTGCCCCGACAGTGGGGCAAAAGCGGTCAGCGGGTCTCGCCATGGAATTTCGTGTGCTGTCATGGTGAGAGGGTATAGTCTCTTCCACTATGGAAGGCGAGCCCTGCGTTATGGAATCAGGATGGCAGAACCCGGTCCGGCGGGCAATGCCCGTCGCTGAAGGCGCGGATGTTGCACAGAACCTTTTCTCCCATCGCAATGCGTCCCTCCACGGTTGATGATCCCATGTGGGGCAGAAGGATGACATTTTCCAGGTTTCGCAGTTTCGGGTTTATGTGTGGTTCACTCTCGAAAACGTCCAGTCCTGCCCCTGCCAGCTCCTGTCGTTGCAGCATGGTGACAAGGGCTTCTTCATCAACAATATTACCCCGGGCGGTGTTGATGACGCAGACGTGGTCCCGCAATAACCTCAGTCGTCGTGCGCACAGAAGGTGATAGGTGGCAGGGGTCTGTGGGCAATGAACGCTGAGAATATCAATACGGGCCAGCATCTGGTCCAGGCTTTGCCACCATGTTGCTTCCAGCTCGGCTTCGATATCGGGGTGCAGGCGATTACGGTTGTGATAGTGGATGGTCATGTCAAAGCTTCGCGCCCGCCGGGCGACGGCTTGCCCTATGCGTCCCATGCCAATAATACCCAGTCGCTTGCCGGATATACGACTGCCCAGCATGTGGGTAGGGCTCCACCCTGTCCAGTGTCCGGAACGGGCCAAGCGTTCGCCCTCTGCCAAGCGCCGTGGAACAGCCAGGATCAATGCCATGGTCATGTCAGCCGTATCGTCGGTCAGAACGTCCGGCGTGTTGGTGACAACAATTCCCCGTTCATGTGCCGTGCCAAGATCAATGTGATCGGTTCCGTTGCCAAAGCTGGCAATCAAGCGGAGTCGGCTGCTTGATTGTTCCAGGATTGTCTTGTCCAGGCGGTCCGTTACCGTTGGTACCAGGACATCTGCCTCCTTTACAGCTGTGATCAGCTGATCGTGCCCAAGGGGGGTGTCGTTTATATTCAGGCGACAGTCAAAAAGTTCCATCATGCGGGTTTCGATGACATCCGGCAGGCGGCGTGTTACGATCACCAGCGGTTTTTTTGCTGCCATCAAGGGAACTCCGACTATACATCTTAAGATGATAATCCGGTACCACTGCTACCTTGGTTTGTCCATGCCTTCCGGGTTGTCCTGTCGAGTGTGTCTTGAAAAACGCGCAGGAGCCTGTATTGAAGGGGAATTAAGTCAGGCTTGTATCGGTGTTCCTGTGGCCAGAAAATGTGGGTCCATGTGCGCTGTTCGGGGCTTTCTGGTGCTGTGACCATAGGTATGAGGTGTGCGACTCTCCGTGCGACGACTGTTTCTTCTCCGTTTTATTCTGTTATCTCTTGCTGCCCTCTGCATTCTCTGGGGCGGCGTATCGCTTTATGCGGGAGTGGCTTTTGCAGCATCATCCAGCGGGGTCCTTCCCTTGCCCCGCTTTGTCTCCCTGCGTGCGGACCAAGTCAACATGCGGGCTGGTCCTGGCGCCCGCTATCCGGTTGACTGGGTTTATATGCGGCGGGATTTACCCGTGGAAGTCATTGCCGAGTATGAAACCTGGCGCAAGATCCGCGATCCGGATGGTACGGAAGGGTGGGTGCACCAGAGCATGCTGGCCGGGCGACGGATGGCTGTGGTTCGCGGCCGTAAAGCTATGTTGCGTCGCACAGCAGATGATAGCTCTTCTGCTGCGGCCTGGCTGGACCCCGGTGTTGTTCTGCGCCTGCACCAGTGCCCGCCGGGTAGCGAGTATTGTCGGGTTGAGGTTGAAGGGTATCAGGGATGGTTGCGACGTGGTGAGATCTGGGGAATTTACAAAGGCGAGATTGTTGACTGAGGTGAAGGGCCTTCACAGGCTGTAAGGTAGCTCTTGCCTTCGCCTGTGAAGCGGTGTACAACCCACCGATGACATTCTCTGGTTTGTCCTGTCCGGGACTTTCGAGGGTGGGCCAGTGGCCCACTTTTTTGTTATGTGGATCAAGGATTCCCGGGCAGCCAGACTATTTTGAGCGTGTTCGGTCTTGATATTTTCTTGGGGTATTTGGGTACCGGTATGGATCTTGCCGAGCGATTGGTTGGTATTGTAGAGCCAACCCTTGACGATATGGGATATGAGCTGGTGCGGGTTCTTATACAGGGAACGCGGCGCCAGACAGTGCAGGTTATGGCAGAGCGCCGGGATTCGGTTCCCATGACGGTGGAAGACTGTGCGGATATCAGCCGCGCCTTGTCCGCCGTCCTGGACGTGGAAGATCCTGTTGCCGGGGCCTATAACCTTGAGGTCAGCTCACCGGGCATTGACCGTCCCTTGACGCGTGCCAGAGATTATGAAGTCTGGGCCGGCTTTGACATCAAGCTGGAGACGCGCCAGCTGCTGGACGGGCGCAAGCGCTTTTCCGGTCGCCTTCTTGGCCTGGATCCTGATGGGAATATTCGGATACAAGGCGATGAGGGCGCTTGGTTGGTGCCGCTGGATGCGGTCTGGAAGGCCAAGCTTGTCCTCACTGATGAGTTGATAGAATTTGTGACCCGCCAGGAGGCGGAGCACTGAGTAAGGAACAGTGTGTGGCGTGTCGGTTCGCCGGATTTGGTCTGCACCTGATGTAATACCGCGAAGACAGTAACTCGAGGGCTTGGAAAAGATGGAACGTACTGTTGGCATGGCGCGACCGGAACTGATCATGGTCGCCGACAGCGTCGCCCGCGACAAGAGCATTGATCGCGAAGAGGTGTTCATTGCTATGGAGCAGGCCATCCAGAAGGCCGGACGCTCCAAGTATGGTCACGAGCATGATATTCGCGCCCGTATTGACCGTCGCAATGGTGAGATCAAGCTGGCCCGCTATCTTGAGGTTGTCGAGGACGTCGAAGACGAAAACACGCAGCTTACGGTTTCCCAGGCGCAGCGCCGCAAGCCGGGGGCTGTTGTCGGTGACTTTATCGTTGATCCTCTGCCGCCGATTGACTTCGGGCGTATCGCTGCCCAGACCGCCAAGCAGGTTATTGTCCAGAAGGTGCGCGATGCCGAGCGTGACCGTCAGTACGGCGAGTACAAGGACCGCGTTGGCGATGTGGTCAACGGTCTTGTGAAGCGTGTCGAGTTTGGCAATGTTGTCGTGGACTTGGGTCGTGCCGAGGCACTGCTGCGCCGTGACGAATTAATCCCGCGCGAGCATTTCAAGAACGGTGATCGTGTGCGCGCCTTTGTTAAGGACGTGCGCCGCGAGCAGAGGGGGCCGCAGATTTTCCTGTCCCGTACCGATGCCGGCTTTATGGCCCAGCTTTTTTCGCAGGAAGTTCCCGAAATTTATGACGGCGTCATAGAAATCAAGGCTGTTGCCCGTGATCCCGGGTCCCGAGCCAAGATTGCCGTGGTCTCCAGGGACTCGGGTATTGATCCGGTTGGCGCGTGCGTTGGTATGCGTGGATCCCGTGTTCAGGCTGTTGTGGCGGAGCTTCAGGGTGAAAAGATCGATATCATTCCGTGGTCTGTGGATCCCGCCACCTTTGTTGTCAACGCCCTTGCCCCGGCCGAGGTTGCCAAGGTCGTGATCGATGAGGATGGCGGACGCATGGAGGTTGTGGTGCCTGACGAGCAGCTGTCGCTTGCTATCGGGCGTCGTGGTCAGAATGTCCGGCTTGCTTCCCAGTTGTCGGGTTGGGACATTGATATTCTGACGGAGGAAGCGGAATCCGAGCGTCGCCAGGAAGAGTTCCGTCGTGTGTCCGGTGCCTTCATGGAAGCTTTGGATGTCGATGACGTTTTGGCTCATTTGCTGGTGACTGAAGGCTTCGGCTCTGTGGAAGAAGTCGCTTGGGTTGATCTGGAAGAAATTGCCTCGATCGAAGGCCTTGATACCGATGTTGCGGCCGAGTTGCAGCAGCGTGCCCGTGAGTTCCTGGAAGAGCGTGACCGGGCTGCGGAAGACGAGCGTCGTGCCTTGGGCGTTTCCGATGAACTGGCGGCGTTTTCGGGGATGACGCCCGCGCTGTTGGTTTGCTTGGGTCGCAATGATGTGAAGACCATCGATGATCTTGCAGATTTGGCGTCGGACGAGTTGGTTGAGTTTTCTGCTGGTTCCGTTTCCGAGGGTGATGCCAACCGTATGATCATGGAAGCCCGTGTCCAGGCTGGTTGGTTTGGTGATGAAGATCCCTTTGGCGCTGCCGGGGATGAGGCATAAGGGAGAGCACCCGGGTGGTTTTTCGTTCCGGCATATCGGTTGCGTCGTCCTCTTCAGGGCGGCGACCCCACCGGAAAGGGGCATCACCGGGTTCTGCCGGTGACCGTGCCGGCCCTGTGATGTCTTCCGGTCCGCAGCGTCGTTGCTTGGTGACAGGTGCCAGTTGTTCGCGGGATGATTTGTTGCGTTTTGTCATTAGTCCCGATGGTATTCTGGTCCCCGATATTGAGGCGGGTTTGCCCGGACGGGGATTCTGGTTGAGTGCACGGCGGGATGTGTTAGAAACGGCAGTGCAGAAAAAAGTTTTTTTGCGTGCTGCACGCCGCCAGATTGATATTCCCCGCGATCTTCCTGACAGGATTGCCGGGCTTGTCAGAAAGCGTTGCCTGGCACTTCTGGGCTTTGCCCGTCGTGCTGGTCTGGTTGTTGCCGGGTTTGACAAGGTACAGGCCCTTGTCCGTTCCGGTCAGGTTGCCCTGTTGCTGGAGGCGACAGAAGGAGCAGCCGACGGGCGCCGCAAGCTGGAGGCGCTGATGCACCACACCAGCGATGTTGCGCGTGTGGTTGATATTTTGACGGGGCCTGAGATGGCCTCTGTTCTGGGGCGGGAGCACGTGGTGCATGTTGCTGTCGCCTGCGGAAAGCCGGAGCAGCGTATGCTGGTTGACCGGCTTGTCAGGGAACTTGACCGGCTCGCGGCCTGTTGCGGGAAGGTCACACGGCCGCTGGAAGCAGTGGATGAACATTTGCGGTCGCCGACAGCGGCGACTGTGCCCGAGCCGGAGCCAGGAGTGGCGCCGGGGAATACGGAATAGACGCCAGGACAACCGGTACGCATGTCGAACGAAAATGAAAAAAAGCCCCTTAGCGTTTCATCGCGTGGGAAGCTGGAACTGAAAAAGAGCGCTGAATCCGGACAGGTTCGCCAGAGTTTCTCCCATGGTCGATCCAAATCTGTGGCGGTGGAACACAAGAAGAAGCGCAGTTTTGGTCCCGCAGCCGGTACACGCCCGGATGCCCGCAGATCTGGGTCCGGTGATGGGCGGGGCTCTCTGGGTGGTGCCCATCTGACAGAGGATGAACGTCAGCATCGCCTTCAGGCCCTGATACGGGCTGAAGAGCAGCGCAAGGTGGATGAGGAAAATCGTCGCCTGGCGGATATCGCCCGGGCCAAGGCTGTCGAAGAAGAAGCCCGCCTGCATGCGGAAAGTGCAAACCATGTTGCGGTAGAGCCCGAACCTGTTCCCGAGCCAGCGGTTTTGACTGTTGCTGCAAAGGTGGAACCCGCACCTTTGTCACCGTCTCCGGTGCGGGATGTTGTGGCACCTGCGCCAACAGCCCGTGCAGGTGGCCAGTCCGGCAGCTGGACCGGTCCGCGCCCCTCTCCGAACCAGGGACCAGGCTGGACGCCGCGTTCTGTCCAGAATCGTGATGCCCAGAGGTCGGCTCCTGCTCGTGGGCCCGGTGGGCGTGGTGCTCCGTCGGGGCCGGGATCTGCCCGTCCGGCACAGGGTGCTTCCCAGGGGCTGCGTCCTGCATCTGCTCAACCCGCTCTTGGTGTGGTGCGTCCTGCCGCTGCTCCCGATGATCTGGTCGGTCGGCCGCCGTCACGCGATGACCGCTCTGTTGTCCGTCATGCGCCCCGTGAGCGTGATGACGAGGGGGATGACAGTGGTCGTAACCGTGGGGCTGCCGGAAAGGTTGCTTCAAAGCGGGCTGCTGTTGCTCCTGGTGCCCCTGGAATGGACAAGAGGCGCGGCAAGCTGAGTGTTGTTGCTGTTCTGTCCGGTGATGAGGAAGGTTCTTCCCGCGGGCGTTCTGTTGCGGCTATGCGGCGTGCGGCCCAGAAAGAAAAGCGCAAGGCCCAGGCACAGCAGAAGGCTCCTGAAAAGATCGTGCGCGAGGTTATCATCCCGGACGTTATTACAGTCCAGGAGCTTTCCAACCGTATGGCAGAGCGTTCCGGTGCCCTGATCAAGGTTCTGATGAAGCTGGGGGTCATGGCGACCATCAACCAGACTATCGACGCCGATACGGCACAGCTGGTTACTGAGGAATTTGGTCACACGGTCAAGCGTGTTTCCGAAGCTGATATTGAAATTGGACTGGAAGCCGGTCCTGATTCCGATGAAGCCATGGCACCCCGGGCTCCGGTTGTTACCGTGATGGGTCACGTTGATCACGGCAAGACATCCCTGCTGGATGCCCTTCGTGAAACCAACGTTGTTTCTGGTGAAGCTGGTGGTATTACGCAGCACATTGGCGCCTATCAGGTCAGCATGTCCAACGGACGCAAGATTACCTTTATCGATACACCGGGCCATGAAGCCTTTACAGCCATGCGTGCCCGTGGCGCCAAGGTGACGGATATAGTTGTTCTGGTGGTTGCGGCGGATGATGGCATTATGCCCCAGACAATTGAGGCTATTCGCCATGCCCGTGCGGCAGAGGTGCCGATCGTTGTTGCCATCAACAAGATGGACAAGCCGGATGCCAACCCGGGTCGCGTACGGACCGAGCTTCTTCAGCACGAGGTTGTGGTGGAGGAAATGGGTGGGGACATCCAGACTGTCGAGGTGTCGGCCAAGCAGCGCCTGAACCTGGAGAAGCTTGAAGAAGCTATTCTCTTGCAGGCTGAAATGCTGGATCTGAGAGCCAACCCTGATCGCATGGCGGAAGGAACCATCGTTGAAGCCAAGATGGAGCGTGGGCGTGGCTCTGTTGCTACGGTCTTGATCCGTCGCGGTACCCTGCGGGTTGGCGATGTGTTTGTGGCTGGCAAAGAGTCCGGGCGTGTCCGCGCCATGATCGACGACAAGGGGAACCGCATTGAAGAAGCGGGGCCTGCTGTTCCGGTCGAAATTCTGGGGCTGGATGGTATTCCTTCTGCCGGTGACGATTTTGTTGTGACGGGAGATGAGACAAAGGCGCGTGATATAGCGGCCTATCGTCAGCGCAAGGAACGTGAGGCACAGGCCGTAAAATCCGCCCGTGGAACCATGGAGCAGATGTTTGCCCGTATCCAGGCGGGTGAGGCAAAGGAGCTTCCGGTTGTTATCAAAGGTGACGTTCAGGGTTCTGTCGAGGCTTTGATCGGGACTCTGGAGAAGCTGGGAACCGAGGCGGTCAAGGTCAAGGTTCTGCATGCTGCAGTTGGCGCCATCAACGAGTCTGACATTACCTTGGCGCGTGCGTCCGGTGCGCTTGTCGTTGGCTTCAACGTGCGTGCAAATCCGCAGGCCCGTGAGCTGGCTCGGCGGGATGCTGTTGATATCCGCTACTACTCCATCATCTACGATGTGGCAGAGGATGTGAGACAGGCTCTGACCGGTATGCTGTCACCGACCTATCGCGAGAAGTTCATTGGCTACGCCGAGATCCGTGAGGTGTTCAACATCACCAAGGTTGGCAAGGTTGCCGGCTGTATGGTGACCGAAGGTGTTATCAAGCGTGGTTGCAAGGTTCGCCTGTTGCGGGACAACGTGGTTATCCACGAAGGAAATCTGTCCCAGCTCAAGCGGTTCAAGGATGACGCCCGCGAGGTCAAGTCTGGCTTTGATTGCGGTATGTCCTTGGCAAACTATGACAACATCCAGGTTGGCGATGTCATAGAGTGCTTTGAAATGGAAGAGGTTGCGGCCCAGCTCTGAGAGCGGTTCACGCCCTGTTCCTGATTTCTTCTGCAGGCGCCAACAGTATATTCCCGGCAAGGGAGAACGTACTGTTGGCGCGCAGGGAAGTGTTTTTATTTATGCTTCGAGGTTCTCATGAGCAAAGTGCGCGGCCAGGCCCCAACGCAAAGGCAGCGTCGCATCAACGAGGAAATTCGTCATGCTCTTGCCCATGTTTTTGAGCGTGGGGAGCTGCGTGATCCCTTGCTGGCATCGACCGCGATCACGATTACTGAGGTCCGGTGCAGCCCTGATTTGCGCAATGCAACAGCGTTTTTCACGCCGCTTGGCGGTATAGGGGATGCGCAAGCACTGCGGGCGGCCTTGATTCGGGTTCAACCTTTCTTGCGTCATGAGATCGCCCGTCGTGTGGAGATGAGGTACGTTCCGCGCCTGTCGTTCGAGATCGACACCAGTTTTGATGAATATGCCTATATTGCCAATCTGTTGAGGCGACCAGATGTTGTCCGTGACACAGAATCCATGCGTCATGCCGATGATGAGGACCAGGGTGAGGAATCCTGAATGGGGCGGACGCGGCGTGGTATTCCGGTTCATGGCTGGGTAGCTGTTGACAAGCCGGAGGGGATAACCTCGACGGCGGTTGTTGCGCGTGTGCGCCGTGCTTTCGGGGCGCAGAAAGCTGGTCATGGCGGGACGCTGGATCCATTGGCGTCCGGTATTTTGCCTGTTGCTCTGGGGGAAGCCACCAAGACGGTTCCCTACGTTATGGATGGCCGCAAGGTCTATCGTTTTACCGTTCATTTCGGAGAAGAGCGTTCTACGGATGACCGGGAGGGAGAGGTGACAGCAACGTCTGGCTATCGCCCCTCCCGTGCGGAGCTGGAAGCAGCTTTGCCTGCCTTTGTCGGTACTATCGAGCAGGTTCCCCCTCGTTTCTCTGCGATCCGGCTTGACGGGCGCCGGGCTTATGACCTTGCCCGGGATGGTGTGGATATAGAGCTGAAGGCGCGATCCGTTCGTGTGGATTCATTTGTGCTGGAGAGTTGGGATGGGGCCGATTTGGCAACATTCCGTGTTGAAACCGGGAAAGGCGTCTATGTTCGTTCCCTGGCCCGGGATCTGGCCCGGTCCGTTGGGTCTGTCGGTCATGTGTCCATGCTCAGGCGCTGTCAGTGCGGCCCTTTCTCCGAGAGCAACGCGATTTCTCTGGATAAGTTGGATGAGCTCGGGCATAGTCCCGGCCCTGTGGGTTTCCTGCTTTCTGTTACGACCGCGCTGGACGACATCCCGGTCCTGGCCTTGACAGAAGAAGAAGCCCGCCGCCTGTCGTCCGGGCTTCCGGTGGATCTGTTGCCGGTGTTGGCCCGTACGGGGGATGGTTCAGATGGTATTCAAGCCTCTGCAAGTGTGGCCTACGCCATGCAGAAAGACCGCCCGGTGGCAATCGTACGGATTGAGGATGGAGTGATTCGCCCGGTCCGTGTCATGAATCTCTGAGAGAATGGAGTCATTTGATGTCGATCACTGCTGTGCGTAAACAGGAATTGATCAAGGATTTTGCCACCAAAGAAGGCGATACCGGTTCCCCCGAGGTTCAGGTTGCCATTCTTACCGAGCGGATCCGTAATCTGACCGAGCATTTCAAGACCCACAAGAAGGACAATCACTCCCGCCGTGGGCTCCTGATGTTGGTCAGCAGCCGCCGCAGCTTGCTGGACTATCTCAAGAAGAAAGACCAGAAGCGTTATGAAGGTCTGATTCAGCGCCTTGATATCCGCAAGTAAGCGACCTTTTAAAGGGGGGTGCATACAGCATCCCCTTTTTTATGGCCTGAACGGGGCAGTATTTTTGCCCTTACCCCTGTTTTTCGCATGATTGCCGGGGCAATTGGCCTTATATTCATCCGATGATTTGAAGAGAACAAGGCCGGAACCGGGCGGTTGCGGGGGTCTCCTTTTGTGCAGAGTAGGTCTGCCGGGGACTTCCGTGCCGAAATTGGGGCACCGGTTTCAGACGTAAGGAAAGCAAACGCATGTCAATGTTCAAGGTGTATCGCAAGGAGATCCAGTTCGGTGGACGGCCCTTGGTTCTGGAAACCGGTCGTATCGCCCGTCAGGCCGATGGGGCTGTTCTGGTGACCTATGGCGAAACCTCTGTTTTGTGTACCGCTGTTGGGGCCAAGGCACCCAAGCCGGGCCAGGACTTTTTCCCGCTGACCGTGAACTATCAGGAAAAGAGCTTTGCCGCCGGCAAGATCCCGGGTGGTTTCTTCAAGCGTGAAGGGCGCCCGTCCGAGCGGGAAACACTGACCTCGCGTTTGATTGACCGTCCGATTCGTCCCCTGTTCCATGACGATTACAAGTGTGAGACACAGGTTGTTGCGACGGTTCTGTCCCATGATTTGGAAAACGAGCCGGATATCGTGTCCATGATCGGTGCTTCGGCGGCGCTGACCCTGTCGGGCCTGCCGTTCCTTGGGCCAATCGGTGCGGCGCGTGTGGGCTACATAAACGGCCAGTACGTTCTGAATCCGACGGTGTCAGCCCAGAAGGACAGCGTTCTGGATCTGGTGGTGGCCGGTACCTCTGAAGGGGTGCTTATGGTTGAGTCCGAGGCTCAGGAACTGTCTGAAGACATTATGCTGGGTGCTGTTGCCTTCGGTCATAAAGCCTGCCAAGCTGTTATCGATGCCATAATTGACTTGGCTGAGCAGTGCGCCCGCGAGCCTCGTGATCTGCCGCCATCCTCGCCGGAAAAGGCATCGGTAAGCGCCCTGTTTGAAACGTTCCGCAAGGATCTGGAGACGGCCTATCGCATTCCTGCCAAGGCTGCGCGCCAAGATGCGGTTTCTGCTGTGAAGGAGAAAGCTTTCGCTGCCTTGGATTCCTCCAACGAGGCAGCGCTTCAGGTAGCCCCTGAAGTGTTCAAGGTGCTGGAAGCTGATGTTGTCCGCTCCAATATCCTGAATACCGGTGTGCGTATCGACGGGCGTGATACCCGTACTGTCCGTGCGATTGAGTCAATGGTTGGTATCCTGCCGCGCACGCATGGATCGGCTCTGTTTACCCGCGGTGAAACCCAGGCTCTGGTTGTTGCCACGTTGGGCACCGGGCAGGACGAGCAGGTCATTGATGCCTTGGGTGGTGAATACCGTGAAAACTTTATGCTTCACTACAACTTCCCCCCTTACTCTGTCGGGGAAGCGGGTCGCATGGGGTCGCCCGGTCGTCGTGAAATCGGCCATGGGAAACTGGCGTGGCGTGCGGTTCATCCCATGCTGCCGGACCGTGATGCCTTCCCTTATACCATTCGCGTTGTGTCGGAGGTGACAGAGTCCAACGGTTCGTCATCGATGGCCACGGTATGCGGTTCGTCTCTGGCCCTTATGGATGCCGGTGTTCCGCTGAAGCGTCCGGTTGCCGGTATTGCTATGGGGTTGATCAAAGAAGGCGAGCGTTTTGCTGTGCTGTCCGACATTCTTGGTGATGAAGATCACCTGGGTGACATGGACTTCAAGGTTGCCGGGACTGATCAGGGTGTGACATCCCTGCAGATGGACATCAAGATTACGTCCATTACCCGCGATATTATGGAAATTGCCCTGCGTCAGGCCCGCGAAGGGCGTCTGCATATTCTGGGCGAGATGTCGAGGGCGCTTGGCACGGCACGGAGCGAGGTTTCCTCGACCGCTCCGCGTATCACCACCCTTAAAATTGATGCCGGCAAGATTCGTGATGTCATTGGGTCTGGTGGCAAGGTTATCCGCGAGATTACCGAGCAGACAGGCACCAAGATCGACATTGATGATGACGGAACCATCAAGATTGCAGCGGTTGACAATGAGGCAGCCCAGAAGGCCGTCAACTGGATCCGTGGTATTGTTGCAGAGCCCGAGCTTGGCGAGATTTACCAGGGCAAGGTGGTCAAGCTGATGGACTTTGGTGCGTTTGTTAACTTCCTTGGCAAGCGTGACGGGTTGGTTCATATCTCCGAGATGTCAGACCAACGCGGCAGCAAGCCATCTGACCATGTCAATCAGGGTGATTCGGTCTGGGTGAAGTGCATCGGCTTTGATGACCGTGGCAAGATCAAGCTGTCGATGAAGCAGGTTGATCAAGCAACAGGCACGGCCAAGGTGTGTGCGACGGAAGAAACGTCGGGCTGATTTGGTTTTCGTGTAACGGGGTGGGAAGGCTTCTGCGTTCCCACCCTTCTGCTTGTGGTCTAATCCGGGGGAGGGAGCTTTTGTCACAGCCATGATCCCTGTATCTTCTCCGGCATATGTTTTTCCCCGTGTTATCGGGCATCGGGGGGCCTGTGCCCTTGCCCCGGAAAACACCCTCGCCTCCATACGCCGTGCGGCGATTGACGGGGCTGGTATGGTCGAGCTTGATGTCAGGCTGACGGCCGATGGGCGCTGTGTGCTTTTGCATGACGATACCCTGGACCGGACAACAGACGGTTGCGGGCCGGTTTCTTTGGCATGCCTTGATCATCTTTCTGCTTTGGATGCGGGTCTTTGGTTCTCCTCCGATTTTCGGGGTGAGTCTGTTCCGACCCTGGAAGAGACTATTGATCTTCTTCTGGAGCTGGGAGTGGGCCTTAACCTGGAACTGAAGCCTTCTCCGGGTTATGAGGCTGACATGGTCCGGGCTGTTGTTTCTGTTCTGGAATCCATGTGGCCTTCCGATCGTTTATTGCCTCTTCTTTCTTCTTTTGACTGTACGATCCTGGAATATGCGTCTGATCTTGCGCCAAGCTGGCCTTTGGGATTGATTGCGGACCGTTTGCCGGATGACTGGCTGGCGCTGGCTCGTGACCTTGGGTTGAAGTCTGTCAATCTTGGGCATGAGGGGTTAGATATGGCGACGGTGCAAGCCGTTCGCAAGGCTGGGTATGAGGTCGCCATCTGGACGGTAAATGATCCGGTTCGTGCACAGGAGTTGCTTTGCAGCGGTGTCTCCGCCATCATCAGCGATGATCCGGGTACGCTTTTGCGTGCCGGGGTTGGGGTAAAGGGGTAGGGTCCCCTTGATTCCCCGTTATTCTCCCGGGTCAGTTCGGCTCAAGCGCCGTATGCGCTGTGGCCGGGTTGTTCCGACTTTATCATAACAAGGGACCACGAAGGCCCCTGGGTGTAGCGGTGTTGAATAACCGGACCGTCAAGGCATGCGATCTGTTTTCAGCCTGAAGCATCCGAAGCATGGGAGTAAGAACTGTGAAACCTGTAAACCCCGTTGTTATTTCGGGGCGTGAGGTTCATCCCGTTGTTGAGGGTGGCAAGGGCATTGCCGTTTCAACCGGAACCTCCGCCGGGGCTTTTGCCGCAGCCGGGGCGGTTGGCACCTTCTCTGGTGTCAACGCCGATTTCTACGACGAGAATGGGAAGCTTGTGCCTGCTGTCTACAGCGGGAAGACTCGTGCTGAACGTCACGAAGAACTGGTTGCAATGGGAATACGTGGTGCCGTTGCCCAGGCGCGTATAGCTCACGACATATCAGGTGGCCAAGGACGGCTGCACATGAATGTCCTGTGGGAAATGGGCGGGGCAGAGCGTATCCTGGAAGGGGCGCTGACTGGTGCGTCCGGCTTGATACACGGCGTAACGTGTGGTGCGGGTATGCCCTATCGGGTTGCTGAAATTGCCGCAGCCCACAAGGTCTGGTACTACCCGATTGTCTCGTCGGCCCGTGCGTTCCGGGCGCTGTGGAAGCGCAGCTATCACAAGATCCCTGAATGGCTTGGTGGTGTTGTTTACGAGGATCCGTGGCTTGCGGGTGGTCACAACGGTCTTTCCAATGTTGAAGATCCGCTGCAACCCCAGGATCCGTACCCCCGTGTACGGGAGCTGCGGGATATGATGCGTTCTCTTGGGGCTCCTGAAGTTCCGGTCTTCATGGCGGGTGGTGTCTGGTTCCTGCGGGAATGGGCGGACTGGCTTGACAATCCAGAGATCGGGCCGGTTGCATTCCAGTTCGGGACCCGGCCTCTATTGACACGTGAAAGCCCGATATCCGATGCTTGGAAGCGTCGCTTGCTGACCCTCAAGCAGGGCGATATCCTTTTGCATCGCTTCAGTCCAACGGGCTTTTATTCATCGGCTGTTCGCAATCCATTCCTGCAGGATCTGGAAGCGCGTAGTGGGCGGCAGATTTCTTATGCCCGTGAAGCTGCTGATGGACTCAGCGAGGCGGTTCAGGTCGGGGCCCGCGGGCGTGCCATTTATGTTGCGCCCCAGGATCGCGCCAAGGTTCTTGAATGGGTGGAGCAAGGCTTTACGCAGGGAATACGAACCCCTGATGCTACAATGGTTTTTGTGACCGAGTCGGATGCCCGGCAGATTATGACAGACCAGAAAAATTGTATGGGCTGCCTGTCCGCCTGCTCATTTTCCAACTGGTCCCAGCATGGCGACGGGTACTCAACGGGCAGGCCGGCAGACCCACGCAGCTTCTGTATCCAGAAAACCCTGCAGAGCATTGCTCATGGGGCAGACCCGGAACATGAGTTGATGTTTGCGGGGCATAATGCGTATCGTTTCGGGGAGGATCCGTTCTACCAGAATGGGTTCATACCAACAGTTTCCCAGCTTGTGGAACGGATCCTGGCTGGCGACTGATTGCAGACCTTCCGGTGCCGGGGTATATCCCGGTGCCGGAAGGGTTGCAGGATGTGGACGAGAGTAATGGCATGCCGATAAAAGCACAGACAGATCGCCCCTCCTTGTCAGAGCAGCTGCGGGCTGCAGGGCTTCGGCCGACCCGTCAGCGTCTGGCCCTTGCCCGGCTTCTGTTCGGAGATGGTTCCCGCCATCGTCATGTATCCGCCGAGGAGCTGCACACAGAAGCCATGGATCATCAGGTTCGTGTGTCCTTGGCAACGGTTTACAACACGTTGCACCAGTTCACGGATGCGGGGTTATTGCGGGAAATAACGGTTGAATCCGGACGGTCCTGTTTTGATACGAACACAGGCGCGCACCATCACTTCTATTTTGAACAGTCCGGTGAATTGCGCGACGTCCAGTGGGACCAGGTTGTGCTGGCCCAGCTGCCCGAACCGCCAGACGGGTGCCGTATTGTCGGTGTGGATGTTGTCATCCGGGTTACCGGTTGATGGTGCGGAAGTGGGTTCTTCTGTCTTTCCTGGTATGATGGATCGCTGAAGGCGTAGCATCCTGTCCGGGGCAATGAATGGCCCGGGGTGCTGTACATCAACACGGTTTCGTGGCACACGTACAACTCTTCAGATTAGTCCGGAGGGTGTCCGTATGCTGCCCGTATTGTGGCGGTCCGAGCTGGTTGCCACCACAGTTCTTGCCTGGCCCCTGATTCTGGGCGGGCTGGCCCAGGTTGTCATGGGCGCTGTGGATGTCATGATGATCGGACGCTTGGGGCCCGATGCTGTGGCGGCTTCTTCTCTTGCCACCAGCTTTCTCTGCCTGTCTCTTCCTGTCGGTTTTGGTCTTGGCGCTGCGGTCTCAGCCATGGCTGCCATTGCCTTGGGAAGGGGACTCCATCGCGTTCGTGAAACCCGAAGAACAGCGCGCCAAGCCTTCTGGATTATCGTGCTGTCTGTCATACCGGTCTGGTTCGGTATGAGTTACGCTGAAAACTTCTTCCTTGCCATCGGGCAGCAGCCACTATTGGCTGTGATGGCTGCGGACTATGTTCAGGTAAGCCTGTGGGGCATGTTGCCGCTGTGGGGCTTTCTGGTTCTGCGCTCCTTGTGTACGACCTTGGGGTATCCGCTTGTGTCCATGGTGGTGGCAGCGGTGGCTATTCCCCTGAATGCCGCACTCAACTGGATTCTGATCTATGGGAATGCAGGTTGTGAGTCGCTTGGTATCAAGGGGGCTGCCCTGGCGACGGTCACCGTGGATATTCTGATGTGCCTGGCGCTGTTTCTGTATGTTCTTGTTCATCCAAGGCTGCGGCGCTTTGGTTTGTTTGTTGATATCTGGAGGCATGACTGGTCTCGTTTCTTTGAACTACTCCGTTTTGCTGTGCCCGTTGTTGTTGCCTATGGCCTTGAGTTCTGTGCCTTTACAACAGCGACATTCATGATGGGCCTTGTGGGGCCGCTGGAGCTGGCGGCACATGCAATTGTTATAAATGTTACCACAGTTCTGTACATGGTGCCTGTGGGTTTGTCACAGGCGGCAACGGTTCGGGTTGGTCTGGCTCGTGGTGCCCTGAGTACAGCGGCCATAACCCGCGCCGGCTGGGTTCCCCTGTCCATGGGCATGGCTTTCATGGCCCTGTGTGCAGCGTGTGTTGTTCTGTTTCCCGATGTGATTGTGGCCCTGTTCATGGGGAAAAACACGCGCGGGTCGGAACAGGTTCTTGGCCTTGCAACGGCGTATTTGCAGATATGCGCCCTCTTCCAGATCTTTGACGGAATCCAGAGTGTTTCGTCGGGCGTTCTGCGTGGACTCAAGGATGCAATTGTCCCGATGATTTGCATGGGAACAGGGTTCTGGGTGCTTGGTCTTCCCCTTGCTGCCCTGATGGCGTTTCCCCTTGGCCTGGGGGGAGCCGGAATATGGTATGGGTTGGCAATTGGCTTGGGGTGTGTTGCCCTGATGCTGATGGTCCGCTGGATACGCCGGGACCGTTGGGCCATGCTGTGTGTGTCTGCACGCTGACGGGAAGGCTCCTGCTGTCCAGAGCCTTCCCCGCCTGACGTCAGCTGTCTGCCGGTGTGTACAGTTCCGCCCCATGTTCGCGGAATGTCTGGCTCATGGTCTGCATGCCCTGCTCGATCTCCCGTCGGGCTTCGTTGCGGATATCTTGTGTAATCTTCATCGAACAGAATTTCGGACCACACATGGAACAGAAGTGGGCTGTTTTGTGCGCTTCCTTCGGAAGAGTCTGGTCGTGGAACTCCTTTGCCTTTTCCGGGTCCAGAGACAGGTGGAACTGGTCCATCCAGCGAAATTCGAACCGTGCCCGTGACAGGGCGTCATCACGGACCCTGGCCGCCGGGTGGCCCTTGGCAAGGTCAGCCGCGTGTGCGGCTATACGATAGGTTACAACGCCGGAACGTACATCTTCACGGTCGGGTAGGCCAAGATGTTCCTTGGGGGTGACGTAACACAGCATGGATGTCCCGAACCAACCAATCATGGCAGCCCCGATGGCCGAGGTAATGTGGTCGTATCCGGGGGCAATATCGGTCACCAGGGGGCCAAGGGTATAGAACGGGGCATCGCCGCAGAACTGCTTCTGTTTGACCATGTTGTCCTGCACCTTGTGCATGGGCACATGACCGGGACCCTCGATCATGACTTGGACATCGTGGTCCCATGCAATGCGGGTCAGCTCGCCCAGTGTTTCCAGCTCTGCAAACTGGGCCCGGTCATTGGCATCGGCTGTTGATCCTGGACGCAGCCCGTCTCCGAGAGAGAACGACACGTCATAGGCTTTCATGATGGCACAGATGTCATCAAAATGTGTGTACAGGAAGTTCTCGCGGTGATGCGCCAGGCACCACTTTGCCATGATGGAACCACCCCGCGATACAATACCGGTAACGCGGTCAACGGTCATCGGGATGTAAGCCAAGCGTACGCCGGCGTGAATGGTGAAGTAGTCCACGCCCTGTTCGCATTGCTCGATCAGCGTATCGCGGAAAATATCCCAGGTCAGGTCTTCGGCAATGCCCCCTACTTTCTCCAGGGCCTGGTAGATAGGGACGGTTCCGATGGGAACCGGGCTGTTGCGCAGGATCCATTCGCGGATGTTGTGGATGTTGCGGCCGGTTGACAGGTCCATGACCGTATCGGCACCCCAGCGGATGGCCCAGACCAGCTTCTCCACTTCTTCGGCCACGCCCGATGTTACGGCAGAGTTACCGATGTTGGCGTTGATCTTGACCAGAAAGTTCCGCCCAATGGCCATTGGCTCCAGTTCGGTATGGTTGATGTTGGCCGGAATGATGGCCCGCCCTTCCGCAACTTCCTGCCGCACCCAGTCAGGCGTGATGTCATCGGGGATGGCGGAATCCCAGGGCACACCGTCACGGGGTCCAAGCCGGTCGATGGTTTCCCGGGCCTGCTGGCGCAACAGGTTCTCCCGGATGGCGACAAATTCCATTTCCGGGGTGATGATGCCGCGTCGGGCATAGTGCATCTGGGTGACGTTATGTCCGTTGCAGGCCCGACGGGGTGCCCGTTTGTGCGGAAACTCCGGCACACGGTGAATTCCGGCGGCATGCCCGTTGTCTTCGGGAAGGACAGATCTGCCGGGATAGCTTTCGGTATCCTTGCGGGCCTCGATCCAGCGGCTGCGGATATCGGGCAGGCCCTTGTCGATGGCAATCTGGATATCCGGATCGGTGTAGGGGCCCGATGTATCATACAAGCGTACCGGGGGTTCATGGCACGAGGGGTCGAGTGCGACTTCCCGAAATGGGATGCGGCTTCCCGATGGGCCAGGAACGTGGACTTTCCGGGACCCCGGGAGTGGTCCGACGGTAATGGCTGCGCTCTGGAAAGGTTGAAGGACAGAATTCATCAGGTCTCCCCCTGCGGATAGTTTCGGACATAACCGGATACACGCGAAGCAGGGGGGCACGGAAGCTGTGTCAGCTCCTTGCTGTTCCTGTCCCTCCGCCGGTATGACCCGGATCAGGTTCAAAGGGTTTCCGGCCAGTCAGCCAGATCTCAGCGCCTTGGCCCGGATGTGAAAAACGGACGGGGGCACCCCTCGGAACAGCGACAGGATGGCGGTCTGCCCTGCTTCTGTCAATCCCGACAACGGAATTCAGTGTTGATGCTCATCGCCCTGCAGGTTCAGCGACCACATCAAGCCAAGTACGGCGCCCTTGGCCCGGGGCAGGCCTGTGCGGACCATTTCGGCCCCGATCGGCATCCAGATCAGGAAGTGGGCCCAAAGGGGTGGCTCAAACAGTTTTTCCACGGAAATGACGGCGGGCAACAGAACATGTCCCAGAAAAAGAATGGTAACCCATGGGGCCACGTCGTCGGTTCGGATGTGGTCAAAGACTTCGCCACATCCGGTGCAAGCCGGAACAGCACCAAGATAGGATGCAAGCAGGGGATGGTTGCCGCAGCAAGGGCAACGCAGGTTCAGCCCCCGCCAGACAGAGCGCCACAGTGGACGCTGTGCGCGCAGTGTCCGGTTCTGGTGCTGGTGTTTCTCCCATTCCTTTTCCCAAGTGCTGGGTGTCGGCTTGCTGTTCGGGTCGACCGGGCCTTGTTCATGGCGTTCAGTGGGCATGGTGTGTTCTGGTGCTCCCGGTGGCATGAGAGTGGCGGGTTGCTACGGTTCGTTGCTGGTGGTGTTGCCCCCCGCTTTGCAGCATGCGCCCTGTTCCGGTTGGCGTGAAGGCGGAACAGCGGTTGAAACGGTGGTTAAAAGGCCGTATCTACAAGACGCACGTGTCTTTTCGGGGAGAGTGCCGTGGGCACACCAGAACAAACGGCCTGTGGTCGGCGCATTCTGCTTGTCCTGTCGGGCGGAATTGCAGCCTGTAAGGCACCAGAGCTGATACGGAGCCTGCGTGAGCGCGGGTTCTCTGTGCGGTGCGTGATGACCCAGGCAGCGGCCCAGTTTGTTACGCCACTCACCGTCTCTGCCCTTTCGGGTGACACGGTGTACCACGATTTATTTTCCCTGACAGATGAAGCCCAGATGGGTCATATCCGCTTGTCGCGGGAAGCAGACCTGGTTCTGGTCGCTCCCTGTACGGCAAGTTTGATGGCGCGCATGGCGACCGGTTTGGCCGATGATTTGGCGTCTACAGTTCTTCTGGCGACGGACAAGCCGGTCATGATTGCGCCAGCCATGAATACCAGGATGTGGGAACACCCGGCAACGCAGGCGAACCGCAGTACGCTTCTGGAGCGTGGGATCCGGGTTATTGAACCCGGTATCGGTGAACTGGCATGCGGGGAATATGGCGTTGGCCGCATGGCCGAAGTACCCGGAATTGTCGCGGCGGTGGAAGCTCATTTCCGGCTGCATGACACCAGGTCTGTTCTGTCTGGCCTGAGAGCCTTGGTGACCAGTGGGCCAACGATAGAGGCCATTGATCCGGTGCGTTTCATCAGCAACCATTCCTCCGGGCGTCAGGGCCATGCTGTCGCTGCGGCTCTGGCGGCGTTGGGGGCTGATGTGACCTTGGTCCACGGACCGGTCTCTCTTCCGGCCCCGCCCGGGGTATCCGCTGTGTCCGTCCAGTCTGCCCGCGAGATGTTGCAGGCCTGCCTGTCCGTTATCGAGGAGGGCAAGGTTGATGTTGCCGTTTGTGTGGCGGCTGTTGCAGACTGGTACGCACACTACACGCCGTCCAAAATCAAGAAGGGGCAGGCCCCTGCGCCGCTGTCCCTGACTTTGCACCCCAATCCGGATATTCTGGCGACCTTGTCCCGACCGGGTCCACATCGGCCACGTCTGGTAATCGGGTTTGCGGCTGAAACCGGTGATCTGGTTGAGCAGGCCCGCGCCAAGCGGCAGCGCAAGGGATGTGACTGGATATGTGCGAACGATGTCTCCCCGGGGACTGGTACGTTCGGGGGCATGCGCAATACCGTGTACCTTGTTACTGAAACAACCGAAGAATCCTGGCCTGACATGGACAAGACCGAGGTGGCGGCCCGTCTGGCCCGGTCTGTCGCCTCTGCCCTTGGTTATGCCCCATCTGTTTCCTCTGCTGCCGAGAAGGTTTCCTGATTATGACAACATCTGCTCCGACCATTCGTGTTTCTGTGGTTCGTTTGCCGCATGGATCCAACCTCCCATTACCGGCATGTGCGACAGAGCTGTCTGCCGGTATGGATATGTTTGCGGCTCTGGAGAGTGCTGTAACACTTGAACCCGGCAAGCGCGCCCTGGTGCCGACCGGTCTTGCGTTTGCGTTGCCGGCTGGCTTCGAGGCCCAGGTTCGCCCGCGTTCCGGGTTGGCGGCCAAACACGGCGTGACGGTTCTGAATACGCCGGGCACCATCGATGCCGACTATCGCGGCGAGGTAAAGGTTATTCTGGTCAATCTGGGTGATGAGCCTTTTGTTATTGAACACGGCATGCGTATTGCCCAGGTCATCTTTGCCCCTGTGACCCGTGCCGTATGGACCGAGGTTGAAACGCTTCCCGCGACAGGCCGAGGTGAAGGTGGTTTTGGGTCAACCGGTACCCGTGCACAGGAGGACAGGGTCGCTCTGTCGTGTTGAAGCCCTCGCGCAAGGCGTGGTTTGCCCTTGTGGCTGTTCTCGATATTGCTTGTCACGCGGGCGGGCAGCCTGTTCAAAGCCAGGATATCAATCACAGGCAGGGCATTCCCCGCCGTTATCTGGAAAAATCCCTGCAGCACCTGGTGCGTTCCGGTTTGCTGCAGGGGGTTCGTGGACCTCGTGGCGGGTATCGTCTGGCCCTTGAAAGGCGGCGTATTACGGTTGGTGCCATCCTGCGTGCTGTCCAGGAAATGGAAGAAGAAGGTACACACGATACTCTTCCGGATTCAGCCCTTGGGCAGATGGTGGTGCGCCCGCTCTGGGATGATATGCAGGATGCTTTGATGAAGCGCCTTGAGGCTGTTTCTATTGATGATTTGTGTTTGCTTGCGCGTCGGGAAGGTCTTTTCCCCGAGGCGGGACACGGTATCGATTTCACAATCTGACTTTTGTGATGACGATATCAGGGATATTGGACAGCAAGGGGGATGTTCATGACAGCAGTGACAGCTTCATTCCGTGGTCGTATTTACGACAGTATCCTCGATACAATTGGCGCCACGCCGCTGGTTCGTCTGAGGCGTCTGGCGGCTGATGCCGGTGTTCATGCCGATATTCTTGGCAAGTGTGAGTTCTTCAACCCTCTGGCATCTGTCAAGGACCGTATTGGCGTGTCGATGGTGGAAGCCTTGGAGGTTGAGGGTCATATCCGGAAGGGCACTGTTCTGATAGAGGCCACATCGGGCAATACGGGCATCGCCTTGGCTTTTGTTGCTGCGGCCAAGGGATATCCCCTGATTCTGACCATGCCCGACAGCATGTCCGTGGAGCGGCGCAAGATGTTGCGGCATCTGGGGGCTAAGCTGGAGCTGACACCAGCTGCAGAAGGAATGAAGCGGGCCATTGCCCGTGCGGTGGAGCTTCTGAAGGAAATCCCGGGATCTGTTATGCTGCGTCAGTTTGACAACCCAGCCAACCCTGCAGTACACCGGGCAACGACTGCCGAGGAAATCTGGGCTGATACGGCGGGTGAGGTGGATGTTGTTGTTTCCGGCATTGGAACCGGCGGGACCATAACCGGTGTCGGGGAGGTTCTGAAGGCCCGGCGTCCCGGGATCCATATCGTTGCGGTTGAACCGGAAGATAGCCCGGTCCTTTCAGGCGGTATGCCGGGTCCACACAAGATTCAGGGGATTGGTGCCGGCTTTGTGCCGTCTATCCTGAACACATCGGCTTATGATGAAATCCTGCAAATTGGTAACGAGACATCTTTTGCCATGGCGCGCAAGGTTGCCTGTCTGGAGGGGGTCCCCGTTGGTATTTCCGGTGGGGCCGCATTGGCTGCTGCGCTGGAAGTTGCAGCCCGCCCGGCTTTTTCCGGAAAAAAGATTGTCGTCATCCTGCCAAGCTTTGCCGAGCGTTACCTGTCAACAGCCTTGTTCGAGGACAGTTGATCCTCGACAGGGGCAGGACTCTGGGCCATATCTGTACCGGGCGTGTGTGCCCTTCCTTTTTCCTGCCGTTGTATGGTCCTTCTCATGGATTTTACCGAAGAACAGGTCCGTCGTTATGCCAGACACATCCTCCTGCCCCAGGTCGGGGCCAAGGGGCAGGATGCCCTTTTGTCATCCCGTGTCCTGGTGGTGGGAGCCGGGGGGCTTGGGTCTCCTGTTCTGATGTATCTGGCTGCCGCCGGTGTGGGGACGTTGGGGATTGTTGATGATGACCGGGTTGACCTGTCTAATCTTCAGCGTCAGATCGCCCATACAACAGACCGTGTCGGGGAGCACAAGGTTGACAGCGCGTACCGGACGATCCGGGACCTGAACCCGGATGTGAGGGTTGAAGCGGTTGCCGAACGGTTGCAGCCGGACAACGTTCAGGATCTGTTTTCCGGCTATGACCTGATTGCCGATTGTTCCGATAATTTTGAAACCCGTTTCCTGGTTAACGATACGGCTGTGCGTGGCGGCAAAACATTGGTCAGTGCTGCAGTGCTGCAGTTTCAAGGGCAGTTGTGGACAGTTCGCCCCGGTGGTGAAGGGCCGTGTTGCCGTTGTCTGTTCCGTGAGCCGCCCCCTGCCGGAGACGGTCCCTCCTGTGCCGAGGCCGGCATTCTGGGGGCTGTAGCAGGTGTGCTGGGAACGTTGCAGGCGACCGAAATTCTGAAAGAGCTTCTGGGGATTGGCGAAGGGTTGTGTGGCCGGGTCCTCGTCTATGATGCCCTGTCTGCCCGGATGAGAACAATCACGGCACATCGCGATCCGGAATGCCCGCTATGCCCGGAACCAGCTTCTGCCAATTTCGGGCTTGTTCCGTGATAGTGCCTGCCTCAGCTTCCCAGGCTTTTGCGGTTGAAGGTTCCCGGGGCCGGTGAAACAACCTGTGGCCCCGCTGGCTGGATTTCCATGACGGCCAGCCCACGCTCGACAATCCCGTCGGGGCGGAAGCGGAACAGGCCATCCCATCCTTCAAAGCCAGACGGATCTGTCAGTTTCTCGGGACGAAAGGCTTGCCCGGGGTGCGCTGCCATGGCGGATAGGCGTGCGGCCAGTGCGGTCAGATCGTAGCCCAGGCTGGCAATCTGGCTCGACGGCGGCTTGCCAAAGGCTTCCTGGTAGCGATTGATAAAAAGCCCCCGCGCTGCAGGAGGCGAAGCTGGATACCACGCCCCACGCAGGGCTGGGTCTGTCCGGGTGGTGCCTTCGTTCCACAGCATGGGGCCGATCATGCGAACGTTGGAGGATGTGACATCAACGCTGGCCAGAAGGGCAAGATCTTCCATCAGGTCTGTGCCCGAAGATGTCATCAGAAGGGCGTCGAACGGCAGGGCCCCGGCTGTTTCACGGATTTGTAGTGCGGCGGCAAGTTTTACGGATTCCGGATCGGTCTTGTTTTCCAGGCTCTTCAATTTTCGGTTTCGTTCGGCAACCCGGGCTTGGAAGGATGTCAGCGTGCTGATTCTGGATCGTGCATCTTCCCCCGTTGTGCGCAGCAGGGTATTGACCAGTGTGCCGCCCGCTTCCATGACAGCCTGCTCGTAGGCACCGGCCATTGCCCGTCCGAACGGTGTGTCGGTGGACAGGACCGCAAAGCGGGTCAAACCTTGTTCACGGGCGTAGGAAACAACGCGCGTGGCTTGTTCCCGAATCAGGAAGCCAGCAACATATATGCCGTGTTCAGCTGCTGTGGGGTCTGTCGTCAGGGTCAGGGCCGGTACGCCGGCACTTTGAACCTGTGGGGCAATGGCCTTGACTTCAGAGGAGAACAGGGGGCCGATCAGGATTGATGCCCCATCGGTAATCGCGCGTTCGGCAGCCCGTCTGGCACCGTCAGGTGTACCGGCTGTATCATAGGGATGCAGAGATGTTGAATCGCCGCCCATGTCAAACAGAGCCAGCTGGGCCGCATTGACAATGGACTCTCCGGTCTTTCCGGTTTCACCACTCAGGGGAACCAGAATGGCGACCTTTGTTTTTCCCTGGAGGAGATCCTGCCGGGTGACAGATTTTCCGCTCTCTGTCTGTGACGGGGTCTTCTCCCCGTGCGGTGGGGATGCTACGTCTATGCCTTTGCAACCGGCAACAAGGGCAAGGGTCAGGACGCTGGCCAGTGCTACAAGCCGCTTGAGACAGGCAGGATAACGTGAAACCCGACTCCCCGGGAAAGAAGAAAGGTGCACGGTTAACCTCCGGTGCCACTGGAAAAAGAGAAGGCCATGCTAGCGGTCATGATGCCGTTAGTAAACCTGTGCCGGAACGGACGCTGTCTGCCGGCTTGTATATTGTTGCCACACCGATCGGCAACATGGGCGATATTACGGAACGGGCCTGTCGTGTTCTGGCGTGCGCGGATGTTGTCGCGTGCGAGGATACCCGGGTAACCGGGGCCATGCTCAAGCGGCTGGGCATGTCTGTGCCTCTTCTTGCCTACCACGAACATAATGCGGATCGTGTGCGTCCGCAGCTTCTGGCTCGCGTAGCCGGTGGAGAGGCTGTTGTTCTTGTATCCGATGCCGGAACACCGCTGATTTCCGACCCCGGATACAAGTTGGTTCGCAGCGCTGCCGATGAGGGTCTGTCTGTCATTCCGGTTCCCGGTGCTTCGGCGTTGCTGACAGCGCTTATGGTTGCCGGCCTGCCGACGGACCGTTTTCTTTTTGCCGGTTTTCCGCCGTCCCGTTCAAAGGCAAGACGGGACCTGTTCGCTTCCCTGTCAGCGGTTCCGGCAACACTTGTTTTTTACGAGTCCGTTCATCGCTTGCCCGAAAGTCTGACTGACATGGCGGCTGTTCTGGGTGATCGCCCGGCCGCAGTCTGTCGTGAGCTGACAAAGCTGTATGAAGATGTACGGCGAGGGTCCCTGCCGGAGCTGTCTGCCCTGTATGAGCAGGAGGGGGCACCGCGTGGCGAGGTTGTGGTGGTTATAGGGCCTCCGTCCGACACCGGCGATCCTGTCTCCACAGACGATATCGATGCCCTTTTGCGGCAGTCGTTGCAAACACTGTCGATACGGGATGCGGTGGCTCTGGTTGCGGGGCAGACCGGTGTAAAGAAGCGTGATGTCTATGCGCGGGCCTTGGAATTGACAACGCCGGGACACATGCGTGGTGACTGAGGGCTGTTCCGGGTCGTCAGTTCGTGGTCGTCAGGCCGAGCAGGTTGCGGCTGTGTTAATGGAGCTGATGGGCTGGCGCGTTCTGGGTCGGAATATCCGTGGTGAGCGTGGCAGCGGGGTCGGTGAGCTTGATTTGATTGTCTGCCGGAAGAACCTTGTTGCCTTTGTCGAGGTGAAAGCGAGGGATCACGTGCCGGATGCCCTGGAGGCGCTGTCATCCCGTCAGCGATGTCGTCTTGAACGTGCAGCAGAAATGTGGATGGCCTGTCGTGAAGATGTATCCTGTCATGGGATTCGCTTTGACGTTGTTGTTGTTCCGCGGTCCGGCTGCCCGCAGCATGTGCCCGATGCCTGGCGCCCTTGGGGGTAGTTTTTCATTCTCATTCGCTGCACAATGCCTGTATGAGGCAAAAAGCACGCGGGTATAACGGCTTGGTCCCGGTCTTTTTTCTCCTGCTTGCCCTGTTTTTGACACCGGGGTGTACGAAGCAGGGGGTTCTTGTTGGCGCGGCCTCGTCCCTTGTTTCTGCGGCGCGTGAAGAGCGCGGGATTGAAGGCGTTGCCACGGATGCCTGGATCTATACAGAGATCCAGCGTCTGTTTCTGGAGGAGGACCACGCGCTGATCACCGACATTGATGTAACAGTCTTCGAGCGCCGTGTGCTTCTGACCGGTATGACGGAAGATCCCAAAAAGGCCCGTGTTGCTGTGCGTCTGGCGGCATCACCCCGCCCGGTCATCGAGGTTATTGATCGTATCCGCCGCTTGTCTCCGGATGAGGATACCGAATACCTGCGCCCTGTCGTGACCTTGAGAGATACGCTGATTGCGGCCGAGATCCGTTCTGCACTCATGTTTGATGCCCAGATCCGCGCTATCAATTTTTCGGTCGATGTTGTGGATCGCGTTGTCTACCTGATGGGTATTGCCCAGAATCAGGAAGAATTGTCCCGGGTCCTGGACTGGTGCCGTTCAGCAGGGTATGTGCGGGATGTGGTTAATCTTGCGGTGCTGCGTACGGACGGGCGTCGTCTTGCATCCGGAACCCGTCTGGCGACGGATTTCCCTGAGGGAGGACTTTGATGGCAAATCCGGTCACGGACCATATTCTCGACACCTTGTCTGCGGTCGATGATCGTGCACTGGACCTTGCCATGGCGGCTCTTGCCCTGGCAGACACGGCCCGGCCCGGCCGTTGCTTTGAGTCTTATGTCACCCATCTTGGTATACTGGTTGCTGAAGCCCTGCGTGAAGCTGGCCGGGTATCAATGCCCGAGGGTGCCCGTCG
Source organism: Haematospirillum sp. H1815 (assembly GCF_012102705.1). Classification (GTDB taxonomy): domain Bacteria; phylum Pseudomonadota; class Alphaproteobacteria; order Rhodospirillales; family Rhodospirillaceae; genus Haematospirillum. Next base: position 56,857 of record NZ_JAAVTA010000009.1, read on the forward strand.
GCGGGGCGAGGTTCTGCGGTCTGTTCTGGTTGACCGCTGGCATTACCACGGTGATGTCGAAACGTACGAAGATCTGGATAATGCCGACCTGATGCAGGTGATAGACCGACGCAAAGGATTGCCGGTTACCTTGGGTATCCTGTATTTGCATGTGGCCCGCAAACTGGGTTGGGATGCCGATGGCTTGGCGTTCCCGGGGCACTTTCTGATCCGTGTGTGCGGTAATGCCGGGGACCGTATCATCATGGATCCATTCCACGATGGCGTCGAGATTTCGCCGGCTGATTTGCGAGCCTTGTACAAAAGCGTCAAGGGACAGGGGGCCGAGCTGGCCCCCGAGGCCTATGCCCCGGTGACCAACCGCGAGATCCTGTTGCGCTTGCAGGGGAACATCCGTTTGCGTGCCCTACAGGAAGGGGATTATCCAACAGCCTTGGCTGCGGTCCAGAGAATGCTGCTGATTGCTCCGTCCGATTTTCGTCTGTGGAGAGAAGGTGGCTTGATGCATATGCGTCTGGGTGATCTGGACAGTGCCCTGACGGCTCTGGAGCGTTATCTTGGCATTGCCCCTCCGGGACCGGATCGGGACAGTATTGCCCGTGTTATGGAAGAGTTGCGTCAGGGGCGGTCTTGAGCCGAGTATGGGGGCTCTTTTTACCGTGGACCCTTTTGCGGCCTTTTCAAAATGGATGTTGCCTACATGAGTCTTGCTGTTGCCGTTCAGATGGATCCGATGGAGTCTGTTTCCATCGATGGGGACACCACGTTTGCCCTGGCGGAATGCGCCCAGTCACGGGCGCATCGGCTGTGGCACTATCAGCCGCGTGATCTCAGCTTCCGTGATGGGGTGGTTACGGCCCGCGCCCGTGCCTTGACCGTGCGCCGCGAGCGGGGGAACCACTTTACCCTGGGGCCTGCCGAGACCCTGGACCTGTCTGCTGTGGATGTGGTTCTGCTGCGTCAGGATCCACCGTTTGACATGAGTTACATTACCAACACTCACTTACTGGAGAAAATTCATCCCCGCACCTTGGTCGTCAATGATCCGGTAGAGGTGCGCAATGCCCCGGAGAAACTGTTCCTGACCCGTTTCCCGGGGCTGATGCCGCCGACCCTTGTTTCTGCTGATCCAGATGCTATCCGGGCCTTCCGGGCCGAGCACCGGGACATTATTCTCAAGCCGCTGTATGGCAATGGCGGTGCAGGTGTCTTTCATCTGAAGCCTGATGACGAAAATCTGGGATCACTTCTGGACATGTTCTTCCAGCAATCCCGCGAGCCTTTGATGATCCAGCGCTACCTGCCCGAGGTACGAAAGGGCGACAAGCGTATTATTTTGGTGGATGGAAAGCCTGTTGGTGCCTTGAACCGTATCCCGGCTGATGGTGATGCCCGGTCCAACATGCATGCGGGAGGCAAGCCTGTTCCGGCTGAACTGACCCCGCGTGAAGAGTACATTTGTGCAACCATTGGACCAGAATTGAAATCACGGGGCCTGATTCTGGCCGGTATTGATGTGATCGGAGATTGGCTGACAGAGATCAACGTGACCAGCCCGACCGGTATCCAGGAGATTCGGCGTTTTGACGGGACAGATATCGCCTCTCTTGTCTGGGATGCCATTGAATCGCGCCGGATCCGGCCTGCTTGAGGTTCTGGCTGGTATTTCTTTTGACAACGTTCTGATTTTGCCTGTTTCCTGCAGGATGGGGCTGCTATGGTCCCGTTTCTTTTCGATTTGGGCAACAGCCCGTGTCTTTTACAGGAAGAATGGCGATCCCTGATGCTGTTTCTGGAAGGTATGATTGTTGGTTTCCTGATCGCAGCTCCGGTTGGACCCGTGGGGATCCTGTGCATCCGTCTGGCTTTGAATGACGGTCGCGCTGCCGCTTTTGTGGCTGGTCTCGGGGCTGCTGTGGCTGATACCTTCTATGGTGCCGTTGCTGGTTTCGGCTTGTCACTGGTTTCCGGCTTCCTGATGGAATACCGAGAGCCATTGTCTCTCGTCGGGGGGTCTGTTCTTCTGGCTCTGGGCATCAGGACATGGCGTCAGCCACCGCCGGAGTTGCGGGCTGAGTCCGGACTTCACCCCGGTCTCTGGCGTGACTTTACAGCCACATTGTTGCTGACCCTGACAAATCCAGCCACAATTCTGGCTTTTATGGCTGTTTTTGCCTCTCTTGGTTCGGTTCGGGCCGGTGAGAGCCCCGCCCGGGCCTTTACCCTTGTTGCAGGGGTTTTTGCCGGTTCTACCTTGTGGTGGTTTACGCTTTCGGCGCTGGCCGGGGCCGTTCGCCACCGCTTCAGTCCTGTATGGCTGACGCGGCTTAACCTTTGTGCCGGCGGGCTTTTGTTCCTGTCCGGTGTGGCAGCCCTGCTCAGTCTTTTCTATCTTGGCTAGTCCTTGCTGCCTGTCTTTTGGCAGCCAAGCTGGCTGAGTGCTGACAGATCAGACCATTGACTTTGCCGTTCTATCCGGAACAATGAATCCTGCGGCAGCGCGGGCCGCATGTGTGTCTTCCCACAGTACGGGAGGTTCTTCATGTCCCTGCGTCTTCAGCTTCAGGACTACCGGCTGACCACGGCGTTCATTTTGTATCACCTGCCAGACCATCCCTCTGTCCTGCAGGAGTTTGTCTGGCAGTTCTACGATGTTGCACCCCGCTACCCCGAACTCCACCGTTTCCTTCATTTTTGGGAGCGGGAGATCGAGGGGCGCCTCCATTCTGTCCGGGTTGCCGGCTGCGAGCTCATTACCCCGGGAGAATGGCGCGGCGTTGATGCGGAGTTGCGGCTGAACTGACCGCCCTCAGCTTCCTGCCAGTGCGGGGATTCCGCCGGATGTGGAATGCTGGAAGTGCAGTGCCTCACCGGGGAAGACCAGCGGATAAGCTGCATGCGCGGCTTGCGCGGCCTCGGCAAATCCGGTCAGGATCAGCTTCAGCTTGTGCGGATAACTGCAGACGTCGCCGACGGCGAAAATCCCCTCGATATTTGTTGCTGCTGTGGTCGGATCAATACGAACTGTATTGCGGTCCATGCCCAAGCCCCACTGAGCAATCGGGCCCAGCTCGGTTGCTAGGCCAAAGAACGGCAGCAACGCATCGGCTTCTAGGCTTCGGGTCTGTCCATCCATATCAACAACATCAACACGGTTGAGAACGCCGTTCTCTCCATGCAGGGCAGATAGTTGGCAGGGTACAACCAGATCAATGGCTCCGGTCTCTGCCAAAGCTTGCAGTCTGGCGGCGCTTTCCGGGGCGCAGCGGAATTTGGGCCGTCTGTGGACAACGTGGACGCGGGCGGCAATCTCTGACAGCGAGATAGCCCAGTCCACGGCAGAATCTCCTCCGCCGGCGATAACCACGCGCTTGTTCCGGAAGTGTTCCCGTTTAGCTACAAAGTAGAAAACGGAATGCCCCTCGTACTGCTCAATCCCTTCCAGGGGCGGACGATTGGGGCCAAAGGCCCCGGCACCGGCGGCTATAATCACCACGGCAGCACTGATCCGTGTCCCTTTGCTTGTGGTCGCCAGCCAGCGCCCGTTTTCCCCACGGGTCAGGCCGGTGACCTGTTGCCCCAGATGAAAGACAGGATTGAAGGGCGCGGCCTGCTGTTGCAGGTGATCAACAAGATCCCCGGCCATGACAGACGGGAAACCCGGGATGTCATAGATAGGCTTTTCCGGGTACAGCGCAGTGCACTGCCCGCCCACGGTATCCAGAACGTCCACAACATGACAGCGAATGCGGACCATACCGCACTGGAAGACGGTGAACAGACCAACAGGTCCGGCTCCTACGATCAGGGCATCTGTATGGTGTATGGTTTCGGTCATGAACAAGCCTGTCCTGGTGACATGCGGGAAAACGGGGGCGACAGAGTGAACTGTTCGTGCCCGGCAATCAAGTTGTTTGGTTCATTGCCGGGTCGGCTGGCAGGGCTGCATCCAGAAGATCGCAGGGCAGGGGCATAAGCCATGGGCCCTCTGTCCACAACAGCGCGCACTGTATGTCACGCTCTGGCCAGATCCTGCGCAGGACAGCCCGGTAGGCAGCCATCTGGAACAGATAGGCCTCCGGTACGTCATGAACATGCTGTGGCGGATGGTGGCCGGATTTGAAATCTACCGCTGTCACAGCATCGTTCTCGACCAGGAGGCGGTCAATTACCCCGGATATGCTGGTTTTCCCGATGACACCCGAAACAGGAACCTCGGCTAGGGACCCCGGGCCAAAGAGGGGGATAAACGAGGGTGTGTTCAGGACGGTCATGACCTGTTGCAGGATAATATCCTGCTCAGCCGGATCCAGGCCCCAGACCGGACGGGACAGGAAGGTTCTGGCCGCGTGTTCCCTGACAGCCTGTTCCCGTTCCGGCAGGTATTGCAGGAGGGTATGGATGATCTTGCCCCGCTGTCGACGGTTTTCGTCTTGTGGTCCATGCATCAGGGGAGAGGTGGCCGGTGGATCGGTAACCGGTGGCCGGGATGGCATCAGGGGGCGTGAGGGAACCGGCTCTGCAGCAGGCAGGATGCGCAGCAGGGACGGAACTTTGGAAACCGTGGCCGGGGCTTCGGCCCTGTGTTCCCGTGTTCGTGGGGGAACAACCTGTGGGCAGGACAACCGCAGCACGGTTGGTGTCTCAAGGGTTCCATCCGCTTCCAGGAACAGGTCCCGGACTGTTTCGGCCAGCGGTGCCAAGGCACCCTGTATCAGGTTGTACCAACTGTCTTCGGGGGATTCGCGTCGGGTGTCCCAGCCGCAGATGTAAAGCCTGTCCTCAGCCCGTGTCATGGCCACGTAAAGCAGGCGACGGTATTCCCGGGCGGCAGCTGTTCGTTCCGTTGTAACCAGGGCCTCGGTCACAGGTTCGCGGAAGGCTGCGGATGGTGGCCAGAACATGGCAGGGTGTTCGTCGTTGCTTGACTCGTCCCACAGAAGAGCCGGTACCCGGGTCGGTACTTGACGGGTATCCGGCAGAAAAACAACGGGGGCCTGTAAGCCTTTGGAGCCGTGTACGGTCATAATACGTACCGCACCCGGGCCATTGCTGTCATTTTCCTCCAGGTCGCGGCGGATATCCTGGGAACCGGTTTCCAGCCAGTGCAGGAAGGCTTGCAGATTAGGAGGGTGGCCGCGGTCATAGGTCAGGGCAAGGTTCAGGAATTCGTCGATCGGGTCGGCGGCATCGGGTCCCAACCGCGCCAAAAGTCTGCTGCGACCGCCCAAAGGTCCCACAATGTGGCTGAACAGTTCGAAAGGCGGCAGAAAGTCCGCTTTCTCCATCAATCCACGCAGGGTTGCCCAGGCCGAGGCAAAGGCCGGATCCCGGTCACGGTGTTCGCGCAGGGATCGCCACAGGCTGACACCGCGTTGGCGCCCGTGGGAAACCGTGAACAACTGCTCTTCTGTCAGGCCCAGAATGGGGCCTTTCAGTACACAGGCCAGGGTCAGGTCATCTTCGGGCAACAGCAGGCTGTATCCCAGTGCAATCAGGTCCATGACCGCCATCTGTTCGGTCAGGACCATTCGGTCGACGCCCGCCACCGGGACATCCAGATCTTTCAGGCAACGGACCAGATCATCAACAAAGCCGCTGCGCCGCCGCACCAGAACCAGGATATCACCGGGGCGAACCGATCGTCCCTGGCTCTCCAGTCTGTCGCTGCCGTTGGTCATACGCTGGATACGCCGTGCCAGCAACCGGGCCAACCGGGATGGTGCGCTCTCGCCCCGGATGCGTTCGACGGGCGGTTTCCATGGGGGAGGTTCTTCCAGGGCTGTTGCAGGGACAGGTGGCCAAAGCTCCACCAATCCTCCCTGTCCGGTCCGGAACGGATGGTGGCTGACTGGTTCCCCGGCTGCAGCAACACCATCGACCGCATGGCCTTGCCGGAAGACAGCATCAACAGCCTGAAGAATGGCTGCTGTGGACCGGAAGGAAACATCCAGGGTTATATCCTCGAACGGATAACCGGATTGCGGGACCATGTGGGCAAAAAGGGCGCGGCTGCGGTCGAACTCATCCGGGTCCGCCCCTTGGAAAGAGTAGATGGACTGCTTGCGGTCCCCCACCGCGAAAAGGGTGCGGGTCCCCTGTGGGCGGTTCCGCCCATGTCCGTCGAAGAAGTCAGATACCAGAGCCTTGATGACAGCCCATTGGTCCGGGTTGGTGTCTTGCGCTTCATCGATCAGGACATGGTCCAGGCCACCGTCAAGCTTGTAGAGAACCCAGGCGGCCGTATCGGTGTGCTGTAGAAGCCGGCGTGTCGTGAGAATCAGGTCATCAAAGTCCATCTTCCCCGCCCGCTCCTTGCGGATCTGGTACTCTGCCGTCATGGATCGGGCCAGTGTCAGCAAGGCCAGAGTCGCCCTGAACGTGACAGCGGCTTTCAGGCGGGTGTTGGTGCGGACAATCCGCTCTGTTTCGGCATCCAGTGTTTCCAGGATGTCAGGGTTGTTCTCCCGCACGGCTTTTGAGGGGAAACGGGACCGTGACCGTGGTTCTCCATCCGCCGTCAGGAAGGCACGGCCATAGTCCGACCACGTTGCGCAACGTTCCGGGGTGTCGGCAGCAAGCCAGCCGGTTATCCGCTCTGCTGCCTCAAGGTCGGTCTTTCCCCCCTGTGCCAAGGCCATGGCAAGGTTCTTCAGCTGCGCAACAGATATGTAGTCATCCCGGGCGGCCTGCTCCAGGATACGGTCCGGCGTGTCGTTGATATCCAGGCCCAGGCGCTGGGCAAGACGGAAGGAAACGGGCTCCAGCCCCTGTACCAGAAGTCGCGACAGCCGCCCCCGGTGGGTTGCGATATCGGCCATCAGGGCATTGAACGCATCTTCATGAACATGGCTGGTCACAAGAGCCAAGGCAGAGTGAAGGTCCGATGTTTCGTCTTGTCGGGCTGCCAGAAGAATGTGTTCCCGGGCTTCAAGCATCAGTGTGGCGGCATCACGGTCTTCCATGACGGCAAAGTGGGGTGCGATCCCTGCCTCCAGGGGGAAGCGCCGCAGAAGCGCCTGGCAGAAGGCATGGATCGTCTGGATTTTCATGCCTCCCGGCACATCCAGCATCCGGGCAAACAGGCGCCGCGCCGTGTCGCAGGTTTTCTGATCCGGCGCATTTCCTAGAAGGGCTGTCAGGGCGTGTTCGAGATGCTCGTCTGTTGCAATGGCCCATTCAGAAAGGGTTCGGGCCAGACGTGTGGACATTTCCGCAGCGGCGGCCCGGGTGAAGGTCAGGCACAGAATACGCTCCGGTGCACTGCCCGACAGCATCAGGTTCAGGACCCGGTCTGTCAGCACCTTTGTCTTTCCGGTTCCGGCGTTTGCCCCTACCCATGCCGAGACAGCCGGGTTGGCTGCTTTTTTCTGTGCCTCGCCGGCACGGACCCCCATGGTTTTCATGCCCCATCTCCATCGGCATCGCCGGCAGCAGCCCACTCCCTGACCCGAGCCAGGTGCAGCCAGTCTGACCAGGCCGGCGCTTTTCCGGGGTGGGGGCGTGCCTCGTAGGGCGTATCGGGTTGGGAGAAGGCGTCGATCAACCCTCTCAACCCTTCCAGAGCTTGTTTGGCCAGGGTATCCGGTGACAGCCCATGGCCACAGGCGTTTCGTTCTTCTCCTCCGTTGGCAGATCCCTTCAGGTGCCAATACAAGAGGGATGTGATCGTCCGTCCGGCAGGAATGCCGGGGAAACCGCCGTGATGTGCAATCAAGGCCTCCAGTGGCAGTTGGGGTGAGAAACCGGCTGCCACTTCACGGGCAGAGGGCGGGGCCCCGGTCTTGTAGTCCACGATGACCAGGCTGCCATCCTCCAACAGGTCAATCCGGTCAGCCTTGGCGGTCAGAACGAAGTCGCCCAGATCCAGGCTTCCGGATATCTCCACGAATGTTTCCCGTATCATATTCCGCCGCCCTTGCTCCTGGATGGCAAACCAGCGGGCCAGCCGCTCAAACCGGGGCCACCAGAAGGCCTGGACGGATGGCCGGGCGATGGTATCGGCAAATACCTTCTGCCCACTGGCCAGCAGTTCGGCTTCCGGATCAGCAGGCAGCATGTGCGGGAACCGTCGTATGAAATCTTCCAGTGCCCTGTGCACCAAAGTTCCGTAGTCAGCCGGGCCAGGTTGGGCATCCAGAGGATCAAGGGGGCGCAGCCCCAGAATATGGCTGGCATAGATGGCATAGGGATCGCGCATCCATGTTTCGATCCGGGTTGCGGACAGGGCACGTGGCCTTGATTCGACCGGAGGGCGGGGGGCCGGGCGTCGTACAGGTATCATCTGTTCAGGGCGGTCAAACAGTTCGGCCCATTTCAGCCATGGATGCTCCGGTTCCGGAAGGGCAAGGCCGATAGCGGACAGGACCGTTTCAAGACGCAAGAGCCAGCGTGAAGGAACAGTTGGTGTGCCTTCTACCTTCAGCGAGCGGGTCAGGACGACATGGGGGGAGCCAAGCACCGTTACCAGGTCATGCGCGGTATGCCCGACCTTTTGCTCCGGCAGGGGAAGTCCGAACGCTGTCCGCATCGGGCGGCTCATCCATGGATCGGCACCGGGACGGGGGGGCCAGACCTCTTCATTCAGGCTTCCCACAATCATGATGTCCGCCTGATGCAGGCGGGCTTCCATGGGGCCAAGAATATCCAGGCGGGGGTGACTGCCAAAACGGGTGCGTACGGTACGGCCGCGCATCAGGGCATCCAGCAGGCCAGGATAGGCCTGCGGACGGATCTGCCCCAGCACAGCAGCGTGCTCTGCCAGATCAGCGGCAAAGGATGCGGCGGCCATACCGGCATCGGCATCCCACAGCCACAGGGGGCCGGGTCTGTCCGGTGTTGTGGCCAGGGCTTCGGCCATCCGCATGTGCGATTCCAGCAGGATATGCAGTGGTACATCCTGTTCGGCCATCAGGGCGATAAAATCCGCACAGCAGCGCTCCAGTGCATCCAGGAGAGCAGACAGGCTTTCATCCATGGCCCCGGATGCCAGAGCCGCAGCCCGCAGGCCCGCAATCCCCGGGGCCGGCCGGACACCGCGCAGAACGCCCAGCTCCAGACGCCTGACGCTATCCCGGAACACGGCGGCATCCAGTCCGGCACTACACAGCGGGTGCTTCAGAAGGGCGAGCAGAGGGACAGGGGCAAAGCGCTGGGCGACCATGTCGGCCCCCAGACGGAGGAACGCTCCCGGGGGGGTGACGGCCAAGGGGCGACCGGCTGAGTCATCAACCGTAATGCCCCAGCGGGTTAGATCTGCTGCTACCCGTCGGGCAAGGTCCCTGTCCGGTGTCACCAAGGCACAGGTACGCTCCGGTATCGACAGGGTATGGCGCATCAACAGGGCAATTGCAAAAGCCTCTTCCCGCGGGGAAGGGCAGTCAAGGCGGGTTATGCCTTGTACGGTCTCTTCTGCGAGGGGTTTGATATGCCGCCACGTGTGGGTTGTCGAGGCCGGGCGCATCACTTCGCTGCACAGGCGTTCCCGGTCGGGGTGTGCCGTGCGTATGCTCTCTACGCAGGGCCAGTCATGCACAGCATCACGGGTTTTCCCAAGCCGGTCCAGCAGGCGCTTGAGCGCATGTTGGGGATGGCTTTCGTCGATGGCTTCCCAGCTGTCTGCATCCAGGTTGCGGTCCAGTCCGGGGAGAACAACGCGTCCCTGTGGCAGCGTCGTTATGGTGGCAAGGAGGCTGGCCACGGCCGGTATGGATCCGGTAATGCCTGCAGCAAGGATCGGACCGGACGGTGGCGTTGTCTGCCAGGCGCGGGCGCGGGCCAACAAAAGGCGGTTCCGGTGTTCCGCAGGGTCCAGGCAGCCCATGCTCTCCAGGATGACGGGCCAATGCCGTGTCAGAATGCTCAGGAAATCGAGCGTAATTTGCCAGTGTCGGGCATAGTCTTCCGGCACCAGTTTTTCCAGGGCATCAAAGCCCAGTCCCTCGGTCTGGACCTGGTCAAGGAGTTGCGCCAGTTCGGATGCCAACAGGGCAGCCCGGTCCGGGGTGCAAGCCTGGCCGGTTGCCGGTGCCGCCAGGATCAAACGGGTCAGCAGCAGCTGGCGATGCAGGGGAGAAATGGGGGGGCGAATGTCCATTGTGCTGTCATCTGTTGCAGACGTATCGGACAGCAGGGGCAACAGTGTGATCTCATCCGGGTCGGCAACCGGCAGCAGGCGGGGGAGGAGAAGGGCCTTGCCGTTCGACTGGCGCAGAAAGGCCTCGCGCAGGGTTCGCACAGCCCTGCGTGTGGGAAGCAGAAGGGTGTAGGCAGCCAGCTGCATGGGGTCGCTGCCCGTTTCCTCCAGCAACCCGCGAGCCAGGGTATCTGCGAACGGAAACCGTGCGGGGATATTGAGAAGGGATTCCCGCACGGTCACGCCAGTATTCTGGTGCATGGGAGGCAGCAGTCAGCGCACGACCGCTGCGGCATTATCCGTCGTTGCCGTTGCGGGGTGTTCCAGGTGTTGCAGGATCTGTTCCGTTCTTCCAATGGCTTCGGGCGTTCCGACGTGGAACCAGGGGCCATCATGAACAAGACCGTGCAGGCGGTTTGTTGCCAGTAGCTTGTCAAACACCATGTTCAGCGAGAACGGGCCGGATGGCGTATCCATGAAAGCGGCGGGGCCGATCATCATGATGCCGGTATAGACCAGTGGTGCTTCGGTTTCATGGTCCTGAATACGGTGCAGGACACCATGTTCGTTGCGAAAGAAATCACCTCGCCCTTCGTATCCGATGGCCTGGGGTTTGTTTTGCAGCAGAAGCAGGGCATCCATCCGGGCCGGATCCCAGTACCGGGCCAGACGGGGCAGCGTCGCCTCGCTTCCATTCAGCCAGACAATGTCGGCATTCAGGATCAGGAACGGTGCATTTCCCAAGAGGGGGAGGGCATTGCGTACCCCACCACCACTGTCCAGAAGCTGATTGCTTTCGTCAGACAGAAAGATGTTCGGTGCCCCCGTTCGTGTGGCCAGGTGTGCCCTCATCTGATCCGGATGGTGATGGATGTTGACAACAGCTCCGGCAACACCAGCATCTGCCAAGTGATCCAGTGTGCGGTCCAGCATCGTTTTGCCCAGAACACGGATCAATGGCTTCGGGGTATGATTGGTCAGGGGACGCATCCGTGTGCCCGTACCGGCTGCCAGAACCATAGCCATGCGGGGAAGAATGCTCATGCCGGTATCCTTTGCCTTGTCTCATGGGGAACATGGCAATTCAGCCATGCGTTCAGGGGGCCAAGCAGCGGGTTCTGGCAGGCTTGTTCCATCAAGCGCCAGACCCGTGGCAGATGTGGCAGGTAGACAGGCTTTCCGTCCCGTTTCCACAGCCGGACAAACAGCCCGATCACCTTTGCATGGCGCTGGGCGGCCATGACAGACCACGATGCCTGGAAAGCTTCCCGGTCCAGCCCGGGATTGCAGTCCAGATAGTAGTCCTGCATGGTCTGAACCAGACCCGGGTCGATATCGCGCCGGGCATCTTCCATCAAGCTCATCAGGTCGTAGGTCAGGGGGCCACGCACGGCTCCCTGGAAGTCCAGAAGTCCGCACGCTTTCAGGCCCTGTCGGCCGGGGAGCAGCATCAGATTTTCGGCATGGTAGTCACGCAGGACAATGCGTTCAGGTACGGCACGGGCTATGGAAAACAAGGTGCTCCACAGAGCATCATATTCGGCTCGTGCATCGTCTGGAACGGGGGTTGCACAATGCAGGCAGAACCAGTCGGGCAGATATCCAACCTCAGTCAACAGGAACGCATCATCGTAGGCGGGCAGGAAATCCGGTGCCGGTGCCTGGTGCAGAGCGGTTTGCACATCCATTGCCAGGGAATACAAGTCGCTTTCCCGCGAGCCGGATCCCAGCAGACGGGCATAGAGATCATCACCGAAATCCTCCAGCAGCAGGAAGCCTTGCTCGGCATCTTCAGCCCGTATGGACGGGGTTGATAACCCCAGGCCAGCCAGGTGGCGCCCGATCCTGACAAACGGACGTACATCCTCCGTGGGGGGCGGGGCGTCCATCAACACACACGTTTCCCCGGTTCCTGTGTCCCGAAGGCGATAGTACGTTCTGAACGAGGCATCCCCGGCCAGAAGGGAGCATGTGGCATTCCCCCATCCATGGGCCTTGCGGAATGCATGCATGGCTGTAAGGCGGTTCGGATCGGGACGGCGGGGGATAAGAACCTGATGTGTCATGTGCTCAACCCTGCCAGGCGAGGGGCCCACATCACCGGACCCGAGAAGTGTGCATGGCGCTGCCCACCATCGCCAATAGACAGGGCAAGGCGCAGCGCATGCCGTGGAAGCCAGTGGCCAAGCTTGTCGGGCCATTCGATCACACTGATTCCTCCCGCAAACGCATCTTCTATCCCCAGCTCCAGGGCATCATCGGCTTGCTCCAGCCGGTACAGGTCAAAGTGCCAATAGCTTGCCTGTGGGGCATTATAAACCTGAAGAAGGGTAAAGGTAGGGCTTGGAACGTCTTCATCCGGGGAGTCGAGGGCAGCCCGGATCAGGGCCCGGCTGAGCGCTGTTTTCCCGGCCCCGAGATCGCCTTCCAGAGCCAGGACATCGCCGGGGCGGAGAATAGCGGCCAAGGCATGGCCCAGACGTACGGTGGATGCCTCGTCGGACAGGGTCAGGGATGGGAGTACAGCATCAGTCATCCCGGGGTTATACCCCATACAGTTGTCCTGCAACAGGGGGGAGAATGCGGGCAGTACCAGCACAGGCTGTGTCCGGGGTTATCCCCTTGGGATACGGTGGAATGTAAAGTAGTGGGGCATGCGCCCTTCACGGTGGGCCTTGGCTTCATAACGACTTTCTACAGCATCAGTCCAGCGGTCACGCCAATCCGCCGGTCTTTTTGGATTCCAGCGGAAAAGGGGGTGGGCCGGGGCTACCGCAAGGGTGTGTCGTACGTAGGTTGGATCATCGGATGCAACCCGCAAAACAGCGTTGTCCTTCATGACCCGGGCCAGGAGATCCAGATTCCACGGGTTGATGAAGCGTCGTTCCCGGTGCCGGGTTTTGGGCCAGGGATCGGGGAACAGAAGAAAGACACGGTCCAGGCAGGCATCTGGCAGAGTATCCAGCCATGGGCGGACGTCATCCCCATAAATCCGGATGTTGCCCAGATTACGGGACTGGATATGCGACAGAAGTTTGCCGATTCCGTTCACAAAGGGCTCGGCACCGATGAACCCGACATCCGGCCTGGATTCAGCTTGGGCAGCAAGGTGCTCGCCGCCCCCAAACCCGATTTCGAGCCAGACCTCCTTGACCGGATGCCGGAACAGGGTTTGCAGGGTCGTCTGCTCCCCTGTTCCGGGCCGGGTGATTTCCAGCTCCGGGAAAAGCGTGTCCATCAGCCCCCGTTGGACAGAGCGCAGGGTTTTGCCATGACGGCGACCATAAAAGCGACGGCGCTTGCAATCACGCATGTGCTTTTTGTTTTCGGTATCCCCGGGGTGCATAATGGTAACGCTTTTCTGCATCAGATCTGGATTCTCAGGCGCCGAACTCAGCCTTCAGGGTATCGGCGAGATCGGTTTTCTCCCACGAGAAGCCACCATCAGCTTCCGGTGTCCGGCCAAAGTGGCCATAGGCCGCAGTCCGGGCATAGATCGGACGGTTCAGGCCCAGATGCTCGCGGATTCCGCGCGGGCTCAGATTCATCATGTCCGGCAGGACTTTGGCAATCTTTGCCTCGTCAACCTTGGCTGTTCCAAAGGTGTTGACGTAAAGGGACAGGGGCTTTGACACCCCGATGGCATAGGAAACCTGGATCAGGCATTTTTCCGCCAATCCGGCAGCAACAACGTTCTTTGCCAGATAGCGTGTGGCATAGGCTGCCGAGCGATCCACTTTTGTCGGGTCCTTGCCAGAGAAGGCTCCGCCGCCGTGGGGTGCGGCCCCGCCGTAGGTATCAACGATAATCTTGCGACCGGTCAGACCGCAGTCCCCGTCGGGGCCACCGATGACAAAACGCCCGGTCGGGTTGACATAGAACTCGCTTTCCGGGCACATCCAGCCATCCGGCAGGACCGATACGACATGGCGACGGACCAGCTCGCGGATTTCTTCGGAAGACGCGTTGAAGTGGTGCTGGGTCGATACAACAACGGATGTGGCGCCCACGGGCCTTCCGTCAACATACCGCAGCGTAACCTGCGACTTTGAGTCCGGGCCCAGCAGGGTGTTGCCGCCATGACGTTCTTCGGCCAAGGACTTCAGGATCCGGTGGGAAAACTGGATCGGGGCGGGCATAAGTTCTGGCGTTTCGGTGCAGGCATAGCCGAACATGATCCCCTGGTCGCCTGCGCCTTCGTCCTTGTTGCCCGCAGCATCCACGCCTTGGGCAATATCGGAAGACTGGCTGTGGATATGCGAAATAATCTCGCAATCCTTCCAGTGGAAGCCATGCTGCTCGTAGCCAATATCTTTTATGGCTTCGCGGGCGGCTTTACGGAAATGCTCATGGGTCAGGTGATCCGGCCCACGCACTTCCCCGGCCAGGACAACGAAATTCGTGGTGGCAAGGGTTTCCACGGCAACCCGTGCATAGGGATCCGAGGTCAGAAACAAATCGACAATGCTGTCCGAAATACGGTCGCAAACCTTGTCCGGGTGTCCTTCAGACACAGACTCACTGGTGAAAAGATATTCGTTCCGGGCCACGGGCCTTACTCCACTCAAGGGGTTACACCACATACTCCCCACTGCACCCCATTCCTGACGGAACAGCTCGCAAAAGGGTGACCGCACAAGCACGGTCCGGCAATCCGGCACCTTATGGCCAGATCATTCCTGTTGGGCAGGAAGTATCGGAAAGGCACCTGATATGCAAGCAACCTGTGTTGACACACGTGCCTTGTGCGGGTTTCCCTTGTGTTCAGGCGGTACCCTGCTCAGTCATCGTCTGTTTCTATTTTGTCTTCCTCTTCCGACAGCAGGGTAGAGTTTGACAGGGCAGACAGGGTTCGTGTCAGTTCGTAAATACGCCGCCGTACGGGTGCTTCGTTGATACGGCCGTAGGCACGGACCAGTTCAAGAGTTTCCCGGCTTTGCATGGGGGCCGGTGATGCGTTCTCTTCAGGATACGGTCCGTCTTCCTCTGCTTTCTTGATTGTATTGACGTAGCGTGGGGACTGACTGGCCGTATCATTGGCCATGTCCTCGAAAAAGTGACTGACCGGGACCCCCAGGACCCGGCTCAGATCCCACAGGCGCGACGCACTGATGCGGTTGGCGCCGCGTTCGTATTTCTGGACCTGCTGGAATGTCAGCCCAAGCTCTTCAGCCAGAGTACTCTGACTCATGCCAAGCATGGTCCGGCAAAAACGGACGCGGGCACCCACGTGAACGTCAACCGGGTTGGGTTGGCCGGACGGCATGCGCCCCCGGGCAGCCCGCAATGATTTGTTGGAAGTGTGCATGATGTATACTCTTTTGTGTCTCTCACTGATGTTTGGTGACAGTGGCCCCAGGATCCGGATCCCGACCGGATCATGTACGTGTCTTTGCATTATGTTTTGCTTTCTGGACCGTGTACTCTGAGGCCATGCATTCCCCGGGTTGATAGCGGCAAGGCAATTCAAGGACTGTCATTCCGCAGGATCAAGCGTAGAAAGTTTGTCACCATTTTGCTGGTATAGGTTGCGTATCTTGCCGCGTCAATCACTTGTATACGTCACAATAGCTGTCATTTCAGCCTGTTGGCCACGTGATGCTCCGAAGGTGATCTCGCCCTACGGTGCTATTTTCTGCTTTGGGCTGTGCTCAGGGGGAGATGTGCTGGTCACTGAAACGTGTGCGCAGGGCAAGTGCTGCAAACAGTAAAAGAGTTGCGATCCACAAGGGAATCCTGTGGTGCCAGCGCCCATAAACGGTTTCTGGCAGGGCATGAGGAAGGTTACTGTCTACAAAGCCGGCTGTCTCAAGGCCGAGGGATTTGACGACCCGACCCCACGGATCAATAACAGCCGATATTCCGGTGTTGGCAGCCCGAACGACGGGAAGTCCTTCTTCCACGGCCCGTCCAATGGCTGTTGCCAAGTGCTGATAGGGTCCTGTGGATACGCCGTACCATCCATCATTCGTCAGATTGAGAATCCACTCCGGTCGCTTGTCCTGTTCTGTAACCGCACCGGGGAAGATGATCTCATAGCAGATCAAGGGTGATACAGGCGGCAGCCCTGGCAGTGACAGGGTCCGTGGCCCTGCCCCGGCAGAATAGTCCATGTGTCCCGGGGTAACCTTGTCGATTGGAAGGATGGAGCGCAGGGGCACATATTCCCCGAATGGAACCAGGTGCGCCTTGTCAAAGTGTTCTTGCAGGGATCCGCTGGCATCAACGGCAATCATGGAATTCCAGATCCGGGCAGGTTTCTGTCCCGGAGGGGTCCGCCGTATCGCGCCGGTTACAAGAAGCGGCGTGTGGGCACCGTTGTGTGCGGCTTGTTTCGGGACGGCAGACAGGGCAGAGCGGAGTTCAGTATCGGTTACGCCATCTATAGCCCATGGGAGGGCTGTCTCGCCCCAGATAACGTGTGTTGGTGCCGGATCATCTGGATCTGGCGGTACCATGGACAGCGTCATGTACTGCCCAAGGTTTGCCATGCGCGTTCCCTCCTGCCATTTCAGGGTTTGTGGTATGGCGGGTTGAACAAGGCGCAAGCGAACCCCGGAAACGGACGGTGCGGGTTCCTCCGGTATGCGTGCTGTTCCGGCTCCGACCATAACGGCAAAAAGGATCCCTACGATACCCACGGTGTATCGGCCACCGGGATAGAGCAGCATGACGGGCAGCGAGGCCATGACAACGGTGACCAGTGAAAGGCCGGTGATGCCAATCCAAGCCGCAGTTTGCAGGACGGGGAGAGTGTCAGTCCACACACTGCCCAGAGGATTCCAAGGGAAACCTGTCAGCAGCCAGCCGCGCAGAAGCTCCATGACAGTCCACAGGGATGCCAGACCCAGAATGCAGGACAGCCCTTTCAGGCGCAGGGCATGGACGAGGGCTGTTGCTGCGCCTATGTAGGTTGCCATAAGTGCGGAGAGGCCGCCAACAGCAAGGGGGACCATCCAGCCAAACCGTACCGGATCCAGAAGCAGGGCATGGGAGATCCAGTAAAGCCCGGCGCAGAAATGCCCGAAGCCAAAACTCCATCCCATGAGAAAGGCATGTCTGCGGCTATGTGCATGCTCCAGAACCTGTATCAGGACCGGGAACGAGACAAACAGCACCGGAAGAAAGAAAACAGGTGGCAAGGCCAGGGCCGACGCAAGGCCTGCCGCAAAAACAAGCACCAGCTGCCGCATTACGGAAAGACGAGCTGGGTAGAGGGCTATTCTGGCAAGATGTTCCCGGAAAGATTCAGGTGCCAAGAGTGATCATGCCTCTTCCGCAGGGATCGGGGCGGGCAGATTCCGAATTCGCAGGCGACGAATACGGCGCGGGTCTGCATCGAGAACTTCGAATTCCAGACCACTCTCGTGGGCAATCAGTTCCCCGCGCAGCGGAATGCGCCCGGCCAGACGGAAGACAAGCCCTCCCAAGGTATCGGTATCTTCCCTGTCATCTTCAGAAAACAGATGACCGAAGCGTTCCTCGAACATTTCAAGCGTGACACGGGCATCGGCGGTCAGACTCCCGTCCCCGGCCAGCATCATTTCCGGCTCACTGCCGTTGTCGTGTTCATCCTCGATCTCGCCGACAATCTGCTCCACCAGATCCTCGATTGTCACCAGGCCGTCGATTCCGCCGTATTCATCAACCACCATTGCCATGTGGGTCCGCTTCAGGCGCATGTCCACCAGAAGGTCCAGAACCCGTGTTGCCGGCGATATGCACATAACCTTGCGGACCAGGTGACGTAACTCCGGTTCCTGCCCACGTGCAACGACAGGCAGGATATCCTTGATATGGATCATGCCGACAACATCATCGAGTGTTTCCCTGTATACCGGAATGCGGGAATGTCCCCATCGCCCGGCAAGGTCTGCAACTTCCCGCAGGGGAGTATCCACTTCGATGGCGGTAATATCAGCTCTGGGCACCATGATGTCATAGGCTGTGACATCGCGCAGGTGCAGAATGTTTCCAAGGAGGAGGCGTTCATGACCGTTGATGGAATCGGCATCATCATCTTCGATCAGCTCCTCGAGAGCTTCTCTTACGGCCTCGTCCTTGCGCTTGGCACCGGGAAGGAGCCGCCTTAACAGGCGGATCAGGGAGCCGGCTTCATCTGCCCCGTTCTCACGGGGCTTCCTACTGGAAGAATCGTCGTTCATCTTTCGTCTACTGGGCCTGTTGGTCCATCTCTCCACGGATCCTGCAGGCCAAGGCCGGTCAGGATCTCTGTCTCCAGGCTTTCCATTTCTTCTGCTTCGTCATCCTGTATATGGTCATACCCCAGAAGATGCAGCATGCCGTGGACAAGAAGATGGCAGAAATGGTCTTCCGTGGTCTTGCTCTGCTCTTCAGCCTCGCGGGCTGTGGTCTCAAAGGCAAGAATTATATCACCCAAGGGTTCGGGCATGTCGGGCGGAACGGGCATTCCGGTATCGCGTACGGCGAATGACAGCACGTTTGTTGCCTTGTCCTGGCCACGGTAATCACGATTCAGGGCCTGTATGGTCCTGTCATCTGCAAGGACGACAGATACCTCGAACGTCCCGGTTTCTCCGCTTCCTTCCAAGGTTGCCCTGATGCTGCGATCCACACATCTGGCCAGCTCCGGGACAAGGTCATCCCAGCGCGGGTCCTGCAGGTCAAGGTGTATCGTCACATCGGTGCCGCATATATCCCGAGCCGGGGTCATGGTTTCAGTTTCCGGCTGTATCATGGCTGTTGCTTTCCTGGTCCCGGCGTTCGTAGGCGTGCACAATGCGGCTGACCAGCTCGTGGCGCAGGACATCGTTCCTGTCAAAACGCAGGAATCCGATTCCCTGGACGCCGTTCAGGATATCGCAGGCTTCCTTCAGGCCCGACTGCGTCCCGCGGGGCAGGTCAATCTGGCTCAGGTCGCCGGTAATGACCATGCGTGAGTTCTCGCCCAGGCGGGTCAGGAACATTTTCATCTGGGTTGGTGTGGTGTTCTGGGCTTCGTCCAGGATGACGAAGGCATCGGACAATGTGCGCCCCCGCATGAAGGCCAGCGGTGCAACCTCGATCTCCCGGCTTTCCATCGCCTTCGCGATTTGTTCCCCGGGCAGCATGTCGTGCAAGGCGTCGTACAGGGGGCGCAGATAGGGATCGACCTTTTCCCGCATGTCACCGGGCAGGAACCCCAGCCGTTCCCCGGCTTCCACTGCCGGGCGGGACAGGACGATACGGTTCACCCGTCCCTGTATTTTCATGGCAACTGCCATGGCAACGGCCATGTACGTTTTGCCTGTACCGGCAGGCCCCAGCCCGAAGACCATCTCGTGGCGGTGCATGAGGCGGACGTATTCCGCCTGATTGGGGCTGCGTGGAACGATCGGGCGCTTGCGGGTACGGATGGTCAGGTCTTCCACGCCCTCGGCACCAATGACAGCAGCGGGATCAACCGGCAGCATGCGTACGGCAGCATCCACTTCAGCAAAGCCGATTGAGTGGCCACGACGGGCCTCTTCGTACAGCGATTCCAGGACAGCACGGGCTGATACAACAGCCTTGTCAGGCCCCTCCAGCGTCAAGGTGTTGCCCACGGGAGACACAGACACGCCAAGGTTTCCCTCCAGACGCTCAAGATTGACGTTATGCGCTCCGTACACCAGTGGCAGCAGGGTGTTCTCGGCAAAAGTCAGGCTGATGCGAATCGGGAACCTCCTTTGTTTTCCGGACCCTGTACGGGGATGCCCTGTCTTGGGAAACGAACCGTGCATTGCCAATTCTATACCGGACAGGTGCGATCTGTCGTCAAGGGATCGTGACCGGTTCTCCCGACAGGAACGGCAGCCATGCTTGTTGCGCTGCATGAAGTTATTCGCACATGCACAATATCGCCGACAGTTCCGGCTGAAGCCGGAACATGAACGGGCTGCATGAACGGGCTGCGTCCGACCAATTGTCCGGGCTGACGCCCCGGACGATCCAGAAGGACAGCCATTGTTTTGCCAATACAGGACTGGTTGAAAGCGTTTTGCTGGCGCATCAACTCTTCCTGAAGAATGGCCAATCGCTCGTTCTTCACAGGTTCTGGTACCTGGGATTCCATGGCAGAAGCCGGTGTGCCTGGGCGGGGGGAGTACTTGAACGAATAGGCCTGGATAAAGCTGATATCGCGTACCAAGGCCATGGTATCGGCAAAGTCGGCATCGCTTTCATGCGGGAAGCCGACAATAAAGTCCGAGGACAGGACCAGATCAGGTACCGCTGTTCGCAGGCGATCAACCTTGGCACGGTATTCGGCCCCCGTGTGGCCCCGATTCATGGCCCGCAGGATTTTGTCAGACCCGGACTGGACCGGCAGGTGCAGGAAGGGCATCAGCTGGGGGACGTCGGCGTGGGCGGCGATCAGCTCATCGTCGAGATCCCTCGGATGGCTGGTGGTATAGCGGATCCGGTCCAGCCCGTCGATGTCGGCCAGGGCACGGATCAACCGCCCCAGACCCCACGTGCCGGAGCCCTGTGTGGCATTGCCATGGTAGGCGTTGACGTTCTGTCCCAGCAGCGTCAGCTCCCGCGCGCCATCAGAGACCAGCTTGCGGGCTTCGGCCAGGATATCGGATGCCGGGCGTGAATACTCGGCACCACGGGTGTAGGGAACGACACAGAACGTGCAGAACTTGTCACAGCCTTCCTGTACGGACAAGAAGGCCGAGGGGCCCTGCGCCGTAGGCATTGGCAAGTGGTCGAACTTTGGCTCGGCCGGGAATTCAGTGTCGAGGATACCAAAGCCCCGGAGCCGCCGCTCGTTTGTGGTGTATCGGCGGTCATCCTGTGCGGCGGCCCGTTCAGCCCGGGCGACCATTTCCGGCAGACGGTGATAGGTCTGCGGTCCCAGCACAATGTCTACCCATGGCGAACGGTCCATGATCACCTTGCCTTCGGCCTGGGCGACACAGCCGGCAACGGCAATGATCAGGTCGCGTCCCTGTTCCCGGTTTTCTTCCTGCTGTTCACGCAGCCGCCCAAGTTCGGAGAAAACCTTTTCCGATGCCTTCTCGCGGATGTGGCAGGTGTTCAGAACCACCATATCCGCTTGGGCCTGGTCTTCCGTCGGTTCATACCCAAGGGGCGCCAGAACATCGGTCATACGGGCTGAGTCGTAGACATTCATCTGGCACCCATAGGTGCGTATAAACAGCTTTTTCTTGCGTAGCGCCGTCATGGTTCCTGCCGGTATTCCCGGTGTTTCTGCCTATCTTTGTTCGCCCATGCGCAGGGCCTCGATAAAGGCATTCTGCGGAATTTCCACCTTGCCGAACTGGCGCATCCGTTTCTTGCCTTCCTTCTGCTTTTCCAGCAGCTTCTTCTTGCGGCTGATATCGCCGCCATAGCACTTGGCCGTTACATCCTTGCGCATGGCACTGATGGTTTCGCGGGCAATTACCCGCCCGCCGATGGCTGCCTGGATCGGGATTTTGAACAAGTGCTTGGGAATCAGGTCTTTCAGGCGTTCACAGATTTGCCGCCCACGGTATTCAGCCTGGCTGCGGTGCGCCATGAAGGCCAAGGCATCCACCGGTTCGTTGTTGACCAGAATGCCGACCTTGACCAGGTCGCCCTCGATATACTCATCCACTTCGTAGTCGAAGCTGGCGTATCCCTTGGAAATGGATTTCAGCCGGTCGTAGAAGTCAAAGACAATCTCGTTCAGGGGCAGGCGGTAAACGGCCATGGCCCGGTTCCCGACATAGGTCAGGTCAAGCTGCACGCCCCGGCGTTCGCTGCACAGGCTGAGGACGGATCCCAGATAGTCATCCGGAACCATGATCGTTGCCTTGACCCAGGGTTCCTCTACCCGGTCAATCTTGACCGGATCCGGAAAGTCGGCCGGATTGTGGAGTTCTTTCAGCGATCCGTCTGTCAGGTGCATTCGGTACACGACGGATGGTGCCGTGGTGATCAGGTCCAGATCAAACTCACGATCCAGACGTTCCTGAATAATTTCCATGTGCAGAAGGCCAAGGAAACCACACCGGAATCCGAATCCAAGTGCAGCCGAGTTTTCCGGCTGATAGTCAAAGCTGGAATCATTCAGCCTCAACTTTGAAAGACTGTCGCGCAGGTGTTCGTACTGGGAGCTGTCTACCGGGAACAGGCCGCACCATACCACCGGAATGGATGGCTTGAATCCGGGCAGGGGAGATGTAGCCGGTTTGGCATCATCGGTGATGGTATCACCGACCTGTGTGTCGGCCACCGTCTTGATTCCGGCCATGATAAACCCAACCTGTCCGGCGCTCAGTTCCGGCAGTTCGGTCATCTTGGGGGTGAAGACACCGCAGCGGTCCACCTGATAGGCAGCACCAGTTTGCATCATGCGGATTTTCATGCCTTTTTTCAGGCGTCCTTCCTTGATGCGTACAAGAATGACAACCCCGAGATACGGATCGTACCAGCTGTCGACCAGAAGAGCCTGCAACAAGGTATCCGCATTCCCTTGCGGGGCGGGCAGGCGGGTCACAACCGCTTCCAGAACGGCCGGAATATTCAGGCCTGTCTTGGCTGAAATTTCCACAGCATCGTCGGCAGGGATCCCGATCACATCCTCGATCTGGGTGCGGACCCGTTCCGGTTCTGCTGCCGGCAGGTCAATCTTGTTCAGGACCGGCACAATTTCGTGATTGGCATCAATGGCCTGATAGACATTGGCCAGTGTCTGGGCCTCTACTCCCTGTGAAGCATCGACAACCAGCAGCGATCCTTCGCAGGCTGCCAGAGACCGGCTGACTTCGTAGGCGAAGTCCACGTGGCCCGGGGTATCCATCAGGTTCAGCTCATAGGTCTGCCCGTTCTGGGCCTTGTAGGTCAGGCGGACGGTCTGGGCTTTGATGGTGATGCCGCGCTCACGCTCGATATCCATGGAATCAAGGACCTGTTCCTTCATTTCGCGGTCGGTTAGTCCGCCGCAAAGCTGGATCAGGCGATCGGCAAGGGTGGATTTGCCGTGGTCGATGTGCGCAATGATGGAGAAATTGCGAATATGGCTTAGGTCGGTCATGGCCGTCGTCGAAGTGAATCCTTTGGGCGCGACCATAGGGCCAAAGTGTGCTGCGGGCAATCCTTCAGAACATGTGGGCCTGTTTCTGTGCTTCCGTAACCCGTAAAACGGACGTATGGTGGCGGGCTTGGCAGCCTTTTCATAGAGACATGGTCCGGCTATGCTTGTCGAAATCTCATCAGGTTCCGGCCTTGTGCTGGATATCGCCTATGCCACGGGCAATAATTTTACCGGTGCGCCTGTTTATGCGCGGGCGGCCTGTTTCCTTGTGCCAGAGGCCGCGCAGGCTTTGGACCGTGCGGCTGCCCTGGCCATGGGACAGGGGCTGCGACTTTGTGTTTTTGATGCGTTCCGTCCGACGGAAGCCCAGAAAATCCTGTGGGATTTTTTCCCGAACCCTGAATTTGTGGCCAATCCGGCCGTTGGTTCCACCCATAGTCGCGGGGTAGCGGTGGACCTGACCCTGCTTGATGCCGCGACCGGGGTGCCACTGGACATGGGAACCCCGTTTGATGATTTCACCCCGGACTCCCACCATGGGGTTACAACCCTGCCTGCAACGGTCCAGCGTAACCGGTTGACCTTGCTTGGCCTTATGCGTCTGGCCGGGTTCGAGCACCTGGAGACGGAGTGGTGGCATTACAATCTTCCTTCCCCCGAGCGTTGGCCGCTTCTTGATGACATGGCCTTTCAAACACGGATGATGCCGCACCATGCGTATTCTTGCCCTTGATACCTCTGTTGCCGCATGTTCGGCCTGCCTGTGGGAAGACGGGCGTGTTCTGTCCGGGGACAGTATGCCGATGATGCATGGTCATGCCGAAGCCCTGATACCGCTGCTGGCCCGTCTGCGGGACGAGGTCGGTCTTGACTGGGACAGTCTGGACCGTATCGGTGTTACGGTCGGGCCGGGGTCTTTTACCGGCCTGCGTGTCGGGCTGGCGACAGCACGGGCCTTGCGTCTTGCGACGGGTGTTCCGGTAGCCGGGGTCACAGCGACCCGTGCTTGGGCTGCATCCCTTCCGGATGCGGTACGGGCGACGGTCGGTTCCATTCTGGTTGCTATCGATACCCGGCGTGGGGATATGTATGCCGAGCTGTTCCGGGCTTCCGACCTGGTGTCTCTTGCCGGGCCGGAGGTTGTGGCGGCTTCCGATCTCGGGTCCTTTATACAGCGGGCGGGTGTGGGATCGTCGGTTCCACTGGTGTGCGGGGATGCCTCAGGGCTTGTTGATCCCTTGGTGCAGGCTGGAACTCTTCTTGCTGGACCTGCTGTCCCCTGGCCCGATCCGGCTGTCGTGGCTGCTTTGGCGGCAGGGGCGGTGCTGCAGGATGGGGACGATGTGCCCTCCGCGCTGTATGTCCGTCCGCCTGATGCCGCCATACCGGCCAATGGCGGGCAGCTCCGTCCCGGTGCTCCGGCTCCATGATGGATGGGGCTATTTCCCTGCTTCCCCTGACGCCGGTCTATGCGGATGTCCTTGCCGCCGTGCATGCCCGTGCTTTTGCCCGCCCGTGGCTGGCCGTGGATTTTCGGCAGATGCTGGAGACCAGTATTGTTTTTGGTCATCTGGCTGTAACGGGAGAGCAGCCGGCGGGTTTTGCCTTGTTCCGGGCTATGGCGGAGGAAGCCGAAGTTCTGACCTTGGCTGTTGATCCGGGATTTCGCCGTCGTGGCATTGCTGCTGCTCTTTTGAAGGCCTGCCAGGCTGAGGCCGGCGTACGCGGGGCGCAAAAAATATTCCTGGAGGTGGCGGAGAGCAACACCGCAGCCAGAAACCTTTACCAGGCTTTGCGCTATGAAACGATCGGCTGCCGTTCAGGGTATTATCTCCTTGAAGACGGCAGCCGGGAAAACGCGGTGGTGATGGGGCTCAGGCTTGTGCCAGGAGAGTCCGCAGGTGATAGAGTTCTTCCAGGGCCTGACGCGGGGTCAGGTTATCCGGGTTGAGAGTCTCCAGGGCGTTCAGGGCGGGTGATATTGGTGCCGGTGCAGGCTCTGCGTCCTGTTCTCGGCGTCGGGCCGCAGAAAACAAGGGCAGGTCATCGGTCAGGCCTGCGGCCAGTCCTCCCTGATTTGTTTTCTCCAGAATGTCCAGAACCTCTCCGGCTCTCTGGATCACAGCAGCGGGCAGCCCGGCCAGACGGGCAACGTGAATGCCGTACGACCGGTCGGCGGCGCCTGCAGCAATTTCATGCAGGAAGACGATAGACCCCTTCCATTCCCTGACCTTCATCGAATGGCAGGACAGCTGGTCGAGGCGTTTGGTCAGGGCGGTCAGTTCGTGGTAATGGGTGGCAAACAGGGCACGGCACCGGTTGACGTCGTGCAGGTTCTCCACAGTGGCCCAGGCGATCGACAGGCCGTCGAAGGTGGCGGTTCCGCGCCCGATTTCATCCAGGATAACCAGGGAGCGTGGCGTGGCCTGGTTCAGGATGGCAGCCGTTTCCACCATTTCGACCATGAAGGTGGAGCGTCCGCGTGCAAGATCATCGGCTGCCCCCACCCGGCTGAAGAGGCGGTCCACCACGCCGATCCGGGCGTGTGAGGCGGGGACAAAGCTGCCGGTTTGTGCCAGCAGCACAATCAGGGCGTTCTGGCGCAGGAAGGTTGACTTACCCGCCATGTTCGGGCCGGTAATCAGCCACAGGCGCTGTCCGTCTGAAAGGCAGCAGTTGTTTGCCACAAAAGAGGCATCCCCGGCCTTCTCCAGCGCGGTTTCCACGACCGGATGGCGCCCGCCCTGAATGTCAAGGCTGGTATCATCCAGCATCACGGGGCGTGTGTAGCGACGTTCAACAGCCAGTTCTCCCAGACCGGACACAACGTCCAGTGTTGCCAGGGCCGCCCCGGCTGCGGCAATGTCGGTGGCGCGGGCCAGGGTTTCCTCGGCCAAGGTCCGGAACAGGTCGCATTCCATGGCCAGTGCTTTCTCGCCGGCACCGCGGATCCGGTCTTCCAGGTCCGAAAGCTCTACCGTGGTAAAGCGGACGGCATTGGACATGGTCTGGCGGTGGATGAACGGCCCCTCGCGGTCCATCATTGTTTCGGCCCGCTTGGCGGGTACCTCGATAAAGTAGCCGAGCACGTTGTTGTGCTTGATCTTCAGGCTGTCAATTCCGGTGGAATGAACATAGGTGTTTTGCAGGGCAGCAATCAGGCGCCGGCTTTCGTCGCGCAGCCCCCTCAGTTCGTCCAGGACAGGGTTCCAGCCCGGGGCAATAAAGCCACCGTCGCGGACCAGAAGCGGCAGATCAGCCCCCAGTGCCCGGTTCAGGGTGTCGGCAAGGGTATCATGTGTTCCCAGATTGATGCACAGGATGTCCAGAAGGCTGTCTTTTGGTGGTGATACCTGACTGCGCAACAGAACCCGGATGCCCGGGATCTGTGCCAGAGCATCGCGGATGTTGGCCAAATCGCGTGGCCCACCCCGGCCAAGGGACAGGCGGGACAGGGCGCGTTCCACATCCGGACAGTGGCGCAGCGACTCACGCAATGTGGTGCGCAGGGTGTCGTGTCCGCTGAAGGCTTCCACGGCATCAAGGCGATCATTGATGGCACGGATGTCTGTCAGGGGGGCAGACAGCCACGAGGCCAGAAGCCTGGCCCCGGGACCGGTAACGGTTCTGTCAACCGTGGCGAGAAGGCTTCCCCGCCTTTCTCCGCCCATGGTCTGGGTCAGTTCCAGATTGCGACGGGTCGCCGCGTCAATCCCCATCACCGCGTTCTCGGCCAGGCGCCGGAGCGGCGAGAGGCGCGGCAGACGGCCTTTCTGGGTTAGTTCGATATAGTCCACAAGGGCCCCGGCCGCAGCAATTTCGCCGCGACCGAAGCTTCCCAGTCCATCCAGGCCGCGCAGACCGAACAGGGCTTCCAGGCGCTTCTGCCCGTTGGCACTGTCAAAGCGTGACCCGGGAAGGGGGGACAGGACGTTGCGCCATTCCGCCAGGACCGGCGCTGTATCATCGCGTGTGGTCAGGCGGTCGGGGACCAGAATTTCACCCGGAGACAGGCGTGCCAGTGCCATGCCCAGCGTTCCCGGCCCGACCGGCTGGGTCTGGAAATCACCGGTGGAGACATCGACCCAGGCCAGCCCCAGGGTACCGCTACTTTCCGCAACGGCTGCCAGATAGTTGTGACTACGGGCATCAAGCAGGGAATCCTCGGTCAGGGTGCCGGGGGTGATGATGCGTACAGCCTCGCGCCGGACCAGGCTTTTTGCCCCGCGCTTGCGGGCTTCGGCCGGATCTTCTGTCTGTTCACAGACCGCCACCCGGAAGCCCTTGCGGATCAGCTTGGCCAGATAGGCCTCATGGCTGTGGACCGGCACCCCGCACATCGGGATCGGTTGTCCCAGATGCTGGCCGCGTGCGGTCAGGGCAATGTCCAGGGCCTCGGCGGCCTGTTCGGCATCGCGGAAGAACAGCTCGTAGAAATCGCCCATCCTGTAGAACAGCAGGCAGTCTTCGTGTTCGGCCTTGATCGACAGGTACTGCCGCATCATCGGAGTTGTTGTTTCCGGTATGGATGCAGCCGTTGTATCGGCGGGTGTGGTTCCGGAAAGGGAGCAGGGGGGCAAAAGATCGGCGTCGGTCACGGAACAACCCTGGAAACTGTGTTTGGCGGGAAAACTGCCGGTGACCATAACGGCATTCCCGATGTCTTGCCAGTACCGGACTGCAGAATGTGCATACAAAGCCCGTGAAGGGGAAACTCTGTGTACGCCGTATCACTGTTGCAAAATACGCTGGGCATCCTGTCGGTTGGCGGGCACTATGGCTGTGTCGTCCTTTGCCCCGTTCTGTCCAGCAAGGATCATTGGTCTTGGTTTCGCGCCCATCGGACACGGTCACTCCTGTACGCGAGCTGGTTGGCATCCTGCCAACGCCCGATGCGCTGGAGACATGCATTCGTTCACTGCTGAAAGTCGGATTTGTGCGCACGGATCTCTCTGTTCTTGCCGGGCACGATGCTGTTGGGGCCATGGGGCGGGGTGAACAGTCCTGGCAGGCCCGGCTTCTGCCGCTGTTGGCCGAAACCCGCTACGAAGTTCCTGTTGTTGCAGGTACATTGATTGCTTTGGCGGGAAGTCCGGGTGTGGCCTTGGTTGGTATTCTGGCGGCGGCGGGTGTTGGTCTGGCAGCTCTCAAGGAAGCATTTGAGGAATATGATGCCCTTCCCGATGCAGACGATTATGCCTGTGCTGTAGCCAATGGCGAGCTTTTGCTGTGGGTTTTGCTGACCGATCCGGGGGACGAGGAAAAAGCGCGTCTGGTTTTGATGGAACACGGGGCCCGTGCCCTTGCTATTCATGAACAGGTGCCTGCCATGGATTAGGCGGGCAGGAACAAGGGGCAGGACGGGGGTCATGGGGGAAAAAGGCGACAAGTCATTCCGTGCGACGCTGGAGCAGGATGCCCTGGCAATGCATGCATCGGGCCGTCCGGGCAAGATCGAGATTGTTCCAACCAAGCCGCTGACTACCCAGCGCGACTTGTCCTTGGCCTACAGTCCGGGCGTTGCTGCGCCCTGCCGCGAGATTGCCCGGGATCCATCGCTGGCTTACGATTATACGACAAAGGGCAACCTGGTTGCGGTTATTTCCAATGGTACCGCCGTTCTTGGGCTGGGTGATATCGGTGCCCTGGCCGGGAAGCCGGTGATGGAAGGCAAGGCGGTTCTGTTCAAGAAATTTGCCGATGTGGACTCCATCGATCTTGAGGTCGATACGCATGATGTGAACGAGTTTATCAACTGCGTTCGCTTTCTGGGCCCCAGTTTCGGCGGTATCAATCTTGAGGATATCAAGGCACCGGAGTGTTTCATCATCGAGCAGCAACTGCGCGAGATCATGGATATCCCGGTTTTTCATGATGACCAGCATGGTACGGCAATTATTGCGGCGGCCGGCCTGATCAATGCCTGCAAGTTGACTGGCCGCCAGCTGAACGAGGTACGGATTGTTGTCAACGGAGCCGGTGCTGCCGGGATTGCCTGTGTCGAACTGATCAAGGCTATCGGCGTGCGTCACGAGCATGTCACCCTGTGTGATACCAAAGGTGTCGTGTACGTGGGACGGACCGAAGGCATGAACCAGTGGAAATCCGCCCATGCCATCCAGACGCCGGCCCGCACGCTGGCCGAGGCCATGGAAGGTGCAGACGTTTTCCTAGGGGTATCGGTCAAGGGGGTTGTCACGCCGGCCATGCTGGAATCCATGGCGGCACGCCCGATTGTTTTCGCTATGGCCAACCCGGATCCGGAGGTTACACCGGAAGAGGTGTATGCTGTGCGGACTGATGCGATTGTTGCAACCGGGCGATCGGATTACCCGAATCAGATCAACAATGTGCTCGGTTTCCCCTATATTTTCCGTGGTGCTCTGGATGTGCGGGCCCGTACCATCAACGAGGAGATGAAGATTGCCTGCGCCAAGGCTTTGGCCGCCATGGCGCGCGAGGACGTTCCCGATGAGGTGGCAGCAGCCTATTCCGGTCGGCGGCTTCAGTTCGGGCCTGAATATCTGATCCCGGTACCGTTTGATCCACGGCTTGTATCGACCATTCCCCCCGTGGTGGCAAAGGCAGCCATGGACAGTGGCGTTGCCCGTCGTCCGATCGAGGATATGGACGCATACCGGAGTGCCCTTGCTGCACGTCTCAACCCGATGGTCGGGTCCATGCAGGCGATTTTTGCCGAGGTAGCGGCCCGGTCATGCCGGGTTGTTTTTGCCGAAGGTGAAGAGGAAAAAGCGATCCGCGCTGCACTGGCATTCCGGAATGCAGGCTATGGACATCCGGTTCTGGTTGGCCGCAAGGACCGGATAGCCTCCAGTGTTCGTGGTCTGGGGCTGGATGCAGACGCCCTGGAGGGGGTGGAGATCCATAATGCGGCCCTGTCGGAGCGAAACCATTACTACGCGGACCATGTGTACAGCCGGATGCAGCGGCGCGGGCTGTTGTGGCGGGATTGCCTGCGCCTGGTCAACCAGGATCGCAATGTGTTCGGGGCCTGCATGGTTTGCCTGGGGGATGCTGATGCGATGGTCACTGGCCTGACCCGTACCCATGGCAGTGTTCTCAAGGGACTTCTGAAAGTTGTGGATCCCAAGCCGGGGTGCCGCATTTTCGGGATGACAATCATGCTGTCGCGTGGCCGGACGGTGTTTATTGCTGATACGACTATTCACGAAACACCAACGGCGGAGGAGCTGGCCGATATTGCCGTCGGTGCGGCGGCCCGGGTGCGGCAGATGGGGCATGAGCCAAGGGTGGCCTTGGTCAGTTATTCTACGTTCGGCAGCCCGATGGGGCCGGATACGGCTCGTGTTCGTGATGCCGTCCGTCTTCTGGATGCACGGGATGTCGACTTTGAGTACGACGGTGACCTTGGGGCCAACGTGGCCCTGGACAGCGAGCTGATGAAAGTATACCCGTTCTGCCGTCTGTCAGGGCCGGCGAATATTCTTGTCATGCCCGGACAGCATTCAGCCAACGTTGCCTACAAGCTGATGGACAAAATGGGGGGAGCGACGGTCATCGGTCCGATGATGATTGGCCTGGATGCGCCGGTACAGATTGTGCACTTGGACGCCAACGTCTCTGATCTGGTGACGATGGCAGTTCTGGCCGTTCACGATTCCCTGCGCCGTTGAGCGGAAAGTGTCACCAAAATTTCTCTTTTCCGGACAATCCGATCCGGATCATTCTGTTGGATCCCGTATTCTGGCAGGTACCGTTGCTGTTTCATGTTTACAGTCTGCCCCGGATCAAGGATTGACTATGCCCGAAGCCCACAGGTCTGTTTCGTTGTCCCGTTGTGTGCGTGTTGCCTTGATTGGCAGTGTTCCCCCGGTGGGTGTGCTGATTGGCCTTGTGACGTTGGGCCGCCTGCCGGTCGGTGATGCCTTGTTGTCCTGGTTCTGCATCGTGGTTGGCCTGACAGTTCTGGTACGGCCCTTTCTGGCTGATCTGGCTGCGGTTGCTGCGTGTTTGCGTGATGATAGACTGGGAGAGGGGAGCCACCACCTGCCGGATCTCCGGTTTTCTGAAACCGGCCGTGATATTGTTCAGGCTGCGGCGACGCTCAGGAGCGAGATACGCCAACGGCTGAAGCAATCCGAGCACATGGCCAATCTGCACGGTTCCTTGATTACCAACATGCCACAGCCCTTGATTCTGGTTGGTCAGGACCAAATTGTCCTGACCGCCAGTCCGGCTGCAGGAACTTTGTTTGCCCGGGATGTTGTCAACCGCCCTCTGGCATCAGTCCTGCGTGACCCGCCGGTCCTTGAGGCTGTTGCCGGAACTCTGCAATCCGGTGTTCCCCGTTCCTTGAACCTTGTGGTGCCTTCTGGTCCGGTTGAGCGATACTTTGATCTGAAAATTGAACCTGTTCCGGCCCTGGAGGGGGACCGACAGGCTGTCTTGTTGTTTCATGATGTTACCGTTCTGGTTCGTGCCGAGAAAATGCGGGCTGATTTTGTTGCCAATGCCAGTCACGAGCTGCGTACGCCGTTGACGGGGGTTATCGGGTTCCTCGAAACCTTGAATGGCCCGGCCCGCGATGACCCTGATGCACGGGAACGGTTTCTTGGTATCATGTACCAGCAGGCCCTGCGCATGAAGCGACTGATTGATGACTTGATGTCCCTGTCACAGGTTGAGCTACATGAGCACGCCCACCCGACAGAAGCCGTAAACTTGGCTCTTGTTGCCTCTGATGCGGTTGCAGTCCTTGAACCTCAGGCCGAGGAGCGTGGCATATCCTTGGTGCTGGATGTTCCGGGCAGTCTGCCCCCAGTTCCCGGGGATGCTGATGAATTGTCTCAGGTCGTGCAGAACCTGTTGACCAATGCCATCCGTTACGGACAGGACAAGAGGCCGGTAACGGTCGAGATAAGGGTCGGAGGCAAGCCGCCCCCGTCCATGCCCCGTAACGGGCGTGATCATTGTCTGTCGCTGACGGTCCGGGATCATGGCGTTGGCATTCCGCGTGAGCATATTCCCCGCCTGACCGAGCGTTTCTACCGCGTTGATCCCGTTCGTTCCCGTCAGCTGGGGGGAACCGGGCTGGGACTGGCCATCGTGAAGCATATTGTCAACCGCCACCGTGGTACGCTGCATATCGACAGCACTCCGGGGCAGGGCAGCGCCTTCAGTGTATGGCTCCCCTACATGGAGCAACATTGTCACCAGACAGGGAAAACGGGCTGACATCCGTTGCTCCGGCGTCGCTTTTGGTCAATGATGCGCCCCCGCCCCGGAGTGGGCCGTTTTTGTTGTTGAGGAGGTATAGGCTGTGCCCGGTAATCCGCATACGGTCCGGTCGTTTGACCATGACATCAATCGCCTGAACCAGACCATTGCCCATATGGGGGGATTGGCGGAAGCACAGCTGGTATCAGCCCTTCAGGCCATGGAGCAGGGCGATACGGATCTGGCGGCGCGTGTGATCGGGGCTGATGGCCAAGTTGACGGTGACGAGGACAGCATCAATGAACAGGTTGTACGCCTGCTGGCCCTGCGTCAGCCGGTTGCCGATGATCTCCGCCTGATCATGTCGTCGCTCAAGGTTGCCTCGGCCCTGGAGCGGATTGCCGACCATGCGACCTCGACCGCTCATCGTGTTGAGGTGTTGCGTCAGTCACCGCATATCCCGGCCATTCGGTCAGTCCTGCGCTTGGGATGGCTGGTGCGCGACCTTCTCAAGGAATCCCTGGATGCCTTCCTTGCCCAGGATACAGACCGTGCCCACAAGGTGCGTGACAGCGACCGGGAGGTTGATGACCTGTACTCATCCCTGTTCCGCGAGCTTCTGACCTATATGATGGAAGACCCGCGCAATATCACACCGTGCACGCACCTGATGTTTATTGCCAAGAACCTGGAGCGTGTTGGTGACCATGCAACCAATCTGGCCGAGATTACCTGTTTTATTGTGACGGGCCAGCAGGTGACCGGGCAGCGCCCCAAGGCGGACCAGAGCTCTTCGATGAGTTTGTAAGGGTCTGTTCCAAGACTGTAAAAAGCAACACGGCGGCCGATAAAGGGCCGCCATGTCTCTTTTTGCTTTGTCTGAGCGGGCTAGCCTTACCCTTTTTGCTTGGCCCGTTCGATTGCTTCGGCAATGGCCCGGCCGGCAGCCTCGGCATCGCCCCAGCCCTTGACCTTTGCCCATTTTCCTTCTTCCAGATCTTTGTAATGCACGAAAAAGTGCTCGATCTGCCGGATCAGGGTTGAGCGCAGGTCTGTATAGTTCTGCACGTTGTCGTGATAGGGATGCAGTTTCGAATGCGGCACAGCCAGGATTTTCTCATCCCCGCCGGACTCATCTTCCATGTACAGGACCCCGACAGGGCGTGAGCGCAGCACGGACCCGACAGCCACAGGCATGTTGCTCACCACCATGACATCAATCGGGTCATTGTCATCGGAAAGGGTATGCGGGATAAAGCCGTAATTGCACGGATAGTGCATGGCTGTGTGCAGGAAGCGGTCAACGTACATGGCTCCGCTTTCCTTGTCGACCTCGTATTTGACCGGGTCGCTGCGCAGGGGAATCTCAATAATAACATTGACATCATGCGGAGGGTTGTTTCCGACAGGGATCTTCTTGATATCCATCTGATATGGCCTCGGTTGTCCGGTTGCTGCAGCAGGAAAGCCTGCGTGGCGAACCTGGATGAGAACGGGTGAATCCTAATGGCAGTATGGCCGGGATGCACCAGGGAATTGGTCTCTGTTTCCCGTTGGTTTTGTACGTGTCAGACAGGACCTGTATCTTCGGCCCGAATAGGAAGGCGGGGCGGCGTAATCGACAGGTGCCGTTCAACCATCTTCAGCGCAAGTGTCAGGCCGTAGATCATCACCAGATAAATCAGCCCGGCTGCGAGCAAAACTTCCAACGGTTTGTAGGTTCGTGCG
Source organism: Haematospirillum sp. H1815 (assembly GCF_012102705.1). Taxonomy (GTDB): domain Bacteria; phylum Pseudomonadota; class Alphaproteobacteria; order Rhodospirillales; family Rhodospirillaceae; genus Haematospirillum. The sequence goes on from NZ_JAAVTA010000009.1 coordinate 90,945, forward strand.
ATAATAATGTTTGCACTTCCTGTCAGCTCGGCAAGCGTGATGGCGGATGCCAGCGCAGACCCCTTGATCAGGAAGATGATCTCGTTTCCATAGGCAGGCAGACACATCCGGCAGGCCCTTGGCAGGACAATACGCCAGATGACCTGTCGACGCGTCATGCCCACGGCATGGGCTGCCTCAACCTCGCCAGCTGGCACGGCAACGATACTTCCGCGCAGGATTTCTGCAGAGTAGGCCGCTGTATTCAGCGTGAAGGCGATCAGGGCGCACCAGTATGAATCCCGCAACAGGGGCCACAGCAAACTGTCACGAACAGCTTCAAACTGGCTGAGCCCGTAGTAGATCAGGAAGATCTGGATCAGCAGCGGGGTCCCGCGGAAGAAAAAGATGTAGGACCACGGAAGCGCCTGTATCCACCATGGCCCCCCGATGCTGCGCAACACACCTACCGGTACGGCAATGAAAAAGCCGATGATGACTGAAAGCGTTACCAGCTCTGCTGTCAGAACCGCGCCGTCAAGCAGGTGCGGCAGGCTTGAGATCATCAGGTCAAGGCTGAAGTCCATGGTTTCCAAGCCTCAGGCAGGATGGCGGATGCCGTGGTATGTCCTTTTTTCGAGGACATGCAGTACGGCGGTTGTGACAGCTGTTAGCAGCAGGTACAGGACAGCGGCTGCAGAAAACATGGTAAAGGAATCCCGTGTTGCGGTACGGGCCATGTCTGCCTTGTACATAAGGTCGTGCACACCGATGACCGAGACCAGGGCGCTATCCTTCAGCAGAACGAGGAACAGGTTCCCCAGTCCGGGAAGGGCCAGCCTCCAGACCTGCGGCAGGATAATGCGGCGAAACACAAGAAAGCGCCCCAATCCTATGGCCGTACCGGCTTCGATCTGCCCCTTGGGGATTGATTGAAGGGCGCCACGGAAAACTTCGGTGGCATAGGCACCAAAGGTTGTGGCCAGGGCCAGGCATCCGGCCGCAAAAGGTTTCAGTTCCAGGGGCCACCCCGGAATCAGGCCCAGAAGCCAGGAACCACCATAGTAGACCAGCAGGACGACCAGCAATTCCGGTAGTCCGCGCAGAACGATTGTATAAAGCTCCGCCAGTCCCCGCAGGGGCGCAGGGCCATAGACCTTGGCCGTTCCGCCGGCCATGCCCAACACAATACCAATGCACACAGAAACCACAGAGACCTGCACGGTCACGAGAAGACCTTCCAGGAGTTGTGGGCCAAAGCCGTACAGCAAGATACAATCCTCTACGGTTGGCGACCTTTTCTCCTGCCATCAGGAGATGGGCTGCCGTGGTGATATTTAGTAAATGTCAAACGGGAAGTAACGTGCGTTGATCTTTGCGTAGGTTCCATTCTCGCGAATGGTCTTGAGGGCGCTGTTCAGGCGTTCACGAAGGGCGTCCCCCTTGCGCACGGCAATGCCAACCTTGTCACCATCGTAAAGGACCGGACCCTTGAACTCGAATTTCTCTCCCATTTTCGATTGCAGCCAGTCATAGGTGACATAAACATCGGCAATGATGCCATCAAGGCGTCCGGTTGCCATATCGGAAAAGACTTCTTCTTGGCCGGCATAGAGCTTCAGGTCTACGCCCTTGTAGTTCTGTTCAAACCAGATTGCCGCAAATGTCGCGCGTTGGGCACCAATGGTCTTCCCGCGCAGGCCTGCCTTGGAGATATCCAGCGGTTTGTTCTTCGGGCCACTGAACTGTAGCTTGTTCGAGTAGTAAGGACTTGTGAAATCAACCGCTTTCTTGCGTTCTTCAGTAATCGACATCGAGGCAACGACTGCATCGTACTTTCGTGCCATAAGGCCGGGGATAATGCCGTCCCAGTTCTGGGTGACAATCTCGCACTCCGCCTTCATGGTTTTGCACAGGGCCTTGGCAATATCGACATCAAAGCCGACCAGCTCTCCCTTGCCGTTGACACTGCTGAACGGGGGGTAGGTTCCCTCGGTTACAATGCGGATCTTTTCGGCAGCAACAGCGCCGGATGCAGACGCAAAAGCAAGAACCGCCGCCATGATACAGCTGACAATTTTTTCCACGAGAGCACCCTCCTTGCGTTTTCGGGGTTGTGATTGACTGTTTTTATGATGCCGCTCAGGACAGGTGGCTGGAAAGGAACTGACGCAGCCGGGGTGATGATGGGTTGACCATAACCTGGGACGGATGTCCCTCCTCTTCTATCCGCCCTTGGTGCAGGAAGACAATCCGGTTCGAAACATCACGGGCAAAGCTCATTTCGTGTGTGACAACCAGCATTGTCCGGCCTTCCTCGGCCAGTCCACGCATGACACCAAGCACCTCTGCCACCAGCTCGGGGTCCAGTGCGCTGGTTGGTTCGTCGAAAAGGATAACCTGCGGATCCATCGCCATGGCCCTGGCTATGGCCGCCCGTTGCTGCTGCCCACCGGAAAGATGGGACGGGTGTACGTGACGCTTGTCTGCAATACCCACCTTGGCCAGAAGAGCTTCAGCCTTTTCATTTGCCTCCCGCCGGGAGAGGCCGAGAACCTGAACGGGGCCTTCAGACACATTTTCCAGAATGGTCATGTGTGGCCACAGGTTGAAGTTCTGGAAGACAAAGCCCAAGCGACGGCGCAGTGCGGTTACCTGTCGTTCGCTGGCAACAGCCATGCCCCCGTTACGGTTGGGGCGCATGCGGATTTCCTCTTCCCCAATGCGGATCGCGCCTGAATCCGGCACTTCCAGCAGGTTCAGGCATCGCAGGAATGTACTTTTCCCGGATCCTGAGGAGCCAATGACAGAGATGACATCACCTTCAAGGGCTGTAAGGGAAACGCCCTTCAGGACTTCCAGTCCATGGTAGCTCTTGTGGATATTGTCGGCAACCAGGGCAACAGCCTTGTCGTCAACGGGGATCGCTTCACTTTGCACCGTATCCTCGATAGCGGGAGCCGGAGCGCAATGATCTTGCTTGTGCCCCGGAATTGCAGAAGAGGCCTTGTTCTGTGCCAGTTTGCAGATCTTGTCAAGAATGTTTGTTTTCATTTGATTCGCAAGATCATTGAATTGCGGCCTGTTTTATTCATCCTGCCCCGCCTTTCAGGCTCCATTGCATAGTTTATTGCGTTGTTTCTCTCTCTATGATGCTCATTATATCGCATCCTTCTACATATATTTATCTTTCAGTCATCATTCTGGGATTTTCTTGTTGTCTCTATGCATCATATTTGTAGTTATTTTCGTCATAATGACAAAAGTTTACATCATTATGTTAATTCATATCCGTTTGCGCCTCCGTGATCCTTGTTGCCTGGAAGCGCGGCAGTCCTGTACGTTCCCCACGGATTTAAGGGTGTGGTCGGGTGCTTGGGCATGAAAAACATAAATTTGACGTCTGATAATGTTGATGGCTGTTCGCCGGAGATCCTGCAGGCCTTGACGGCGGCATCGGTTGGCAGTGCGGCGGGCTATGGCGCGGATGACTGGACAGCCCGGGCCCAAGATTCCTTCCGTGAAGTGTTCGAGAAGCCTGATCTGGTCATGTGGCCGGTTATAACGGGAACCGCTGCTAACAGTTTGGCTCTGTCTGCCCTGTGTCCGCCTTGGGGGAGTATTATCTGTCAGCAGGACAGCCATGTAATGGGTGATGAGGCTGCTGCACCGACAGTTCTGGGTGGTGGGGTCCAGATGATTCCTGTTCCGGGAGAGCAAGCCAAACTGTCACCCGAAGGCGTGGAGGCGGCCTTTTCCCGTTCCTCTTCCCATGGGATTCATCGTGCCAGAGCTGCGGCTGTAACCCTGACGCAGGCTACCGAATTTGGAACGGTTTACAGTCTTGATGAGATCGAGGCGGTATGTTCTGTTGCCGCGCGTCTGGGTCTGGCTGTGCACATGGACGGCGCACGTTTTGCCAATGCTGTTATGGCCACGGGTGTTTCTCCGGCGGATATGACCTGGAGGGCCGGGGTCGATGCCTTGTCGTTCGGGGCAACCAAGAACGGGGCATGGGCCGCAGAGGCTGTTTTGTTCTTTGATCCCCGGCATGCGGATACTTTCGGGCATCTTCTGAAGCGGACCGGCCACCTTCTCAGCAAGAGCCGCTTTGTCGGTGCTCAGCTGGAGGCAATGCTGGATGATGGGCTCTGGCTGCGCAATGCATACAATGCCAACGCCATGGCCGCGCGCCTTGCTGCTGGTCTCGGTGATCTCCCGGGTGTGGAACTTGTCATGCCGGTTCAGGTTAACGAGGTCTTTGTGCGCCTGGCTTCTGGGATGGCCGATGCGCTCTCTGCATCCGGTATTGGCTTCTGTCCGTGGGCGGACCTTGGGCCTGATGTTGTCCGTATGGTTTGTTCCTTTGCCACCAGCGTCGAGGATGTAGACAGTGTCGTGGAAATGCTGCAGGCCCTTTCCGGGTCTCTGCCCGGTGTTGGTTGACTTCGTCTTTACAGCGTCTCCACGTCGTCCTAGAACTGGCCATCCAGGATTATGAACGTCCGCTGTGCCCCAGTCTGAAGAAGTACCCCCATGAAGACAACCAATGATATTCGCGCCACTTTTCTTGACTATTTTGGTCGTCATGGCCATCAGGTCGTTGAGTCAAGCCCGCTGGTCCCCCGCAATGATCCGACGCTGATGTTCACCAATGCGGGGATGGTGCAGTTCAAGAATGTCTTTACCGGCCAGGAAACACGCCCATGGACGCGGGCGGCCAGCTCGCAGAAGTGTGTCCGGGCAGGGGGTAAGCACAACGATCTCGACAATGTGGGGTATACAGCCCGTCATCACACCTTCTTTGAAATGCTGGGGAATTTCTCTTTCGGTGATTATTTCAAGGAAGAGGCCATCCATCATGCCTGGACGCTGGTGACCCGTGAGTTTGGTCTGCCTGCTGACCGGCTTCTGGTGACGGTGCATACTTCGGACGAGGATGCCGCCGGGTTGTGGCGTCGCATATCAGCCCTGCCGGACAGCCGTATCATTCGCATTCCGACGATGGATAATTTCTGGATGATGGGTGAGACGGGTCCGTGTGGTCCGTGTTCGGAAATCTTCTTTGACCATGGTCCGGGTATCGCCGGTGGCCCTCCTGGCAGCGCCGATCAGGATGGCGATCGTTTTATCGAAATCTGGAACCTCGTTTTCATGCAATTCGAACAGGTTGATGCCGAAACGCGGATCAATCTGCCTCGACCGTCCATTGATACGGGGATGGGTCTGGAACGCTTTGCCGCCATTCTTCAGGGCAAGCACGACAATTATGATATTGATCTGATGCGTGGCCTGATCGAAGCCGTGGCCGATGTCGCCAATACGGATCCGGATGGTCCGCACAAGGTAAGCCACCGTGTGATCGCCGATCACCTGCGTGCAGCATGCTTCCTGATTGCCGATGGTGTCCTGCCATCCAACGAGGGGCGGGGTTATGTCCTGCGCCGGATTATGCGCCGGGCCATGCGTCATGCCCATATCATGGGATGCCGGGAACCGGTCATGTACCGTCTTGTGCCCGCCTTGCTGCGGGCCATGGGCCTGGCATTCCACGAGCTGGAGCGTGCCCATGCCCTGATTGTCGAGACCCTGCGTCTGGAAGAAACCCGTTTCCGCCAGATGCTGGAGCGTGGCCTGCGTCTGCTGGATGCGGAGAAAGAGCGTCTGCCCTCTGGTGGGACCTTGCCCGGTGGTGTTGCCTTTACCCTGTACGATACTTATGGCTTCCCGCTGGACCTGACCCAGGACGCCCTGCGTGGCGAGGGGTATACCGTTGATCTGGACGGCTTCCATACAGCCATGGACCAAGCGCGTGAGAAGGCGCGCAAGTCCTGGGCTGGTTCGGGTGAGGCGGCAACCGATGCTGTCTGGTTCGAACTGCGTGAGAGCGTCGGGGCAACCGAGTTTCTGGGGTATGCCACGGATGAATCTGAGGGCAAGATCCTGGCCTTGCTTGTTGATGGCAAGCGTGTGGACCGTGCCGAGGCGGGGCAAACTGTTTCTGTTGTTGTGAATCAAAGCCCATTCTACGGCGAATCCGGTGGCCAGGTTGGTGACCATGGAGTCATCGCTCTTGTCGAGGGTGCTGGGCGCGTATCCGTAACCGATACCCAGAAGAAGCTGGGTGATCTGATTGTACATACCGGCGTTGTGGACGAAGGAGCGCTTGCGGTTGGTGGTGCCGTATTCCTGAAAGTGGATACGGAAACCCGCCTGGCCATCCGGGCCAATCATTCGGCCACGCACCTGCTGCACACAGCCTTGCGCCGGCGGCTTGGGGAACATGTTACCCAGAAGGGGTCTTTGGTTGATGCTGATCGTCTGCGCTTTGACATTGCGCATCCCCGTGCGGTGACCGCTGCGGAGATTGCCGTTGTCGAGGCTGACGTCAACGCGGCAATCCGGGCCAATGTCGAGGTTGTCACCCGTCTGATGGATCCTGATTCCGCGATCAAGGCTGGTGCTATGGCCTTGTTTGGCGAGAAGTACGGTGATGAGGTGCGCGTTGTCAGCATGGAGGATGTGTCAACGGAGCTGTGCGGTGGCACGCACGTTAACCGTACCGGCGATATTGGCTTATTGCGGATCGTGTCCGAGAGTGCGGTTGGGGCCGGTGTGCGCCGGATCGAGGCGGTTACCGGTCGGGGGGCTCTGGACTGGATTTCTGTCCGCGAGGGCCTGCTATCCAAGGCGGCTGAGGCGCTGAAGGCTGCTCCTGCAGAGGTTCCGGATCGTGTTGCCGCGCTGGTAGAGGAACGTCGCCGGCTTGAACGTGAGCTGGAAGACCTGCGTCGGAAGGCTGCTCTTGGGGGTGGAGCAGGTGGGCAAGGGGTTGAGCCAGTGACGGTTGATGGTATCTCTTTCGTGTCACGGCTGTTGGATGATGTGCCTGGCAAGGACCTCAAGGGGATTGCCGATGACCTTATGCGCCAGATTGGATCGGGAGTTGTTGCCTTGGCTTCGTCCTTTGAAGGAAAGGCGAGTCTGGTTGTGGCTGTCTCCCCCGATCTGGCCAGTCGTTTCAATGCCGTAGATCTGGTTCGGGCTGGTTCGTCTGTTGTTGGCGGCAAGGGTGGCGGTGGTCGTCCCGACATGGCCCAGGCGGGGGGACCGGATGGTGCTGCTTCCGGGGCAGCGCTGGACGCGATCCGGTCCAGTCTTGCTGGCTGAGCAGGCGGAAAAATGGTGGGCGGAAGCGGGGTAACTTGCCTCCTGCTGCAACGCACAATTTCCGGTCTTGACTTTTAGGGGAAGGGAGGGCACATTTATCTCATGCTGCAGTGCAGTGTGAACTGTCTTCCTCTATAAGGCTTGGTCCTGTTTGTTTTGGGCTATGCCTGCGAATGCCCCCGGGAGGGTCCGATGTTCAGGTCATTTGACGACGTTGTAAGTTTCAACAAGGCCAACGTTGATGCTTTTGTCCAGTCCGGGAACCGTCTGGCTGCCGGAGTGGAGGAGATTGCCAAGGAAGTTTTCGGTTATACCGGGAAGACACTGGAGGTTGCTGTCCAAGGTAGCAAGGCCTTGGCTTCCTGCAAGAATCCGGATGATATGGCGCGTGTCCAGCAGCAGTTGGCGCGGGAGAGCTGGGACAAGGCTGTGGCCCAGTCTTCAAAATTGTCTGAGATGGGCGCTATTGTGGCCCGTTCGGCGCTTGAGCCGATCCAGGCGCGTTACAAGAATGCCGTTGAGACTATGGTCTGACCATATTATCCCTGAGTTCTGTCCTTGATGCCCGGCCGGGGTTTCTCCGGCCGGCTTTTTGTTTTCCGGCCTACATTGTTTTCTGTTGGACATGCTCTGTGTTGTCCCTATGGAATCGGTAGTTCCCTTCTGGTGCAATAAGATACTTGAGCCTTTCCCCGGGAGCGTCTAGGGTAGGGTCCATTTTTCCGGGGACGTGGTGAAATGGTAAACACTGACGACTTAAAATCGTCCGACCTACGGTCTTGCGGGTTCAAGTCCCGCCGTCCCCACCATTGTCCTTGTGTTTGATAATAAAGGATAATGTAGGATCCTGAAGAGTCGGAAAGATCACTTTTGGTGGGGAAAAGAAAAGTTTTGAATTCTTTTGGTTGAATTTTTTGTACGTTCAGGGCACGTTTATTTTCGGTTGTTTATACGTCGCCGAAGATTGTGTTGACTCAGGTATGGCAGGAGTGTCGGGGGAGTCCGGCAGAGGACAGACAATTATGGCAGGTCAGGCACCCGCTTTCCATCGCGCGTCGGATCCGGCCCATCTTGTGTCCGGGCAGCGCCACCTTGTCGAATTGTTCGTTTCTTCCTTCTTTATTAATGTGGTTGCCTTGGCATTGCCGCTGTCAATGCTGCAGATCTATGATCGTATTTTGCCTAATCATAATATGGCAACCCTTGATCTTCTGGCATTGGGTGTTATCAGCGCCTTGATCCTTGAAATGCTGTTGCGCACCTTGAGAGAGGGATTGGCTGGTCTTGTGTCGGCCCGCTTCGAGCATCGTGGTCATTACGAAAGTTTGCGCAGGCTTTTGTCCCTGCCCATGTCCCGTTTCGAGAAAGACGGGGGGGGAACTCATCTGGAGCGTCTGTCATCTGTGGACAAGCTGCGGGATTTCCATGGCGGACGGATGTTGTTGGCCTTGGCGGACTTGCCTTTTATCGCAATATTCCTGCTGGTCATTCTCTTTCTGGGCGGATGGCTTGTTTTTGTTCCCATCCTGATGACGGCTGTGTTTGTCATGGTGTCCCTGCACCAGGGGGACAAGCTGCGGTCTGCTACCGAAGAAACAGGTGAGCAGTATGAGCGCCGTTTCAATTTCATGTTGGAGACCCTGTCAGGCATCCAGACGGTCAAGGCTCTATCTGCCGAGGCGCAGATGCTCAGGCGTTTTGAGCGTCTCCTGGAGAATGCCATAAGTGGGCGCCACATCCTGGCTATTCGTCAGGGAGCTGTCCAGATGATGGGGGCTATCTTTACCCAGGCTTTGACAGTGGGGACGGTTGCCTTTGGGGCCATGCTGGTTGTGGATCACCAGATGACGGTCGGGAGTTTGGGGGCCTGTACCATGTTGGCCGGGCGCATTGCTCCCCCTGTGCAAGCAGCTTTGTCTGTCTGGCTCCGTCGTCAGAGTAATACGATGGCAGAGCAGAGGGTTGCCGAAACGTTTGCCATTGCCCTGGATGAGGACAAAGATCCCTTGGTCATTGACAAGGGGGTTCTGACGCTGGACAACGTTTGTTATGGGCGGAGGCCTGATGGATCGTGGCTTCTTGATTCTGTGTCCCTTACCTTACGTCCGGGGGATTCCATCAGTATTCGTGGCGCCAATGGCAGTGGCAAGTCCCTGTTATTATGGTTGATGACGGGTCACCTTGTTCCTGAACAGGGGCGCGTTCTGGTTGATGGGCAGGATCTTACCCATGTGCGTCGGGATGATCTGTGGCAGGCGACTGGTTTTCTTGGCGAGCATGGCGAACTTGTTGCCGGTACTTTTCTGGAGAATCTGACTCTTTTCGATCATGAAAGGGAGCGTACAGCCCTTGCTGTGGCTGAAGAGCTTGGCTTGAATGAATTTGCCGCATCCTTGGCCCAGGGGTTTGATGCTCCGCTGGGTGGCCGTATCGGCAGTGCCTTACCCCGTGGGGTTATCCAGAGAATATCGATTGCAAGGATATTGGCTCTCGATCCTGCTGTTATCCTTTTCGATGATGCGAATACGCTTCTGGATGGGGCATCGGACCAGCTGTTAATGCAGGCCATGCAGCGTCGGATGAAGGATCGCGCTTTTGTCATTGTGAGTCACAGGCCATCGACATTGAAAATAGCCCAGTGTCATTATGAACTGGTTGCTGGTCGTCTGGTTCCATTGCCGGGTCCGGATGGTGTGATCCGCGCGGTTCCTCCGGAACAGGGGGCGTGAACGTGGTCATATCCGACGGTGGTATTGCCGATGGCTACAGCATGAACAAGGGGATAGGAGTCAGGGTGTCGCCAGAAGAGACTGGCCCTGATGCTACAGGTACGGGGCCGGTACGCTACCGTTCCCGTCCGCTGGAGCTTCCCGACGAGTCATTGCTGACCCGCAATGACCTGGGGCTTTGTCTGCCTGTTCTTCTGCGTGCGTTGGGTTGGGACGGAGATACTCGCCATTTGGTTGAGTCCTTGCCTTACTTCGGAGGTCCCCTGGATTTGACCGGCCTGCGCCGGACCATGGTTGATCTTGGTTTCTCCAGTGTTCTGAGGCGTGGGGTTGTTTCATCCATCCCGGACCGGGAACTGCCCTGTCTTTTTCTTCCTGACGATGCGGATGCCTGTGTTGTTCTGTCCCGGGAACACGATGGCCTGCATGTTTTCATGCCTGGTTATGGCGTTCAGGTTATTGATGACGTGAACCTTGGCGTTGCCCTTGTCTTCCAGGCCATTGAAGATCCTGATGCCCGGGCTGCTTCCTTGCGGGAAGGATCGTGGCTGGGTGGCATCCTGATGCGGTTTCGTCCCCATTTGTGGATTGCCCTTGCCCTGACGGCCGTTATCACGTTGCTGGCGATTACATCCCCGCTGTATGTGATGGCGATCTACGATAGATATATATCGTCTGGGTCGCTTTCTACCCTTGGATCTCTTGTCTTGGTCATGATTGTTGCCCTGACAGGTGAGCTTGGTGCCCGATCCTTGCGTACAAGGTTGCTGGCCCGAGTCGGCGCGCGAATCGATATTCTGGTCGGGCGGGCTGTTTTCGAGCGCCTTTTGTACCTTCCACCAAGTGTTACAGAAGGGGCCAGCGTTGGTGCACAAGTGTCCAGGGTCAAGGACTTCGACACGGTACGTGAGTTTTTGACCGGACAGAGCGCCCAGTCTGTCCTTGACGTTCCCTTCTCGCTTCTGGTAATCGCCAGTATGTACATTCTGGCCGGTTGGCTTGGTCTTGTTCCGACGATTGGCGCGCTTGTACTTATTGCTATGGGTTTTCTGGCTAGAGAGCCTTTGCGCCGTCAGGTGGCCGAAGCTGCGCGTGCGACTTCAAACAGGCAGGAGCTTGCCATTGAGGCGGTTCGCCTCCATCGTCTGTTGCGTACGACAGGTGCGTTCTCTGTATGGTTGAACCGCTACCGCATTCGTTCCGCGCGGGCAGCGCAGGCTAATTTCGGGACCAACCAGACGGTTGCCTTCCTGGCTGTTGCCGCCCAGGGTGTTGTCATGCTGTGTGGCGTTGCCACGTTGTGGTTTGGCGCTGTGGCTGTGCTTGCCGGTGTGATGTCCACAGGGGGTCTTATTGCCTCGATGATCCTGTTGTGGCGCGCTTTGGCGCCGTTCCAGGCCGGGTTTATGGTGCTGGCTCGTTCCGAGCAGGTGCATTCCAGCATCCGCCAGATCGACCGGCTGATGGAGATGATACCCGAGCGTCCGCCTCATGCCTTGGTTCGGCCGGTGCGTGAACTGGGTGGTAGCATACAGGTCAGTCGCTTCAGTCTGCGCTACAGCCAAGATACTGAGCCGGCCCTTCTTGGCGTCAGCTTTGAGGTGAAACCTGGTGAGGTGGTCGCCGTTGTTGGGCGTAATGGTGCTGGCAAGTCGACCCTGATCAAGGCGTTGGCCGGCGTTCTCAAGGGCCAGACCGGCATGGTCAAGGTTGATGGTATGGATATCCGTCGCTTTGATCCGCTGGAGTACAGAAGGGTTATTGCCTGGTGTCCGGAAGAACCAGAGATCTTTCGGGGTACGGTGATCCAGAACATCCAGCTGGCTGATCCGTCGGCCTCCTTGGCTGATATTCAGGAGGTAGCCGGTCTGGTTGGCTTGGCTGATGACCTGAGGGAGCTGCCCGATGGTCTTGAAACGCGGTTTGGTGACCAGAAAGTTGCCTCTCCCAGTGTGCGGACCCGTATAGCCCTTGCCAGGGTTCTGATGCGCAAGGATGCGCCGATCGTTCTTCTGGATGAACCGGCAGGTGGATTGGATGCTGCCGGTGATGAGGCCTTGATGAATGTGATCCGCCGCTTGCAGGGCAGGGTTACGGTTATTGTGGTGACGCACCGTCCCAGCCATGTCCGTCTTGCAGACAAGCTTCTGGAGCTGCGTGATGGTCAGGTTGTGCGTTTTGTGGATGTTGAATCGCTGACACCCTCCCGACCGGCTCCCCCAGCGGGGCAGGTAGAAAAGAGTGATGGAAAAGGACAGAAGCCTGATAATGGCCCCTGATAAGGTAGTACAAACAGCAATAGCGCATCCGGTTGTTGAACGTGGCCGCCGTCGGCAGCGTCCTCAGGCCCATGTTGTGCACCTGGAAGAAGATATCAGCGACCATCGTCGCGGGCTGCTGTTTATCGTTGCTGCCATTGTCTTTGCATTTACTGTTTGGGCCTCTACACAGCCGGTTGCCGAGACGGCAGTGACATCCGGTCAGGTCGTGCCTGTCGATCCTGTTCTGAAGATCCAGCATTTCGAAGGCGGGATTGTCCGTGAGGTTCTGGTGCAGGAAGGCGATCACGTATCCATGGGTCAGCTGTTGTTGCGTCTTGATCCTGCGGCCTTTGAGGCAGAGCAGGGTCAGCTGTTGACACGTCGTGCCTTCCTGGAGTTCCAGCTTGGGCGGTTGCGTGCCTTCGCAGCAGGAGAGGATGTGGACTTGTCATCTCTGTCCGGTGGCAACTTTGCTTCTATCGGGGAAGATCAGCAGGCCATTCTTGCGGCGCAGATTCGTTCCCTGAAGGACAGAAGATCTGTTCTGCAAAGCCGGCTGGGGCAGCGCAAAGCGGAAGAGGCGGGCTTAGTTCAGCAGCTTCGGTCCAGCGCCAAGGAAGTTTCAGCCCTCTCGCAGGAACGGGATGTTTATCGCCGTCTTTTCCAGCAGGGGATTGGTTCCAAGATCAGCATGTTGCGCGCAGAGAGGGAGCTTGCCGGCCGGCAAGCAGAGCAGTCTCGGATGCAGGGGCAGCTGGAAAGCGTTCGCGGCAGTATTGCCGAAGTGACGCAGCAGTTGATGGAGCTTGAAAGCAGCGGTCATGAAGAGACGGTAAACCGTATCGGTGCCGTGGCCGCAGAGCTTGCAGAAGTTGAGGAGGCCTTGGGGCGGGCTCGTGACAAGGTGAATCGGCTGACGGTTACGGCTCCGTCTGATGGTGTGATCAAGGGGCTTGCCGTCAGGCATGCCGGTGAGGTCGTGACGCCCGGGCAATTATTGGCCGAAATTGTACCCGGTGCGGGGGAGATGGTTGTCGAATCCCGTATAGCAACAAAAGACATTGGTGCGGTTGAGGTGGGTCAGACCGTGCGGGTCAAGGTAACGGCCTTTGATTACGCCCGTTACGGAAGCATTGATGGAACCTTGGAATTAATATCGGCCACAACATTTTTTGATGAACAGGGACAACCTTATTACAAGGCTCGTATCCGTTTGTCCCAGAACTGGATCGGAAAGATCCATAACAGGCTTTTGCCTGGCATGGTTGTGCAGGCTGATATCTTGACCGGCGAAAAAACGCTGATTGAGTATCTCCTGAAACCAATCTACGTAGCGGCAACCCAAGCCTTCACAGAGCGCTGAGAAAGACGGTTCTGTACGGGTTTCCAAAACACGTATACACATAAGGTTTGCTGCAACCGTTGCACGGGGCAGCAGCTTTGGCATCAATCTGCTGTTTTGAAGAGGTTCGTATGACAGACAAGAACTCTACGGTGGTTCTGCCTGAAGAGGTAGAGAACATTACTCCGGGCGTGTCTTCTGTGTCTGGGCAGGCTGACCTCTTTGATGCTGTTTTGTCTGGTGATGTTGCAGATCTCAGACCGCGTGTCGCGGGTGATGACGAAACGGATGATCCATTGGATGCCATTGCGCGTGAAGCCAATGATGACAGCCAAGAACAGAATCGTTCGGAACGTAATCTGACAAGCCATGCAACGACCCATACCGGCAGTCGTCGCGGTACGGATGTGAACGGTTATATCGCTGATAACGAAGAAACGCGGTTTACCTCTTCAGCGCTGGAAGAGCGCCGGCGGGCCTACGATATTCAGGAGACCGGGGGTGAAGTTGTTACGCAAGCACAGTCTGTATCTGTATCTGTGGATCGATCGGAAGTCTCGGTGGAGCGTCAGGAGCAACACTCCGAGCTTGTGGAGACTGAGGACGAAGATAACAAGGACGCTGACGGCGCGGATGAATCTGTTTCTGTCGAAGATCAAGAAATAACCGCTTGGCGTGGTGACCGTCGGCGTCGGGATTCGGATGAGGAATATACTCAGCCTGACGGCGAAGAGAGTGATGCGCTTGCTGAAGAGACTCTGGAGCCAGAGATCTTGGATGCCGTTGTTCTGCCGACTGAGGAGCAGAATACGGATGTTGTGCCTGTTTCGGATGCGCCGGCGCTGACGGTTGGGTCCGGTCCTGTGACGACGAAAGAGGACGAGGCGGTTTCCCTTGGGATCCAGTCTGTTTCCCTTGTTGACACGTCCGAGACACTTTCGGTGAGT